>NZ_JBHJVQ010000003.1:572101-599965 GCF_042263835.1 Streptomyces sp. NPDC056128 | reverse complement strand
GAAGCCGACCGGCACCCGTCAGCCAAACCCGCCAACTTGGTACCGAAGGCAACTCATGTGGTGCCCGACCGACTCACAACCAGATCACTAGGCGGCCGGCGGCACGAGGAAGGTCACCGGTGAACGGTCCCGAGATCCACGTCGAGTTCCCTCCCGAACTGCACCTGTTCGTACCGCGCGCCCGCCCCACCGGGGTCACCCGCGCCACCGCCGACGGGGTCTCCACCCTCGGGCACGTCGTCGAGTCCCTCGGCGTCCCGCTGACCGAGGTCGGCGCCCTCCTCGTCGACGGCCGCGAGGTCCCGACCGGACACGTCCCCGCGGGCGGCGAGTCGGTGCGCGTACGGGCCGTCGCGCACCCCCAGGAGGTACCCGGCGCTCCCCTGCGCTTCCTGCTCGACGTCCACCTCGGCACCCTCGCCCGCCGGCTGCGGCTGCTCGGCGTTGACACGGCGTACCAGTCGGCGGACCTCGGCGACCCGGCGCTCGCCTCCCTCTCGGCGGCCGAGCGCCGGGTCATGCTCAGCCGCGACCGGGGCCTGCTGCGCCGCCGCGAGCTGTGGGCCGGCGCCTACGTCTACAGCACCCGCCCCGAGGAACAGCTCCGGGAGGTCCTGGCCCGGTTCCGGCCCGAGCTGCGCCCGTGGACCCGGTGCACCGCGTGCAACGGACCCCTGGCCCCGGCCACCAAGGACGAGGTGGCCGACCAGCTCAAGGGCGGCACCGAGCGCTCGTACGACGTCTTCGCGCGCTGCGGCGACTGCGGCCGCGCGTACTGGAAGGGCGCCCACCACGACCAGCTGGAGGCGATCGTGGCACGGGCCCTCACGGAGTCGGGGCGGGAAGCGCCCTAGCGAGGGCGCTTGAGGGCGCGGCGCCCGCGCGGGAGGTAGACGAGTGCCTCCGTGCCGGCGAAGCGCAGGACGAAGGTGATGACCAGGGCCAGGGCGGTGGCCGGCAGTACGGCGAGGCCGAACTGGGCGACGAGCAGGGCGATCAGCGGGATGCGCAGGACCAGGTCGGCGTTGGCGATCAGGGCGAAGCGCAGGGTGCGGTCGGCCCAGTGCCGGTGGCGCCGCCGGTCGTGGAAGAGCAGCCGCTCCAGCAGCAGGAAGTTCCAGGCCACGCCGAACTGGTTGGCGACGATCTCGGCCGGCAGGTAGTGCAGCCCGGCCGACGTCAGCGCCCACAGGGCGGCCAGGTTCGGCACGAAGCCGCTCAGCCCGATCAGCCCGAACACGATCATGCGGGCCAGCGGCGCGGCGGTGCGCAGCCCGACCAGGTGGCGCAGGAAGCGCAGCCCTTCCCGCGCGGTGGACTTGGACTCCCCGGCGAACCGCTCCTCGAAGACGAACGGCACCTCGGCGACCGTACCGGGGCGGTCGCGGACGGCCAGTTCCAGCAGGATCTTGTAGCCGAGCGGCTTGAGCGCGTCGGCGGTGACCTCGGCCCGGCGGATCGCGAAGAAGCCGCTCATCGGGTCGCTGATGCCGCGCAGCCGGCGCGGGAAGAGCGCCTTGGTCAGCCAGGTCGCCGCCCGCGAGACCGCCACCCGGTAGCCGCCGGCCAGGCCCGCGCGGCTGCCGCCCTGCGTGTAGCGGGAGGCGACGACGAGCCCGGCCTTCGTCCGCTCGCCGGTGGCGACCAGTTCCGGCACGAGCGAGGGCGGATGCTGGCAGTCGCCGTCCATGACGACGATCCAGTCCGCCCCGGCCGCCCGCATGCCCTCGACGACGGCGCCGCCGAGCCCGCCGACCGGCTCGTCCCGGTGGAGCACGGTGACCGGGAAGGGGCAGTCGGGCGCCGCCGCGCGGATCACGTCCGGGGTGTCGTCGGTGGAGTCGTCCACGAAGACGACCTCGCAGGGCAGCCGGGCCGGCACCGACTCGGCCGTCCGCCGCAGCAGCTGCCGTATGTTCCCCGACTCGTTGAAGGTCGGTACGACGATGGTGACGGCGGCCGGCTCGGGCGGCACCGCGGGTGCCTCCGAGGGCAGCTCCGAGGGACGTACGGCCGGACGGCCCAACGCGCCGGGGACGGTGGACTCGTGGCTCATCGGGCGGCTCCGGAGGGCTGGGTTCGGCGGATCTCGATGCGGTCCGCACCGATGCCGAAGACGGCGGCCGGAGCCGAAAGGTTCATGGCGGACGCGACGTCGGGCGGATCGGCCCGCCCCGCCGCGGGCCCGGACGCGTCCGCCCGCCACTCTTCGACTACCCGCGCACGGGCCGCCTCAGCCGTTCAGCGCGGCCCGCAGCCGCTCCGGATCGGTCGTCGGCGCGTCGCAGGTGAAGTTCCGGCAGACGTACGCGGCCGCGGCCCCGCCGACCAGCGGCCGATCGGCCAGCAGCGGGAACTCGTCGCTCCCCTCCGCCCCGAAGGCGACGACCGCGCCCGGCGCCGTCCCCAGCAGCGCCGTACGGTGCAGCCCGCGCGCGGCGGCGTCGGCGGCGTCCGGTCCGACGACGGCGACCTCGCGCGGCCCGTCGAGCAGCGCCTCGGCGGCGGCCAGCCCCCAGCCGACGAAGCGCGGGACCCGCGGGCCGAGCGCCTTCACCACGCCGAGGGCGTGCTCGGCGGCGGTGCGGTGCGGCTCGGAACCGGTGTGGGCGGCGTAGGAGAGCAGGGCGTTCGCGGCGGCGCTCCAGCCCGACGGCGTCGCGTTGTCGGTGGGGTCCTGCGGGCGGCGGATCAGGTGCTCCGCGTCGGACGCGGTGTCGTACAGCGAGCCGGAGGCGTCCGTGAAGCGGGTGAGGACGTGGTCCAGCAGGAACCCGGCGAAGTCCAGCCAGACGCCCTCCCCGGTGACCGAGGCCAGCGCGAGGAAGCCCTCCGCCACGTCGGCGTAGTCCTCCAGCACCCCGGCGTTGGCACCGGCCCGGCCGTCCTTGCTGGTGCGGGTGAGCCTGACCTGCTCGTCGAGGTGCAGCCGGACCAGCAGGTCGGCGGCGGCCACGGCGGCCTCCACCAGGTCGGGGCGCTCGAAGTAGGCGCCGGTCTCGGCGAGCGCGGCGATCGCGAGGCCGTTCCAGGCGGCGACCACCTTGTCGTCCCGGCCGGGGGCGGGCCGGCCGTCCCGAGCGGCCAGCAGCCGCTCCCGCACCGAGGCGATCCGCGCGGCGTCGAAGACACCCTCCTGCTGCGGCAGTTGCAGCACGGACGCGCCGTGCTCGAAGGTGCCCTCCTCGGTCACGCCGAAGTACTGGGCGGCGAGTTCGGCGTCCTCGGCGCCGAGCACCTCGGTGAGCTGCGCGGGCGTCCACACGTAGTAAGCGCCCTCGACGTGCCGGCCCGTGCCGTCGTCGCTGTCCGCGTCCAGCGCGGAGGCGAACCCGCCCGCCGCGGTGCGCAGTTCCCGCACCATGAAGTCCGCGGTCTCCAGGGCGACCCGGCGGGCCAGGTCCGAGCCGGTGGCACGCCAGAGGTGGGCGAAGACACGGCACAGCAGCGCGTTGTCGTAGAGCATCTTCTCGAAGTGCGGCACGACCCACTCGCGGTCCACGGAGTAGCGGGCGAAACCGCCGCCCAACTGGTCGTAGATGCCGCCGCGGGCCATCCGCTCGCAGGTGTCCCGCGCCATCTGCAACGCGCCCTCGGCGCCGGTGCGGGCGTGGTGGCGCAGCAGGAACTCGACGACCATGGACGGCGGGAACTTCGGCGCCCCGCCGAAGCCGCCGCGCTGCTCGTCGTACTCCCGGGTCAGCCCGAGCAGCGCCTGCCCGAGTTGCTCCTCGCCGGGCGCCCGCGCGTCGCCGTAGGAGATGTCCCGCCCGGCCAGGTCCCGCACGATCTTCCCGGCGACCTCGGTGACCTCGTCCCGCCGCTCCGCCCAGGCCTGGTGGACACCCTGGAGCACCTGCCGGAAGGACGGCATGCCGTGCCGGGGCTCGGGCGGGAAGTAGGTGCCGAAGTAGAAGGGCTCCGCGTCCGGCGTGAGGAAGACGGTCATGGGCCAGCCGCCCTGCCCGGTCGCCGCCTGCACGGCCTCCATGTAGACGGCGTCCACGTCGGGCCGCTCCTCGCGGTCGACCTTGACGCTCACGAAGTGCGAGTTGAGGTACGCGGCGGTGGCCTCGTCCTCGAAGGACTCGTGCGCCATCACGTGGCACCAGTGGCACGCGGAGTAGCCGACGCTCAGCAGCACCGGCACGTCCCGCCGTCTCGCCTCCGCCATCGCCTCCTCTCCCCATGGCCACCAGTCCACCGGGTTGTCGGCGTGCTGGAGCAGATAGGGCGACTGGGAATCAGCCAGGCGATTCATACCCGGCATCGTCGCATGATCGGGTGCGCCGGGCCCAGCTTGCCGGGCCCATGTTGGTGCCGACCGGCGCGCGTATTGCCGCACCGGTCCTGGCCGGGTTAGTTTCCGCGACGCAACCCACGGCACTTTTCCCGCGTGTACCCCGCCTACGTCCCGCGTTCCGAGTCGTGCATGAGTGATGTGGTCCGGCGACGCTCCGAGACACCCGTGCTGGTGGGCCGGACGGGCGAGTTGCACGCCCTGCTGGACGCCCTCGCGCATCCTCCGGCGGTGGTTCTCGTGGAGGGCGAGGCGGGGATCGGGAAGACCCGGCTGATCCGGGAGGTGCTGGGGCACACCTCGGTGCGGGGCCGGACGGTGCTGGCCGGGGGCTGCCATCCGCTGCGGGAGCCCTTCCCCTACGGGCCGGTGTTCGAGCTGCTGCGGCGGCTGGAGGGCCGGCTGCCGGACGGACTGAACCCGGTGTGCGGGGCGCTGCGGCCCTATCTGCCCGAGCTGGGTGACCGGTTGCCGCCCGCGCCGGAGCCGTTGACCGAGCACGGGGCGGTCCGGCACCGGTTGTTCCGCGCCGTGCGGGCGCTGCTCGAGGGCGCCGGGGCCGGGGTGGTCGTCGTCGAGGACCTGCACTGGGCGGACGACGGGACGCGGGACCTGGTGCGGTTCCTCGTGGACGATCCGCCCGCCGGGCTGGCGGTGGTGCTGAGCTACCGGCGTGAGGAGCTGCCCGGGGCGGGGCTGCCGCTGGGCAGGGCGTACCGGCAGCCGCCGGGGACGACGGCGGTCCTGGTGCCGCTGGGGCCGCTCGACGTGAGCGCGGTGCGCAGCATGACGGCGGCGCTCACCGGCAACGCCCGGGTACCGGCCGCGCTCGCCGAGGCGCTGCACGAGCGCACCGCCGGGATTCCGTTCGTGCTGGAGGAGGTCGTGCGGGCGCTGCCCGACGGGTGGGACGGGTCGGATCCGCTGGACGCGGTCGGGGTGCCGACGCGGCTGCACGAGGCGATGGCCGACCGGATGAGCCTGCTCTCGCCGGAGGCCGTCGCGTGTGTGCGGGCCTGTGCGGTGCTCCGGGTGCCCACCGGGGAGGAGCTGATCGCGGCGGTGGCGGGCGTCGGGACGGTGCGGACTGGGACCGCGCTCCGGGAGGCGCTGCGGGCCGCCGTCCTGCACGAACTGGGCCCGGACCGCTACGGGTTCCGGCACACGCTGGCCCAGCAGGCGGTCTACCGAGGCATGACCGGCCCGGCCCGGCGCGCACTGCACCGCGACGCCGTACGGGCCCTGGACGGGACCGACCCGCTGCCGCTCGTCCAACTCACCTACCACGCCAGGGAGTCCGGCGACACGACCCGCTGGCACCACTACGGGAAGGCGGCCGCGCGGGCGGCTCTGCGGACGGGCGACCTGGCGCTCGCCGTCGAGCTGCTGGAGTCCCTGCTGTCCGATGCGCGGCTCGGCCCCTTGGAGCGGGCGCGGCTGGCCATCCGGCTCAGCCGGGCGGCGGTGCACAGCGTCTCCTACCGGCAGGCGGCGGAACTCCTGCGCCGCACCGTGCAGGACGACCGGCTGCCGGACGGACTGCGCGGCGAGATCCGGCTGAACCTCGGACTGCTGCTGCACAACCACGCGGGCGACTACGAGCAGGCCCGCGCCGACACGGAAATCGCCGTGGAGGAACTCCACACCCGCCCAGCCCTCGCGGCCCGCGGCATGGCAGCACTGGCCCTGCCCGGGTGGGGGGACCATCCGTACCGGGTGTACGAGCGATGGATCGAGCGGGCGGAGGCACTTGTGGGGCGGGGGGCGGGGGTTGGGGGCGGGGGGCTGTGGGAGGCGGGGGCTTGGGACGCCGGGTTACGGGACGAGGGGCCTCGGGGCGGGGGGCTGTGGGCGGCCGGGTTGCGGGGCGAGGGGCCTGCGGGCGGGGTACTGCGGGACACGGAGCCGCGAGACCCCGGACCGCGAAGCGCGGGGATGCGGGACCCCGAGCTACGGGACGAGGGGCCTCGGGGCGGAGGGCTGCGGGACACCGAGCCGCGAAACCCCGGACCGCGAAGCGCGGGGATGCGGCACCCCGAGCCCCAAGACGCCGTACTGCGAGACTCCGGCCTGCGGGACCTCGGACCCCAAGACGCCCACTCGCGCGCCCCCGAGCGCCAAAACGCCAGCCACCAAGGCGCCAGCCTGCATGACCCCAGCCCCCAACACACCGGCCTGCAAGACGCCGGGCTTCGTATGGCCGTCCGCGGGAATCACTTCGCCCTGCGGGCCTGTCGCGGTGAGCGGGGTGTGTGGGAGGAGGCCGAGGTGGCTCTGCGGGGCGGTGGGCGGGCGGGGGCCGAGGTGGGGGTTCAGGCGGCGCGTACCTGGGGGAACCTCGCGGACTACGCCGCCTGGCTGGGCCAGGACGTCCGGGCGCGGCGCTACTGCCGGGAGGCCGAGCGGCTGGCCGGCGAGCACGGGGCGACCTTCGTGGCGGGCATCGCGGCGGGGACGGGGCTGCGCCTGGACTGGCATGCCGGGCGGTGGGAAGGGCTGGGGGAACGGGCCCGGCGCACCTGGGAGGGCCACCTGGGCGTGGCGCCCGTGATGGCCGACGCGCAGCTGGTCCTGGGCCAGTTGGCGCTGGCCCGCGGCGAGTGGGAGGAGGCGGAGGCGCGGCTGGCCGGGGCCGGACTCGGCGACCCGGACAACTGCCCCGCGCCGGTGCTGGCGGCGGCGTCCGCGGCCATGGTCCGGCTGCTGCTGGCCCGCGGCGAGACGCACGCGGCCTGCGCCCTGGCCGACCGGGCGACGGCCAGGGTGCGGCGCAAGGACATCTGGGGCTGGGGCGCGGAACTGGCCCCCATGGTCGTGGCCGCCTACGTGCGGGCGGAGCGCCGGGCGGAGGCGGAGGCGGTGACGGAGCAGCTCGCGGCCGGCCTCGCGGGCCTGGACGTTCCCCTGGGGCGCCCGGCGGTGGACGCCTGCCGGGGCATCCTCGCGGCGGCCGCGGGACGGCACGACGACGCCGTGACCGCCTTCCGGGCGGCCCGCGCCGGATACGCCGCGCTCCCCCGCCCGTACGCGGCGGCCCGGGCCGGCGAGGCGGCGGCGCGGGAGGCGCTGGCGACGGGGGCGGCGGACGCGGCCCGGCGGATGGGCGACGTGGCCGAGGAGTTCACCGCGCTCGGCGCCACCCGGGACGCCGCCCGCTGCCGCCGGGTCCTGCGCGGCACCGGCGTGACGACCCCGTCCCACCGGGGCCGGCGCGGCTACGGCGACACGCTCTCGCCCCGCGAGCGCGAGGTCGCCCGCCTGGTGGCCCTCGGGCACACCAACCGGGAGATCGCCGACGTGCTGTTCCTGTCGCCGCGCACCATCGAGCAGCACGTCGCGAAGGTACTGCGCAAGCTCGGCGTGGCCTCCCGGGCCGAGGTTCCGGCCGAAGGCGCTTAGGACGACCTGCCAGTGACGCGGCGTCGAATACGTAGGTGATACCTACCGCACCACGGATTGTTCGCGCATCCCGCTCGGCGGAGGGTGAGCCCGCCCGGTTCCGGTGGCTCCCCTCCGGAACCGTCTCCCACCCCCACTGAGGAGCAGAGGTATGCGCAGAAGGAGAAGGCAGCTGGGCGCGCTGTGCGTCGGAGCGGCGGCGACCACGGTGCTGGCGCTCGCCGGGCCGGTCACCGCGGCCCCGGCGGACGGGAAGCCCGCCGAGGGTCCGATCCGCAACGCGGACACGGCCGGCGCGGTCCCCGGCCGGTACATCGTGGCCCTGGAAGGCCGGCCGTCCGCGCGGGCGGCGGCGGAGTCCGAGGTGCGGGCCGACGCGTCGGCCCTCGCGAAGCGGTACGGGGTCGAGGTCGGGCAGGTCTACTCGGCGGCCTTCCGTGGCTTCGCGATATCGGCCACGGAGACCGAGGCGAAGCGGCTCGCCGCGGCCGACGGTGTGCGGTACGTGGAGGCCGACGGCGTCGCCAGAGCCGTCGGCACCCAGCCGAACCCGCCCTCGTACGGCATCGACCGCGTCGACGGCTCGCTGGACGACTCGTACACGTACCCCAACACCGGCTCGGGCGTCACCGCGTACGTCATCGACACGGGCGTCGACCTGCGGCACCCGAACTTCGGGGGCCGGGCCGGCAGCGGGTACGACTTCATCGACAACGACTCGGACGCCAGTGACTGCCAGGGCCACGGCACGCACGTGGCGGGCACCGTGGGGTCCGCGGCCTACGGTGTCGCCAAGGACGTCGGCATCGTCTCCGTCCGCGTGCTCAACTGCCAGGGCACCGGCCAGTGGTCGCAGATCATCGACGGCATCGACTGGGTGGCGCGCAACGCCTCCGGCCCGTCGGTGGCGAACATGTCGATCGGCGGCGACGCCAACTCCTCCGTGGACCAGGCCACGCAGGGCCTGATCGACTCCGGCGTCACCACCGTCGTCGCGGCCGGCAACAACAACCGGGACGCGTGCGGGTACAGCCCGTCGCGTACCGCCGCCGCGGTCACCCTCGGCGCGACGACCCGCAGCGACACCCGCTCCAGCTTCTCCAACTACGGCCGCTGCCTCGACCTGTTCGCGCCGGGCAGCGACATCGTCTCCACCCGCAACGGCGGCGGGCAGGCGACGATGAGCGGTACGTCCATGGCCGCGCCGCACGCCGCCGGTGCCGCCGCCCTGTACCTCGCCGCCCACCCCGGCGCCGCACCCGGGCAGGTGCGCGACGCCCTCGTGAACGGCGCCGACCGGGGAGAGGTCGGCAGCCCGGGCGGCGGCTCGCCGAACCTGCTGCTCAACGTGTCCGGCCTGGGCGGCGACGACCCCGCGCCGGGAGAACCGACGGCGGCGTTCACCGCCGACTGTTCGCAGTCGGAACCGTCCTGCGCCTTCGACGCCTCCGGCTCCACCGACCCGGACGGTGACATCGCCTCCTACGCCTGGGACTTCGGCGACGGCGAACGGGGCAGCGGGGTCGCCCCCTCCCACACCTACGGCGCGGCCGGTGCGTACGAGGTCACGCTGACCGTCACGGACCGCGCGGGCAACAGCGACACCGTCACCCGGTCCGTGCGGGCCGGCGCACCTCCCGCAGGCGGCGCCCCCACCGCGTCCTTCTCCGTCTTCTGCATGCAGACCGGCTGTGACTTCGACGCCTCCGGCTCCACCGACCCCGACGGCGACATCGCCTCCTACGCCTGGGACTTCGGCGACGGCGGCAAGGACACCGGGGTGACCGCCTCGCACCGGTACCCGGCCGCCCAGCAGAACTTCACGGCCACCCTCACGGTCACCGACCGCACCGGCCACGCCGACACGGCCTCCCGCACCG
Organism: Streptomyces sp. NPDC056128; assembly: GCF_042263835.1. NCBI lineage: Bacteria > Bacillati > Actinomycetota > Actinomycetes > Kitasatosporales > Streptomycetaceae > Streptomyces > Streptomyces sp. NPDC056128. Next base: position 590,386 of record NZ_JBHJVQ010000003.1, on the reverse strand, counting down.
TCCAGTGCTGGAGCTTCGGCTTCTGCTTCGCCGGCTGAGGAACGGCGGGACGCCGGACCACACCCGCACGATCCCGCACGATCCAGCGCCACCAGGGCGCGCCCGGAGGCCGATGCCGGGCGCGCCCGCCGCCGCGCCGTGCCGCCGCACCTCGTACGGGCCTCTCCCCAGGGTCTCCTCGACGCAGCACACTTGACCCACGCACAACCGGGGAAGGACCCGGGGATGGGGCCGGGAGGGTCCCTGGGGCTCCTGGGGTCACCGGGGCACCCGGGAGGACGCGGATGCCGCCGGAGGGGGCGCGACATGCGGGACAGTCATCGTGCAGAGGCCGAGGGGCTGCTGAGGCGGGCCGTGGAGGAGGAGGTACGGCGCTCGGGCGGACGCACGGACGGGCACGTGCTGCTGTCCCGGGCCCGCGCGGCACTGGACGCGATGGCGGGCACGTCCGCCGAGGAGTACGACGCCTACACCCACGCCCTCGACGAGGCGGCGGCCGGGCAGCTCACGTTCCGGCAGCGGTACGCCCGTGAGGGCGCCGGCACTCCCCTGCTGGTCGCCGCCGTCGCGGCGGTCGCCGCGATGGTGGCCGACGTGGCGCTCGGCACCGGCACCGGCACCGCGGTGGGCGCGGGCGTGGCCGTCGGCGTCGTCGGCGCCGCGGCGACCGTGCTGAAGGTGGTCGGGTCCCACCTGCCGGCCGCCCACCACCGTGCCGGGGCCGTCAGCCAGCCCGGCGGGCCCGAGCAGTTGCGGCTGCAGTGGCTCACCGCGCTGGAGGTACGCGGCATCCGGCCCTTCCTGGACCAGCAGCGGATGCTCGCCGCGTCCACCGCTCCGGCCAAGACCGGGCCGAAACTGCGGGGCGCCGACAAGAGCGCGGCGGCCCGGGGGCGCAGCGCGCTGGAGCAGTCGTTCGGGCAACTGCCCGAGCCGGACGAGGCGTTCGCCGGCCGCCGGCAGGAGATGGCCCAGCTGCGGCAGTGGGTGCAGGCGGCCCGCGCGAGCACCGAGACGAAACCGACGGTGGTGGTGCTGCACGGGGCGCCCGGCAGCGGCCGTACGACGCTCGCGGTGCGCGCCGTCCACGAACTGCGCGACTACTTCCGCGGGGCCTGCCTGGTCGACCTGCGCGGCGACGGCACCGCGGCGGGGGGCGAGGCGCCGCTGAACACCCGGGACGCCCTGCTGCATCTGCTCAACCGGCTCGGGGCGCCGCGCGAACAGCTGCTCTTCCGCGAGCGTTCCTCCGCGGACCAGCAGGTCAAGCGGCTGAGCGAGCTGTACCACCAGCATCTGACGGGCGTACCGGTCACCGTGGTCCTGGACGACGCCGCCGACCCCGAGCAGGTACGCACCCTGGTGCCGGAGCGGTCCGACAGCCTGGTGCTGGTCACCTCGCGGGAGCCGCTGGCACTGCCGCCCGACCTGCCCGCGCACGTGTACGCGCTGCCGGTCGAGGCGCTGGACGCGGCGGGCGCCGAGGAACTGCTGGGCGCCGCCGCACAGGACGCCTCGGGGCCGTACGACGCCGACTCCAGCGACCGGATCCGGGAACTGTGCGGCGGGCTGCCGCTGGCGCTGCGGGTCGCCGGGTCGTCGCTCGGCCCGCGCTCGCCGCGCGCCCTGGCGGCCGACCTGGGCGCGTACGGGCCGGTGGAGCCGGTCGAGCGCGCGCTGTGGCTGCGCTACACCGACCAGCCGGAGCCCGCCCGGCGGCTGCTGCGCCGGCTGGCGCTCGCGGGCCGCACCTCGATGGGCGCGGCGGCCGCCGCCGCGCTGCTGGCCACGGACGAGACCGAGGCGACCAAGCAGCTGACGGCGCTGTCCCGGGCGGGCCTGCTGGACCACGTCCGCGGCAGCCGCTACCGGCTGCACGACGTCGTCCGCGCCTTCGCCCGCGCCCGGCTCGCCGACGAGGAGGAGCCGGGCGAGCGTACGGCGGCACAGGAGCGGCTGATCGCCAACTACGGCGAGCTGGCCGACTCGGTGCTGCGCCTGGTCGACGGCAACATGTCGACCCGCTCCAACCAGTTCGGGCAGTACGGCTTCACGTCCCTGGACGAGGCGCTGCGCTGGCTGGACGACGAGTCGAGCTTCATCACGGCCGCGCTCAGACACGCGGAGGGCGTCGACCAGGGCGCGGTGCTGAACCTGCTGGGCGCGCTGTGCGACTACTGCCTGCTGCGCGGCGACCTCTACCGGCTCGGTGAGATCAGCGAGCTGGCGCAGTCCGTGGACCAGGGGCTGCTGGTGCGCTCGGTGCAGTGGCGCACCGGCATCGCGGCCCGGCAGCTGGGCGAGCTGGACAAGGCGCGCACCACGCTGACCTCCGTGGTCGACCTGTACCGGGAGGCGCATCACGACGCGGGCGCGGCCCGTGCCCTGTGCTCGCTGGGCATCACGCTGCACCACCAGGGCAACCTGACCGACGCGGCGGCGAAGCTGCGGGAGGCGCTCGATCTCCAGGCCTCGCCCGAGCTGGACACGGACCGGGCGTGGACGCTGCACGCGCTGGCGGCGGTGCAGCGCGACCGGGCCCGGCTGGCGGAGGCCCTGGACCTGCTCACCGAGTCACTGGTGCTGCACCGGGCGGGCGAGTCGCTGCACGGCCAGGCGTGGGCCCACTTCCAGCTCGGGCAGCTGCACCTGCGCATGGGCGACGTGCCGCGCGCGGAGTCGGACCTGCGGGCGGCCCTGGAGCTGTACGGCCGGACCCAGGACGCCCGCGGCGAGGCCTGGGCGCTGACCCAGCTGGCGCGGGCCCGGCTGGTGGACGGGGAGGGCTCCGAGGCGGTGGACGAGCTGCGGCGGGCGGCGGCCCGGCACCGGGACAACGAGGACGCCCGCGGCGAGGCGTGGACGGTCTACTACGTGGGCCAGGCGCTGGAGGAGACGGGCGACCTCGACCAGTCGGTGCGCGAACTGGAACGCTCCCGCACCATGTTCTCCCGGATGCGGGACGTGTACGGCCTGGCCTGCGCCCGGCACCACTCGGCGCGGGTCACCCGCGACCAGCGCGCCGCGCAGACCGGCTCGCTGCGCAACTCCGGTTTCGCCCGGCAGCTCCTGGTGGACGCGCGCGCCGACTTCCAGCGCATCGGCGTGGGTCACGGCGAGGCGTGGACCTGCCTGGAGCTGGCGGTGGTGGACGCGGGCAACGCCCGTACGCCGCAGGCGCTGGGGCTGTGCGACGAGGCGGCCGCCCTGTTCGCCGCGTACGGCGACCGGCGGGGCGAGGACTGGGCCCGCTTCCTGCGCTGCACGCTGCTGCCGTACGCGGCCCCGGGCGGGGTGGAGGTCGGCACGGCGGTGGCGCAGGAGGAGCTGGCCCAGCTGTCCCGGGCCGGGCACCCGGCGCGGGACACGAAGCTCGACGAGTACGTCGACGCGTACCAGCTGCTCCTGGAACGCGGCGTCCAGCTGGAGTCCGGCTGGCAGGCCTGGCGCCTGGGCATGGTCCCGAACCGCCAGGCCCGGGAGGTGATGGGGGTGGCGGTGACGGCCCGCTCGTGACCGCGGCCGCCCTCCCCGGCCGGCGTCAGCCGCGCTGCGGCTTCGCCGGGTCACCCGCGGCCGGCCCGGAGGCTTCCGCCTTCGGGTCCGGGGTCTCCTTGAAGTCGACCTTGCCCATGTGCCGGGTCATGGACCGCATCAGGGCCCACACCGCCAGGGCCATCACCGCGAAGACGATGAACCCGAGGACACCGGGGGTGACCTTGTCCTCGTCGAGTTCGGCGAGGGTGACGAGGTGCGTCATTGCCAGGCTTGCGCTTGCACTCATGTCAGGCATTGTCCCGGACGCCCGCGAAGAGGTCGTCCTCGGGGAGGGAAGTATCGACGAGGGACTTCGCCAGCTCGTACTCCTCCGTGGGCCAGACCTCCCTCTGGACCTCCATCGGCACCCGGAACCAGCCCCCGTCGGGGTCGATCTGCGTGGCGTGGGCGATCAGCGCCTTGTCACGGATCTCGAAGAAGTCCGCGCAGGGCACGTGCGTGGTGAGCGTGCGCTCCTTGCGCTCGAACTCCGACCACCGCTTGAGCCAGTCCCCGTAGGGCGACTCAAGACCGCGGTCCAGCAGCGCGTGGTGCAGCGCCTCGGTGCGGGGGCGGTTGAAGCCCTGGTTGTAGTACACCTTCACCGGCTGGTACGCCGTGCCGTACTCGGCCTCCGGGTACTTCTCGGTGTCGGCCGCGCCCTCGAACGCCACCATCGTGATCTTGTGGGTCATGATGTGGTCGGGGTGCGGGTACCCGCCGTTCTCGTCGTAGGTGGTGATCACCTGCGGCCGGAAGGAGCGGATCTTCCGCACCAGCTCACCGGCCGCCTTGTCGACGTCCTCCAGGGCGAAGCAGCCGTCCGGCAGCGGCGGCAGCGGGTCGCCCTCGGGCAGGCCGGAGTCGACGAAGCCGAGCCACTCCTGCTTGACGCCCAGGATCTCCCGGGCCTCGTCCATCTCCTTCTTGCGCACCTCGTGGATGTTCTCCTCGATGTACGGGTCGCCCTGGAGCTTGGGGTTGAGGATGGAGCCGCGTTCCCCGCCCGTGCAGGTCACCACCAGCACGTCCACCCCCTCGGACACGTACTTCGCCATGGTGGCCGCGCCCTTGCTCGACTCGTCGTCGGGGTGGGCGTGGACGGCCATCAGTCGCAGCTGGTCAGTCAAGACTCAATCCTCGGGTCAGTCGGCGCCCTGTGTGCGGAGGCGCAATCGGCGGCTTCTATAGTGACCGAATCGGGAGCCGAATAATTCCGGGGCCCGGGAAGACCGGCTCCTGCCGAGAGGACGATCATGAGCACGGCCACGACGCGAAGGCCCGAGGGCCGCTACGGCCGTTCCTCGGACGAACGGGCCGACCGCACGCTCAAGGTCGTCGGCGCCGTGCTCGGTGCCGTCCTGCTCGCCGTGATCGGCTGGTTCGGCTACCACTACGTCGGTCAGAACAAGATCAGTGGCGAGCTGATCGGCTTCGAGCTCGCCGAGGACTCGGTGCAGGTGCACCTGGAGGTCCGCAAGGACGCGGGGGTCACCGGCTACTGCACGGTGCGCTCCCAGGCGGAGGACGGCGACGAGGTGGGCCGCGCCGATTTCCGCTTCGACGGGGACGGCACGCGCATCGACAAGGTCGTCACGCTGCGGACGAAGGCGGCGGGCACGACGGCCGAGCTGCTCGGCTGCCACCCGGAGTGACCTGACGGCGAACGTCAGCGCGAATCCATGGGCTCCCACCTGCGATGACAGGATTCTGGCGGCTTATGTCCTCCCCCTTTGGCCACTGAATTGTTAGGCTCGTGGTTTCGCCCTTCCGTGAAGGAACATCCTTCTGGGTAGGGCGTTGATTTGTATTCCCAGTACCAACGAGGAGCACCCGTGACCCAGACCAGCGAGAACGTCACCTGGCTGACCCAGGAGGCGTACAACAAGCTCAAGGAGGAGCTTGAATACCTTACTGGTCCTGCGCGCACCGAGATCTCTGCCAAGATCGCCGCGGCCCGTGAGGAGGGCGACCTCCGTGAGAACGGCGGGTACCACGCGGCGAAGGAGGAGCAGGGCAAGCAGGAGCTCCGCGTGCGCCAGCTGACCCAGCTGCTCGAAAGCGCCAAGGTGGGCGAGGCCCCGGCCGCGAACGGCGCGGTGGCCCCCGGCATGGTCGTCACGATCGCGTTCGACGGCGACGAGGACGACACGCTGACCTTCCTGCTCGCTTCGCGCGAGTACGCGAGCTCGGACATCGAGACCTACTCGCCGCAGTCCCCGCTGGGCTCGGGCGTCATCGGCCACAAGGTCGGCGAGGACGCGCAGTACGAGCTGCCCAACGGCAAGCCGGCCTCCGTGAAGATCCTCAAGGCCGAGCCGTACGACGGCTGATCCGTCCGGCCCAGCCCCGGCCGGTGTGCCCGGCCGTCTGTCGTGGAAGAGCCCCCGGTGTCCTGGTGACGCCGGGGGCTCCTCGTCATGAGGCGGCCGAGCGGTACTTGCGCACCGCCAGGGTCCGGAAGACCGCGATGATCAGGACGGACCACATCACCGACGCCCAGACTGGATGCTGCATGGGCCAGGCGTCCGACTGCACGACGCCGGGGTTGCCGAACAGCTCGCGGCAGGCCTGCACGGTGGCGCTGAACGGGTTCCACTCGGCGATGTGCCGGAGCCAGGGGGTCATCTGGCTGGAGTCCACGAAGGCGTTCGACACGAACGTCACCGGGAACAGCCAGATGATCCCTCCCGAGGTCGCCGCCTCCGGGGTGCGTACGGAGAGCCCGATCAGCGCTCCGATCCAGGTGAAGGCGTAACCCAGGAGCAGGAGCAGGCCGAAGCCCGCGAGGACCTGCCCGGCGTCGGTCGGCTCGGCGGAGCCGGTGCGCCAGCCCACGATCAGCGCGACGATCGCGAGGACGAGCAGGGTGATCGCCGTCTGCACCAGGTCGGCGACGGTCCGGCCGGTGAGCACCGCGCCGCGGGCCATCGGCAGGGAGCGGAAGCGGTCGACCAGTCCCTTCTGCATGTCGTCGGCGATGCCCGCGGCCGATCCCGCCGTGGCGAAGGTGACGGTCTGCGCGAAGATGCCGGCCATCAGGAAGTCCTTGTAGACGCCCGCGTCGGTGGTGTTCCCGATCTGCAGGGAGCCGCCGAAGACGTACGTGAAGAGGACCACGAACATCACCGGCTGGATGATCCCGAACAGGATCATCTCCGGGATCCGGGTCATCCGGATCAGGTTTCTCCGGGCGATGACCAGGGAGTCCCTGATGGACGCCCCGACGGGGTTGGTGCTTGCCCCGGCCGGCGTGGCTTCGGTGGCGGCGCTCACTTGGCGGCCTCCTTCTTGTCCTTGTGACCGGCGTCGGCCGTCGGGTCCTGGTCGTCGCCCTCGGCCTCGGCCTCGACCTCGGCCACATGGCCGGTGAGGGAGAGGAAGACGTCGTCCAGGGTGGGGCGGCGCAGGCCGATGTCGTCGATCTCAATGCCGCGGACGTCGAGTTCGCGGATGACCTCGGCGAGCAGCTTCGCGCCGCCGGTGACGGGGACGGTGAGCTTGCGGGTGTGCTCCTCGACGGTGGTCGAGCCCTTGCCGAATCCGGCGAGCACCTCGGCGGCCGTCCCTATGTGGTCGCGCTCGTGGACGACGACCTCGACGCGCTCTCCGCCGGTGCGGGCCTTGAGCTGGTCGGAGGTGCCGCGGGCGATGACGCGGCCGTGGTCGACGACCGCGATGTCGTGCGCGAGGTGGTCGGCCTCCTCCAGATACTGCGTGGTCAGCAGCAGGGTCGTACCGCCGGAGACCAGCTGCTTGATGACCTCCCACAGCTCCTGGCGGTTGCGCGGGTCGAGGCCGGTGGTCGGCTCGTCCATGAACATGACGGGCGGGGAGACCACCAGGGCCGCCGCCAGGTCGAGTCGGCGGCGCATGCCTCCGGAGTAGGTCTTGGTGGGACGGTCGGCGGCGTCCGTGAGGTGGAACTGCTCCAGCAGCTCGACGGCCCTGGCCTTCGCGGCCTTGGACCGCATCTGGTAGAGCTGGCCGACCATCTGGAGGTTCTCCCGGCCGGTCAGGTACTCGTCGACCGCGGCGAACTGGCCGGAGAGGCCGATGGAACGCCGGACGTCGTTGGGCTGCTTGAGCACGTCGATGCCCGCGACGACCGCCCTGCCGCTGTCGGGGCGCAACAGCGTCGTGAGGCAGCGGACAGCGGTGGTCTTGCCCGCGCCGTTCGGCCCGAGCAGGCCCAGGACCGTGCCCTCGGGAACGTCCAGGTCGACGCCGTCCAGAGCCCTTACGTCACCGAAAGTCTTGACCAGGCCTTCGGCATAGATGGCGCCTGGCATATGAGTCTCCACGTCGTCGGGGATGCTTCGGAAAGCCTAGGTTTATGGATTTCGCCGCGCTCAGCGAGTGAATTACGATACACACCATAACGCGATGTATCGCGTCTCACAATCTACTTACACGAACGAGTGACAAGTGGTGGCCGACCCTTCCGGATCCCCGGATCCGCCTCAGCCGATGACGGGGTAGCCGGCCTCCCGCAGCGCCCTGCCGACCTCGGCGCAGTGCTCCGGGCCCTTCGTCTCCAGGTGCAGCTCGACCTCCGCCTCCGTGAGCCCGAGCCGTGGATCGGTCCGTACGTGGCTCACATCGAGGACGTTAGCGTCGACCACTGACAACACCCCGAGAAGCGTGGCCAGGGCGCCGGGACGGTCCGTCAGCCGCAGCCGGACCGCCAGGTAGCGGCCCTGCGCGGCCATGCCGTGCCGCAGCACGCCCTGCATCAGCACGGGGTCCACGTTGCCCCCGGACAGCACCGCCACGACGGGGCCCTCGAACGACCCGGGATCGCTGAGCAGCGCCGCCACCGGACTGGCCCCGGCCGGCTCCACGACGAGCTTGGCCCGTTCCAGGCAGAGCAGCAGAGCCGTGGACAGCTCGTCCTCCGAGACCGTGCGGACCTCGTCCACCAGCTCGCCGACGATGCCGAACGGCACGTCGCCGGGCCGCCCCACCTTGATGCCGTCGGCCATCGTCACCGGATGCTCGACCGCCACCGGGCGCCCGGCAGCCAGCGAGGGCGGATATGCGGCCGCGCCCTCCGCCTGCACGCCCACGATCCGCACGTCAGGCCGCAGCGCCTTCACCGCGACGGCGATCCCGGCCACCAGCCCTCCCCCGCCGATCCCGACCACGACGGTCCGCACCTCGGGGCACTGCTCCAGGATCTCCAGCCCGACCGTCCCCTGGCCCGCGATGACGTCGGGGTGGTCGAAGGGGTGGATGAACACCGCGCCGGTCCGCTCCGCGTACTCCTGCGCCGCGGCCAGCGTCTCGTCGACCACCTGGCCGTGCAGCCGCACCTCGGCGCCGTAGTCCCGGGTCGCGCTGATCTTCGGCAGCGGGGCGCCTTTCGGCATGAACACCGTCGAACGCACGCCGAGCAGCGACGACGCCAGGGCCACGCCCTGCGCGTGGTTGCCGGCGCTCGCCGCGACCACCCCGGCGGCCCGCTGCTCGGGGAGCAGCCCGGCGATCCGGACGTAGGCGCCGCGCAGCTTGAACGAACCCGTCCGCTGGAGGTTCTCGCACTTGAGGTGCACCGGCGAGCCGACCAGCTGGGACAGGTGCCTGCTGCCCTCCATCGCCGTCACCCGCGCCACGCCCGAGAGCATCTTCTGCGCTCCGCGCACGTCGTCGAGGGTGACGGGTCCGACGAGGGCGGCCGTGCTGTAGCTCATGCCTCCAGCATCGCAGTTCACGGGGGCCCGGGGCCGTTGTGACCAACCTCCGAGACCCGCTTTGCGCAGCGCCGGTACGCCCTGCCCCCCGGCCGCGTACCCTGTCCCCCAATTAGCAGCCCTCCACGAAGTGAGCCCCCGGCCATGCCCACAACACCTGAAATGTCGATGGACATGACGACCGCCGGTGACCCCGGTCTTCTCGAGACGCTCCAGCACGAGGTCGCGCTCTTCGCCCGTCGTGCCGAACAGACCCGGCTCGGCGGGGTCGGGCAGGTCCGCAACTCCATGGACCGCGCCGCCTACCTGCTGCTCAACCGCCTCGACAAAGAGGGCCCGATGGGCGTGAAGGCGCTGGCCGCGAGCATGGGGATCGACTCCTCCACGGTCACCCGTCAGGTGGCTCCGCTCGTGGACACGGGACTGGTCAAGAGGACGTCGCACCCGGAGGACGGACGCGCGGTGGTGCTCCAGCTGTCCCCGCGCGGCGAGTCGCGGCTGGAGGAGGTCCGCTCCTCCCGGCGTCAGCTGATGGCCGAGCTGACCCACGACTGGGCGCCGGAGGAGCGCGAGGCGTTCTGCGCGCTCCTCGCGCGCTTCAACGGCGCCCTGTCCGCCCGTATGGCCCCTCCGGGCGTGGCGGGCCCGGACTCGCCGTCGGACTCCTGAGGCGCCTTCCACGGCTTTACCGCGCGGTTCGGACCGAACTCTTGACCGACGGGGCACCCCTGGCCTGATATGAGACCTCAGGGGTCGTCGCCGTCTGGGCGGGAGGCGCGGTGCGAGAACGGCATGCGTCCCACGGTGCCCGCCGGGCCCGGGAGTTCGAGGCGTTCGTCGCGGGTGCGGCGGGGCGGCTGCTGCATGCCGCCACTCTGCTCACGGCGGAGGCGCCGGACGCCAACCCGCGCGCGCGGCGGCTGCTGTCGCTGTCCCTCGCCCACACGTACGCCTCCTGGGAACGGCTGCACGGCGAGGACCCGTACGACCGGGCCCGGCAGTATCTGGCGGCCCGCTTCGCCCGCGGTGCCTGGCACCGGCACGGCGGCCTGGTCCGGCCCCGGCGGCGCCCCGTGGGCCCGCTGGGCGCGCTCACCCCTCAGGAACGGCTGATCCTGGTCCTCAGGCTGTACGAGGGCGTCGCCGAGGAACAGGCGGCCGCGCTGCTCGGCCTGCCCGTGGAGCGCGTACGCACGATCTGCGACCGGGCGACGGCCACCCTGCTGCGTCCGCCCGCCACACCGGCCCGCCGGGTGGGGGCGAAGGCGAAGGCGGTGACGCCGTGAGGGGCGGGGCGGGAACGGCCTGCGGGTTCGGCGGGGCGGGCTGGGCCTGCGGGTTCGGCGGGGCGGGCTGGTCCGGCGGGTCGGGTGCAGCCGACTGGGCCGGCGGGTGGGGCGGGGCGGGTGCATCCTCCTCGTCCCGCGGGCCCGGCGCATCTGGCAGACCGGGCGCTTCCGGCCCGTCCGGCGGGCCGGGGGCATCCAGCGGGCCCGGGGAGTCCCACGCGTCCGGCAGGACCGCCGCCGGTACGCGCGTGTGGTGGGTCGGGAGGCGGCGGTGAACCGCGCGCGGCGCGAGGTCGCCGCCCGGCGGATCATGGAGCAGTCGCCGCCGCGCGTGCCGCCGGAGCTGTACGCGGACGCCGTGCGCCGAGGCGGCCGCATGCTGCGGCGCCGGGCCGCCGCCCGCCGCGCGATGTGGCTGCTGCTGTGCGCCGCGGTCGTGGCGTTCACCGTGTGGGCGCTGACCGTGCAGCCCTGGGTGGAGCCGCCGTCGGAGACGACCCCACCCGTGACGGGCTGGGAGGGCTGGTGAGCCCCGGGGCCAGCGGCTAGCCCAGGGCCTGCTGGAGGTCCGCCAGCAGGTCGTCGACGTTCTCGATGCCGACCGACAGCCGCACCAGGTCGGCGGGCACCTCCAGGGCCGAGCCCGCGGCGGAGGCGTGCGTCATCCGTCCGGGGTGCTCGATCAGCGACTCGACGCCGCCCAGGGACTCGCCGAGCGTGAACACCTTCGCGCGGTTGCAGACCTCGACGGCCGCCTTCTCGCCGCCCTCGACGCGGAACGACACCATGCCGCCGTACGCCTTCATCTGCTTGGCGGCGATCTCGTGTCCCGGGTGCTCCGGGAGGCCCGGGTACAGGACGCTCGTCACGCGCGCGTGCCGGGAGAGCATGTCGGCGACCTTGACCGCGTTCTCGCTGTGCCGGTCCATGCGCACGGCGAGCGTCTTGGTGCCGCGCAGCACCAGCCAGGAGTCGAAGGGCCCGGCGACCGCGCCCATCGCGTTCTGGTGGAACGCCAGCTCCTCGCCCAGTTCCTGGTCGTCCACGATCAGCGCGCCGCCGACGACGTCCGAGTGGCCGCCCATGTACTTGGTCAGCGAGTGCACGACGACGTCCGCGCCGAGCGCCAGCGGCTGCTGGAGATACGGCGTGGCGAAGGTGTTGTCGACGACGAGCCGGGCGCCGGCGTCGCGGGCGACCTGGGCGACGGCCGCGATGTCGGTGATCCCGAGCAGCGGGTTGGAGGGCGTCTCCACCCACACGGCCTTGGTCTTCGGGGTGATCGCGGCCCGCACGGCGGCGGGGTCGCTGGTGTCGGCCACGGACCATTCCACGCCCCACCGGGTGGCGACCTTGGCGAAGAGCCGGAACGTACCGCCGTACGCGTCGTTCGGGATCACCACGTGGTCGCCGGGCCGCAGCAGCGCGCGCAACAGGCAGTCCTCGGCCGCCAGTCCGGACGCGAACGCGAGACCGCGGCGGCCGCCCTCCAGGGCCGCGAGGTTCTCCTCCAGGGCCGTACGGGTCGGGTTGGCGCTGCGGCTGTACTCGTAGCCGCCGCGCAGTCCGCCGACGCCGTCCTGCTTGTAGGTCGAGACCTGATAGATCGGCGGGACGACCGCGCCCGTCAGGGGATCGGCGGTGTTGCCCGCGTGAATCGCGAGCGTCTCGAAGTGCTGACTGATGTGCCTGTCGCTCATGGGCACCGAGGGTAGCGGCGCGACGGGCTTCGCGCGTTTTCCACAGGGCGGGGGACAGGTTGGCCAATTGTCGGCGGCGTCTGGTTCGCTTGAGACATGGAGATTCTCTGGGTCCTGATGGCACTGGCCATGCTGTGCGTGGTGCTGCTCCCCGTTCTGCGGCGCCGGCGAGGCGCGGTCGGTCTGGTGTCCCCCGGCCACCCGGACGCCGCGGACCCCGCGAATTACGGCTTCGCACTGGAGGAGGAGCTGGACATCCGCATGCCCGGCCCCGACCAGGACCTGCTGGAAGTCATGGACCTGGTGCAGCGCACGCAGGACTACCGGGGGGCGCAGCAGCTCCTCGCGGGCACGGAGGCGGAGAGCGAGCGGCGCTGGCAGCGGGTGCAGGCCTTCGCGGGTGCCGCGTCGCTGGAGCTGCGGCAGCGGCCCGGCGGTGTCGGGGACACACCGGGCGGGCAGTGGCTGCGGGTGTGGCGGGCCGAGGCGCCGAAGGACGCGGGCGGGGCGGCGGTGCACGCCGAGTTCCTGGTGCAGCAGGCCTGGCGGACGGCGACGCCCGGCACGGACGACTTCCGGATCATCATGGAGGAGGCGAGGTCGGCCTGCTCGGAGGCGGCGCTGCTGGCCCCCGGCGACCCGATCCCGTACATCGTCGAGCTGTCGGTGGCCCGCGGCCTCGGCTATCCGCGCGAGGACTTCGAACAGCTCTGGCTGAAGATCCTGGACCGCGCTCCGAACCACATGGGGGCGCACCTGGCGGCCCTGCACTACTGGTGCGAGAAGTGGCACGGCTCGCGCGACCTGGCGTACTCCTTCGCGGAGGCGGCCGCGGCCCGCGCCCCGCGCGGTTCCCTCCTCGCGGCGATGCCGCTCTTCGCGGTCTTCGAGCACCTGCCCGAGGTCAACCTGGTCAGCGGCTTCTACCAGAGCGAGGTCGTCACCAAGGCCGTCCACGGCGCCCTGCACGCGGTGCACTCGGCCCGCCCGGACGACCCGATGCAGGCGCACGTCCGCCATCTGCTGGTCTTCTTCCTGGTCCGCGGCGAACGCTGGGCCGAGGCCATGAACCAGCTGATAGTGATCGACGGCCACGTCGGCGCGCTGCCCTGGACCCTGTCCAGCGACCCGGCGGCGGAGTTCGCGGTCTACCGCGCACTCGCGGTGGCGGGCTACGAGGCGAACGGCGGCAGCCCGGCGACCCTCCCCCAGTAACAGCTGACAGCCCGGCCCCTGACTAGGGGACCGGGCTGTCAGCCACTCAACCGCTCAACCGGCCAATCGGTCATCCGTCGGTTCGGTCATCCGTCGGCGCGCACCGGCAGCCGCCACCCCGGCCGCGGGAAGTGGCAGGTGTAGCCGTCGGGGTAGCGCTGCAGATAGTCCTGGTGCTCGGGCTCGGCCTCCCAGAAGGGCCCGACCGGCTCCACCTCGGTGCCGACCTTGCCGGGCCACAGGCCGGAGGCGTCCACGTCCGCGATCGTGTCCTCGGCGATCCGCTTCTGCTCGTCGTCGACGTAGTAGATCGCCGAGCGGTAGCTGAGACCGATGTCGTTGCCCTGGCGGTTCTTGGTGCTCGGGTCGTGGATCTGGAAGAAGAACTCCAGCAGCGCGCGGTAGTCGGTCTTCTCCGGGTCGTAGAGGATCTCGATGGCCTCCGCGTGGGTGCCGTGGTTGCGATACGTCGCGTTCGGCACGTCTCCCCCGGTGTAACCGACCCGGGTCGCGGTGACGCCGGGAAGCCGGCGGATCAGCTCCTCCATCCCCCAGAAGCATCCGCCCGCGAGCACGGCCCTCTGTGTCTGCGCAGCCATGGTGGCCCTCCAATACCAGTCATCTAGATCACTCGGGCCACCCGGCTCACACACCGGCCACCCTTGCCCTTCCCGTGCAACGCCTGAGGGCCCCCAGCGATTCCAGGCCCACCGGCCCGGCCTCCCGCTCCCCCAGGCTGACCGGCCGCCCCGTAAATCGCTGGCCGATCATGAGGTTCGGCCCCACGCTGTACGGCATGCAAGCACCGGAACGTGAGATACGGGCGATCTACGGGACGTCCACCGTCACCGTCTATCAGGCGTACCCGCCGGAGATCGGCCTGCCCGCCGCCCGAGAGGGACGGTTTCCGGGTGCTTGGAAGCGGGACAGGATGACGTGGATCAAGCCGTCGTTTCTGTGGATGATGTACCGCTGCGGGTGGGCCACGAAGGCGGGACAGGAGACCGTGCTGGCCGTCGAGATCGGCCGCGAGGGCTTCGAGTGGGCGCTGCGCAACGCGTGCCTGTCGAGTTACGTACCCGGGGTGCACGCCGACCGGGCCGACTGGCAGCGCCGGTTGAAGCGTTCACCCACCCGCATCCAGTGGGATCCCGAGCGCGACCTGCGTCTGCGGGCCCTGCCCTACCGCTCCCTGCAGCTCGGCCTGTCCGGCGAAGCCGCGCGTCGTTACGCCGACGAGTGGACGGTCGCCATTCGCGACGTGACGTCACTCGCCCACGAGGTCCACGCCCACGTACGCGACGGCGACCTCGACACGGCGCGAAGCCTGCTGCCCGAGGAGCGGCCGTACCCCGCCACGGCCGAGCTGCTGGGCGGATCCCGACCGTGACGCCGCCGCCCACCGGCACACTCGCCGAGCTGTGGCGGGCCCGGCATCCGTCGGGACCGCCCGTCGCGCACACCTTCCGCAGCACGTACGCGGACCGTTGGGTGCGCTTCCACAGCCTCCCTCACTCGAAGCGCTACCCGGAGTCCGAGGACGAGTACGCGACCGTGCTGCACCGGTACAACACGGTGCTCGACGAGCTGTTCACCGGCTCCGACGTGTACGTCGTGACCACGGACTGGTCCTGGTCCGACACACCTGACGCGGCCGCCGCCTTTCCCACCCCGCGGCGGGAGCTCCACCCCGGCGGCCTCCACTGGTGGACCGAGTCCGACGTAGCGGATCCCGACCCCGAATTCCACACCCACACACGCTTCTACGCCGACCGGCGTCCATGGCGGCGCGGCTGCGTTGACGAGCTACTGCGGGCCGTCGCCGACGAGGCGCTCGCCGAGGTCTTCGTGACGGACACGGAGCTTCGCCGCGTCCACCACCCGTACGACGGTGGTGCGGACGTCGTCCTCGCCACACCGGGCGAACGCGACCGCCTTCGCGAACGTCACATCGACTGGCTGTCCGGCCATCCGGGCGGCCTGTGAGGGAGCGTGGCGGGTGTGCGAACCACTGCTGCGGCAACGGGATCAAGAGCCACTCTGCCTGACGGTGTGGGACATGCTGCTGTCAGCGTAATGGGGGCTTTGAGCTGTTTGGCCGGTCACGCTGTGCTGTGTTGATCACGGTCTGGAGGCCAAGCCTGCGGTGAAGCAGGTGCTGTTCGGTCGGTGCTTGGCCGCGCTCGACTTGGCGGAGGATGCCCTGCACATCCATGGCCGTCCCACCTCGATCGGAATCGACTTCGAGCAGGAGCGTCCCGCTGCCGGCGCCGCTGCCGGCGGCCGAGCAAGCTGAGGAGAACCGAGATGGGAAAGATCGTCATCAGCGAGAACCTCTCGCTCGACGGAGTCGTCCAGGACCCGACCGGCGAGGAGGGTTTCAGGTTCGGCGGCTGGTTCGGCCAGATCGGGGACCATGACCGCGAAGCGTGGTCCCGCGTCGGTTTCGACGAGGCGCTTGGCGCCGAAGCCCTGCTGCTGGGGCGACGGAGCTACGAGTTCTTCGCCGCGCGGTGGCCATCCCGCAGTGGTGAGTGGGCGGACAGGCTGAACAGTCTGCCGAAATACGTCGTGTCCTCGACCCTCGAAGATCTCGATTGGAACAACTCGACGGCCCTGAAGGGCGACGTGGTGAACGAGGTCTCGAAGCTGAGGCAAGAGGTGGACGGGGACATCGTCGTCTACGCCAGCGGCCGGCTCGTGCACACACTGCTGGAGCACGACCTCGTCGACGAGCTTCGGCTGATGATCTTCCCGTTCGTGCTCGGGGCAGGCCGGCGCCTCTTCGGCGAGGCCGGCGGCAAGAAGCCGATGCGCCTGGTCGACACGCAGACCGTCGGGGACGGCCTCGCCTTCCTCACCTACCGGCCCGCCCGAGACGCATAGCATCGCCCCCTGCATGGACACCGGCTGAGCCCCCGCTTCAGTCCCGCCCCCGCAACCCCCCGATCAGCAGCCCCACCAGCTGCCGCGCGTCGTAGCGCGGGTCGTTCTCCGCGCCGATGCAGAGGTTGCCGACGCCGCGCATGAGGGCGATGGCGCGTACGTCGGAGTGGATTTCTCCGGCGGTGGACGCGGCGGACAGGAGGTCGGTGCACACCGGGACCAGGCGGTCGAGGAAGTACGTGTGCAGGGCCTCGAAGCCCGCGTTGTCGGACTGGAGGACCCCGGCCAGGCCGTGCTTGGTGACCAGGAAGTCGACGAAGAGGTCGATCCAGCGCGCGAGCGCGGTGTACGGGGTCGGGGCGCTCGCCAGCAGGGCGGGGCCCGCCTCGGCGCACGCCTCCACCTGGTGCCGGTAGACGCCGATGATGAGGTCGGCCCGGGTCGGGAAGTGGCGGTAGATCGTGGCCGTTCCGACGCCGGCCTCGGCCGCGATGTCGCGGACGGGGGCCTCCACGCCCGCCCGGACGAACACCGCGGCGGCCGCGTCGAGCAGCGTCTTCTCGTTGCGCCGCGCGTCCGCCCGCTTGGGGCGGGCCGCGTACCCCGCGCCGCCTCCGCCGTCCCCCGTGATCTCTTGGCCGTCCTTCACCGTGCCATTCCCTCCGCCGACGCCGAGCGGCGTTGCTAAACGGGACACCGTTCCGTATCGTTAAACGGGACAGGGTTCCACTTGGCTCTCCATGATGCCAGAGCAGCGGACCCGCTACCAAGTCATGCCCCGATACCCAGGCATGCCCCATCTCCCCGTCCGGAGGAATTCGTCATGCAGTACCGCACCTTGGGCCGCACCGGCGTGCAGGTCAGTTCGCTCGCGCTCGGCGCCATGAACTTCGGCAGCATCGGCCGCACCACCCAGGAGGACGCCACCGCCCTCGTCGACGCCGCGCTGGAGGCCGGGATCAACCTCATCGACACCGCCGACTGGTACAGCGGCGGCGAGTCGGAGGAGATGGTCGGCAAGGCCATCGCCGGCCGCCGCGAGGACATCGTGCTGGCCACGAAGGCGTACATGCCGATGAGCGACGAACCCAACCACAAGGGCGCCTCGCGCCGCTGGCTGGTCACCGAGCTGGACAACAGCCTGCGCCGGCTCGGCGTCGACCACGTCGACCTCTACCAGATACACCGCTGGGACCCGGCCACCAGCGACGAGGAGACGCTGTCCGCCCTCACCGACCTCCAGCGCTCGGGGAAGATCCGCTACTTCGGCTCCTCGACCTTCCCCGCGTACCGCATCGTCGAGGCGCAGTGGGCCGCCCGCGAGCACCACCTGGGCCGGTACGTCACCGAGCAGCCCAGTTACTCCGTCCTCCAGCGCGGGGTCGAGAGCCACGTGCTGCCCGTGACCGAGCGGTACGGGCTCGGGGTGCTGGTGTGGAGCCCGCTGGCCTCGGGGTGGCTGTCGGGGGCGGTCCGGGCGGGGCGGGAGATCGCCACGCACCGTTCGTCGGTCCTGCCGGAGCGGTTCGACACCTCGCTGCCCGCCAACCGGGCCCGGATCGACGCCGTCGAGAAGCTGGCCGCGGTCGCCGACGAGGCCGGACTCACCATGATCCAGCTCGCGCTCGGCTTCGTGACCGCGCATCCGGCCGTCACCGCGGCGCTCGTCGGCCCCCGGACCCTGGACCACCTGCACGCGCAGCTCGCCGCCGCGGACACCGTGCTTTCCGACGACGTCCTCGACGCGATCGACGCCATCGTCGCCCCCGGCACCGACCTGGCCGCGCACGAGAAGTTCGACGCCACGCCCGCACTCCTCGACCCCTCGCTGCGGCGCCGCTGACCCGCCAGGTCCCCGGCGCCCGGGGCCCCCCCCCGCCGCGGGCCGCCCCGTGCCCCCGGGACTCCCCCCCCGGGCGCTTTCCCACCCGAGACCCCGCCCCCGGGGGGGTTGCGCCGGAGCGG
>NZ_JBHJVQ010000003.1:0-572091 GCF_042263835.1 Streptomyces sp. NPDC056128 | reverse complement strand
ACCCCCCGGGCCGCCATCTTTATTTTCCCCGCCCCCCCGGCTCACCCCCCCCCCCGGGGGCGGCGCCGCTCCCCCCCCGGCTCGGGGGCGCCGGGGGCCCTCACCGGCCGCGGCCCGCCCGTTCCGCCAGGAACTCCGCCCAGGTCAGCTTGCCAACCAGAGCCCCCGCCAACGTGAGGTTGGCGCCGGAGCGGTACGCGCGCCCCGCCTTGCCGGGGATGCGCACCGGCAGCCTCGGGCGCCGACGGCGGCCGTGGACCTCGCGGTAGGAGCCCGCCAGCGCGGGCAGGTCGTGGACCTCGGGGCCGGTCATGTCGGGGACCCGGCCGGACGGCTCCGCCAGGGTCAGTTCCGCCAGGCGCTCGGCGACCTCGCGGGCGGCGACGGGCTGGAGGCGCAGTCCGCCCGGGGCCGGGAGGACCGGCAGCCGGACCATCTTCTCGATCATGGTCAGGGTCAGCTCGTGGAACTGGGCCGCCCGCAGCACCGTCCAGCCGATGCCCGAGTCGGCGATCGCCCGCTCAGACTCCAGCTTGGTGCGCAGCCAGGCCAGCGGCACGGTGTCGGCGCCCACGACCGAGATGTACACGAGGTGCCGTACGTCCGCCCGCGCGGCGGCGCCCACCAGCGTGCGGGTCGCCTCGTCGTCGCCCTTCGGGCCGCCCGCCAGGTGCAGGACGGTGTGCACGCCGCCGACCGCGGCGTCGACCCCCTCACCGGTCAGGAGGTCGCCGGTGACGTGGGTGACGCCGTCGTCCGTGGCGGGACGGGGCCGCCGGGTGAGGATCCGCACCTGGTGACCGGCCGCCCGCAGCAGCGGGACGACATGCCCGCCGAGGGTGCCGGTGCCGCCGGTGACCAGGATGGGGGTGGTGGGATTCGAGGGGGTGGAGGGGTACGTCATTTCTGCTCCCGCGGTCTGCCTTGGGTGTCGTGGCGGTATGACCCGGGGCGGGACGGGGATGTGACAGGGCCGGGGAAGAAATCTTCCCCGGCCCTGGAAACGGTTCGACCGCCCGGCGGAAACCAGGACCGGTCAACCGGTCAGATCGTCGCCGTGTCGATCACGAACCGGTACCGCACGTCACTCGCCAGCACCCGCTCGTACGCCTCGTTGACCTCGGACGCGGCGATCAGCTCGATCTCGGCGCCGATGCCGTGCGCCGCGCAGAAGTCCAGCATCTCCTGGGTCTCGGCGATGCCGCCGATCATGGACCCGGCGAGGGTCTTGCGGCCGCCGAGCAGCGCGAAGAGGTTGAGCGAGACGGGCTCCTCGGGGGCACCGACGTTCACCAGCGCGCCGTCCGCGCGCAGCAGGCCCAGGTAGGCGGCGAAGTCGAGCGGGGCGGAGACCGTCGAGACGATCAGGTCGAAGCTGCCCGCCAGCTCCTCGAAGGTGGCCGGGTCGCTGGTGGCGTAGTAGTGGTCGGCGCCCAGCTTCAGGCCGTCGTCCCGCTTGCGCAGGGACTGCGAGAGGACGGTCACCTCGGCGCCCAGGGCGTGCGCGAGCTTGACGGCCATGTGGCCGAGGCCGCCCATCCCGACGACGGCGACCTTCTTGCCGGGGCCGGCGTTCCAGTGCCGGAGCGGGGAGTACGTGGTGATGCCCGCGCACAGCAGCGGCGCGGCCTCGTCCAGGGAGATGCCCTCGGGGATGCCGAGGACGAAGTTCTCGTCGACGACGACCTTCTCCGCGTAGCCGCCGTAGGTGACCTCGCCGTCCTTGCCGACGGCGTTGTAGGTCATCACGTTGCCGTTGGTGCAGTACTGCTCCAGGCCGGCCTTGCAGTTGTCGCACTCGCGGCAGGAGTCGACCATGCAGCCGACGCCCACCCGGTCGCCGACGGCGAACTTGGTGACGCCGGGGCCGACCTCGGAGACGACGCCCGCGATCTCGTGGCCCGGGACCATCGGGAAGATGGCCTCGCCCCAGCCCTCGCGGACCTGGTGGATGTCGGAGTGGCAGATGCCGGCGAACTTGATGTCGATCAGGACGTCGTGTTCCCGCACCTCGCGCCGCTCGATGGTGGTGCGCTCCAGCGGAGCCTTGGCGGCGGGTGCTGCGTACGCGGCGACAGTGGTCATGCCGGGTTCTCCGGGATTCTCTTGGCATTGACTGGGTGATGCCTCCACCCTGCCTCCGGTGCGCGGAGTCACCCAGACCACGGCTTTGCGTACGTCCGGCGTGCGTACCACTGACGGGGACAGGCTCGTGGGCGTACGACCGGGAATACGTCGGGCAATACTGGAGACCATGGATGGACAGCTTGACCGGCGAGCCGAACTGAGCGAGTTCCTGCGCACCCGGCGGGCCCGGCTGAAGCCCGAGGACGTGGGCCTTGAGTCGTTCGGGCGGCACCGCCGGGTGCCCGGCCTGCGGCGGGAGGAGCTGGCGCAGCTGGCCGGGGTGTCGGTGGCGTACTACACCCGTCTTGAGCAGGGCAACGGTCAGAACGTGTCGGCGGAGGTCCTGGACGCGATCGCCCGGGCACTGCGGCTGACCGACGCCGAGCAGGCCCACCTGACGCACCTCGCGAAGCCGAAGCAGCAGCGCAGGCGGACGTCGGCGGCGCGGGAGCGGCAGCAGCCGGTGCGAGTGGCGCTGCTCCAGCTCCTCGAGTCGATCGAGGCGGTGCCGGCGTACGTGTCGGGCCGCCGCTCGGAGATCCTCGCCTGGAACCGGATGGCCGCCGCCCTCTTCGGCGACTGGGGCAAGCTGCCGGCCCAGGAGCGGAACTGGGCGCGGCTGGTCTTCCTGAACCCGGAGTACCGCGAGCTGTTCGTGGACTGGGACCAGAAGGCGTACGACATGGTCAGCTTCCTGCGCATGGACGCGGGCCGGCACCCGGACGACCCGCGGCTGTCCGCGCTGGTCGGCGAGTTGTCCGTGAAGAGCGAGGAGTTCCGGCGCCTGTGGGCCACGCACGACGTCAAGGAGAAGAGCTACGGCGTCAAGCGGATGCGGCACCCGCTGGTCGGTGACCTGACCCTGTCCTTCGAGACCTTCCGCCTGGTCGACGACGACGAGCAGGCCTTCGTCACGTACCACGCCGAACCGGGCTCGCCCTCGGCGGACGCGCTGCGGCTGCTGGCCAGCTGGGGGACGGACGCGGCGGCGCCGGTCCGGACGTGACCTGCGCCCCGGACCGCCCGCCGTACGCCCCTCCCGTCACGCCGAGGCGTTCTCCCGGACGGTGATCCGGCCCTTGCGGATCGTCGCCACCCGCGGGGCCTTCTTCGCGATCGCCGAGTCGTGGGTGACCATCACGAAGGTCAGGCCCAGCTCCTTCCACATGCGGTCGAGTACGTCCATGATCTCGTCGCGCGTCGACTCGTCGAGGTTTCCGGTGGGTTCGTCGGCGAGCAGCACCTTCGGCTGCTTCACCAGCGCGCGGGCGATGGCGACGCGCTGCTGCTGGCCGCCGGACATCTCGCCGGGGAGGTGGGTGAGCCGCTCGCCGAGGCCGACGGAGGCCAGCGCCTCGGCGGCCTGCTCGCGCCGCTCCTTGGCCTTGACGCCGAGCGGGACCAGCGCGGTCTCGACGTTCTCCTGCGCGGTGAGGGTCGGGATCAGGTTGAAGGACTGGAAGACGAAGCCGATGCTCTCGCTGCGCACCCGGGTCAGCCGGGCCTCGGGCAGCGCGGCCAGGTCGGTGCCGTCGAGGACGACCCGGCCGGAGCTTGGCCGGTCGAGGGCGCCCAGCATCTGGAGCAGGGTGGACTTGCCGCCGCCGGTGGGGCCCTGGATGACCAGGCGGTCGCCGTCGGCGATGGTCAGGTCGACGCCGTCGAGGGCGGTCACGGCGTCCTTGCCGCGGGTGTAGCGCTTGGTGACGCCGGTGAGTTCGTACATGGTGTGGCTCCTGGAATGCTTGGGGAAGTGGGCGCTGCAGCGAGGCGAGTAGCACTGCAGCGCTGCGGTGCTACTCGACGCGGCGCAGGGCGTCCGCGGGGCGCAGCCGGGAGGCGCGCCAGCCGCCGAAGCCGCCGGCGACCAGGCCGCCGGCCACGGCGAGGGCGACCGCGAGGGCGATGGTGGTGACGCTGACGGGTGCGGTGAGCGCGACGTCCAGGGTCTTCGCGGCGGTCTGCCGGGCGGGACCGCCCATGCCGCCGCCGAAGCCGCCGGGACCGCCCGCGCCCCCGCCGCCGCCCGTGCCGCCGCCGAGCTGGGCCTGGAGCGTCGGGCTGACGGCCGTCACGGCGTACGCGCCCGCGAGGCCGAGCGCGATGCCGAGGACGCCGCCGACCAGGCCGTTGACGACGGCCTCGCCCACCACCTGCCGGGTGACCCGGCCCGAGCGCCACCCCAGTGCCTTGAGCGTGCCGAACTCGCGCACCCGGCGGGAGACCGCCGAGGAGGTGAGCAGGCCGGCGACGAGGAAGGCGGCGACCAGCACCACGATCGACAGCCACTTGCCGACGCCGGCGGCGAGGGAGGAGGCGGTGGACAGGGAGCCGGAGACGGTGTCGGCGAGGTCGGCGGAGGTGGTGACCGTGGTGTCCGGGATGTTCTTCTGGATGGCGGACTTGACGCCGTCGATCTTCTGCGAGTCGGTCGCCTGAACGTAGATCGTGGTGACCTTGTCCTTGGCGTCCCCCAGGGTCTGCGCCTGCCGGAGCGGTACGTAGAGGTTGGCCGCCGCGTCGCCGCTGTCGGCGGTGGCGATGCCGACGACCTCGAACTTCACGCCCTTGACGGTGACCGCGCTGCCGGTCTTGAGCTTCTTCTCCTTGGCGTACGCCGCGTCGGCGACGGCGACCTCGGCGTTGGTCTCCGACTCCTTGAAGGTGCGGCCGCTGGTGATGGTGGAGGAGGTCAGCGGGCCGAGGGCGGGCTCGGTGACGTCGGTGCCGTAGACGGAGTAGCTGTTGACGTCGAACTCGGCGCCACCGCCCTGGACGCGGCCCTGCGGGGACTGCCCGCCGCCCGCGCCGCCGCCCTGCCCTTGGCCCTCGCCCTGGCCGCCGGAGCCGCCCTCCTGCTGGAACTGGCCGCGGGTGAACTCGCCGCTGACCTTGACGACCTGGAGACTCAGTCCGCCCACGGCATCGGCGACACCGCTCTGGCCGGCGACCTCGCCGACGGTCGAGTCGGCCAGCGTCTGGAAGCCCTGCACCATGACACGGTCGGTGCTCTGCTCCTCCTCGGAGCCGTCCTCCTGGGCGTCGAAGCGGAAGCGGGGGCGTTCGGCGGTGGTGCCGGAGGAGGGCTCCGCGGCCTTGGTGACCGTCATGTCCGTGCCCAGTCCGTACAGGGACTGCAGGACCTTGTCCTGGGCCCGGCCCATGCCGGAGGAGACGGAGTCGACGACGATGACCAGCGCGATGCCCAGCGCCAGGCCGGAGGCGACGACGAGGGCCGCCTTTCTGCGGCGGCGCAGCTCGCGCCTCAGGTAGGTGAAGAACATGGCCGAAAGGTAGGGACGGCCCGTGATGAAGGGATAAGGCCCGCGTAAGAGGAGGATGAGAAGCCGGGGAGACGCCGGACGCCCGCCACCCCGGTGAGGGGGCGACGGGCGCCTGGGTGAAGTGGTGGTGGACCGCGCCGCGTTGGGCGGGTCCGGCCGGACCGGCTCGGGTCAGACCGCCGAACCGGCCTTCCACTGGGCCCAGTCCATGTTCCAGCCGTTGAGGCCGTTGTCCGGGGCGATGGTCTTGTCGCCGGTGTTCTGGACGACGACCACGTCACCGATGATCGAGTTGTTGAAGAACCACGAGCCCGGCGTGTTCGGGTCGTTGGCGCCCTTGGCGTCCGCCAGACCCACGCAGCCGTGGCTGGTGTTGGCCTGGCCGAAGATGCCCTTGCCCCAGTAGTTGCCGTGGATGAAGGTGCCGGAGGTGCTCAGCCGCATGGCGTGGGGCACGTCCTTGATGTCGTACTCGCCCGCGCCGTCGTCGTCGGTGAAGCCGACGGTCGAGCCGTCCATCCGGGTCTCCTTGAACTTCTCGGAGATCACCATCTGGCCCTCGTAGGTCTTGTTCTCGGGCGAGCCCGCCGAGATCGGGATGGTCTTGACCGTCTTGCCGTCCTGCGTGACCTTCATCTGCTTGGTCTTGGCGTCGACGTACGAGACCTGGTTGCGGCCGATCTTGAAGGTGACCGACTTCTGCTGGACGCCGTAGACCCCGTTGGCGCCCTCGACCCCGTCGAGCGCCAGCTTGAGGGTGACGGTCGAGTTCTCCGTCCAGTACTTCTCGGGGCGGCAGTCCATGCGCTGGGTGCTGAACCAGTGGCAGGCGACCTCCTGGCCGCTGCTGGTGTTGACCGTGATGCCCTTCTGGACGGCGGCCTTGTTGGTGATCTCCTTGTCGAAGTTGATCGACACGGGCATCCCGACGCCGACGGTCTTGCCGTCGTCCGGCGTGAAGGTGCCGATGAAGCTGTTCTCCGGGGAGACCGTGGTGAACGACGCGTTCTCGTGGGCGGCGCGGCCGTCGGAGTCCTCCGCGGTCACCGTGATCTGGTACTTGGTGGCCCGCTCCAGCTGACCGCTGGGCTTCCAGCTGGTCTTGTCCGCGGATATCTCGCCCTCGACGGCGGTGCCGTCGGAGGCGGTCATCTTCACCTCCGTGAGCTTGCCCTTGCTCACGGTGACGCCGGTGCCGTTGTTGATGGAGGCGTTGTCCGAGCCGCCCTTTGGTGTGATCTTGATCTGGGCCTCGGACGTCTTCTTGGCCGCTGCCTCGTCCACCTCGGCCTGCGAGGTCTTCCCGTCCCCGCCGGAGGTGTCGGCGTCGCCGCTGGAACATGCAGAGAGCACCAGCACACCGCCGAGCAGTGCGGACGCGGCCACCAGGCCCTTGCGCCGCTTACCGTCCGTCATCACACGCTTCTCCATCGTTGCCGATTCCCGAAACCCCGAGATACCCCGTCAATAACTTTCAACGCTACGACCGGTTCGTCCCGTTCCACATCGCTCACGGGTGTGGGTCACGCCACGTTTACCCATCAGGGCGGGGGCGCGGGGTCGGTCAGTGCGCACTTTGAGACGACGAAACCCCGGGTGGTGGTTGCCACCCGGGGTCACGAATTTCCCCACGCGGCGTCAGCCGACCCTCATTTCGTCGTCCTCCGGGTCGTTCTGGTCGTCATCATCCTCGTGCAGGTCCCACTCGGGCGAGTCGGGGTCGTAGTCGATCTGCTCACTGCTCCAGGAGGCCTGCTGGAGTTCGACCCCGGGCACCCCGCCGACCAGGTCGAACGGGTCGACGACGTGGGCCAGGGCCTCGGCGGTGTCCTCCGTCACAGCACGCTCGGACCGGGCGCGTTCCGCGTCCGGCAGGTCCGCGTCGTCGGCGAGGCTCTGCAGCGCGGCCCCGGTGAGGGCCTCCTCGTCGTCGATCTCGACGACGAGCTCGACGCGAATACGGACGAACCGGGATGTCTCTGGAGTGGTCATGCCCGGAGCGTAAGGCCGACCCCTCCCGTGACTTTCCTGTGACCCGCGCCTTTCACTAACATCTGCCCACACGGCCAATTCGCCAGCGCCACAAGGGGATCGATATTCCGTGTCATCCGCTCGCCGTCCGTTGCTGACCGCCGCCGCCGCGGGGGGCCTCCTGTGCGCCCTGTGGTTCGTCCCGTCGGCGAACGCGACACCCGACACACCCGCGTTCGAGTCCGCGGCCGCGACCCCGTCTCCGCAGGTCACCGCCCAGGCCAGAGTCGCGTCCACGGACACGACGGCCACGACGACCACCGACGAGGGCACGACCCGCCTGGCCGACACCGGCAGCTTCGACAGCACCCCGTACGTCATCGGCGGCGCCCTGTGCCTCGGGCTCGGCGCCGGCTTCGTCGGGTACTCGGTACGCCGGGAACGCCTCGATTTTTGAGAGAATTTGACGTTCTTTTGCCTTTCTTGACCGCTACGGCTTGATCGCTACGCAACGAGGGCCCCTGTCCGCGGACAGGGCCCCTCACGCGTGTCCGGGCTCCGCTAGCGCAGCGGTCCGGTGACCGTCTCCGCCGCCGCGACCAGGTGCCCGGCCCGCACGAATGCGTCCGCCGCGGCGAGGTCGGGTGACAGGTACCGGTCGGGTCCCGGACCCTGCACGCCCGCGGCCCGTACGGCGTCGATGACGGCCCGCGAGGCCGGGGCCGGGGTCAGCCCTTCGCGGAGCTGGATCGCGCGGGTGGCGGCGTACAGCTCGACGGCGATCACGCGGGCCAGGTTGTCGACGGCCGTGCGCAGTTTGCGCGCCGCCGACCAGCCCATGGAGACGTGGTCCTCCTGCATCGCGGAGGACGGGATCGAGTCCGCCGAGGCCGGTACGGCGAGCCGCTTCAGCTCGCCGACCAGGGCCGCCTGCGTGTACTGGGCGATCATCAGCCCCGAGTCGACGCCCGCGTCGTCGGCGAGGAAGGGCGGCAGGCCGTGGCTGCGGTTCTTGTCGAGCAGCCGGTCGGTGCGCCGCTCGGCGATGGACCCGAGGTCGGCGACGGCGACGGCGAGGAAGTCGAGCACGTAGGCGACCGGGGCGCCGTGGAAGTTGCCGTTGGACTCCACCCGCCCGTCGGGCAGCACCACGGGGTTGTCCACGGCCGACGCCAGCTCGCGCTCGGCGACCAGCCCCGCGTGGGCCATGGTGTCGCGTCCGGCACCGGCGACCTGCGGGGCGCAGCGCACCGAGTAGGCGTCCTGGACGCGGGGGGCGTCGTCCTGGTGGTGGCCGGTCAGGCCCGAGCCGTCGAGCACGGCGAGCATGTTGGCGGCGCTGGCGGCCTGCCCGGGGTGCGGGCGGATGGCGTGCAGCTCGGGGGCGAGCACCTTGTCGGTGCCGAGCAGGGCCTCCATGGTCAGCGCGGCGGTGACGTCGGCGGACTTGTAGAGGGTGTCGAGGTCGGCGAGGGCCATGACCAGCATGCCGAGCATGCCGTCGGTGCCGTTGAGGAGGGCGAGGCCCTCCTTCTCGCGCAGCTCGACGGGCGTGATCCCGTGCTCGGCGAGCAGCTCACCGGCCGGGCGCACGGTGCCGTCGGGGCCCTCGGCATCCCCCTCGCCCATCAGGGTCAGCGCGCAGTGCGACAGCGGCGCGAGGTCTCCGGAGCAGCCCAGGGAGCCGTACTCGTGCACGACCGGGGTGATCCCGGCGTTCAGCACGTCGGCCATGGTCCGCGCCACCTCGGGGCGGACGCCGGTACGGCCGGAGCAGACGGTCTTCAGCCGCAGGAACATCAGCGCGCGGACCACCTCGCGCTCCACCCGCGGGCCCATCCCGGCGGCGTGCGAGCGGACGATGTTGCGCTGGAGCTGAGCCCGCAGTTCCGGGCTGATGTGCCGGGTCGCCAGGGCGCCGAAGCCGGTGCTCACCCCGTACACGGGTTCCGGCTTGGCGGCCAGCGCGTCCACGATGTCGCGGGCCGCGGCCAGGGCGGCCACCGCCTCGTCGGAGAGCTCGACCCGGGCGCCGGCGCGCGCCACGGCGAGAACGTCGGACGCGGTCACCCCGGACGTCCCCACCACCACAGTGTGCATATCCATATTCAGGAGCGTACGCAGTGAATTCCTTGATGTCACGAGGGGATGCGTCACCATCGGGCAGCGGTTTCACCCCTTACCGACTTCACCCCCCTCGCCGGACCCGGCCGGACCCGGCCCTACGGCGAGTGCCGCCCCCGGAAGCGCCGGCGCTCCCCGCCCTCCTCCCGGGACGGCTCGTCGGCGAGCCGTACGACGGGGTCGTCCGGTCCCTCGCGGCCCGCGACGACCGGTCCGGCCGACCGCTCGGCCTTGGCGCGGTACTGGGCGGCGTCGGCGAGCCGGAACAGCCGGCGGGCGGAGCGCACCGGCCCGACCTCGTCCGCCGTGGACGCCACCCCGCAGGCCACCCCGTCGCCCAGCTCCAGCTCGGCGGCCCGGCGGCACAGCTCCTCGGCGGCCTTGACCACCTCGTCGGCGGACGGCCCGACCGCGAGCAGGCAGAACTCGTCCCCGCCCAGCCGCGCGGCCAGCGCCCCCGGCAGCATCGCCCCGCACAGCGACAGCACCGACCCGAACCGCTCCAGGAGCCGGTCCCCGACGGCGTGCCCGTGCGTGTCGTTCACCCGCTTGAGGCCGTTCAGATCGCAGACGACGAGGCTGACGACCACGTCGTCCCTGCGGTGCCGCTCGACGGCCTCGTCCAGCGCCGCGTCCACGGCGCGACGGTTGGCCAGCCCGGTGAGCGCGTCGGTGTACGCGAGGCGCCGGACCTCCTCGAGACGCTCGGCCTGCGCGATCCCGGCGGCCACGACCGAGGCCAGCACGGTGGCGAAGTCGGCGTCGGGCCGCGCGAAGACCGGGTCCCCCACCGGGCGGGCCACGTACAGCTCGCCCCAGGCGCGGCCGTGCAGCACGATCGGGGCGACGACGCAGCAGCCGCGCCCCCGGCGGCGCAGCGCGGCGACGCGCTGATGGACGTACCCCGGCCGCCCGGCGGCGGGACCCTCGGCCGTCTCCACCCAGGCGTCGGGCTCACCACCGCCGGCCCAGCGCTCGTGCAGGAACTCGGTGATCTCCGCGAACTGGTGCACCGGGTAGGACTCGTCCTCCGGGAACTCCTCCTCGTCCTCGGCCCGCCTGCCCACGTTCACGAGGACCCGGAGCCGGCCCAGCTCGCGCTCCCACACCGACAGCGCGGCGAAGCTGCCGCCCAGTGCCAGACACGCACCGGCCGCCGCCGCCCGCCACGCCTCGCGGGAGCTGTGCGCGGCGGCCATGCCCTGCGCCAGTGCCACCACCGCCGCCAGCCGTCTGTCCTCTCCCATCACTCCAGGCTAGGGAGATTCAGGCAGAAATGTGACTCAAGCAGGGCGAACGGGGACTACTCTCCCGGCCACCGCGGCGCCCGCTTCTCGTTGAACGCGGCCACTCCCTCCGCCCGGTCCCCCGAGAACGCCACCGCCCGCCACGCCGCGTCCTCGACCTCGAGGCCCGCCCGCAGATCCAGGCCGTGTCCGAGCCGCAGCGCCCGCTTGGCCGCCCGCAGCCCCACGGGCGAGTTCGCGGCCATCCGGGACGCCAGCTCCAGCGCCTCCTCCCGGTCCCGCCCCTCGTCCACCAGCTGGTCCACCAGCCCCAGCTCGCGGGCCTCCGCGGCCTCCACCCGCCGCGCCGTGAACACCAGCTCGGCGGCGCGCGCCGCACCCACCCGGCGCGGCAGCAGCTGCGTACCGCCGCCGCCCGGAATCACCCCGACGGACACCTCGGGCAGGCCCACCACCGCCGTGGGGTCGGCCACGATCACGTCGCAGGAGAGCGCCAGCTCGAAGCCGCCGCCCAGCGCGAAGCCGTGCACGGCCGCGATCGTCGGCACCGGCAGCTCCAGCACCGAGGTGTACGCGCCCCGGGTCACCGGCCGCTGGCGCAGCAGGTCGGCGTCGGAGAAGGAGTTGCGCTCCTTCAGGTCGGCGCCGACGCAGAACGCCCGCTCGTGGGTCGAGGTCAGCACCACCGCCCGCACGCTCCGGTCCTCGGCGAGCGCCGCGCACGCCTCGGCGACGGACCGGGCCATCGCGGTCGAGACGGCGTTCATGGCCGTCGGCCGGTCGAGCGCGAGCTCCGCGACATGCCCGTCCCCGTGCCGCCGCACCAGGACGAAATCTCCGAACCGCTCCTCGCTCATGACACCCTCCGGTTAACGCGTGTTAACAGCCGACCGTCCGATCATCGCAGGCATGCCCGCGCGACGGAAGGCCGGACCCGCCCCGCCCCCGCGCCACGCCGTCCACCCGTTCGAGTGACATCCGGCCGACCGTCGTACCGGGGCCGCCGGCACCCCGTAGCGTCGCCCCGCCACGGCGCGGCGGGGGCCCGTGGCACCGGGGAGGGATCATGACGACGACCGGCACACCGACAGGACGGGCGCACCCTTGGGGCCGCCGGGGCCGACACCGCCGACCACAGCCCCGCAAGGTGCTGCTGGCCGCGGGCGGCCTCGCGTTGGCGGCCGGTGCCCTGAGCCTCGTACGCCTGCTGCCCGAGCCCGGCGGCGACGCGGGCGGCTACGGCGCCGAGGCCGCGCCGCGCGTGGACCCGGGCGGGGGCCGGGAGACCGCGACGGACCGGGCGAGGACACCGGGCGCCGACCGCACCGCCGGTCCGTCCGGCGTGGGCCCCTCGGCGACATCCGCCATGGGCGGCCTGAGCGGCTCCCCGGCGGGCGGACCGATACCGGCCCCGTCCACACCCCACCCCGCGGCCTCGTCCTCGTCCTCTGGCACGACGACCATCCCCGACGCTCCGAACCCACCCGGATACCGGGCAGACGCCGACAGCCCGACCGCGCCGCACGCTCCCCGGCAGCCGGGCTCCACCCACGCCCCACGGCCCCCGCACTCCGACGCCCCGCCGCGCCCCACGCCGACCCCGCCCCCGGACCGCTCCACACCCCCGCCACCCGCCCCGGAACCGCACGATCCGAGCCTGTGCGTGCCGGTCATCGGCCTCTGCGTGGACCTGCGCGGCGGCGACTGACGGCCGCCGGGACGCCCCCTCGGGCCCTAACCCTCGTCGGCGTCGTCGCCCCGGCGGGTGAGCAGCCAGGGCTCGACCACGCCGAGACCGCGCACCGGGCGCTGCCACATCGGCTGGAGCGCGAAGCGGTACGACGGCGGATCCTCGCCCGCCTTCTCCGCGGCGGTGGCCTCCTCGGCGGCGACCGCCTCCGAGGCCGGCGCGTCCTGCGTGCGGATCAGCTCCTCCGCGAGCGCGGCGTCGACGAGGACGGCGTCACGGGGAGCTATCGAGGTCAGCCGGGAGGCCAGGTTCACGGTCGACCCGAAGACGTCGCCCATCCGGGTGGTGACGGTGCCGAAGGCGATGCCGACGCGCAGTTCCGGCATGGTCTCGTCGTTCGCCATCGTCTCGACCAGGAGCAGCGCGATCTCCGCGGCCGTTCCGGCGTCGTCGGCGGCGTAGAGCACCTCGTCGCCGAGGGTCTTGATCAGCCGCCCGCCGCGCGCGGCGACCAGGTCGGCGGCGGTGGTCTCGAAGGCCTCGACCAGCTCGCCGAGTTCCTCTTCCTCCATCCGGCGGGTCAGCCGGGTGAAGCCGACCAGGTCGGCGAAGCCGACCGCGAGGCGCCGGTCCACCATCTCCTCGTCGTCGGCGGCCTGCACGACCCGGCCCGCCGAGGCGGCCAGCTGGCGGCGCCAGACGTAGACGAGGAACTCCTGCAGCTCGGGCAGGAGCAGCTCGACGATCGGGTACGTCACCTCGGTGCGCGTCATCCCGGGCTCGGGAGGCTCGGTCAGGCCCTCCAGGAAGGAGTCGATCTGCCACTCGGCCAACCGGGCGGTGGTCTGCCCCGTGGACCGGGCCACCTGCACGGCCATCGCCTCGCTGAGCAGCCCCGCCTCCACCAGACCGGCCAGCCGCCGCAGGGCGAGGACGTCGGCCTCGGTGAGCGCCCTGGCCTGGCCTATGTCGGCGAAGCCCATGGCCCGCCAGAAACGGGACGCCAGCTCCATGGAGACGCCCGCGCTGCGGGCGGCCTGGAAGGGGGTGTAGCGGCGCTCGGCGCCCAGAATGAGCCCTTCGAGGCGCAGCGCGAGCGGGTCCTCGCCGGAGTCGGCGGAGTCCGGGCCGGGCTCGGGGTCCACCCGGCCGTCCCCGTCCGCGCCGGAGCCCGTGTCGTCGACGCTCAAGCCTGCTGCCCTTCCGATCTGCCGCGGTCAGATATCGACCGGCCACAACTTTACGTCAGGTGTGCCCCAGCTCACTGCCGTGCGGCCGCACTCCGAGGGGCCCGGCCCGCACCCCGGATCCCGCGCGAACGCCACCGCTCTCCCACGCGGCACACGCCCCGCCCCCCTCTCCGTACAACCACAGGCCGATCCCGCACCGAACCCTGCTCGCCCCGAGCCTGCGCCCCGAACCGCACTCACGCCACCCGCAGCCGCACGCAGTCCCCCGCCCTCACGGGCTCCCGCGCCCCGGCCCTCACCACGAAACCACCACTCCCGTACGCCCCCGGGCCCGACCCCGCACCGGATCGTGCCCACCCCGCCCGGCCCCCGCCCCCAGCCCCCCTCACGCCAACCGCAGATGCACGATGTCCCCCGCCCCCACCGGCTCCTGCACTCCCGCGCCCGTAGCCAGGACCAGCCGTCCGTCGCCGTCCACGGCCACCGCCTCCCCGACCAGTGACCGGTCCCCCGGCAGCTCGGCCCGGACCACGCGTCCGAGCGTCGCGCAGCCCGCCGCGTAGGTCTCCTGGAGTCCGCTGGCCACCGGGTCGCCCTCCGCCGACCGCCACCGCCCGTACCAGTCCTCCAGCGACCGCAGCACGCCCCGCAGCAGCGGGTCCCGGTCGGTGCCGGCGGCGCCGGCCAGCGCCAGCGAGCCGGCCTGGGGGACCGGCAGCTCGTCGGCGCGGAGACTGACGTTGACGCCGACGCCGATGACGACCCCGTCGCCGGCCCGCTCGGCGAGGATGCCGCCGGCCTTGCGCTCCTCGTCGCCGACGGTCACCAGCAGGTCGTTGGGCCACTTCAGCGCCGTGTCGACGCCCGCCACGCGGGAGAGCCCGGTCGCCACGGCCACGCCGGTCAGCAGCGGCAGCCAGCCCCAGCGGGCCACCGGCACCTCGGTGGGCCGCAGCAGCACGGAGAAGAAGAGCCCGGAGCGGGGCGGCGCCGTCCACTGCCGGTCCAGGCGCCCCCGCGCGGCGGTCTGCTCCTCGGCGATCAGTACGGCCCCCTCCCCCAGCCCCTCCTCGGCGGCGCGGGCCACGAGGTCGGAGTTGGTGGACCCGGTCCGCTGCACCACGTCCACCTGCCGCCACAGCCCTCCCTCCCGCACCAGCGCCCGGCGCAGGGCCGTGCCGTTGAGGGGCGGCCGGTCCAGGTCGGACCACCGGTTGTTCGGGGAGCCAGAGGCATCGCGCGGCGTCATGCAACCCACCCTAGGTGTGGGAAAGACCGCACTGCCGAACGGAAGACCCCCTACTACTCTACGAACGAGTAACCGTCCCCCCTTTTGAGCAGGCAGGGAGCCGCATCCCGATGTCCGAGCCGGAAGAGCAGCAGCCCGACATCCACACGACCGCGGGCAAGCTCGCGGATCTGACGCGCCGTATCGAGGAGGCGACGCACGCCGGTTCCTCACGTGCCGTGGAGAAGCAGCACGCCAAGGGCAAGCTGACCGCCCGTGAGCGCATCGAGCTCCTGCTCGACGAGGGCTCCTTCGTCGAGCTGGACGAGTTCGCCCGGCACCGCTCCACCAACTTCGGCCTGGACGCCAACCGCCCCTACGGCGACGGCGTCGTCACCGGCTACGGCACCGTCGACGGCCGCCCCGTCGCCGTGTTCTCCCAGGACTTCACCGTCTTCGGCGGCGCGCTGGGCGAGGTCTACGGCCAGAAGATCGTCAAGGTCATGGACTTCGCGCTGAAGACCGGCTGCCCGGTCATCGGCATCAACGACTCCGGCGGCGCCCGCATCCAGGAGGGCGTCGCCTCGCTCGGCGCCTACGGCGAGATCTTCCGCCGCAACACCCACGCCTCCGGCGTGATCCCGCAGATCAGCCTGGTCGTGGGCCCCTGCGCCGGCGGCGCGGTCTACTCCCCGGCGATCACCGACTTCACGGTCATGGTCGACCAGACCTCGCACATGTTCATCACCGGACCCGACGTCATCAAGACCGTCACCGGCGAGGACGTCGGCTTCGAGGAGCTGGGCGGCGCCCGCACCCACAACACCAACTCGGGCGTGGCGCACCACATGGCCGGCGACGAGAAGGACGCCATCGAGTACGTCAAGCAGCTGCTGTCGTACCTGCCGTCCAACAACCTCTCCGAGCCGCCCGCCTTCCCCGAGGAGGCCGACCTCGCGGTCACCGACGAGGACGCCGAGCTGGACGTGATCGTCCCGGACTCGGCGAACCAGCCGTACGACATGCACACGGTCATCGAGCACGTCCTCGACGACGCGGAGTTCTTCGAGACCCAGGCCCTGTTCGCGCCGAACATCCTGACCGGCTTCGGCCGGGTCGAGGGCCGCCCGGTCGGCATCGTCGCCAACCAGCCGATGCAGTTCGCCGGCTGCCTGGACATCACCGCCTCCGAGAAGGCGGCCCGCTTCGTCCGCACCTGCGACGCCTTCAACGTCCCCGTGATCACCTTCGTGGACGTCCCCGGCTTCCTGCCCGGCGTCGACCAGGAGCACGACGGCATCATCCGCCGCGGCGCCAAGCTGATCTACGCCTACGCCGAGGCCACCGTCCCCCTCATCACGGTCATCACCCGCAAGGCCTTCGGCGGCGCCTACGACGTCATGGGCTCCAAGCACCTGGGCGCCGACCTCAACCTGGCCTGGCCGACCGCCCAGATCGCCGTCATGGGCGCCCAGGGCGCGGTCAACATCCTGCACCGCCGCACCATCACCGAGGCCGGTGACGACGCCGAGGCCACCCGCGCCCGCCTGATCCAGGAGTACGAGGACGCCCTCCTCAACCCCTACACGGCGGCCGAACGCGGCTACGTCGACGCGGTGATCATGCCGTCCGACACCCGCCGCCACATCGTCCGCGGCCTGCGCCAACTCCGCACCAAGCGCGAATCCCTCCCCCCGAAGAAGCACGGCAACATCCCCCTCTAAGGAGCCGCTGTGATCAAGGTCGTACGGGGAAACCCGACCCCGGAGGAACTGGCCGCGGCCCTGACGGTGGTCAGGGCCCGCGCGGCGGCGGCGGAATCCGAGCCCACGGGCACGCCACGCAGCAGGGACGCGTGGTCCGACCCGTCCAGGATCGCCACCCACCACCTCCCCCAGCCCGGCCCGGCCTCATGGGGCCGCACCTACTGGCCCAGCTAGGGACAACCCACCCAGGGGCGCGGGGAACCGCGCACGGCGGAACAACCCCGCGCCCCGATCTAGGTACCCGTACTCAAGCGCCGCCCCCTCCCGAAGCCGCACGCTGGTGACATGCTGTGGTCCGACCCGAAGAACGAGCCGCCCGAAGAACTCCG
Organism: Streptomyces sp. NPDC056128; assembly: GCF_042263835.1. Taxonomy (NCBI): domain Bacteria; kingdom Bacillati; phylum Actinomycetota; class Actinomycetes; order Kitasatosporales; family Streptomycetaceae; genus Streptomyces; species Streptomyces sp. NPDC056128. The sequence goes on along the minus strand of NZ_JBHJVQ010000003.1, from coordinate 555,135 downwards.
CGACATGCAGCACAGGCTGCGGCGACTGGGCGTCTTCCTGGCGCTGGCGATGGTTCTCGCGATGCTGGTCGCCGGCCTGCACTGAGCCACCGGCGATCCCCGCGCCGCCGATACCCTGGTCCCATGACCGACCAGCAGCCGCGCCGCCGACTCGTCCTCGCCTCCCAGTCCCCGGCCCGACTGGGCCTGCTCCGCCAGGCCGGCCTGGCCCCCGAGGTGCTCGTGAGCGGGGTCGACGAGGACGCCGTCACCGCCCCCACCCCCGCCGAGCTGGCCCTCGCCCTGGCCGAGGCCAAGGCCTCCGTCGTGGCCGCGAAGCCCGAGGTGCACGGCGCCCTGGTGATCGGCTGCGACTCGGTGCTCGACCTGGACGGCCGGGCCCTCGGCAAGCCGGCGGACGCCGAGGAGGCGACCGCCCGCTGGAAGGCGATGCGCGGCCGGGCGGGCACCCTGCAGACCGGCCACTGCGTCTGGGACACCGCCTCCGGCCGCCACGTCTCGGCCACCGCCTCCACCGTCGTCCGCTTCGGCGAGCCGACCGACGAGGAGATCGCGGCCTACGTGGCCTCCGGGGAGCCGCTGTACGTCGCCGGGGCGTTCACCCTGGACGGCCGCTCGGCCCCGTTCATCGACGGCATCGACGGGGACCACGGCAACGTGATCGGCCTCAGCCTGCCCCTGCTGCGGCGGCTCCTCGCCGAGCTGGGGACCGGCATCACGGAGTTGTGGGCGCCGGCGGCGGGCTGACCGGCGTACCGTCGTCGCCCCTGCCGTCCTCGGGGCGCGCCGCGGGCGCGGGCCGCTCGTGGGCGTCGTAGGTCATCAGCAGCAGCACGATGAGACCGAGTACGACGATCATGAAGACGAAGGCGCCGGGGCCCACCAGTCCCCAGGTGAAGGCCCCGAGCAGCCCGTGCACCACGGCCGCGCTGATCAGCAGGATCCGGCCGAGCCCGGCGGGCGCGCGGTCGCGCACCGCCACGAGCAGGGCGACCAGCCCGCACAGCGCGAAGTAGAGCCCGAAGACGACCCCGCCGATCTTCGAGGACACGGACATCATGTCCGGGTCGAGACCGGCCAGGGACATGTCCTGCCGGTCGACGACGATCCCCAGGAACCAGTTCAGCGCCGCGACGCCGACCGCCTCCAGGAAGAGCACGACGGTCACGATCCAAGCCACCGGCCTGCGCACCGACACCGGTCCCCACCCACTTTCGACCACTGCCGCACCGGACAGCTGTTACCCCAAGTATGTTCGAGACAGCCAGAACGCTACTAACGGGTAAACCTCGCGACAAGGGGTCTGCCGCGAGCAAAGAATCATTGGGCCATTAGTAGGGACTCGACAAAGAAACGGAGTGGCCCGCAGCACGCTCTTACAGAGACCTTGACCACACGGGAGAGCTAGGGTTTCCCCCATGAGTCCTGCGTAGCGCGGTACTACAAGGGCTTTCGCGGGTCGAGCGAGCCTCGAATCACGCTCCGTGTGGGCAAGCTCACCATTGGGGACGGGTCGAAGTGCCGTGTCGGCAGTCCCTAAAATCGGCTTGTTTCAAGGAGGGAGCCTCAATCGTGCGCAAGGTGCTCATCGCCAATCGTGGCGAAATCGCTGTCCGTGTGGCCCGGGCCTGCCGGGACGCGGGGATCGCGAGCGTGGCCGTCTACGCGGACCCGGACCGGGACGCTCTGCACGTCCGTGCCGCTGATGAGGCGTTCGCCCTGGGTGGTGACACCCCCGGCACCAGCTATCTGGACATCGACAAGGTCCTCAAGGCCGCGCGGGAGTCGGGCGCGGACGCCGTTCACCCCGGCTACGGATTCCTTTCCGAGAACGCCGAGTTCGCCCAGGCGGTCCTCGACGCGGAGCTGATCTGGATCGGTCCGCCCCCGCACGCCATCCGTGACCTGGGCGACAAGGTCGCGGCCAGGCACATCGCGCAGCGCGCGGGCGCCCCGCTGGTCGCGGGCACCCCCGACCCGGTCTCCGGCGCCGACGAGGTCGTCGCGTTCGCCGAGGAACACGGCCTGCCGATCGCGATCAAGGCGGCCTTCGGCGGTGGCGGACGCGGCCTGAAGGTCGCCCGCACCCTGGACGAGGTCCCCGAGCTGTACGACTCCGCCGTCCGTGAGGCGGTGGCCGCGTTCGGCCGCGGCGAGTGCTTCGTCGAGCGCTACCTCGACAAGCCCCGCCACGTGGAGACCCAGTGCCTGGCCGACCAGCACGGCAACGTGGTCGTCGTCTCCACCCGTGACTGCTCACTGCAGCGCCGCCACCAGAAACTGGTCGAGGAAGCCCCCGCCCCGTTCCTGTCCCAGGCGCAGATGGACGAGCTGTACTCGTCCTCCAAGGCGATCCTGAAGGAGGCCGGCTACGTCGGCGCCGGGACCGTGGAGTTCCTCGTCGGCATGGACGGCACGATCTCCTTCCTGGAGGTCAACACCCGCCTGCAGGTCGAGCACCCGGTCACCGAGGAAGTCGCCGGTATCGACCTGGTCCGCGAGATGTTCCGCATCGCCGACGGCGAGAAGCTCGGCTACGACGACCCGGAGCTGCGCGGCCACTCCTTCGAGTTCCGCATCAACGGCGAGGACCCGGGCCGCGGCTTCCTGCCCGCCCCCGGCACCGTCACCCTCTTCGAGGCGCCCACCGGCCCCGGTGTCCGCCTCGACGCCGGCGTCGAGTCCGGCAGCGTGATCGGCCCGGCGTGGGACTCCCTGCTGGCCAAGCTCATCGTCACCGGCCGCACCCGCAAGGAAGCCCTCCAGCGCGCCGCCCGCGCCCTGGACGAGTTCACCGTGGAGGGCATGGCCACGGCCATCCCGTTCCACCGCACGGTCGTGCGTGACGCGGCGTTCGCACCGGAGCTGACCGGCTCCAGCGACCCGTTCACGGTCCACACCCGGTGGATCGAGACGGAGTTCGTCAACGACATCAAGCCCTTCAACGCGCCCGCCGACACGGAGGCGGACGAGGAGTCGGGCCGCGAGACGGTCGTCGTCGAGGTCGGCGGCAAGCGCCTGGAGGTCTCCCTGCCCTCCAGCCTGGGCATGTCCCTGGCCCGCACCGGCCTGGCGGCCGGCGCCCGCCCCAAGCGCCGCGCGGCGAAGAAGTCCGGCCCCGCGGCCTCCGGCGACACCCTCGCCTCCCCGATGCAGGGCACCATCGTCAAGATCGCCGTCGAGGAGGGCCAGGAGGTCCAGGAGGGCGACCTGATCGTCGTACTCGAGGCGATGAAGATGGAGCAGCCCCTCAACGCCCACAAGTCCGGCACCATCAAGGGCCTGGGCGCCGAGATCGGAGCCTCCGTGACCTCCGGCGCGGCGATCTGCGAGATCAAGGACTGAGGCACCCGCGGGAAGCATCCGGGGCGCCCGGCGGACCGAAGCAACCGGTCCCGCCGGGCGCCCCCGCCGTTTTCGGGGGGCGCGACCGGGACCGTACGGCGGCTACCGGGACCGCACGACGGCTGCGGCGACCGTAAGACGGCTGCGTGGACGTAAGACGACTGCGGGGACCGTAAGACGGCTAGCGTCGGCGCATGTCGGCGACGCGCGCCCGTTCCGGCCCGGCCGGCTGCTCACCCAGGGCGGTCGCCGAGCGCAGCCCCGCCGCCGCGCCCGGAACCTGTCGGCGCGGCCCCGGAAGCGGCACGTCGCGGCGCTGCTGACGCGCCGGTACGGCATCACCCCCCGGGGCCCCGGTGCCCCCCGGGCCGGACGCCGCACCGCCGGACGCCCCCGCCACGGCGATCTGCACCCCTTGGTCGGCAAGGGCCTGCAGCTCGGTGGCGGCACGGTCGTCGTGGGCCGGCGCCTCGTCGGTGACCAGGCGGGTGATGAGGTCCGTGGGCACGGTCTGGAACATGGTGTCCGTGCCCAGCTTGGAGTGGTCGGCGAGGACGACGACCTCGGCGGCGGCCTGCACCAGGGCGCGGTCGACGGACGCCGACAGCATGTTGGACGTGGACAGCCCCCGCTCCGCCGTCAGCCCACTCCCGGACAGAAAGGCCTTGGACACCCGCAGCCCTTGCAGGGACTGCTCGGCACCCGACCCGACCAGGGCGTAGTTGGACCCGCGGAGCGTGCCGCCGGTCATCACGACCTCGACCCGGTTGGCGTGCGCGAGGGCCTGGGCCACCAGCAGCGAGTTGGTGACGACGGTCAGCCCGGGAACCCGCGCGAGCCGGCGGGCCAGCTCCTGCGTGGTCGTCCCGGCACCCACCACGATGGCCTCGCCCTCTTCGACGAAGCCCGCGGCGAGATCGGCGATGGCCGTCTTCTCGGCGGTCGCGAGATGGGACTTCTGCGGGAAGCCGGACTCTCGCGTGAACCCGCCCGGCAGTACCGCACCGCCGTGCCGGCGGTCGAGGAGTCCTTCTGCCTCCAGTGCGCGCACGTCCCGCCGTACGGTCACTTCGGAGGTCTGGACGACGCGGGCGAGCTCACGGAGCGACACGGCCCCGTTCGCTCGCACCATTTCGAGGATCAATTGGCGACGTTCTGCAGCGAACACGAAACTGACAGTAACCCCAACGACCGTCTGCTTTCAGCAGTATGCGCCGAATAACAGAAGTTGTTCGCATGGCAGTACCAGAAGTGGTATACGGGCCTACTCTGCCCGCCTATGCCACCCGCACGCTCCACAACTCCCTGTGACCAGCGGGGAGTCGATTCAAGCCGCGTCCCCGCAGGCTAGCCCTCGCCGCCCGCCTTCCGCGTGTGCAACTGCCGCGCGACCTCCGCGATCGAGCCCGAGAGCGACGGATACACGGTGAAGGCGTTGGCGATCTGCTCGACCGTCAGGTTGTTGTCGACGGCGAGGGAGATGGGGTGGATCAGCTCCGAGGCGCGCGGCGCCACGACGACACCGCCCACCACGATCTCGGTGCCGGGCCGGCAGAAGATCTTGACGAAGCCGTCCCGGATGCCCTGCATCTTGGCGCGCGGGTTGCGCAGCAGCGGCAGCTTCACCACGCGGGCGTCGATCTTGCCGCCGTCGACGTCGGCCTGGGAGTAGCCGACGGTGGCGATCTCGGGGTCGGTGAAGACGTTGGCGGAGACGGTCTTGAGGTTGAGCGGAGTGACCGCGTCCCCGAGGAAGTGGTACATGGCGATGCGCCCCTGCATCGCCGCCACCGAAGCCAGCGCGAAGACGCCGGTGACGTCACCGGCGGCGTACACACCGGGAGCCGAGGTCCGCGACACGCGGTCGGTGCGGATGTGCCCGGAGTCCTTGAGCTTGACCCCGGCCTCCTCAAGACCCATCCCGTCGGTGTTGGGGATGGCGCCGACGGCCACCAGACAGTGCGACCCGGTGATGACCCGCCCGTCGGCGAGCGTGACCTCCACCCGGTCTCCCACCCGTTTGGCGGACTGGGCCCGGGACCGCGACATGACGTTCATGCCGCGCCGCCGGAAGACGTCCTCGAGTACGGCGGCGGCGTCGGGGTCCTCGCCGGGCAGCACCCGATCCCGCGACGACACGAGGGTGACCCGCGACCCGAGCGCCTGGTAGGCACCGGCGAACTCGGCACCGGTCACACCGGACCCGACCACGATCAGCTCTTCCGGCAACTCGTCCAGGTCGTACACCTGGGTCCAGTTCAGGATGCGCTCCCCGTCGGGCCGCGCGTCCGGCAGCTCACGCGGATGACCGCCGGTGGCGATCAGCACGGCATCGGCGGTGAGCGTCTCCTCGCTCCCGTCGGCGGCGCGCACCACGACCTTCCGCGACCCGTCGAGCGCCTGCATCCCCTCCAGCCGGCCACGCCCGCGCATGACCCGCGCGCCGGCCCGCGTCACGGAGGCGGTGATGTCGTGCGACTGGGCGAGCGCGAGCCGCTTGACCCGTCGGTTGACCTTCCCGAGGTCGACGCCCACGACCCGGGCGGCCTGCTCCATGGGCGGGGTGTCGTCGGCGACGATGATCCCCAGCTCCTCGTAGGAGGAGTCGAAGGTGGTCATCACCTCGGCCGTGGCGATGAGGGTCTTGGACGGCACGCAGTCGGTCAGCACCGACGCCCCGCCCAGACCGTCGCAGTCGACGACGGTCACCTCCGCACCGAGTTGCGCGGCCACCAGCGCCGCTTCGTATCCGCCGGGTCCGCCGCCAATGATCACGATCCGAGTCACGTACTCCATTGTCCCGCACCCTTCAACGGGAGGCTGCCCGGGGGCACCACCGTTACGAACGTGATGCGCGTGGCGCCTGTCGTACCCTTCCCCCATGTCGCTCTACGCCGCTTATGCCGGCAACCTCGACGCGCGGCTCATGACCCGCCGCGCCCCGCACTCGCCGCTGCGCGCGACCGGCTGGCTGAACGGGTGGCGGCTGACCTTCGGGGGCGAGCACATGGGCTGGGAGGGCGCGCTGGCGACCCTGGTCGAGGACCCGATCTCGCAGGTCTTCGTGGCGCTCTACGACGTCGCCCCGATGGACGAGGACTCGCTGGACCGCTGGGAGGGCGTGGGGCTGGACATATACCGCCGCACCCGGGTGCGCGTCCACACCCTGGAGGGCGAGGAGAAGGCATGGACGTACGTCCTGAACGCCTACGAGGGCGGCCTGCCCTCCGCCCGCTACCTGGGCGAGGTGGCGGACGCGGCCGAATCGGCCGGCGCGCCGCACGACTACGTGATGGAACTGCGCAAGCGCCCCTGCTGACGCCACCCCTGTCAGATCCTCCAACCCAACCATCACCATCCCGTGACCTCTGTCATCTACGCGCGTAGGCGGAAACCGGCTACCCTCTTCGGCGTGAACGCATCTCTTCTTCCGGACGACATCCAGGGCGACCCCTACGCCGCCGCCGACGCCGCCGCGGCCCGCCTGCGCGAACTCACCGGCGCCGAGACCCACGACGTCGCCCTCGTGATGGGCTCCGGCTGGGCACCGGCCGTGGACGCCCTGGGCGCCCCCGAGGCCGATCTCCAGGTCACCGACCTGCCGGGCTTCCCCAAGCCCGCGGTGGAGGGTCACGGCGGCAAGATCCGCTCGTACTCGATCGGCGACAAGCGCGCACTGGTCTTCCTGGGCCGCACCCACTACTACGAGGGCCACGGCGTCGCCGCCGTCTCCCACGGCGTCCGCACCGCGGTGGCGGCCGGCGCCAAGACGATCATCCTGACCAACGGCTGCGGCGGCCTGCGCGAGGGCATGCGCCCCGGCCAGCCGGTCCTGATCAGCGACCACATCAACCTCACCGCGACCTCCCCCATCATCGGCGCCAATTTCGTCGACCTCACCGACCTCTACTCCCCCCGCCTGCGGGCCCTGTGCAAGGAGGTCGACCCCACGCTGGAGGAGGGCGTCTACGCCCAGTTCCCCGGCCCGCACTACGAGACCCCGGCCGAGATCCGCATGGCCCGCGTCATCGGGGCCGACCTGGTGGGCATGTCGACGGTCCTGGAGGCGATCGCCGCGCGCGAGGCCGGCGCGGAGGTACTGGGCATCTCCCTGGTCACCAACCTCGCCGCGGGCATGACGGGCGAGCCCCTCAACCACGAGGAGGTCCTCCAGGCAGGCCGCGACTCCGCCACCCGGATGGGCGCGCTGCTGACCCAGGTGCTGGGCCGGCTGTAACCCGACGCCGCTCGGCACCCGGCGCGCCTGTGGGCCGGGGTGGGTGACGCGAGCCGGCGCTGGCCGGGTGCCGCTGCGCCCACCCGTGCCGCCCCAGCGGCACGACTGCCCGCAGCTAGGGCGGGAGCGACTACCGGCAGCCGGGGGGCGTCCGGATAGCCGCGTACGGCGCGAAGGGGTCGTGTCGGGGGGTGTCCGCCCGCAGCGGTTGGCGCGTCAACGCAGGGCACTTCTGTGGCCGACCGATTCCGCGCCGTTCCGAGGACGGACACCCCCCGGCGCGGCCCCGACCCACAGGACCACGCACCGCGCTACGCGCACCCCCACCGAAGCAGCCACAGGCCGCCGCAGGCACCCCGCACACAACCGACACACGAGAGGCTGACCGACGTGCAAGACGACCTCCTCGCACGGGCCAAGGCATGGCTGGCCGAGGACCCCGACGCGGACACCCGCGCCGAACTCGCCAAGCTCATCGACGCCGAGGACCGCGCAGAGCTCACCGCACGCTTCTCCGGCACCCTCCAGTTCGGCACCGCGGGCCTCCGCGGCGAGCTCGGCGCCGGCCCCATGCGCATGAACCGCTCCGTGGTCATCCGCGCCGCAGCGGGCCTCGCCGCCTACCTCAAGAAACACGGCAACACCAACGGCCTCGTCGTCATCGGCTACGACGCCCGCCACAAGTCACAGGACTTCGCGGCGGACACCGCCGCGGTCATGACCGGCGCCGGCCTCAGGGCGGCCGTACTCCCCCGCCCCCTCCCCACCCCGGTGCTCGCCTTCGCCATCCGCCACCTCGGCGCGGTCGCCGGCGTGGAGGTCACGGCCAGCCACAACCCGCCCCGCGACAACGGCTACAAGGTGTACCTGGGCGACGGCTCCCAGATCGTGCCCCCCGCGGACGTCGACATCGCCGCGGAGATCGACGCCGTAGCCTCCCTGCACGACGTCCCCCGCCCCACCACCGGCTGGCAGACCCTCGACGACGACGTCCTCGACGCCTACCTCGCCCGCACGGACGCGGTCCTCTCCCCCGACTCCCCCCGCACGGCCCGCACGGTCTACACCGCGATGCACGGCGTCGGCAAGGACACCCTCCTCGCCGCCTTCGCCCGGGCCGGCTTCCCCACCCCCGCCCTCGTCACCGAGCAGGCGGACCCCGACCCGGACTTCCCCACCGTCGCCTTCCCCAACCCGGAGGAGCCCGGCGCGATGGACCTCGCCTTCGCGAGGGCCCGCGAGACGGCCCCCGACCTGATCATCGCCAACGACCCGGACGCCGACCGCCTCGCGGTGGCGGTACAGGACGCCACGGACGACTGGCGCATGCTCCGCGGCGACGAGGTCGGCGCCCTCCTGGCCGCCCACCTGGTCACCCGCGGAGCGCAGGGCACGTTCGCGGAGTCGATCGTGTCGTCGTCCCTCCTCGGCCGCATCGCGGAGAAGGCGGACCGCCCGCACGTCGAGACCCTCACCGGCTTCAAGTGGATCGCCCGCGTCGACGGCATCCGCTACGGCTACGAGGAGGCCCTCGGCTACTGCGTGGATCCGGAGGGCGTCCGCGACAAGGACGGCATCACCGCCGCGCTCCTGATCACGGAGCTGGCCTCCACCCTCAAGGAGGACGGCCGCACCCTCCTCGACCTCCTCGACGACCTGGCCGTGGAGCACGGCCTGCACGCCACCGACCAGCTCTCGGTCCGCGTGGAGGACCTGTCCCTCATCTCGGCCGCGATGCACCGCCTGCGCGAGCAGCCCCCGTCCCACCTCGCGGGCCTGCCGGTCACCGACGCCGAGGACCTCACGCGGGGCACGGCCACGCTCCCGCCCACGGACGGCCTGCGCTACACCCTGGACGGCGCACGCGTCATCGTCCGCCCGAGCGGCACGGAACCGAAGCTGAAGTGCTACCTGGAGGTGGTCGTCCCGGTCGGCACGCACGCCGACCTCCCGGCGGCCCGCACGAAGGCGACGGACCTGCTGACGACACTCAAGCGCGACCTCTCAGCAGCGGCAGGCATCTGACGCACCGGGGGGTGCGCAAGACAACGCACCCCCGCCGGCCCTCCAGGCCACCCAGCCACCCGGCGACCCGGCCACCCAGCCGCCAGACCACCCGGTGCCCCGGGCACCCGGCGACCCACCCGCCCAGTCACCCAATCCCCAGCAACACCGCCAACCCCACGGCCCCCACCACCACCGGCACCACAACCTCCCAGGCCCACCGCACAGCCACCTCGCCCCGCGAGGTCTCCGCGTCCTTCCGCGCCTCCCACAGCTCCCGCAGCTCGTCCATGACCTTGTCGGCCTCGGCCCGCACCGGCCCCTCGTCCACGCCGGAACCGGCCCCCCGGCCGCCCCCGAGCAGACCGCCCCGCCCCCGGCCACCCCCGGCGACCCGCCGGGACTCCTGCCGCGCCGCTTTCTTGCGCCCGCGCAGCGAGACCGGAAGGGCCCAGAGCTGGTACTTGTCGCCGGCCTCGCTGAAGACCTCGTTGGAGTAGGCGGACCGGAACGACTCGACCTGCCCCCAGGGCAGCACGATCACGCGGAAGGGATTGCGCACCCGCATCCGGTCGTCGCCGGCGAAGACGGCGGGCCGCACCGTGTAGGCGGCGATCAGCGGCACCAGGAAGAGCAGCGCCGCGGCAGCCGTCCACGGAGTGCGCCCCTCGCCCGCGACCAGGGCGTCGATACCGAGCCACAGGGCGAGCGCGAGCAGCAGCACGCCACCGGCGATGCCCGCGGGCGAGCGGTAGACGCGGTCCTTGGACGCGGGCACCGGCGGCTGCGGCGAGGGGGACTGTGGCTCCGGGGTCGTCATGCTGCCGATTGTGCCCGACGGCGCGGCCGGCGCTCATAGGTGGTGCCGCCGCACACAATGAGCGCCCGGGACTGTACAGCCGCTACGCGCGTAGATATGCTCGCCTGGTGACCATGCCCACCACTGCACCCGCTGCATCCGCCGCACCCGCACACGGACTCGCCGACGTCACCGCGTCCGACAGCACGCTGCGCCGCTTCCTCCACGGACTGCCCGGCGTCGACACGGTCGGCCTGGAGGCGCGCGCCGCCTCGCTCGGCACCCGTTCCATCAAGACCACCGCGAAGGCGTACGCCCTCGACCTCGCCATCTCGATGGTCGATCTGACGACGCTGGAAGGCGCGGACACCCCCGGCAAGGTCCGGGCGCTCGGCGCGAAGGCGGTCCGCCCCGACCCGACCGACCGCACGGCCCCGGCCACGGCGGCCGTCTGCGTCTATCCCGACATGGTGCCCGCCGCGAAGGCGGCCGTCGCCGGCTCGGACGTGAAGGTCGCCTCGGTCGCCACCGCGTTCCCGGCGGGCCGCGCCTCGCTGGCCGTCAAGCTGGCCGACGTGCGCGAGGCCGTGGCGGCGGGCGCGGACGAGGTCGACATGGTCATCGACCGCGGGGCGTTCCTCGCGGGGCACTACATGAAGGTGTACGACGAGATCACCGCCGTACGGGAGGCCTGCGGGACGTCCGCCCGCCTCAAGGTCATCTTCGAGACCGGCGAGCTGTCGACGTACGACAACATCCGGCGCGCCAGCTGGCTCGGCATGCTGGCCGGGGCGGACTTCATCAAGACGTCCACCGGCAAGGTCGCGGTCAACGCCACGCCCTCCAACACCCTGCTGATGCTGGAGGCGGTCCGCGACTTCCGCGCGCAGACCGGCGTCCAGGTCGGCGTGAAGCCGGCCGGCGGCATCCGTACCACCAAGGACGCGATCAAGTTCCTGGTCCTGGTCAACGAGACCGCGGGCGAGGACTGGCTGGACAACCACTGGTTCCGCTTCGGCGCCTCCTCGCTGCTGAACGACCTGCTGATGCAGCGCCAGAAGCTGGCCACCGGCCGCTACTCCGGCCCCGACTACGTGACGGTGGACTGAGACCCCATGACCATGGACAAGCAGACACCCGCATTCGAGTACGCACCGGCGCCCGAGTCCCGCTCGGTCGTCGACATCGCCCCCTCCTACGGCCTGTTCATCGACGGCGAGTTCACCGCCGCCGCCGACGGCAAGGTCTTCAAGACCGTCGCCCCCGCCACCGAGGAGGTCCTCTCCGAGGTCGCCGAGGCGGGCGAGGCGGACGTCGACCGCGCGGTCAAGGCCGCCCGCAAGGCCTTCGAGAAGTGGTCGGCGCTCCCCGGCGCCGAGCGCGCGAAGTACCTCTTCCGCATCGCCCGGATCATCCAGGAGCGCAGCCGCGAGCTGGCCGTCCTGGAGACCCTGGACAACGGCAAGCCGATCCGGGAGACGCGCGACGCGGACCTCCCCCTGGTCGCCGCGCACTTCTTCTACTACGCGGGCTGGGCCGACAAGCTCGACCACGCCGGGTTCGGCCGGAGGACGACAAACGAGCACAGCGGCGCGAACCCGCGCCCGCTGGGCGTCGCGGGCCAGGTCATCCCCTGGAACTTCCCGCTCCTGATGCTGGCGTGGAAGATCGCCCCGGCGCTGGCGACCGGCAACACGGTCGTCCTCAAGCCCGCCGAGACGACCCCCCTCTCCGCCCTGTTCTTCGCGGACATCTGCCGTCAGGCGGGCCTGCCCCGGGGCGTCGTCAACATCGTCACCGGTGACGGCCGCGCCGGCGCCGCGCTGACCGCCCACCCCGACGTGAACAAGGTCGCCTTCACCGGCTCCACGGCCGTCGGCAAGGAGATCGCGCGCACGGTCGCGGGCACCCGCAAGAAGCTCACCCTCGAACTGGGCGGCAAGGGCGCCAACATCGTCTTCGACGACGCCCCGATCGACCAGGCCGTCGAGGGCATCGTGAGCGGCATCTTCTTCAACCAGGGCCAGGTCTGCTGCGCGGGTTCCCGCCTGCTGGTCCAGGAGTCGATCCACGACGAGCTGCTCGACTCCCTCAAGCGCCGCCTGGGCACCCTGCGCCTGGGCGACCCGCTGGACAAGAACACCGACATCGGCGCGATCAACTCGGCCGAGCAGCTGGCGCGGATCACCGCGCTGGCGGACCAGGGCGAGGCGGAGGGCGCCGAGCGCTGGTCCCCGGCCTGCGAGCTGCCGTCCTCCGGCTACTGGTTCGCGCCGACGCTCTTCACCAACGTCACCCAGGCGCACACCGTCGCCCGCGACGAGATCTTCGGCCCGGTCCTGTCGGTCCTCACGTTCCGCACGCCGGACGAGGCGGTCGCCAAGGCCAACAACACGCCGTACGGCCTGTCCGCGGGCATCTGGACGGAGAAGGGCTCGCGCATCCTGGCGGTGGCGAACAAGCTCCGCGCGGGTGTGATCTGGTCCAACACGTTCAACAAGTTCGACCCGACGTCGCCCTTCGGCGGCTACAAGGAGTCGGGCTTCGGCCGCGAGGGCGGCCGCCACGGCCTGGAGGCGTACCTCGATGTCTGAGCGACTCAGTGTCTTCAAGACCTACAAGCTGTACGTCGGCGGGAAGTTCCCGCGTTCGGAGAGCGGCCGGGTGTACGAGGTGACCGACGCAAAGGGCAAGTGGCTGGCGAACGCCCCGCTCTCCTCCCGCAAGGACGCCCGTGACGCGGTGGTCGCCGCGCGCAAGGCGTTCGGCGGCTGGTCCGGCGCGACGGCGTACAACCGCGGCCAGATCCTCTACCGCGTCGCCGAGATGCTGGAGGGCCGCCGCGAGCAGTACGTCGCGGAGGTCGCCGGCGCCGAGGGCCTGTCGAAGTCGAAGGCGGCGGCGCAGGTGGACGCGGCGATCGACCGCTGGGTCTGGTACGCGGGCTGGACCGACAAGATCGCCCAGGTGGTGGGCGGCGGCAACCCGGTCGCGGGCCCGTTCTTCAACCTGTCCTCGCCGGAGCCGACGGGCGTCGTCGCCGTCCTGGCCCCGCAGGAGTCGTCCTTCCTGGGCCTGGTCTCGGTCGTCGCCCCGGTCATCGCGACGGGCAACACCGCGGTCGTGATCGCGAGCGAGAAGTCCCCGCTCCCCGCCCTCTCCCTCGGCGAGGTGCTGGCCACCTCCGACCTCCCCGGCGGCGTGGTCAACATCCTCTCCGGCCGTACGGCGGAGATCGCCACCCCGCTCGCCGCCCACCAGGACGTCAACGCGATCGACCTCGCGGGTGCCGACGAGGCGCTGGCGAAGGAGCTGGAGATCGCGGCGGCGGACAACCTCAAGCGCGTCCTGCGTCCACAGGCTGTGGACAACGCGGACTGGTCCGCGACACCGGGCACCGACCGCATGACGGCGTTCCTGGAGACGAAGACGGTCTGGCACCCGACGGGCGCGCTGGGCGCGTCCGGCTCGTCGTACTGAACGACCGCGGCACCGCGCGCACCGAAGCGAGCCGCGCCCTCCCTCCGTCCGGGGAAGGCGCGGCTCTTCGCGTGCGTGCCCAAGTGCGCGCCGGGCGCGGGCGCGTCAGCGCAGCAGTTCGGTCGCCTGCCCCAGCACCGGTACGGCGCCCAGCGACTGGGCCTGGGCGACGGGACCGGTCAGCGCGGTCGAGGTCAGCGGCTGGAAGTCGGCGACCTTCGTGCCGACGCCGTTGTCCAGCGGGTCGACGCCGGTGCCGGCCAGCGGGTTGGGCTTGAGGTCGGAGACCGGCCCGGTGGCATAGCCGACGGTGCCGGTCAGGGCCTGGACGCCGGCCTGCGGGTCGATGTTGCCCAGCGAGGTGGGGCGGGTGTGGGCCAGGCCGGCGATCGTCTCACCGCTGTCCGCGGAAGCCGTCGCCGCTCCTGCCGCCAGGGCGGCCCCGGCGGTCGCGAGGACGACCAGGGCGCGCTGTGCGTGCGGGGTGCGGGGGGACGCGTGTAGGGCCATCGCTGCTGCCACCTCTTGGTGTGGATTGCTACGGACTGCCCTGATAACAGCGCACACCGTGATCAGGTCACCGCACAGCGCAACCGAGATGTGACGCGTACTGCAAAGTCCACCCGCGGGGTCGTACGGCGGTCGGGGGATGCCTCAGACTGGTGTCCCGTGAGCTCCCATCCGCCCATACCGACCCGAGTCGTGCTGCTCTGCGGCCCCTCCGGCTCCGGCAAGTCCCTCCTCGCGGCCCGCTCCGGTCTCCCGGTGCTGCGCCTCGACGACTTCTACAAGGAGGGGACCGACCCGACGCTGCCGACGGTGCCCCAGAGCTCCGACATCGACTGGGACCATCCCGGGTCGTGGGACGCGGACGCCGCCGTCGCCGCCATCGCGGAGCTGTGCCGCACGGGCCGCACCCGGGTGCCGGTCTACGACCTCGCGCTGAGCGCCCGCACCGGCGGGGAGTCGGTCGACATCGGGCGGACGCCGCTGTTCCTCGCGGAGGGCATCTTCGCCGCCGAGCTGGTGACGCGCTGCCGGGAACTGGGCGTGCTGGCCGACGCCTTGTGCCTGAGCCGTGGTCCGCTGACGACCTTCCGGCGCCGTTTCGTGCGGGATCTGCGCGAGGGCCGCAAGTCCGTGCCGTTCCTGCTGCGCAGGGGCTGGCGGCTGATGCGGCAGGAGCGGTCGGTCATCGCCCGGCAGACGGCGCTGGGCACGCACGCGTGCGACCGGGACGAGGCGATGGGGCGGCTGGCGGCCGCCGCGGCCGGACGGTGCGCGACGGCGCGTACGGCCGCGTAAGGCGCCCGCACACCCGGACAAACGGAAGAGCGGGACTGGACGGACCCCCCGGCCCTCCAGTCCCGCTCTCTTTCCACTCCCCCGTGGGTCCCCCGTATCCCCCGTGACCCCCGTGGTTCCGTTCCCCCGTGGTGCTTCCCCGTGAGTAAGAGCCCGGCATCCTCCCCCTGATACACCCCGGCTCGTACTTTTTTTCGCGGGCCCCCCGGCCCTCCCCCTGCCTTCAGGCGACGAGTTCGCCGAAGGCGTCCTCCCGGTCACGGCCGAAGCTGAGGACCTCGTCCTCGCGCAGCCGGCGCAGCGAGCGCCAGATGCTGGACTTCACCGTGCCGACACTGATGTCGAGGATGTCCGCGATCTCCGGGTCCGTGCGGCCCTCGTAGTAGCGCAGGACCAGCATGGTGCGCTGGAGTTCGGGCAGCCGGGCGAGCGCCTGCCACAGGACCGTGCGCAGCTCGGTGCCGCGCATCGCGTCCATGTCGCCGGGCGTCTCCGGCAGTTCCTCGGTCGGGTACTCGTTGAGCTTGCGGCGCCGCCAGGCGCTGATGTGCAGGTTGGTCATGGTGCGGCGGAGGTATCCGCCGACCGCCGCCTTGTCACTGATCCGGTCCCACGCCCGGTAGGTCGAGAACAGCGCGCTCTGCAGCAGGTCCTCGGCCTCGAAGCGGTCGCCGGTCAGGTGGTAGGCGGTGGCGTACAGGGAGGCTCGGCGCTCCTGGACGTAGGCGGTGAACTCCGCCTCCGACAGGGAGCGGCGCTCCCCCTCTGCCTCCCCGTACGCGGTTCCCCCGTGCGTCTCCCCCTGGCGGGCGTCGACCACCGTCATGTAACCGGTGTGCTGACGCCCGGTGCCGCGAGCGCACCCCCGCCCGCTCACGGCACCGGACTTGTCGGAACCCCGGTGTCCGTGCACGTCGTGCAGACGCGTGACCACTGCGCTGGTGCTGGTGCCCTTCAGCGTGTTCATCTCGCGCCCCCCGTCGTGGACTTCCGGTGTTCGGCCTGCTGTACCGCGGCTTGCCGTACTGCGACCTGCTGTGTTGCTCGTGACGAAAATCCTGCCGCGGCGACTTCATGGCCGTGTCCGTCGACTGTCACAGACCTGTCACAGGGGTCCGTCACGGCTGGATCACCGTTCCTTCACAGGGTCCGGCGGCGCGCTGGGCCCGCTTCCGCACCCACAGGTCGAACACCGGCCCCTCCATGGGCCAGAATGAGCCCGTGCCTTCCCTGTTGCTGATCGAGGACGACGACGCCATCCGCACGGCCCTGGAGCTCTCCCTGAGCCGCCAGGGTCACCGGGTGGCCACGGCTGCCAGCGGTGAGGACGGTCTGAAGCTGCTGCGCGAGCAGCGGCCGGACCTGATCGTGCTGGACGTGATGCTGCCCGGCATCGACGGCTTCGAGGTGTGCCGTCGCATCCGGCGCACCGACCAGCTGCCGATCATCCTGCTGACCGCGCGCAACGACGACATCGACGTGGTCGTCGGTCTCGAGTCGGGCGCCGACGACTACGTGGTCAAACCGGTCCAGGGCCGGGTCCTTGACGCCCGGATCCGGGCCGTGCTGCGGCGCGGGGAACGGGAGTCCAGCGATTCGGCGAGCTTCGGCAGCCTGGTCATCGACCGTTCGGCGATGACCGTGACGAAGAACGGCGAGGACCTCCAGCTCACCCCGACCGAGCTGCGGCTGCTCCTGGAGCTGAGCCGGCGGCCGGGGCAGGCGCTGTCCCGGCAGCAGTTGCTGCGGCTGGTGTGGGAGCACGACTACCTCGGTGACTCCCGGCTGGTGGACGCCTGCGTGCAGCGGCTGCGCGCCAAGGTCGAGGACGTACCGTCGTCCCCGACGCTGATCCGTACCGTGCGGGGTGTCGGTTACCGGCTGGATCCGCCTCAGTGACGGAGGAACACCAGGGGGGTTCACGCGGCTGGACCGCGGCGCGCAAGGGAGTCTGGTCCTGGCTGCGCTTCACCAGTCTGCGGCTGCGGCTGGTCCTCGTCTTCGGCCTGGTCGCGCTGACCGCCGCCGTGTCCGCGTCCGGCATCGCCTACTGGCTGAACCGGGAGGCGGTGCTCACCCGCACCCAGGACGCCGTGCTGCGCGACTTCGAGCAGGAGATGCAGAACCGGGCGGGCGCGCTGTCCGAGCACCCCACGCAGGACGAGTTGCAGCACACCGCCGGGCAGATGGCCAACAGCAGCCAGCGGTTCGCCGTCCTGCTGGTCGCCGAGGACGCCGACGGGGACACCGTGTACGGCAGTTCCGGCGGCCTGGACGGCTTCGCGCTGTCCGACGTGCCCGAGTCGCTGCGCACCGCGGTGAACAAGGAGCAGAAGCTCACCTCGGCCAACAAGCACCCGTACCACCTGTACTGGCAGCGGATCACCGAGGACGACACGCCGTACCTGGTGGCCGGCACGAAGGTGATCGGCGGCGGGCCGACCGGCTACATGCTCAAGTCGCTGGAACCGGAGGCCAAGGACCTGAACTCGCTCGCCTGGTCGCTGGGGATCGCCACCGCGCTCGCCCTGCTCGGCTCCGCGCTGCTCGCGCAGGCCCTGGCGACGACCGTGCTCAAGCCGGTGCACCGGCTGGGGGTCGCGGCGCGGCGCCTGGGCGAGGGCAGGCTGGACACCCGGCTGCGGGTCTCCGGCACCGACGAACTGGCCGACTTGTCACGGACGTTCAACAGTGCCGCCGAGAACCTGGAGAAGCGGGTCGCGGACATGGCGGGCCGCGAGCAGGCCTCCCGGCGCTTCGTCGCGGACATGAGCCATGAGCTGCGTACGCCGCTGACGGCGCTCACCGCCGTGACGGAGGTCCTGGAGGAGGAGCTGCAGTTCGAGGGCGAGGGCGGGAGTTTTGACCCGATGGTCGAGCCCGCGGTCCGGCTGGTGGTGAGCGAGACCCGGCGCCTCAACGACCTGGTGGAGAACCTGATGGAGGTCACCCGCTTCGACGCGGGCACCGCCCGGCTGGTCCTGGACGACGTCGACGTCGCCGACCAGATCACCGCATGTGTCGACGCCCGCGCCTGGCTGGACGCCGTCGACCTGGACGCCGAGCGCGGCATCCACGCCCGTCTCGACCCGCGCCGGCTGGACGTGATCCTTGCCAACCTGATCGGCAACGCGCTCAAGCACGGCGGTTCGCCGGTCAGGGTGTCGGTGGCGCGGGCGGACGACGAGATCGTCATCCGGGTGCGGGACCACGGCCCCGGCATCCCCGAGGACGTCCTGCCGCACGTCTTCGACCGCTTCTACAAGGCGAGCGCCTCCCGGCCGCGCTCCGAGGGCAGCGGGCTCGGCCTGTCGATCGCCCTGGAGAACGCGCACATCCACGGCGGTGGGATCACCGCCGAGAACTCGCCCGAGGGGGGTGCGGTGTTCGTGCTGCGGCTGCCGCAGGACCCGTCGCCGCCCACGGACGAGGACGCCGACGACGGCGACGACGGCGGCAGCGGGGGCGTCCCGGACGACGGGAGCAGGGGCAAGGACGCGAAGGGACAGGTCTGATGACCGTACGCCGCCTGCCGGCACGGCCCGGGCTCGCGGTGCTGGCCGCGCTGACCGCACTGCTCGCCGGGTGCGGCATCCGCGCCACGGAGGTGCCCACGGACTACGGTCCGGCGCCGTCGCGGGTGCGCTGCTCGCTCGCCGAGCCGGACGTGTCGGCGCAGGACCCGACCGGCGTGCCGGCCCAGGTGTTCCTGCTGTGCGGCTCGTCGCTGGTGGCGGTGGACCGCACGGTGCGGGTGCCGGACGGCGCGTCCGACTCGGGTCGCCGGGTGCTGGTGGCGCAGGGGCTGATCGACCAGCTCGCGGCGTCGCCGTCGGCCGCCGAGAAGGAGGCCGGGTACACGACGGACGTCCACCGCGGGATCGCCGTGACCGGGCCGCGCTCCGGCGACCCCGACGACACGCTGCGGCTGAGCACCGCGCCCGACGACCTGACCTCGTACGCCCTCGCCCAGGTCGTGTGCACGTTCTCCGACTCGGCGGCGGCCGAGGGGGACGGCTCGGTCGTGCTGGCCGGGACCGGCGACCGGCCCGCCCGCCGCTACGCCTGCACGGACGAGGTGCGGGCCCGGCCGGGCAGCAACGAGCCGCCGGCCACCGAGGTCAAGGACGGCTGACCGCGCCCGCGTGGGGGCCATGTGGCGCAAGCCTCATCCTCGCGCGGGAGAGACCGGAACCGCGCGCGGCGGAGGCCGCGTCTAGGGGGACGTGCAGCGTCATGGGTTCCTCGGCGGCAGCGCCGCGCTCCGCATCCGTGTGACAGGAAGTGTTCTCCTGGTCGCACATCTCGCGTTCGTCGCCTGGTACACGCTGCGTCCACTGGACGTCCCCTGGGTACTGCCGCCCAACCTGCGCCCGTTCGACGGGATCCGCGCCGACGTGGCGCTGGGCTGGCCCGGGGCGGCCCGCTCGCTCGGCGGGGCGCTCGCCCTGCTGGCGCCGCTCGGCGTGCTGCTGCCGATGGCCGGGGGGCGGCTGACCGGTTCACCGCTGGCCTCGCTCCTGCGCACCACGGCCGCGGCCATCCTGCTGTCGCTGGGCATCGAGCTGCTGCAGACCGGGGTGCCCGGGCAGGTCGTCGACGTCGACTCGCTGCTGCTGAACACGGCGGGCGTGGCCCTCGTGCACCTGGCCGTCGTCCCGGCGGGCCGCGCCCGGCTCCGCCGCAGGTACCGGCGGGAGGGGCGGGAGGACGTCCCCCGGGAGGAGCCCGCTCAGGGTCGGACCCCGACGATTCCCAGGGTCGGGATCGCCCCGTAGAGCGACGCTTTGTTCCGTTCGTCTCCGTAGCGTGGAGGGCAGATGAAGGGGAAGCCGAACGGCAGCCCCGCCCACACGCTCACGAAGGAGCCGCGATGTCCCGCCTCGCCCGCCCCACCCACGGCCGCATGATCGGCGGAGTGTGCGCCGCGCTGGCCCGGCGCTTCGGCACCTCCACCACCACGATGCGGGTGATCTTCGTGGTCTCCTGCCTGCTGCCCGGCCCGCAGTTCCTGCTGTACCTGGCCCTGTGGCTGCTGCTCCCCTCCGAGGAGAAGGCGGCGCGCACGGCCTGGTGACGCAGACCTGACGTTGTTCCCCTCTGGTACGCCGACGGGGCGCACCCGGTGTCGCCGGGTGCGCCCCGTCGGCGCGTGCGGGGAGGCCGGGACTCAGCTGCCGAGCGGGAGGCCGTTGACCGCCAGGCCCTGGGTGGGCAGCCCCTGCAGCGGCACACCGCCGAGCCGCTTGGAGACCGGCTCGGCCGGGCCCTCGGCGAGCTGCTCGGCGAGCACCTGCTCGACGACCGGCTGCGCGACGGTCAGACCGGTGCCGGAGACGCGACGGCCCTGCTCCAGCGCGTTGCCCGCGCCGGGTGCCACCTGGGAGACGGTCTCCGCGGGGAGGGTGCGGGCGACGGAGTCCACCGTCTGCGCGGTGTCGGGGAGCTCGGGGGCCGCGGTGGCCGCGCCGGCACCGGCGGCGGCGAAGGCGGCACCGAGAGCGGCGACACCGAGGGCCTTGGCAGCAGACTGCTTCATGAAAATGCGTCCTCGTAATGGGGTGACGGGGATGTGAGCGGTCCTCGACCGTAAACATGCCTCACCCCGCGCGGCAAACATCGAAATGCGGACGGATTGTGAAAGCCGGTCCGCGTTCCCGTATTACCGTGCGGCCCCGTTCAGCCCTCACCCTCCGAATAGCCGCTGGTCGAAGCGGTCTGCTGGAACAGCCATTCGGATTTCAGCTCGGCATATCCGGGCTTGATGACGTCATTGATCATGGCCAGTCGTTCATCGAAAGGAATGAACGCTGATTTCATCGCATTGACGGAGAACCACTGCATGTCGTCGAGCGTGTAACCGAATGCGTCGACCAGGTGCTCGAATTCCCGGCTCATACTCGTGTGGGACATCAGCCGGTTGTCGGTGTTGACGGTGGCGCGGAAGTGCAGCCGGCGCAGCAGTCCGATGGGGTGTTCGGCGTAGGAGTCCGCGGCGCCGGTCTGGAGGTTGGAGCTGGGGCACAGCTCCAGCGGGATGCGCTTGTCCCGGACGTACGAGGCGAGCCGTCCGAGCTTGACCGTGCCGTCCCCGTGGACCTGGATGTCGTCGATGATGCGCACGCCGTGCCCGAGCCGGTCGGCGCCGCACCACTGCAGGGCCTGCCAGATGGACGGCAGCCCGAAGGCTTCGCCGGCGTGGATGGTGAAGTGGTTGTTCTCGCGCTTGAGGTACTCGAAGGCGTCCAGGTGCCGGGTGGGCGGGTACCCGGCCTCGGCGCCGGCGATGTCGAATCCGACAACACCGCCGCCCGGGAGGTCGCGGTAGCGGTTGGCGAGTTCGGCGATCTCCAGGGAGCGGGCGGCGTGCCGCATCGCGGTGAGCAGGGCGCCGACGCGGATGCGGTGGCCGTTGTCCCGCGCGCGCCGCTCGCCCTCCCGGAAGCCCTCGTTGACGGCCTCGACGACCTCTTCGAGGGTGAGGCCGGCCTCCAGGTGCTGCTCGGGGGCGTACCGCACCTCGGCGTAGACGACGCCGTCCTCGGCGAGGTCCTCGGCGCACTCGGCGGCGACCCTGACCAGGGCGTCGCGGGTCTGCATGACGCCGACGGTGTGCGAGAAGGTCTCCAGGTACCGCTCCAGCGACCCGGAGTCGGCGGCCTGCCGGAACCAGGTGCCGAGCAGGTCGGGGTCGGTCTCGGGCAGGCCCGGGTACCCGGTCTCCCGGGCGAGGTCGACGACCGTGCCGGGACGCAGCCCGCCGTCGAGATGGTCGTGCAGCAGAACCTTCGGCGCCCGGCGGATCTGGTCCGGCGTCGGCGCCTTCCCGGCCCTCGCGGTGTTCGCCGCGGCGCTCTTCGCGGTGTTCTGGCTCGTCATTTCCGCACTCTAACTCCTACGCGCGTAGAGCGCGGGGCGAACGCACAGGGACGTGAATACGGGCGGAACACGGCGGCCCGGTGTACAGCTGCGCCGATATGTAACGGTGATTGCGCGGACAGGTGGCGTACACCCGGTCTTCTGAGAATGTTCTGCCATGGCACAGCAAGCGACGCCGGTCCGACAGGCCCGGCTGGGGCGAACGCTCGGTCCGGAGGGGACGGCGGTGAGCGGAGTGGTGCTGCTGCTCCCCGGCGGCGACGAGGTGTCCGGCCGCAGGCCCTCTCCGCTGCTGGCGGCCGCGTCCGTACGGGCGTTGGGGCGCCGGGTGGCGCGCGCGGGGCGGGACGAGGGGCTGGCCGCGCATGTCGTGCACTACCGCTACCGCGGCTGGAACGGCACCGAGGCGCACCTCGCCCGGGACGCCGACTGGGCCGCCGACGAGGCGGTACGGCGCTACGGCGACGTACCCGTCTGCCTGGCCGGCATCGGCATGGGCGGCCGGGCGGCCCTGCGCGCGGCCGGGCACGAGGCCGTCAACTCGGTGCTGGCGATCGCCCCTTGGTTGCCGGAGGAGGACGTGGCCGCACCGCCCGAACCGGTGAAGCAGCTGGTCGGCCGACAGGTGCTGATCGTGCACGGCACGAACGACGAACGCAGCGACCCCGAACTGTCGTTCCAGCTGGCCTCGCGGGCGAAGAAGGCCAACCGCGCGGTGTGCCGCTTCGAAGTGCACTCCGACGGGCACGGGTTGCGTCAGTACCGGGAGGAAGTCGCCGCGCTGGCGGAGGACTTCGTGATGGGCACCCTCTTCGGGCAGTCCTTCTCGCGCCCGGTGGAGGACGCGCTGGCCGCCCCGCCGCCGCTGGGGCTGCGGATGCCGCTGGCGGTGGGGTTCGGGAAGTCGTTACGGCGGTAGGGCGCGTGCAGGGTGCCAGGTGCCGGGGTCAGGACGGCAGCAGGCTCCCCCTCCTGGAGAGCAGGAAGTTCTTGAACGCGGCGACGGGCGGGGTGTCCGCGCGGCCCGCCAGCCAGGCCACGCCGATCTCCCGGGCCGCGCGCGGGGCGGTGACCGTCAGCTCGACCACGCCGGGGCGGGGAACGGCGGGCGGGGGCAGCAGGGCGACGCCGAGGCCCGCAGCGACCAGGCCGCGCAGCGTCTCCGCCTCCTCGCCCTCGAAGGCGACCTTGGGGCGGAAGCCGGCCTCCGCGCACAGGGCGTCGGTGATGCGGCGCAGACCGTAGCCGGGCTCCAGGGTCACGAAGTTCTCGTCGGCCGCCTCGGCGAGGCGGATGCGCCTGCGGGCGGCGAGGGTGTGGTCGGCCGGGACGACCAGGCGCAGCTTCTGCTCGTCGAGGCGGCGGGCGACCAGGTCGGGGGCGTCCGGGACGGGGGAGGTCAGGCAGAGGTCGAGTTCACCGGCGCGCAGGCGCTCCAGCATGGCCTCGCCGTAGTTCTGGACGAGGCTGAAGCGGACGCGGGGGTGGTCGGCGCGGAAGGCGTGCAGCAGGCCGGGTACGGTCTCGGCGCCCATGGTGTGCAGGAAGCCGAAGGCGACCTTGCCGGTGGCCGGGTCGGCGTCCGCGCGGACCTCCTCGGCGGCGCGCTCGACCTCGGCGAGGGCGCGTTCGACGGAGCCGAGGAAGGTGCGTCCGGCGACGGTCAGCGCGAGGGTGCGGCCGTGGCGGACGAAGAGGTCGACGCCCAGGTCGGCTTCGAGGCGGACGAGGGCGCGGGAGAGGGTCGACTGGGGGACGTTCATCTCCTGCGCGGCCCGGGTCACGTGCTCGGTGCGGGCGACTCCGGCGAAGTGCGCGAGGCGGGGCGCGAGCAGCGCGACGATGTCTTCTGTGTCACCGGACGGTGACAGGCGAGCCTGTGAGCTTTGCTGATGCACCATGGGAACGATTATGCCCATTCCATGCATTGGACGGATGAGTCACGGGCTCCGTACGGTCACGGTATGACTCCCGCCGATACCGGGGCGTCCACCACCGTGGGCGCCGCATCCGCAGTCTCCGTCCCCGACACCTCCGACTCGCGCATGGCCCCGGGCGGGCCCGGCTACCGCCGGATGAGCCTCGCCCTCTTCCTCGCGGGCGTCGCGACCTTCGCGCTGCTGTACTCCACGCAGGCGCTGCTGCCGCTGATCTCCGGCGACATGGGCGTCACGGCGAGCGACGCGAGCTGGACGGTGGCCGCCGCGACCGGCGGTCTGGCGGTGTTCGTCCTCCCGATGAGCGCGCTCTCGGAGCGTTTCGGGCGGCGTACGGTCATGACGGCGTCGCTGGCGGTCGCGGTGACCGTCGGGCTGCTGGTCCCCTTCGCCCCCTCGCTGCCGGCGCTGGTCGCGCTGCGCGCGGTGCAGGGCGCGGCGCTGGCGGGGCTGCCGGCCTCGGCGACGGCGTACCTCGCGGAGGAGGTCACGCCGCGGGCGCTGGTCACCGCGATCGGCCTGTTCGTCGCGGGCAACAGCGTCGGCGGGATGAGCGGCCGGGTCATCACCGGCTGGGTGGCCCAGGAGTGGGGCTGGCGGGTCGCCGTCGGCGTGATCGGCGTCGTGGCGGTGGCGTGCGCGGTCGCCTTCCGGCTGCTGCTGCCGGCGCCGAAGCACTTCAGGGCGGGCTCGCTGCGCCCACGCGTGCTGGTCCGCACGGTCCGCGACCACCTCGCCAACCCGTTGCTGCGGCGCCTGTACGCGATCGGCGCGCTGTTCATGACGGTCTTCGGCGGCGTCTACACGGTGATCGGCTACCGGCTGGCGGAGGCGCCGTTCTCCCTCCCGCAGGGTCTCATCGGCTCGATCTTCCTGGTCTACCTGGTCGGTACGGTCTCGGCGTCGACGGCGGGCCGTCTGGTGGGCCGCCTGGGCCGGCGCGGCGCGCTGTACCTGGGCGGCGGCACGACGGCGGCGGGCCTGCTGCTGTCCCTCGCCCCCTCCCTGCCCCTGGTCCTGCTGGGCCTGGTGCTGATCACGGCGGGCTTCTTCGCCGGCCACGCGGTGGCCTCCTCGGCGGTGGGCAAGACCGCCCAGCACGGCCGCGCCCAGGCCTCGGCCCTGTACCAGTCCGCCTACTACGTCGGCTCCAGCGCGGGCAGCACGGTGGGCGCGATCGCCTTCCACGCGGGCGGCTGGACCGGCACGGTCGGCATCGGCCTGCTGGCGGTACTGGGCGTCGTGGCGATCACGGTGACGGGCTCGGTTGCGGCACGGCGCACCGCGGGGGCGGTTGCGGCGGGCGCCTGAGGGTCTCGGAGGCCCGAGCGGGACGCGTCGGCGCGGACGCCGGAAGGGACGGCGCGCGACAGGCCCCCGGCCGGGGCCTCACCGGGTGGGGCCGTGCGGGCCCGGAAGGGGTCGGGGGCCTTACGGGCTCGGTGGCGTCACAGCGCACCGCGGGGGCAGTTGCGGCGGGCGCCTGAGGGTCTTGGGCGCCGGAGCGGGACGCGTCGGCACGGAGGCCGGAACCGGCGGCGCGCGGCAGGCCCCCGGCCGGGGCCTCACCGGGTGGGGCCGTGCGGGTCCGGAAGGGGTCGGGGCCGGGCTGATGGGGCCGCTTCGACCTGCGGTTTCATTTGCTGCACAGGCCATTGTCAGTCCCCTGCGGTAGCTTCCGAAGTGCGGGGCGCGAAGACGCGCACGACGGGACGGCCACAGGGGTGGGTGGACGATGACCAACGGCACCATGACGACGGAGCTGGACTCCGCGCTGGAGAAGCACCGGACCGAGCTGACCGGGTACTGCTACCGGATGCTCGGCTCCTCCTTCGAGGCCGAGGACGCGGTGCAGGACACCCTGGTCCGCGCGTGGCGCAGCTACGACAAGTTCGAGGGACGCTCCAGTCTCCGCTCCTGGCTCTACCGGATCGCGACCAACGTCTGCCTGGACATGCTGACCGCGGGCAACAAGCGGGCCCGCCCGATGGACCTGACCGAGTCCACGCCGCTCGCCCAGGCCGCCCTGTCCCCCCGCCCGGACCACACCTGGCTGGAGCCGATGCCCGACGCCCGCGTGCTGCCCTCGACCGCCGACCCGGCCGAGGCCGCGGTCGCCAAGGAGTCCGTGCGGCTCGCCTTCATGGCCGCTCTCCAGCAGCTGCCGCCCAAGCAGCGGGCCGTGCTGATCCTGCGCGAGGTGCTGGCCTGGAAGGCGAGCGAGGTCGCCGAACTGCTCGGCACCTCGGTCCCGTCGGTCAACAGCGCCCTGCAACGCGCCCGCGCCACCCTCGCCGACCGGGAGGACCGCGGCGACGGCGCGGCGGTGTCCGACCCGCTGGACGAGGAGCAGCAGAAGCTCCTGGAGCGCTACGTCGCCGCCTTCGAGGGCTACGACATGACGGCGCTGACGGCGCTCCTGCACGAGGACGCGGTCATGACGATGCCGCCGTTCGACCTCTGGCTGGCCGGTCCCGGCGACATCACCGGCTTCATGACGACGCTCGGCGCCGCCTGCGCGGGCTCGCGGCTGCTGCGGGTGGAGGCCAACGGACTGCCGGCCTTCGCGCACTACAAGCCGGACCCGGAGGCGGGCGGCTTCGCGCCGTGGGCGGTGCAGGTGCTGGAGATCTCAGACGGCCGCATCACCGGGTTCCACTGCTTCCTCGACACCAAGCGGTGGTTCCCGCTGTTCGACCTGCCGCTCCGTCTCGAAGCGGAGGCCGACCAGGTCGAGTAGCGCGTGCAGCGCGGGGTCGGCGTCGCGCAGCCGGATCCGGCCCCCGGCCCGCCGGGCGGTGAGCTCCAGGCGGGCCAGCAGATCGACGACGGCGAGTCCCGGCGGCCCCAGCCCCCCGACATCGCAGACGATCACCCCGGCCCGGGTGGCTTCCAGCAGCGCGCGCGCCTCGTCACAGAGCCGGGGTGTCTCCCCTCGGGAGACGGGCCCCGGCAGCACGAGTACGGCGGGTGTCACGGCGTCCACGTGCGGTAGACCCGGCATGCGCCCCGAACTCATCGGTGTCCGCGGGCAGAGATCACATTGACCTGCGCATGCCCTCCGCCGGAGGGTTTGCTGTATGCCCCATGCATCGCCGTGCCCCGCCGTGCCGCCGGACGTGCCCGTCCTCGCCGAGGAGGCGTCGCCGTGCAGGGGGTGCTGACCGGGTTCGCGGTCATCGCGGTCGTCATCGCCGTCGGCTACGTACTGGGGCTGCGCGGCCACCTGGGGCCGCAGGGGCGCGAGGTGCTGACCAAGCTGGCCTTCCACGTGGCGTCCCCCGCCCTGCTGTTCACCACCCTCGCGACGGCCGACCTGTCGGTGGTCTTCTCCAGCCGGCTCCTGGTGACGGCGCTGTCCACGGTGGCGGTGGCCGGGGTCTTCGTCGCGGTGGGCGTCGTACGCGGCTGGGGCGTGGGCCGGACCACCATCGGCGCGCTCTGTTCCGGCTACGTCAACTCCGGCAACCTCGGCATCCCGATCGCCGTGTACGTGCTGGGCGACGCCTCGCTGGTGGCGCCGGTGCTGCTGTTCCAGCTGGTGCTGGTGACGCCGGTGGCGGTGACGATCCTGGACCTGTCCGGCGGGGGTGCGCGAGGCCCGCTGTGGCGGCGGCTGCTGACGCCGCTGCGCAACCCGATCGCGCTGGGCTCTCTCGCCGGTGTCGCGGTCGCCGCGACCGGGCTGCGGGTGCCGGACCCGGTCATGGACCCGCTGACGCTGATCGGCAACATGTCGGTGCCGGCGGTCCTGCTCGCCTTCGGCATCTCCCTGTGCGGCTCCACGATGCCCATGCGGGGCGCGGACCGCGAACCGGTGCTGCTGGCGGTGGCGTTGAAGGCGCTCGGCCAGCCCGCGGTGGCCTGGGCGCTGGCGTCGGGGGTGTTCGGGCTGCGGGGTGCCCAACTCCTGGACGTGGTGGTGACGTCGGCGCTGCCCGCCGCGCAGAACCTGTACACGTACGCGTCGACGTACGAGGTCGGCGAGCGCCTGGCCCGGGACGCGATCCTGGTGTCGACGGTGGTCTCGGTGCCGGTGCTGGTGGCGGTGGCGGCGCTGCTGGGGTGACCCGGGGACCGGTGGGCGTCGCCCACCGGTCCCGTGCTGTCGGTCGGCCGGTCGGGGAATCCCCGATCAGGCGATGCGCTCCAGCACCACCGGCGACGCCGTGAAGTCCGTGCCCGTCGGGGCGACGTCGTAGGAGTCCTCGATCGCCGCGAGGGCGTACTCGAAGCGGTCCGGGGTGTCGGTGTGGAGGGTGAGGAGGGGCTGGCCGGCCGTGACGGTGTCGCCGGGCCGGGCGTGGAGTTCGACGCCGGCGGCGGCCTGCACCGGGTCCTCCTTGCGGGCGCGGCCCGCGCCGAGGCGCCAGGCGGCGACGCCGATGTCGTAGGCGTCGAGGCGGGTCAGGACGCCCGAGGAGGCGGCCTTCACCACGTGCTGCTCCTTCGACGTGGGCAGGGCCGCGTCCGGGTCGCCGCCCTGGGCCGCGATCATGCGCCGCCAGACGTCCATCGCGGAGCCGTCGGCCAGCGCCTTCGCCGGGTCGGCGTCCGGCAGGCCCGCCGCGTCGAGCATCTCGCGGGCCAGGGCGAGGGTCAGCTCCACCACGTCGGCGGGGCCGCCGCCGGCCAGGACCTCGACCGACTCGCGGACCTCCAGGGCGTTGCCCGCGGTGAGGCCGAGCGGGGTCGCCATGTCCGTGAGCAGCGCGACCGTCTTCACGCCGTGGTCGGTGCCGAGGCCGACCATCGTGGACGCCAGTTCGCGCGCGTCCTCGATCGTCTTCATGAAGGCGCCCGAGCCCACCTTGACGTCCAGGACAAGGGAGCCCGTACCCTCGGCGATCTTCTTGGACATGATGGAGGAGGCGATGAGCGGGATCGCCTCCACCGTGCCGGTGACGTCGCGGAGGGCGTACAGCTTCTTGTCGGCGGGGGCGAGGCCGTCACCCGCCGCGCAGATCACCGCGCCGGTGGTGTCCAGGACGTTCAGCATCTCCTCGTTGGACAGCAGCGCGCGCCAGCCCGGGATCGACTCCAGCTTGTCCAGGGTGCCGCCGGTGTGGCCGAGGCCCCGGCCGGAGAGCTGCGGGACGGCCGCGCCGCACGCCGCCACCAGGGGCGCCAGCGGCAGCGTGATCTTGTCGCCGACGCCGCCCGTGGAGTGCTTGTCGGCGGTGGGACGGGACAGGGACGAGAACTCCATCCGCTCGCCGGAGGCGATCATCGCGGCCGTCCAGCGGGCGATCTCACCGCGGTTCATGCCGTTGAGCAGGATCGCCATCGCCAGCGACGACATCTGCTCGTCGGCCACCTCGCCGCGCGTGTAGGCGTCGATGACCCAGTCGATCTGCTCGCCGCTGAGTTCGCCGCGGTCCCGCTTGGTGCGGATGACGGAGATGACGTCCATGCCCATGTATGGCTTTCCTAACGGGATTGCGGGAGTTACTTGGTGAGGTGGTCCGGGCCGAAGGCCTGCGGGAGCATCTGCGCGAGGGGGACGATCCCCGCCGGGGTGTCCAGGAGCAGCTCCGGGCCGCCGAACTCGTGGAGCAGCTGGCGGCAGCGGCCGCACGGGACGAGGACCGCGCCCTCGCCGTCGACGCAGACGAAATGCGTCAGCCGGCCGCCGCCGGTCAGCCGGAGCTGGGAGACGAGCCCGCACTCGGCGCACAGGCTGATGCCGTAGCTGGCGTTCTCCACGTTGCAGCCGGTCACCGTGCGGCCGTCGTCGACCAGGGCGGCGGCGCCGACGGCGTACCCGGAGTACGGGGCGTACGCCCGGGACATGGCGTCCCGGGCGGCCGCGCGCAGTCCGTCCCAGTCGACGGCCGTCACTTGCCCTGTCCCTTCCGGTACGACCTGCCGTTGGCCCTGGGCATCCGCAACCGCTGGGCGGAGAGCGCGAGGACGACGAGGGTGACGACGTACGGCGTGGCGGAGACGACCTGGTTGGGGACGTCGTCGGTGCCGGCGTACCAGGCGAAGACCAGGGCGCCGACGAGCACGGTGATCGCGGCCTTGACGTACTTCTTGCGGATCGCGAGCCAGATGGCGCCCGCCACCAGCAACAGCGCGCCGAGCAGCAGCAGGGCGTGCACGTTGGCGGAGCCGCCGCGCAGGTTGAGGCTGTCGGTGTAGCCGAACAGCCCGGCGCCGATGGCGAGTCCGCCCGGCATCCAGTTGCCGAAGATCATCGCCGCGAGGCCGATGTAGCCGCGGCCGCTGGTCTGGCCCTCCAGGTAGAAGGGGTTGGCCACGATGGAGAGGAAGACGCCGCCGAGGCCGGCCAGGCCGCCGGAGATGATCACGGCCAGGTACTTGTACTTGTAGACGTTGACGCCGAGCGACTCGGCCGCGATCGGGTTCTCGCCGCAGGAGCGCAGGCGCAGGCCGAACGGGGTGCGCCACAGGATGTACCAGGTGGCGGGGATCAGCGCGACGGCGATCAGGGTGAGCCAGGAGACGTTCGTGACCAGACCGCCGAGCAGGCCCGCGAGGTCCGAGATCAGGAACCAGTGCTGGTCGTTCAGGCTCACCAGCCCGTCGGAGAGGCCCGGCACCGTGAAGTGGCCGAGGGAGTCGACCGGCGGGGACTGCTTGGCCGAGCCGCCCTGGTGGCCCTCGAAGGCCAGCGGGGCGAGGTAGCGGGTGGCGCCGAGGGCGAGGATGTTGATGGCCACGCCGGAGACGATGTGGTTGACGTTGAAGGTGATCGTCACGATGGCGTGCAGCAGGCCGCCGAGCGCGCCGCCGATGATGCCGACCAGGACGCCGGTCCACGGGCCCCACTGGAAGCCGGCCCAGGCACCGAACCAGGTGCCGAGGATCATCATGCCTTCGAGGCCGATGTTGATCACGCCCGCGCGCTCGGCCCACAGGCCGCCGAGACCGGCGAGGCCGATCGGCACGGCGAGCTGGAGCGCGGTGGACATCTGGCTGACGTTGGTGATGCCGTTGGCGCCGGTGATGAGGCGGACGATGGAGGTCAGCGCCAGGGCGCCGGCGATGACCAGCATCAGGACCCCCAGCGAGATCCGGCGGCCGGCCGGCGCCCCGTGCTCCAGCGTGGGCTGGTTGAGGTCGGTTGCGGTGGTCATCGGCCAGCCACCTCCTTCTTGGTGTTGTCGGTGGCGCCGAGGACGTGTCCGGCGGCCAGCTCGGCGCCGACCCGGCGCTGCTGGCGGCGCAGACCCCACTCGCGGACGGCCTCGTAGGAGACGACGACCGAGAGGACGATCAGGCCCTGCATGATGACCGCGATCTCCTTGTCGTAGCCGTGGAAGTCCAGTTCGGGCGAGGCCTTGTCGAGCCAGGCCCACAGCAGGGCGGCGAAGGCGATGCCGACCGGGCTGTTGCGGCCGAGCAGGGCGATGCCGATGCCGAGGAAGCCGATGCCGGTGGGGAAGTTGAGGCTGTAGGTGTGCGTGTCGCCGAGCAGGATCGGGAGGCCCGCGAGACCGGCGAGGCCGCCGGAGAGGAGCATCGCGGTGAGCACCATGCGCTTGGGGTCGACGCCGCTGGCCGCGGCGGCGGACTCGGAGGCGCCGGAGGCGCGCAGGTCGAAGCCGAAGCGGGTGCGGTTGAGGACCACCCAGTAGGCGATGCCGAGGAGCACGGCGAGGATGACCAGGCCGTAGATCTCGCCGGCCGCGCCCATGTCGATGCCGGGGACCCAGCCGGACTCGTGCATCTCGCCGGTGGTGTTGTTGTTGCCGATCTTGACGCCGAAGACGTCCGGCAGCCACAGGTAGCCGATGACGGAGGTGGCGATGGCGTTCAGCATGATCGTCGCGACGACCTCGCTGACGCCGCGGGTGACCTTGAGGACACCGGCGATGCCGGACCAGAAGGCGCCGGTGCACACGGCGGTCAGGAGCAGCAGCGGGATCTGGAGGAACGCCGGCAGGTTGGCGTGCGCGCCGACGATCGCGGCCATCATGGCGGCGAGCTGGTACTGGCCGTCGACGCCGATGTTGAACAGGTTCATCCGGAAGCCGATGGCGACCGCCAGGGCGGCGATGTAGTACATCGACGCCTGGTTGATGATCAGGACCTGGATGTCGGAGAATCCGGCCTGCTCGAACATCAGGGCGAACGGTTCGACCGGGTTCTTGCCCGAGGCGATCAGGACGATCGCGCTGAGCACGAAGGCCACGGCGAGCGCGATGACCGGTCCGGCCACCGCGAGGAGCACGCGCTCCTTGTCGAACTTCTTCATCAGCGGGCCTCGTCTTCCGCACCCGGACCGTCGTCGGCCGGCGTCTCTTCGTGTTCCAGGTGGCCGCTCGCGGCGCCGGTCATCGCCGAGCCCAGCTCCTCGGGCGTGATGGAGGCGGGGTCGGCGTCCGCGACGAGCCGGCCGTCGTAGATCACCCGGAGGGTGTCGGACAGGCCGATCAGCTCGTCCAGGTCGGCGGAGATCAGCAGGACGGCGAGTCCCTCGCGGCGGGCCTCCCGGATGTGGTCCCAGATCGCGGCCTGGGCGCCGACGTCCACACCGCGGGTGGGGTGGGCGGCGATCAGGAAGCGCGGCTTGTGGCTCATCTCGCGGCCGACGATCAGCTTCTGCTGGTTGCCGCCGGAGAGCGAGGCGGCGGTGACGTCGATGCCGGGGGTGCGGACGTCGTACGTCTCGACGATGCGGCGGGTGTCCTCCTGGGAGCCCTTCGGGTCCAGCCAGACGCCCTTGCTGTTGGGCTTCTCGGTGACGTGGCCGAGGATGCGGTTCTCCCAGAGGGGCGCTTCCAGGAGCAGGCCGTGGCGGTGGCGGTCCTCGGGGATGTAACCGACGCCCTGCTCGCGGCGCTTGCGGGTGGGCAGCGCGGTGATGTCCGCGTCGAGGAAGCGAATGCTGCCGGAGTCGGCGTGGCGCAGGCCGATGAGCGCGTCGACCAGTTCGGTCTGGCCGTTGCCCTCGACGCCTGCGAT
This sequence comes from Streptomyces sp. NPDC056128, assembly GCF_042263835.1. Classification (NCBI taxonomy): domain Bacteria; kingdom Bacillati; phylum Actinomycetota; class Actinomycetes; order Kitasatosporales; family Streptomycetaceae; genus Streptomyces; species Streptomyces sp. NPDC056128. The sequence continues at coordinate 522,215 of NZ_JBHJVQ010000003.1, read as the reverse complement.
GCCCAGCACTTCACCGGCGTGGATGGTGAAGGAGATGTCGTCCAGCAGGGCCTTGCCGCCCGGGGCCGCCAGGCGCAGCGCGTCGACGGTGAGGACCGGGCGGTCGGTGACCGTGGACTCGGCGGTCTCCGGGGTGGGCAGTTCGCTGCCGACCATCAGCTCGGCGAGCTGGCGCGGGGTGGTCTCGGCGGGGACGGCGGTGCCGACCGTGGTGCCCCGGCGGATGACGGTGATCTCGTCGGCGACCGACAGGACCTCGCCCAGCTTGTGGGAGATGAAGATGACGGACAGGCCCTCGGCCTTCAGCCCGCGCAGGTTGTCGAAGAGGGCGTCCACCTCCTGCGGCACGAGCACGGCGGTCGGCTCGTCGAGGATCAGCGTGCGGGCGCCGCGGTAGAGGACCTTGAGGATCTCCACGCGCTGCCGGGCGGCGACGCCCAGCTCCTCGACCAGGAGGTCGGGCTTGACGCCGAGGCCGTACCGCTCGGAGATCTCCTTGATCTTCCGGCGGGCCTTGGCGCCGATGCCGTACAGCTTCTCGCTGCCGAGGACCACGTTCTCCAGGACCGTGAGGTTGTCGGCGAGCATGAAGTGCTGGTGGACCATGCCGATGCCGCGGGCGATGGCGTCGGCGGGCGAGGAGAAGGCCACCTTCTCGCCGTCGACCGCGATGGTGCCCTCGTCCGGCTTCTGCATGCCGTAGAGGATCTTCATCAGCGTCGACTTGCCGGCGCCGTTCTCGCCGACGAGGGCGTGCACGGTGCCCTTGTGGACGGTGAGGTGGATGTCGTGGTTGGCCACGACGCCGGGGAAACGCTTGGTGATCCCGGCGAGTTCGACGGCGGTCACCGGTTCGTTGACCGCCGCTCCGGCCGGAGGGCTGCTGGACGCGTTGATGGCGCACACTCCTGGGGACGGGGGCCGTCTACGCGCGTAGCGCCCCTACGGCATCTAAAAGCGGCGGCGGCACATCGACACGACGGGGTACGCGGAGGGGGCCATCGGCGTCCTCCGCGTACCCCGCCGAGCGGTGCGACCGGCGCGGTTACACGCTGTTCGAGGTATTGCTGCTCAGCTGCTCGGTACTCAGCTGCTCTTGACCTTGATCTCGCCGCTGATGATCTTCTCCTTGGCCGTCTTGATGGCTGCCTGGAGCTCGGCGTCGTCCGCGAACTTCGGGTTGGAGTCCGAGAGACCGACCTCGCCGGACTTCAGATCGCCCCGAACGATACCGGTCTCCGGCTTGCCGTCCTCGACCGACTTCGAGAGGTTGTACACGGCCTTGGCGACGTCCTTCGTGGCCGAAGTAAGGATGTAGTCCTTGTACTTCGCGAGGGCTTCCTGCTTGTACTGGTCGGAGTCGACGCCGATCGCCCAGACCTTGTTGGCTGCGGCGGCCTCGATCACGCCCTGGCCGGAGAGACCGGCGGCCGCGTAGACCACGTCGGCCTTCTTCTCGATCTGGCCCTCGGCGGCGGTCTTGCCCTTGTCGGGGCTGGAGAAGCCGCCCTCCTCCGCGGTCTGCGTGAGGTACTGGGAGAGGACCTTGACCTTCGGGTCGGTGTCCTTGACGCCCTGCGCGAAGCCGGCCTGGAACTTGTGGATCAGCGGGATGTCCACGCCGCCCACGAAGCCGACCGTGTCGGTCTTGGTGCTCTTGGCCGCGGCGACACCGGCGAGGTAGGAGGCCTGCTCCTCGTTGAAGACCAGGTCCGCCACGTTCTTCGACTTGATCGTGGCGTCGTCCACGATGCCGAAGGTGGTGTCCGGGTACTTCTCGGCGGCGCTCTTCAGCGCGGCGGCGTACGCGTAGCCGACACCGACGACCGGGTTGTAGCCCTGCTTGGCCAGGGAGACCAAGCGCTGCTCCTTGTCGGCGTCGGTCTCGCCGTCGGTGGGCTCGACGTCGGCGGTCTCGTAGCCGAACTCCTTCTTCGCCCGCTCCAGACCGGCGTACGCGGCGTCGTTGAAGGACTGGTCGCCCTTGCCGCCGACGTCGTAGGCGATGGCGAGGCCCTTGTCGCCGTCGGAACCCGACCCGGAGGAGGTCGAGGTACCACCGCAGGCGGAGAGCGCGAGGGCCAGGGAGGCGGTCGCTGCGCCTGCGACCGTGATCCGGGAAATCCGGCGCATGTCTGGTGCTCCTGTCGTACAAGCGCCGGGGACGGTTCGGCTACGGCGCGGGTTTCGCCGCAGATTAACGCGCGTAGACCTGCCTGAAAACCCCTTCTGTCCACCTTGTTATCCGCCCGTGAGCTAGGGGGCCCGCAGGGGCGGGAAGTCTTGCCGGACGCAAACGGAGGGTGGCGGAGGGTGACGCCGCGGGCGGTGCCGGGAGCCCGTTTCGGGGCATGCCGAAGCGGGCGGGCGCCCGGGGCGCCCGCCCGCTTCACTAGGGCCTGTCTGACCATTCCCGTCGTCGCCCGGAGGGCGGCCTCGCGGCGTCAGGTGCGTGCTCTCGCCGTGCCGGGCGTAGAGCCTCGTACTGGACGTACTTGGCTCTGCGCCCGGTGCGGTGAGAGTGCGTGCATGGCGTCGCGAGGCTGGGGGCACCTCCCGGCCGGAGGCTGGGGGAGGGAATGGTCAGACAGGCCCTGGGTGCCGTGCCGGCCCCTGCTACTCGGTCTTCACCTTGATCGAGCCGCTGATGATGCCCTCCTTGGCCTTGGCCACGGCGTCCTTGGCGCCCGGGACCTCGGCGAACTTCGGGTTGCTGTCGGACAGGCCCACCCCGTCCGACTTCAGGTCGAAGGTGTGGGTGCCGGTCAGCGGCTTGCCGTCCTCGACCGACTTGGCCAGGGCGAAGACCGCGCCGTCGATGTCCTTGAGGGCGGAGGTCAGGATGTAGTCCTTGTAGGCCGCGAGGGCCTCCTGCTCGTACTGGTCCGAGTCGACGCCGATCGCCCAGACCTTCGCCTTGGCGGCCGCCTCGATCACGCCCTGCCCGGACAGACCGGCCGCCTGGTAGACGACGTCGGCCTTCTTCTCGATCTGGCCCTCGGCGGCCGCGCGGCCCTTGTCCGGGCTGGAGAAGCCGCCCTCCTCGGCGGTCTGCGTCAGGTACTGCGAGATGACCTTGATCTTGGGGTCGGTGTCCTGGACGCCCTGCTTGTAGCCGGCCTCGAACTTGTGGATCAGCGGGATGTCCACGCCGCCCACGAAACCGACCGTCTTGGACTTGGTGGCCTTGGCGGCGGCGACACCGGCGAGGTACGAGGCCTCGTTCTCGGCGAAGACGAGGGACGCCACGTTCTTGCCCTCGACCACCGAGTCGACGATGCCGAAGGTGGTGTCCGGGTACTTCGAGGCGACCGCCTTCATCGCCGGGCCGTAGGCGAAGCCGACGCCGATGACGGGGTTGTAGCCCTGCTTGGCCAGGGAGGTCAGCCGCTGTTCCTTGTCGGCGTCCGTCTCACCGTCGGTGGGCTCGATGTCGGCGGTCTTGTAGCCGAACTCCTTCTTCGCCCGCTCCAGACCGGCGTACGCGGCGTCGTTGAAGGACTGGTCGCCCTTGCCGCCGATGTCGTACGCGATGGCGAGGCCCTTGTCGTCCTTGCCGTCGCCGCTGTCGCTGCTGGTGCCTCCGCAGGCCGTGGCGGCGAGTGCGAGCGACGCGGCCCCCACCGCGACGCGGGTCAGTCTCGATATCCGACGCATCTGAAGTTCCCCATTCTCCAAAGCCCCGCAGCGGGCGCTCGGTTCGGCGCAGATTAACGCGCGTAGAAACTCCTGGGAACGGGGTTCCGCATGGCCGTTACCCATTCGTGCCGCTGGCCGGTTACGACCTTGTGAACGACCGCGTCGGGCTGCCCCCGGCCCGCCACGGCCGCGACCGCGACGGGCTCGGCGGAGCCGTGCCGCTCAGTTGACGGCGTCGATGAGCGCCGCCGCGGTGAACATCTCCACGCCGACGGTGATGGCGCTCTCGTCCACGTCGAAGTCGCCCTGGTGCAGGTCGCGGACGGTGCGCTCGCCGGGCGGGCGGACGCCGAGGCGGGCCATGGCGCCGGGCACGTGCTCCAGGTACCAGGAGAAGTCCTCGCCGCCGAGGCTCTGCTCGGTGCTCTCCACGGAGTCCGTGCCGAGCCGGGCGATCATGGCGGTCTGGAGGAGTTCGACGCTGGTCACCTCGTTGACGACCGGCGGCACTCCCCGTACGTAGGTGATCTCGGACTTCGCCCGGTAGAGGTTGGCGATCTCGTCGATGGCGCCCACCACCAGGTCGGGGGCCTGGCGCCAGGCGTCGAGGTCGAGGCAGCGGACCGTCCCGGCGAGTTCGGCGTGCTGCGGGATGACGTTCGGGGCGTGGCCGGACTCGACCCGGCCCCAGGTCAGGGCGAGGCCGCTGCGGCTGTCCACGCGGCGGGCGACGAGCGAGGGCACGTCGGTGACCACCCGCGCGGCGGCGGTGACCAGGTCGGTGGTCAGATGCGGGCGGGCGGTGTGGCCGCCGGGTCCGTTGAGGGCGATCTCCAGCCGGTCGCAGGCGGAGGTGATGGGCCCCACCCGCAGTCCGATCCGCCCGGCGTCCACCCGGGGGTCGCAGTGCACGGCCAGGATCCGGCGCACCCCGTCGAGCGCGCCGCCCTCGATCGCGTCGGCGGCGCCGCCGGGCAGCACCTCCTCCGCGGGCTGGAAGACCAGCCGCACCGGCCGGGGCAGCAGACCCCGCTCGTGCAGCGCGGCGAGGACCAGTCCGGTGCCGAGGACGACGGTGGTGTGCACGTCGTGGCCGCAGGCGTGGGCGCGGTCCGGCACCCGCGAGTGGTACGCGCAGTCGCTCTTGGTGTCCGGGATGGGCAGGGCGTCGATGTCGGCCCGCAGGGCGAGCATGCGCGGCCCGCCGGCCCACTGTCCCGAGTCGGTGTTGGTGCCGATGTCGCAGACGAGCCCGGTTCCGACCGGAAGCACGCGCGGCTTGAGGCCGGCCCGTTCGAGCCGTTCCTTGATCGCGGCGGTGGTGCGGAACTCCTGGTTGCCCAGCTCGGGGTGCATGTGCAGGTCGCGGCGGAAGGCCACGAGTTCTGCGCGCAACGCCTCCGGCAACGCACCGGGAAGTTGCGCTTCCCCTGACGGATCGGCCTCGGTCTCACGGGACATCAGTTGCTTCACCCTCTGAAGGGTAGGACGCCGGGGTGGTCAACTGTCCCACGATCAACAAAATTTCAGCCCGTTAGGCGAAGAAAGTTGGCCGCTCGGCGCATGGCTCTCAACGGGGGTGGGTACACTCACCCGCTTCTGGCCTCGGCACCCGGCTCCGTCTTCCTTGTTTACTTGCTCCTCTCACGCATACCACGGTACGGCTGAGCCACGCTGGACCGTCCACGTGAGATGACCTAGACCGCGTGCGCCACCGCCGACAGCCGGTGGACGTCCGGGGCCGAGCCCGTGACCCCGGACAGGAAGCCCCGCGCCCGCGGTGAGGCGTGCTGGGTGAGCCAGGCGGGGTCGATGTCGCAGACCGCGACGCGGACCTCGGTGCCGGCCAGGGCCAGCGGCAGGGTGTGGACGACGGTGGAGGGGAAACTCAGGACCGTTCGGCCGATCGGGCCGCGGCGGGCGATCAGCTCCAGGGGAAGGTCGGGGCGGACGATCTGCAGGCCCGTCTCCACGGCCAGCCGGTGCAGCTTCTCGGCGCTCTCGCGGCGGTGGGCGAAGTAGCGGGCCGCCCCGTGCGTCCTCGCCAGGCCGCGTACGGCGTCCAGGTAGCGGTCGGCCTCGACGACACCGGTCTCGACCAGGGAGGTGCCGACCATGTCGGCGCCCTTGGTGATGCGCGGCGGGCCGAAGCGGGCGCGGGTCCAGGCGAAGTCGTTCGCGGTGACGGTGACGCCGTCCGGGACGTCCTCGATGGGCATGGAGGAGAAGACCGAGACCTGGCGGTCCGGGGTCGGGGTGAGGCGGTGGCGGGCGGACCGGGAGACCGGGGCGAAGAGCAGGTCGCGCGGGCCGGGGCGGCTGCCCTTGCGGTGCCAGCGCACCAGGCGTTCGCCCTGGGCGAGCTGGGTGACGAACTCCATGGTGGCCGTGCCGTCGTCGACGACGACGAGGTCGTGGGCGCGGGTGATGGTCAGGAGCAGTTGGACGTAGCGGGAGAAGGGGTCGCCCATCACGACCCGTTCGGCCTGGCGCAGGGCGGTGGTGAGGCCGCCCACCGTGCGGAAGGGTGCCGTGGCACCGCCCCGGGCCTCCTCCCAGCGGATCGCGTGGCCCTCCTTGCGGGCCAGTTCCGCCATGCGGCGCAGCTGACCGCGGGTCATCGGGTCCACGGGGGACAGCACCACGAGGGTGAGCTCCGCGCCGGGTGCGCGGGTGTGCGCCCACTCCAGCACGTTCAGCAGTTGTACCGGGCTCTCGACGAAGGCGAGAGTGCGGGGGCCGGCATTCCCGGCGCGGGGGCTCATCGGCGTACGACCGTCCCGTGGTGAGGGCCTTGTGGGGTGGTGGGGCCTGGTGTCAGACGGTGACGGGCTCGCCCGCGGCGTCGGCGATCTCCGCCTCGGCGACGACACCGGTGACGCGGCGCAGCTTCTTCATCGGGCCCAGCTCGGACTCGTAGACCTTCTTGACGCCGTCGCCGAGGGAGGCCTCGATGGTGCGGATGTCGCGCACCAGGCGGGTCAGGCCCTGCGGCTCGACGGAGGCGGCCTGGTCGGAGCCCCACATGGCGCGGTCGAGGGTGATGTGGCGCTCGACGAAGGCGGCGCCGAGGGCGACGGCGGCGAGCGTGGTCTGCAGGCCGGTCTCGTGGCCGGAGTAGCCGATCGGGACGTTCGGGTACTCCTGCTGGAGGGTGTGGATGACGCGGAGGTTCAGCTCCTCGGCCTGCGCCGGGTACGTCGACGTGGCGTGGCACATGAGGATGTTGTCGCTGCCCAGGACCTCGACCGCGTGGCGGATCTGCTTCGGGGTGGACATGCCGGTGGAGAGGATGACGGTGCGGCCGGTGGCGCGCAGGGCGCGCAGCAGCTCGTCGTCGGTCAGCGAGGCGGAGGCGACCTTGTGGGCGGGGACGTCGAACTTCTCCAGGAAGGCGACGGCCTCGGTGTCCCACGGGGAGGCGAACCAGGCGATGTTCTTGGTCTTGCAGTACTCGTCGATCTGGCGGTACTCGTCCTCGCCGAACTCCACGCGGTGGCGGTAGTCGATGTACGTCATCCGGCCCCAGGGGGTGTCCCGCTCGATGTCCCACTGGTCGCGCGGGGTGCAGATCTCGGGAGTGCGCTTCTGGAACTTGACGGCGTCGCAGCCGGCCTCGGCGGCGGCGTCGATCAGCTTGAAGGCGTTCTCCAGCTCGCCGTTGTGGTTGATGCCGATCTCACCGGTGACGTAGACGGGGCGGCCGGGGCCGGCCTCGCGGGTACCGAAGGTGCGGATGCGGGAGTTGGTGCTCATGGCAGCGGTTCCTTACTTGGGCTGGGTGATCGTGGGGGATTCGAGGGAGTCGGGGGTGCCGTGGGAGTCGAGGGCGTCGAGCGAGGGGCCGAGGAGCCAGCTCGCGATCTCCCGGATGGCGCCGTCGCCGCCGGGGACGGTGGTCACCGCGCGGGCCGCGCCGCGTACGGCGTCGTGGGCGCTGGCGACCGCCACGGGCCAGCCGACGAGGGCGAAGCACGGGAGGTCGTTGACGTCGTTGCCGACGTAGAGCACGCGTTCGGGCGCGATGCCCTGTTCCTCGCACCACTGCTTGAGGGCGAGGTCCTTGCGGTCGATGCCGTGCAGCACGGGGAGCTTGAGCTTGCGCGCGCGGGCGGCGACGACCGAGTTCACCTCCGTGGACAGGATCAGCATCGTCAGGCCGCTGCGGCGCAGGGCCGCGATGCCGAGTCCGTCGCCGCGGTGCACGGAGACGAACTCCCGTCCGTCGGAGTCGATCAGCACCCGGTCGTCGGTCTGGGTGCCGTCGAAGTCGAGGACGACCGCGTCGATGTCGTGCGCGGTCGGGAGGGCGCCGGGCCGGGCGGCGTCGAAGTGCGGTGCCAGGGCGCGGGCGCGGGCCAGGTCGTGCGGGTCGTCGATCTCCAGGACGCGGGCCGGGTCGGTGCGGACCATTTCGGTGCGGCCGAAGAAGCGGTGCCCGTGCTTGCGGAAGCCGGGGGCGGCCATGGCGTAGGCGGCGCCGGTCTCCAGCAGGTCCTGGGGGCGGTCCTGGCGGCGGGGGCGGTACGACTTGTCGTGGTTGACGCCGTAGCCGCCGTCGGGGGCGTCGGCCTCGTCCGCGCCGTCGCGCCACACGAAGCCGTGGAACGGGGCCACCGTCACCGCGGTGTCGGCGCCGGCCTCGGCGACCGCGCCGGCCACCCCGTCGATGTCCTCGCGGACGATGAACGGGCTGGTGCACTGCACGAGCAGCACCACGTCGACGGCGGCGCCGTGCAGGGCCTCGTGGGCGTCCATGGCGTGCAGCACGGCGGCCTCGGAGGTGGCCGTGTCTCCCGCGATGGCGGCGGGCCGCAGCACGACCTCGGCGCCGGCCTCCCGGGCCGCCGCGGCGATGGTCTGGTCGTCGGTGGAGACGACGACGTCCGTCACCAGGCGGGCGGCCCGGCACTCGCGCACCGCGCGGGCCACGAGCGGGACGCCGCCGACGGGGGCGAGGTTCTTCGCGGGCACTCCCTTGGAGCCACCGCGTGCGGGAATCACCGCGAGCACCCGGCGCACCGAAGCGCCCTGGCCCGCTTCCGGGTTGGACATGGGGTCTGCTCCTTGTGCGGGGATCTGGGCGGAGGTGGAGGTCGTGGGGGTGGGGCCGGCCCCGGGCGCCGGGGCCGGGACGGGCGCCGGGGCGGGCACGGTCCGCGGGGCGGGGCCGGGCGGGTTCGGGACGGCGGTGGCTGCCGGGGTGGGCCCGAAAGCCGGGGTGGGCCCAATCGGGTTCGAGGTGGCGGCGAGCGCCGGGGCGGACCCGGGGTCCCGGGCGGGCTCGGGCGGGTTCGGGGCGGCGGTGGGTGCCGGGGCGAGCCCGGGGCCCGGGGCGGGCCCGGTCGGGTTCGGGACGGCAGCGGGTACCGGGACGGACCCGAAAGCCGGGGCGAGCCCGGTCGAGTTCGGGACGGCAGCGGATGCCGGGACGGACCCGAAAGCCGGGGCGAGCCCGGTCGAGTTCGGGACGGCAGCGGATGCCGGGACGGACCCGAAAGCCGGGGCGAGCCCGGCCGGGTTCGGGACGGCAGCGGGCGCCGGGGTGGGCCCGAAAGCCGGGCGGGGTGCGGGGGCGGTCACAGTTCCCCCATGCGGCGGATCACCGGGGCGACGCGCTGGACGCCGTGGCGGTAGGCGCCGCGTGCCGCCCTGCGCACGACCTGGCGGACGGGGCCGGGTTCGCGGTCGGCGGCCGGGGCGCCGGGCAGCGGGGTGCCGTCGGGGGCGAGGTGGTGGCGAGCGAGGATGCCGGGCAGGTAGCCGGGGGCGGTGACCGGTGTGTAGTACGGGGCGAGCGGGGGCAGGGCGCCGTGCAGGGCGGTGATGCGGTCGCGGGCCTCGTCGAAGGCGGTCGCGTACTCGCCGTCCGCCGCGACGCCCTGCCGGGCGACCCACTCGGCGTCGGGTGCCGGGCGGTGGCCCTCGTCGAGCTGGTCCCAGGAGGCGAGGCAGCCGGAGCCGATGAAGTGGTGGTTGCCGAGGGTCTCGCGGACCCCCAGGTCGGTGAGGACGACCGTCGGGATGCGGCGGTGCAGGGACTCCAGGGCCGCGGTGGAGCTGATGGTGACCAGCAGGTCGGTGCGGTCCAGGACCTCGCCCATGTGCCCGTAGACCAGGCGGAAGTTGGGCGGCGGACCGGCCCGCTGCACCAGCTTCTGGTACGGCAGCTCCTCGATGTGCGTGGTGTGCTCGCCGGGCTTGGAGCGCAGCTTGAGCAGTACCTCGCGCTCGGGGTGCCGGCGGGCGTGCCGGATCAGCCGTTCGAGGAGGTACGTACGGTCCTTGCGGCTGTCCGGCACGGAGGGCTGGGCGGCGAAGACGACCGTGTAGGGGCGGTCGGTGCCGTCGGGCTCGCCCGTGTACCCCGCGCCGCCCAGGAAGGGCAGGGCCACCTCGGTCACGGCGGCGGCGTCGGCGCCGACCCCCTCGTACACGGACCGGAAACGCTCCGCGTCCTGGCGGGAGTTGGCGAGGACAAGGTCGGCGCCGTGGCGCAGCAGCAGGCCGTCGGCGAGCTTCTCGTAGACGACGCCGACGTAGCCGGTGACGACCACGGGCCGGTCGGCGCGGTCCCGCCAGGCGCGGCCGAGTCCGTGCAGCATCGCCTGGACGCCGCCGCCGACCAGGGCGAGGACGAGGACGTCGTAGGACTCCTCGCCCCGCGCCGCCTCCATGGCGCGCAGGAACTCGACGGCGGTCACCTCGCGGAGCGAGTCCGCGGTGACGCCGACCTCCCGCAGCTGGCGGGCGGTGGGGGTGGCTCGGCCGCGCAGGAGGTAGCCGTCGAGGCGGATGTCCTCCGGTTCCGCGGGGGAGATCCGGGTCGCGGTGAGCGCGCCCCATTTCCACCGGGTGTCGGAGTCCGCCAGGACGGCGACTCGCAGGGCCTTCGTTGCACTTGCTGGCACGTCGTAGACGCTAGGAAGCCATTTCTAGGAACCGCCCAACCGGAATCCAACAAATGGTGAACAGCACATCGCCGATAGGGGAATCAGCTCGCCCGGCATCCGTAAAAATGTTCGCTTCACTGCTTCGCCACGCCGCGTTCACCTCACATCAAGGCGGCGGTAAAGCCGAATGCCGGGCCGGCGCATAACGTCGCTCACGTGCCCAAGCTCTCCGTCATCGTGCCGTTCTACAACGTTCGGCAGTACGCACCAGACACCCTGCGGAGTCTGCGCGCAAACGCGCGGGACGACTTCGAATTCATTCTCGTCGACGACTGCTCGACCGACGGGACCGTGGACCTCCTCGCCGGTGCCGAGCGCGAGCTGCCGGGGGCGGTGCTGGTCATACACGAGAAGAACGGCGGCCTGGCGACCGCCCGCAACACCGGCATCGACCGGGCGCGCGGCGAGTACGTCACCTTCCTGGACGGCGACGACTGGCTGGCGCCCGGCCACTGTGCCCGGCTGGTGGCCGCGATCGAGGGGCTGGACGTCGACTTCGTGCGCACCGACCACGTGCAGTGCACCGGGCGGGCCCGCACGCTGCACCGCGTCCCGCACGGCCGCCGCAACGTGGCGCTGCGTCCGCGCGACGCGATCCTGCCCGCTCACCGCACGACCTCCGTCGACTACGCCTACGCGTGGGCGGGCGTCTACCACCGGCGGCTGGCCGAGCGCGGTCTGCTGCACTTCACCGACGGGCTGCGCACGGCCGAGGACCGGCCGTGGATCTGGAAGCTGCACCGGGAGGCGGACTCCTTCGCGGTGACGGGGCTGCTCGGTGCCTTCTACCGGCGCGGGGTGGCGTCCTCGCTCACCCAGATCGGTGACGTCCGCCAGCTCGACTTCATCCGCGCGTTCGACGAGGTCGTCGCGGGGGCGGCGGGTGACCCGGAGGCGGAGCTGCTGCTGCCCAAGGCCGTGCGGACGTACTGCGCGATCATTTCCCACCATCTCGGTTCCATCGAAAGGTTCGAGCCTGCCGTGGCGCGGAAACTCAAGGAGATGAGCGCGGCGGCGCTGCGGCGGATGCCGCAGGACGCGCTCGACGTCGCGCTCGGGTCGATGGACGCCGAGCGCGCCACGCGGCTGCGCCGACTGCGCCGGCGCGCAGGAACGGGGGCGGCGGCGTGACCACGCAGATCTTCCTGGCGTCGACGCTGTACGGCACGGCGACGCTCGCGGCGGCCCTGGACACCGGCTGCTTCGCCCCGGCCGACCGGCGGATCCTGCTGGTCTCCAACAACGCGGCGACGCCGGAGACGGCCCCGTCCGTCGACCGGATGCCGGGGTTCGAGCGGCTGCGCGAGCGGTTCGACGACGTGGTGTCGTGGAACGAGGCGATCTTCCCCTTCCACCCCGGCGGCTGGTCGCCGCGGCTGGACGACGTACCCATGTGGGAGCGGCATCTGCGGCTGGCCTGGGGCATCGGCGACGACGACGTGGCGCTGGCCGTGGAGTCGATCCAGGTGCACCCCGCGCTCGGCGTGGCGCAGATCTTCACCGACGCGCCGCTGACCGTCTACGCGGACGGGCTGATGAGCTACGGGCCCACCCGCACCAAGCTGGCCCCCCTGGTCGGCACGCGCGTCGAACGGCTGCTCCACCTGGACCTGGTGCCGGGGCTCGCGCCGCTGCTGCTGACGGAGTTCGGCGTCGAGCCCGAGATCGTGCCGACCCCGGCGTTCACGAAGGTGCTGGCCGAGCTGGCGGAGACCGGCGCGGGTCTGCCGGACGTGGAGCGGCCGGCGGTGCTGCTGGGCCAGTACCTGTCGGCGCTGGGGGTGCTCTCCGCCGAGGAGGAGGAAGACCTGCACGTGCGGATGCTGACCGGCGCGGCGGCGCTCGGGCACACCCGCGTGGTGTTCAAGTCCCACCCCACCGCCCCGGCCCGCTTCACCCGCAGCCTGGAGCGGGAGGCCGGGAAACTCGGCGTCGAGCTGCACGTGGTGGAGACGCCGGTCCTCGCGGAGGTGCTGTTCCAGCGGACCCGCCCGGCGCTGGTCGTCGGCTGCTTCTCCACGGCGCTGCTCACCGCGTCCGCGCTGTACGGGCTGCCGGTGGCGCGGGTCGGCACCGAGACGCTGCTGGACCGGCTGACGCCGTACGAGAACAGCAACCGCGTCCCCGCGACCCTCGTGGACGCGCTGCTGCCGGACCTGTCCGACGCCGCCGCGGTCGCCGAGGGCCGGCCGGGCACGGACGCCGACGCCCTCACCGCGCTGCTGCGGACCGTCGGCTTCGCGATGCAGCCGAAGGTCCTCCCGGAGCTGCGCCCCGCCGCCGAGGCCTACCTCCGCACCAACCTGACCCCCCACACCTGGCACTACTTCAAAAAACGCCGCCTCACCTCCCTGGGCCTCCCCGGCGGCATCCCGTCCCGCCTGACCTTCCTGCCACACAACTCGACGGCCCGGAGGGTTGTACGGCGGGCACGGGCGATTCGGCGGTCCTTGGGGCGGTGAGGGCACCTGCTGGTGAGGGCGGGCACGGGGGCGTGGGGCCGGGTGGGCGCGCGGCGGGCCCGGTTGGCGGTGATCGTCGGTTCTGGGCGAGCACCGGAGTGCCTGGCCGGGCCCACCCGCGGGTGACGGGCGTCGCCGGGGCCCGGAGCCGGGCGGGCGCGACCGGTGCGGGGCGGGGAGCACCCCCGGGCACGGTATGCCCCCGGGGCCCGGAGCCAGCCAGGCGCGCGGCGCAGCCGGTCGGCGGTGGCCGTCGGCCCGGGCGGGCGCCGCTGTGCCCGGGGTGGTGCACCCGCCAGTGACGGCAACCGCCGGGGCCCGAAGCGGGGCGGGCGGCGCGGCCGCCGGGCCGGGCGGGGGGGGCAACCCGGCGGCCGGGCGTCGTCCCGTCGTGCCAGGGCGGCGGTGGGTGGCGGGTCTCCCCGGGAGGGTGAGTGTTCACCCGGTGTCCGTCCCCCGGCCACCCGCGGAGCGTTGGGCTGGGGCACATTCGGGCTCCGGTCGGAGAACGGTGGCAGGCATGACGAAATCCCTGGCGGGATTGTTCAAGGCACGGCAGAAGGACGCCGCCAGGCCGGTGCTGTACGCGCGGAGCATGCGCCTGTGCGGTGAGTATCTCGCCGGGGAGGGTGACGGGGCAACGGGCCCGCAGGTGCGGCTCACCCGGTCGATCGGCGTGTTCGCGGCCTCGCTGGACAGCCCGTCGGCCGACCCCTTCGACGCCCTGCTCCAGGTCGGCGAGCGCGCGCTGGAGGCGGGTGGGGAGCGCGGGCTGGGTCTGGCGCTCGGGCTCGCCGAGTCGTCGGCCGGGATCCGGCAGCGGTCCAAGGGCGCCTGGCGGCTGCGCGGCCTGGCGCTGGACGGGCTCGGCCGCGGCGACGAGGCGCTCCAGTGCTACGAGCGCTACGTCACGCTCCTCGGCGGCGGCGCCCCCGCACCCGAGGTCGCCCGCAGGATGGACACCCTGCGCCGCCGCCGCGCCTGCCTCGACGCGGCCGTGGCGCTCTTCCCCGAGGCGGGCGCCGGCCCCGCCGGCCTGCTCCGCGAGCCCACCACGACCACCGCGGTCGTCGAACCCCGGTTCGCCTCCTTCGTACGGGAGCGGCTGGCCGAGCACGGCCCCGGCGACCCGGCAGTGCGGCGCCTGCTGGAGCTGCACGGCCGTCACCGGCGCCTCGTCGAGCAGGGCGCCGTACCCGAACCCCTGCTCGGCGGCGCCACCCCGGTCGGCGTGTCCGGTCTGCGGGGCCTGCTCGCGGGGCGGACGGTGTGCCTGGTCGCGAACGCCGGGGACGTCGCCGCGAGCACCCTGGGCGCGGAGATCGACCGCTACGACCTGGTGGTGCGCTGCGACGGCTACCGCGTCCGCGCCCAGGGCACCGGCGAGCGCACCGGCCTGCACGCCGTCACGCTGCGGGGCGGCGCCCCCTGGGAGGAGCCCGCCTGGACGCGGCCGGCCGGCATCCGGCTGGTGTTCGGCGACCCGGCCGCCGACTGGCGCCGCGCCGTCCGGACCCGGCTGGCGCCCGGCGCGCAGGAGCACGTCGGCGACGCCTCCCTGCGCCGCCCGCTCGGCGACCCGGCCCTGCTGGGCGAGGGCGGCTGGGAGGCGGCGACGACCACCGCCTTCACCGTGCTCCGGCTCCTGGACTTCCTGGACGCCAGCCCCCGCCTCGACCTGATCGGCTTCACCCTGCCCGGCCGGCTGCGGCCGAGGGAGGCCGAGTGGGTCATGGACCGCGCGACGCACGTCGACGACAGCAAGATGAGGATCGCCCTGCGATGACCCACTCCCCCGCCTCCGCGGACGACCGGTCCACCGTCACCGGCAGACGCCGGATCGCCTTCGCCGTCCACACCGACCGGGACGGCCTGTCCCGCCTCCCCACGCTGATACGCAGCCTGGCGCTGACCAACCCGGGGGTGTGCGAGGACTTCGTGGTCCTCCACCCCGGTCTGCCCGACGACACGTTCGACGCGCTGCGGCCGCTGCACCCGCGCCTCGTCACCCGCCGCGCGGAGGGCGGCCGCGGGGACGTCTTCCGGCTGGAGGGGTACGACACCGTCGTCGCCCTCGACCCCGGCATGGTCGTCCTGGGCGACCTCGGCGAGCTGCTGCGGATGCGCCACGGGGTGGCCGCCGTACCGCAGTCGCCGCACGCCGGACAGCGGGACGGGGAGCGGCGGCCGGTGGTGCTGCCCGACGGGCTGTTCGTCCTCCAGCGCGCGGACGTGGACGACGCCCTGGCGGCCAGGCTCGCCACCGCCGCCACCGCCGCCACCGCCGCCGCCGACGCCACCGACGCCACCGACGCCACCGACGAGGTCGTCGTGCCCGCCGACCCCCTGACCCCGCTCGACGCGCGGTACGACTTCCTCGCCCGCCGCCTGCGCGACGACCTGCCGGTACCCGATGACGTCGCCGTCCTGCGCTTCACGGGACCGTCCGACGCCCCCGCGTACGGCCCCGCGGCCGAGGCGCGGCGCCGTTTCGAGCTGGGCGACGAGGAGTTCCGCGCCGCCTTCCGCGCCCTGCGCGGCCGCAAGCACCCCGAGCTGCTGGCGCACTACGCCCCGCCGCTGCTGAAGGCGCGCCCCTCGCTGGACCTGGCCCGCACGGTCGCCGACGTGTACCGAGGGCAGGGCCGGTACGACGAGGCGGTCGAGGTCCTCGCGCCCGTCGTGGCGGACCGGCTGGACGCGCCGCGCTGCCACGAGACCCTGGGCGTCTGCCTGATGGCGCTGTCCCGCTACGACGAGGCCGAGGCCCATCTGCTGCTGGCGGCTGCCTCCCCCGACGTCGCCCCGCGCGCCTTCGCGCAGCTCGCCCGGCTGGCCTGGCTCCGCGGCCGGGAGGCGGACGCGCACGCCTACGCCCGCGAGGGCTTGGATGCCGACCCCACCGACGCGGGCTGCCACGCCTGGTACGTCCGCACCCGGCCGGACGGCTCGGACACGGAGGGCCAGAACACGGAGGGCCAGAACGCGGACGGCGCGGCCGGCGGCACCCGCGGCCCCGACCCGGCCCCCTCCGAACAGCTCGCGCACGTGGCGCTGTTCGCCGAGGGCGACGAGAACGCCGGGGACAAGGTCCTGCCCGAGGCCGTACGCATGTGCTTCGGCACCGACACGGGCCCCCGCCACTGGTACCCGCAGCCGGTGCACCGGCTGGTCGACGAGGCGGCACTGGAGCGGCTGAACGCGCGCCGCGGGGTGGTCGTGGGCGGCGGCGGGCTCTTTCTCCCGGACACCTCCCCCAACGGCAACAGCCACTGGCAGTGGAACGTGCCGGACGACCTGCTGGCCCGCGTCACCGCGCCGCTCGCGGTGTTCGCGGTCGGCTACAACGTCTTCGACGGGCAGCTCTACCGGCGGCGCCGGTTCGCCGAGAGCCTGCGCGTCCTCGTGGAGCGGTCGGCGTTCTTCGGGCTGCGCAACCACGGCTCCATCGACCGGGTCCGCGAACTGCTCCCCGCCTCGTTGCGCGACCGAGTCCGCTACCAGCCCTGCCCGACCACGGTGGCCCGGCGCCTGCTCCCGGGCCGCTTCGAGGCGGCCGAGCGTTCCGACACCGTCCTGGTCAACTGCGCCTACGACCGCGCAGGCCTGCGGTTCGGGCACGACTACGGGCACTTCCTCGCCCAGACGGCCCACGCGCTCGGCGCCCTGCGGGAGCGGGCGGACGTCCGGTACGCGGCGCACATGCCGGCCGACGAACGGTTCGTGCACGACCTGCGCCGGGAGCACGGCATCGCCCTGCCCGTCGAGCGGCTCTACGCCATGGCGAACGACACGATCCGCGACCTGTACGCCCGTGCGCGGCTGGTGATCGGGATGCGCGGGCACGCCGGCATGATCCCCTTCGGCTGCGGGACCCCGATCCTGAGCCTCGTCTCCCATCCGAAGCTGGCCTACTTCCTGTCGGACATCGGGCGCCCGGAGTGGGGGCTGTCGGTGCACGACCGGGAGCTGGGACCGCGCCTCGCGGAGCGGGCGTCCGCGGTGCTCGACGACCACGCGGCGGCGGTCGCCGACGTGCACGGCGCGCAGGAATTCCTGTGGAAGACCACGCAGTCGAACCTCCAGGAACTGCGGGGCGTCTTCGACCTGACGTGAATCACGGGCATGAATCACGGGCGTGAATCACCAAGAATTCACTTCCACCGCGAACGGAGTTCGCTTTTCCGCGCCCGATTGGACACCGGCGGATTCGGCGGCGTCGTTAGCCTGTTCCAATCCCCGACCTTCGAGCGTGAGAGGCCCGCGTGCCGAAACTGTCCGTCGTCGTCCCCATGCACAATGTGGAGACCTTCGCCGAGAGCACTCTGAGAAGTCTCGCCAACAACGCGGACCCGGACTTCGAGTTCCTGCTCGTCGACGACTGCTCCACGGATGCCACGTCATGGGTGATCGACCGCTGGGCGGAGCGCCGCTCCGACACCCGGGTGATCCGGCACGAGACCAACCGGGGCATAGCGCAGGCCCGCAACAGCGGAATCGACGCGGCCCGGGGCGAGTACGTCACGTTCCTCGACGGCGACGACTGGTACGGGCCGGGTTACCTGCCCGAACTCGTGCGCAGCGTCGATGAGTTGGGCTGCGACTTCGCCCGCACCGACCACGTGCAGGCAACCGGCACCGAGCGGGTGATCAAGCGGCCGCCGGCGCCCGTGCGCAACACCGTGATGGACCCGCGCGACGGCATCGCGCCGCCGCACATGGAGACGATGGTGGACTACCCCTTCGTCTGGGCGGGGATCTACCGCCGGCACCTCTTCGCCGACGGCGGGATGCGCTTCGCGACCGAACTGCGCACCGCCGAGGACCGGTTGTGGATCTGGCGCCTGCACCTGAAGGCCCGCTCGTACGCGTCCGTCGGTCTGCACGGCGTGTTCTACCGGCGCGGCGTCGCCACCTCACTGACCCAGATCAAGGACTCCCGGCAGCTGGACTTCATCCCGGCCTACGACATGCTCCTCGCGGACCTGCTGAAGGACCCGGAGGCCGAGCGCTTCCTGCCGAAGGCCGTGCGGACGTACTGCGCCATGATCGCCTTCCACCTCGGCAAGGTGGACGAGTACGAGTCCTCGGCGGCCCAGCGGCTGCGCCGGGAGGCGCGGGACGCGCTGCACCGCATGCCCCAGCACGTGCTGGAGGAGACGCTCCGGACCATCGACAGGACTCGCGGCAGGCTGCTCGGCCGCCTGCGTGACGGGCGGAAGGCTGCCTGACCATGTCCCACAACACCTCCACGCCCCACCCGACTTCCACGCCCCCCAGGACCCAGATCTTCCAGGTCTCCACCCTGTACGGAGCCGCCACCCTCGCCGCGGCGCTCGACGCGGGCCTGTTCGGGCCGCGCGACGGCGCCCGGCGGGTGCTGCTGGTCTCGAACAACGCCGCCATACCCGAGACCGCGCTGCGGCTGGACGAGATGCACGGGTACGGGCGAATAACCGCGCGGTTCGACTCCGTCGTCAGCTGGAACGACGCGATCCGCCCGCACCACCCCAGCGCCTGGGGCCCGCGCGGAAACGACACGGCACTGTGGCAGAAGGCCTTCCGGCTCGCCTGGGGCATCGACGAGCGGGACCTGGTCGAGCTGGCGGTCGAGTCGATCCAGGTCAACCCGGCCCGCGCGCTGGCGGCGATCTTCTCCGAGAGCGTCGTCCACGTGTACGCCGACGGCCTGATGAGCTACGGCCCGACCCGCGAGAAGCTCCCGCTGACCATCGCGAGCCGCGTCCGGCGCCTCCTCCACCTGGACCTGATCCCGGGGCTGCGGCCCCTGCTGCTGTCCGAGTACGGCGTCGAACCCGAGATCGTCCCCGACGACGCGTTCCGCGCCGTACTCGACGAGATCTCCCGGGACGCGGCGGACGACCCCGAACTGGCCCCCGTGCTCCGGGAGAAGCCGACGGCCGTGCTGCTCGGCCAGTACCTGGCGGCGATCAACATCCTCACCGCGCAGGAGGAGGAGGACCTGCACGTCCGGATGCTCACCGGGGCCGCGCGGGCCGGGCACCGGTCCGTGGTCTTCAAGCCGCACCCGACGGCCCCCGCCGGTTACACGGCGGCCCTGAGCAAGGCGGCGGCGGACGCGGGCGTACGGCTCACCGTGCTGGACGCGCCGCTGCTGGCCGAGACGCTGTACGACCGCTGCGCGCCCGAACTGGTCGTCGGCTGCTTCTCGACGGCGATGGTGACCGCCTCGGCCTACTACGACGTGCCCGTCGCCCGGGTGGGGACGGCGCTGGTGATGGAGCGGCTCAAGCCGTACCCGAACAGCAACCGGGTGCCGCTGGCCGTGGTCGACCACCTGGTGCCCGACCTGGAGCGCGGCGAGGAACCGGCCCGTGTCGGCGCGGCACCCGAGTCGCTGTCACCGCTGGTGCGGGCGATCGGCTTCTGCATGCAGCCCAAGACGTACGCGGACCTGCGGGAGCCGACCGAGGCGTGGCTGCGCGCCCATCTGTCCGCCACCCCCGCCCACTACTTCCCCGAACTGCGGCTGACCGAGCTGGGACTGCCCGGCAGCCGCCCGCAGTTGCGCGCGAAGCTCCAGGTGCGGCGGGCCCGGCGCGTGGTGCGCAGGGCGGTGCGGCGCGGCGCCGGGAAGAAGTGACCCCGGCCGGGCCGCTCAGCCCAGCCAGCGGCCCAGCCGCAGCCGCGTCCACAGCAGGACGGCGGCGAACGACAGGACGACCGTCGCGACCGTCAGCCCGGCGAGCCCGCCCACGGCGCCGGCCCAGCCCGCGTCCGCGGAGACCACGCGCGGGGCGAGCGCCTCCAGGAACATCAGGTGGACCAGGTAGGCCCCGAAGGAGGCCCCCGCGAGCCGGGCAAGGAGCGGGCGGAAGCGCTCCGGCACCCTGATCCGGTTGAGGGCCATCAGCAGGGTCCCCGCCAGCAGCGCCACCACGAGCGAGGCGTACGGGCCGGGGAAGTGCACCCGGTGCTCGTAGACGGCCACCGCGGCCCACGCGCACAGCCCGCCGGCCAGCCACAGCAGCCGTCGTCCCCGGCCGGCGACGGCGGAGCCCGGCAGCGAGAGCAGGACGGCCCCGGCGACGGCGTACACGATCTGGTAGACGCCGAACTGCCAGGCGAAGGGCGGGACCCGGACGTCGAGGAGGCGCCCGAGGTCGCCGAGCACGGTCGGCGCGAGGGCGATGCCGAGCAGCGCGGCACCCGCGCCCCAGGGCCGTTTGCCGGCCCTGACCAGGACGGCCACCGACAGCAGCAGGATCACGGGGACGTAGGCGTACAGGTACCAGAGGTGGAAGGCGGGCCGGACGGAGCCGAACACCGCGTCCAGGGCGAGCTGGCGCACGGGGTCGGTGTGGGCGTCCCGCACCCAGTCCCAGAGCAGGTAGGCGACAGTCCACACGGCCATCGGCACGACGATGCGGGTCAGGCGCTTGCGGACCTGGCCGTCGTCACGGGGCGGCGCGCCGCTGAGCACGACCCACCCGGCGATGGCGAAGAACAGCGGCACGGCGCACCGGCTCAGCGCGTCCCCGGCGAGGGCGGTCCAGTAGACGGGCCCGCCGCCCGCGGGGGTGCGGTCCACGGCCTTCATGAGTTCGCCCGCGGCGTGGCAGACGATGACCCCGACCGAGGCCAGGACGCGGACGAGGTCGATGTCGTACCGGTGCTCCCCCCGGACGCGCGGGGGCGAGGGCGCGGCGGCGGGGGCGGCGGGCCGTACGGAGTCGGCGGCGGTCAGGGGCTCGGCGGCGATGGGTGGTCACTCCCGGGTAGGACGCGCGGGGACATCGGTGCAGGCTATGAGGGCTGCTTGAGCGGCGGGAAGCCGTGCCGGATGAACATCGGCCACCTGTGCGTGACCTTCCGGTGAACGGCGGGAGACGTCATCCGGCGGCCGTCCGGAGTTCCGCAGAAGTTCGCCCGGCGGCCCGTCCGGAGGCAGCGCGTCCGGCCGGGGACCTCCCTAGTCTGGCCGCACCCACCCCACTGGCGTTCCGCGTACCCACCTGCACCTCCGTGACGGATTGAGGTCGTTCGCCCATGCACAGCCGTTCCCTGCTCCGCAGTCCGGTCTCCCGGCGTCTGCTGCGTCCCGTGGCGGATCTGATCGACCAGCGCATCGACCGTCGGGTGCGCTCGGCGGTCCGGGAGGCCACGCCCCACCGGCTGACCTGCGACGTGCTGCTCGGCGCGGACGGGCGCGGCCTGTCCCGGGTGCTGGCCGAGGGCCCGCTGGAGCGGCTGCGCGCCGAGGTCGCGGCGCTGTCCGGCGACCGTGCCGCGGCCACCCGCAACGTCACGACCGCCTACCGCCTCCTGATCGCGCTGGAGTCGCTGGGCGTGGGCCGGATCGCGGGCGGCACCATGAACATCTGCGGCAAGCTCGCCACCGTCCCGCTGCTCGATCCGCCGAACGACGAGGTCCTGGAGATAGGGACGCTGTACGGCATGTTCTCCACCGGTCTGATCCGGATGCTGGAGCGCGACGGCCGCGGCCCGAGCCTGACCATCGTGGACCCCTTCGCCGGTGTGCAGCTCCAGCCCGGCACCACCGTGCGCCCCGACCCGACGGGCACCCCGGTCGACGAGCACGCCGTGCGCACCAACCTGGCCCTCGCCGGCCGGGCGGGCGCGGCGGCGCGGATCCGGCGCGGCTACTCCGAGGACCCCGAGACCCGGGCGGCCGTCTCGGACCGCCCCTACGGCGTGATCGTCGTCGACGGCGACCACTCGGCGAAGGGGGTCCGCCAGGACCTCCAGTGGGCCGAGGAGATCGCCGCGCCCGGCGGGATCGTCGTCCTCGACGACTACGGCGACCCGAGTTGGCCGGGCATCAAGGAGGCCCTGGACGACCACCTGAAGGACGGCACGCGCTTCACCTACCTGGGCAGGGCGGCCCACTCCGCCTTCCTGCGGGCGTCCTGAACACCGTTCACGGGCACCCCGGACGGGTGATGATGCATGCCCCGAACGGCGGTCCGAGGGTGCGGTCGGCGGCGGCCCCGGCGCTGACGGCCGCCGCGACACCGGGTCCCTCGCGGCCGCCGTACCGGTGTGCGGAGCGGCCACCGACGCCTTGGTTGCGGACGGTGCCCGCGCGGACGCGTTGAGCAATTCGTGCGATTTTCCTTCCATCGGATCGCGCGCGCCGACCCCATTTCCGGCTCGGAGGAGGCATCCTCCCCTCATGGCCACTGCGCAAGAGACGCACAAGTACCCCGGTGAGCTGAACGACGTCCCCGGCTGGTTCTGGCCGCTCGACCAGGTGCTGTTCTCCTGGTTCCTGGAGCGCCAGGAGACCATGGACACCCGCGGCGACCTGCTGGAACTGGGTGCCTACCTGGGCAAGAGCGCGATCCTGCTCGGGCACCGGCTGCGGGACGGCGAGACGCTCACCGTCTGCGACCTGTTCGGGGCCGAGCCGCCGGACGCGGCCAACCGGGCGGAGGCGGCGAAGTCGTACTCCTCCCTCACCCGGCAGGCCTTCGAACGGAACTACCTCTCCTTCCACAAGACCCTGCCCACCATCGTCCAGGCGCCCAGCTCCGCGATCGTCGACGAGGTCGCGCCGGGCAGCTGCCGCTTCGTCCACATCGACGCCTCGCACCTGTACGAGCACGTCGAGGGCGACATCGGCGCGGCCCGCGATCTGCTGGGGCCCGACGGGATCGTCGTCCTCGACGACTTCCGCAGCGAGCACACCCCGGGCGTCGCCGTCGCCGCCTGGGAGGCGGTGCTCAACCGCGGGCTGCGCCCGGTCTGCCTGAGCAGCCAGAAGCTGTACGGCACCTGGGGCGACCCGGAGCCGGTGCAGGAGGCGCTGCTGGCCGCGTTGCGCGGGCGCGACGAGATCGCCGTGACGGTGGAGCGGGCCGCGGGACAGCGGCTGGTGCGGACCCGCGCCAAGAGCAAGCGGCTGAGCCCGCCCCCGCTGCCGGTCTCCCGGTACCCGGCGCCGACCGAGCCGGAGGCGCCGCCGGCGGACACCGCACCCGTGCCGGGCCAGACCACCCAGCCGCGCCCGGCGGGCCGCACGGCCCGGACCACCCGGCCGCCGAACCCGCGCGCCCGGACCCGCCGACTGGCCCTGGACCTGCTCCCACCGATCGTCACCCGCGCCGTGCGCCGGTATCTGGCCGCGCAGCGGGCGAAATCCGGCGGGTCGGGTCAGTCCAGGCCGTAGGCCGTGCCGATGCCCGTGATCACCAGGGCGAGCGCTTCCTCGAAGTGCCGCTCGTAGTCCGTGAAGATCTCCGCGCCCGCCGCGGCCGTCAGTGGGTAGGCGGCCAGCAGGCGGGCGCGTTCGTCCACGTCGAAGCCCTCCCGGCGCTCGCCGGGCAGCGGCTGGACGCCCTGTTCCTCGGTGACGAACCCGAGCGTGAACAGGTACGCCGTCGTACTGGCCCGCACCGCCTGGGCGAGGGTGAGCCCGGCGGCGGTGAACAGGCGCAGGCTGTCCTCCATCTGCTCGGCGTGCTCCGCGCCGGTGAAGCGTGAGCCGCTGAACACCCTGGCGCCGTCCCGGTAGCCGAGCAGGCTCGCACGCAGCCCGCGGTTGGTCTTGAGCAGCCGCTCCCGCCAGGTGTCGGCCGGGTCGAGCGGGGTCCCCGCCACCATCCGCCGGTACATCTCGGTGGCCATCTCGTCGAGCAGGGCCTGCTTGTCCTTGAAGTGCCAGTACAGGGCGGGCGCCTTGACGTCCAGCTCCTTGGCGATGGCGCGCAGGGTCAGGCCGTCCAGACCGACCTCGTTCAGCAGTCTCAGCGCCGTGTCCGCGACCCGTCGGCGGTCCAGGGGGGTGCGTCGTTCGGTACTCACGCTTGACAGCTTAACGGCGTTAAGTCCATCCTCGGACCCAAGCCAGCACTTAACAACGTTAAGGAGAGTCCCCGTGAACAACGTGGACACGGACGTTCTGGTCGTCGGCGCGGGCCCCACCGGCCTCGCCCTCGGCATCGACCTGGCCCGGCGCGGCGTGGACGCGCTGGTCGTGGAGCGCGCCGGGGCGCTGTTCCCCGGTTCGCGGGGCAAGGGCATCCAACCGCGCACGATGGAGGTCTTCGACGACCTCGGCGTCCTCGACGCCATCCACGCGGCGGGCGGCACCTATCCGGTCGGCATGGTCTGGCGGGACGGCGAGCGGGTCGGCGAGCACCGGATGTTCGACCCGGCCGAGGCGAGCGAGGACTCGCCGTACGACGCGCCCTGGATGGTCCCGCAGTGGCGCACGCAGGAGATCCTGGCCCGGCGGCTGGCGGAGCTGGGCGGCGAGGTCGCCTTCGGCCGGGAGGTCACCGGCGTCGCGCAGGACGCGGACGGCGTCACCGCGCACTTCTCCTCCGGCCGGGCCGTGCGGGCCCGCTACCTGGTCGCGGCGGACGGCGGCCGCTCGGCGGTGCGCCGCGCGCTGGGCGTCGGCATGAGCGGGGAGGCCGTCGACCCGCACCCGACCCTGGTCGCGGACGTCCGGATCACCGGCCTGGACCGCGACAACTGGCACATCTTCCCGCCCCGCGACGGCGACGAGGGCGTCGGCTTCCTCGCCGTCTGCCCGCTGGCCGGCACCGAGGACTTCCAGGTGGTCGCCCGGTTCCCGGAGGGCACGGCGGTGGACCTCACCCCGGACGGCGTCCGCGCGGTCGTCGCCGCCCGCTCGCACCTCGCCCCCGAGGCCGTCACCGAGGTGCGCTGGGCCTCCGACTTCCGGCCCCGCGCCGCCCTGGCCGACCGCTTCCGGGCGGGCCGGGTCTTCCTCGCCGGGGACGCGGCGCACGTGCACTCACCGGCGGGCGGCCAGGGTCTGAACACCAGCGTCCAGGACGCCTACAACCTCGGCTGGAAGCTGGGCGCCGTCCTGCGCGACGGCGCCCCGGAGGCGCTGCTGGACAGCTACGAGGCGGAACGGCGCCCGGTCGCCGACCGGATGCTCGGCCTGTCCACCGGCGTCCACCGCGGCGAGGTGCGGCGCGGGCACGCGACCCGCCAGCTGGGGCTGGGCTACCGGGACTCGGCGCTGACCGTGGAGGCGCGGGCGGCGGTCCCGGAGGGCGCGCTGCGGGCCGGCGACCGTGCTCCCGACGGGAAGGTGGACGGCGTACGGCTCTTCGACGCCTTCCGGGGACCGCACTGGACGCTGCTGGCGCTGGGCGCGGAGGCCCCCGCGGCGCCCGGTGGTGCGGACGGGGCGGTGCGGGTGGTGCGCGGGGAGCCGCACCCGGCGTACGGCACGGGCCTGTTCCTCGTACGGCCGGACGGGTACGTCGGCTGGGCGGGCGACTCCCCGGCCGGCCTCGACGGCTACCTGTCCCGGTCCGTCAGCCGTCGCCGTCGAGGAGAGTGTCGACAGAGAGGTCGAGGGTGACACCGACCGACTCTGGTACGCGGACGGACTCGCCTCTCTTGTAGCGGGCGGGGTCGGGGTACTTGCCGTCGGCCGGGTTGGTGTAGAGGAGGACCTCGTCGTGGTGGCGGTCGGCGATGACGTAGACCGGGATGCCCGCCCTGGCATACGTCCCCACCTTGATGGCCGTGTCATTCGACCAGTTGGTGGAAGTCACTTCCAAGACCAACCGGAAGACGTGCGGTGCGTAGCAGTTCTTCTCCACGACCGCATCTCTGTAGTCATCATCGACCACGGAGAAGTCGGGCACCGCGTAGTCGTCCGGACCCGTCGGCAGCCACAACCCGATGCCACCGATGTATCTGAGTCCGGCCTGCTTCGCCCCGACCCGCGCGAACTCCTCGACGAGCCAGGTCAGCGACTCCTGGTGCGGACCATCCGGCGGCGGTGTCACAACGATGCTCCCGTTGAGAATCTCAACCCGGTGACCGGGCAGCTCCTCCCAGAGGTGGTCAGCAGCATCAGCAAGCGACGACTCGTGCATCATGACAGCCACGGCACCCTCCTTACGGGAACACCTTTCACGAGCCTAACCGGCAACGTGCGGTTTTCGCCCCCGATCACCCATTCGAGGTAATCGCCCAGCTCAGAAGACGTCCGAGGGCACGTACGCCCCCCAGATCTCCCGCAGGGCGTTGCACACCTCGCCGACCGTCGCCCGGGCCCGCAGCGCGTCCTTCATCGGGTAGAGGACGTTGTCCTCGCCCTCGGCGGCCTTCTTCAGAGCCGCCAGCGCCGCGTCGACCGCCTCCTGGTCGCGCTCCGCGCGGAGCTTGGCGAGGCGTTCGGCCTGCTGGGCCTCGATGGCCGGGTCGACGCGCAGGGGCTCGTACGGCTCCTCCTCGTCGAGCTGGAACCGGTTGACGCCGACGACCACGCGCTCGCCGGAGTCGGTCTCCTGGGCGATGCGGTACGCGGAGCGCTCGATCTCGCTCTTCTGGAAGCCGTGCTCGATGGCGTTGACCGCGCCGCCGAGATCCTCGACCTTCCGCATCAGGTCCAGCGCCGCGCTCTCGACGTCGTCGGTCATCTTCTCGACGACGTAGGAGCCGGCGAACGGGTCGACGGTCGCCGTCACGTCGGTCTCGTAGGCGAGGACCTGCTGGGTGCGCAGGGCGAGGCGCGCCGACTTGTCGGTGGGCAGCGCGATGGCCTCGTCGAAGGAGTTGGTGTGCAGCGACTGGGTGCCGCCGAGGACGGCGGCGAGGCCCTGCACGGCGACGCGGACCAGGTTGACCTCGGGCTGCTGGGCGGTCAGCTGCACGCCGGCGGTCTGGGTGTGGAAGCGCAGCATCAGCGACTTGGGGTTCTTGGCGCCGAACTCCTCCCTCATCACCCGCGCCCAGATCCGGCGGGCCGCGCGGAACTTGGCGACCTCCTCCAGGATCGTCGTACGGGCCACGAAGAAGAACGACAGGCGGGGCGCGAAGTCGTCCACGTCCATACCGGCCGCGACCGCCGTACGCACGTACTCGACGCCGTCCGCCAGCGTGAACGCGATCTCCTGCGCCGGCGAGGCACCCGCCTCGGCCATGTGATAGCCGGAGATCGAGATCGTGTTCCACTTCGGGATCTCGGCCCGGCAGTACTTGAAGATGTCCGCGATCAGCCGCAGCGACGGCTTGGGCGGGAAGATGTACGTCCCCCGCGCGATGTACTCCTTCAGCACGTCGTTCTGGATCGTGCCGGTCAGCCGGTCCGCACTCACCCCCTGCTCCTCGGCCACCAGTTGGTAGAGCAGGAGCAGCAGCGCGGCGGGGGCGTTGATCGTCATCGACGTCGAGACCTTGTCCAGCGGAATGCCGCCGAACAGCACCCGCATGTCGTCGACCGAGTCGATCGCCACACCGACCTTGCCGACCTCGCCACTCGCGATCGGCGCG
Source organism: Streptomyces sp. NPDC056128 (assembly GCF_042263835.1). Taxonomy (NCBI): domain Bacteria; kingdom Bacillati; phylum Actinomycetota; class Actinomycetes; order Kitasatosporales; family Streptomycetaceae; genus Streptomyces; species Streptomyces sp. NPDC056128. The sequence goes on along the minus strand of NZ_JBHJVQ010000003.1, from coordinate 494,887 downwards.
TCGGAGTCATGGCCCATCTGGGTGGGCAGGTCGAAGGCCACCGACAGACCCATGGTGCCGTTGGCGATCAGCTGCTTGTAACGGGCGTTGGACTCGGTGGCCGTGCCGAAACCGGCGTACTGGCGCATCGTCCAGGGACGGCCGGTGTACATCGACGGGTACACGCCCCGGGTGAAGGGGTACTTCCCCGGCTCGCCCAGCCGCTCGGCCGGGTCCCAGTCCGCCTGGGCGTCGGGCCCGTAGACCGGTTCGATGGGCAGTCCGCTCTCGGTGGACCGAGCACTGCCCGACTCGCGCGCCATGGTGTGTCGCCTCCCGCTGAGCACTTGTTCGAACTGATCGGACCACCGACTCCTACTCAAAGCGGTCCCGGTCACAACAATGCCGCTCCGTTCAGGCGGCGTCATCCGCGGGGAACATCTCAGGGGACATCCGTGCGGAGCCGTGGGACGACGGGGGGCCGTGATGCGTGAGGCGAGCATGGGGAACGCGGGGAGGGCGGTCGCCCTCGCCCTGGGGGCCGCGCTGGTGGCGACCGGCTGCACTGTGCAGGGCACGGGCCCGGACGGCAAGCGGCACTCGCCGGTGCGCATAGACGTCACCGGCGCCCCGCCGAAGCACACGCCGGCCGAGGACCGGCCGTCGAGCGGTCCGCGGTCGGGTGAACCGCGTACGGACGGACCGGGTACGGACGAGCCACGTTCGGACGAGCCACGTTCGGACGAGCCACGTTCCGACCCCGACCCGCTCCCGGCCCGGGTGCTGTGGACGCGCGGCGACTCCGGCCGGGACGTGCGCGAACTCCAGGCCCGGCTGCGTCAGGTCGAGTGGCTGGTCGACGGGCCCACCGGGACGTACGACGACCTGACCGAGCGCGCGGTGAGCGGCTTCCAGGGCAAGCGCGGGCTGCCGAGGACGGGCAGGACGGACACCGTGACCTGGCAGCGGCTGCTGGACATGACGCGCGAGCCCGGCAAGTGGGACCTGTACCTGATGGGCGGGCAGCCGGCCGCCGCGCCCGACCCCCGCTGCACGACCGGCCGGGTGCTGTGCGTCAGCAAGTCGAGCCGGACGTTGCGCTGGATGGTCGACGGGCGGACCCTCTCGACGATGGCGGTGCGCTTCGGCTCGCAGCGCACACCGACCCGCGAGGGCGTCTTCAAGGTGTACTGGAAGTCCCGCGAGCACTGGTCGACGCTCTACGACACGGCCATGCCCTACGCGCTGTTCTTCAGCGGGGGCCAGGCCGTGCACTACTCGTACGACTTCGCGGCCCGCGGCTACGCGGGTGCCTCGCACGGCTGCGTCAACGTACGGGACGAAGCGGCGATCAAGGATCTGTTCGCGCAGGTGAGGAACGGCGACAAGGTCGTCGTGTACCGGTGAGGCGCGGGGCGGGGTGAATGGGGCGCGGGCGGGACCGGGGGAACGTGTCCCGCCCGCGCCAGGTGCACGAGCCGTAGGTACGGGGGGAACCCCGGCTCGGTGCGGAAGCCGATGACCAGTCGGCTCACTCATTACTGCGCCCGGGTGGCCGAAAGTGTCACACCCGTGGGGCACGCATCCCTGGCGTCGGTGAAAGCGCAGGTCAGGGAGCGGAAGGCGGACGGAGCGTGCCGCTGGTGAGGGCGGAGGGCGTCGGGGCCGGACGGAGCGGGGCGGCGGTCGTCGTCGTCCTCGTCCTTGCCGTCGTCGCCGTCGTCGCCCTTCTTTCCGCCTTTCTCCTTGCCTGTCTCCTTGCCTTTGCCCTTGCCGTCCTTGTTGCCCTTACCGTCTTTGTCGTTCTTGCTGTTCTTGTCGCTCTTGTCGCGCCGGTCGGTCCTGTCGTCGCCGTCGCCGTCACCCATCCGGAGTTCGCCGTCCCGGCCGTCGGCTCCGGTGACGGCGAGGAGGTGCTTGCAGTACTTCCCGACCCGCGACGAGCCGCCGGCCGCCTCCTTCAGGGCGCGCCGGTGGGCGCCGTCGACGTCCTTGCCGGCCCGCACCTTGCGGCACACCGCGACGAGGCCGGAACGCCGGCCGTCGCCACCGCCGGTCCCCCGGTCGTCCGAGTCCCGGCGCTCCGGGGTCCGGTTCGCGGCGGTGCCGCCGTCGCCCGGGGTGTCCGCGCCGGGCGCGCCCGAGGGGGTGCCGTCGGGCACCGCCCCGCCCTGCGCGCCGTCCATCGGGGAGGGCGAGAGGAACGGACGGTCGGGGGACACGGCGGCCGAGGCGCTGGCGGCGGGTTCCGGTTGGGTGGGGTCGAACGGCGTGGGCAGCACTCCGGTTCCGGCCGCCACGGCGACCCCGCCGATCATGCCGACGGTCAGCGTGGCGACCAGGCCGAGCCGCAGGGGCCGGCTCCAGCGGGGGCGCCGGGGGCTGTCGCCGCGCGGGCCGATCCGTACCAGACCGGCGTCGGAGGGCCGGGTCGCGGTGCCGGTCCCGAGCGTGCCCGGCACCCCCGCGGAGAGGTCGGTCCGTTCGGCGTAGGCCTTGCGGAAAGCGGCCAACGCCGCGGCCTCGCCGGGGAGTTCGTCGCCGGTCAGCGGGGGTGGGGTGGAGAGCGCGCCCAGGGCCAGGGCGAGTCGTTCGGCGCGGTCGCGGGCCGGTGGGCGGACAGCGTCCGGTGACTCTCCGCGCAGCAAGAGCTCCGCTGTTTCGCGGTCCAGCCACTTGTCCTGCTCGTCGGCCATCACATGTCCTTCTGCGTCCGCGCACGCGTATGCGTCACACTGGCGGACGTCACCGCACGACCGCGCGGTTCTCGCTGCGGTGGCAGGGCGTCGAGCCCGCCGCCGGATTCCGGATCGCAGGAGAGCAGTTCGGCCAGCCGCTTCAGGCCGCGGTGCGCGGCGGTGCGGACGGCTCCGGGCCGCTTGCCGAGCGTCTCGGCGGCGCTCTTGGCGTCGAGGCCCACCACCACGCGCAGGACGACGGCCTCGGCCTGGTCCTGGGGCAGCCGGGCGATGAGCGAGAGGGTGCTGTCGGTGGCCAGGGCCTCCATGGCCTCGCCCGCGGTGTCGGACTCGGCGGGCCTGCCGGCCAGCTCCGTCTCGTCACCGCCGATCGCGGGCCGGCGACCGCGCATCCGGATGTGGTCCAGGGCCCGGTTGCGGGCGATCCGGGCGGCCCAGCCGCGGAACCGGTCGGCGTCCCCGTCGAACCGCTCCAGGTCGCGGGCGATCTGCAGCCAGGCCTCGGACGCCACGTCCTCGGCGTCGTGATCGCCGACGAGCGTCCTCACGTACCCGAGCAGCCGCGGATGCACGGCGCGGTACACAGTCCGGAACGCGCTCTCGCTCCCGTCCTGTGCCGCACGCAGCGCGGCGGTCAACTCCGCGTCGTCCCCCAGCACCGAGAAGCCTTTCTGCGCCTAAACCGGCGCCGCTCTCGCGGACGTGGTCCTCGCCGTCGTGGTTTCGCAATTGATGGTCGCGGTGGTCTCCCGCAACCCCGTCGCGGGAGCGAGCCCCCCGCTGGTCGGCGCGAATGGCACGTTACGTCTTGAAACCGCCACTCGTCCATGTCCCGGTCGCATTGCCGTACAAGATGCAACTAACCCGTGACGCGGTGAGGTGTGACAGAAAACGCACTCCCGGCGCTGAAGGGAGTACGGGCCGCCGCGCGGCCCGTGCCGCGCGACGGCCGGGGCCTCTCCTGTGGGGGGTGGCGGCCCCGGCCGTTGCCACGGCGCACCGGCTCTGGACCGGGACGATCCGCGACACCGGCGCCGGCGGGAACCTGAAAGCGTAGGACCTCGTGATCACCAGGCCGACGCCACAATGATCACGAGGTCTGCGCCTGCTTCGCACCCTGGCTCGCGCAGAGCAAGCACGGGCGCCATGAGCCGCCTCGCGGGATCGTTGGATCCTACGAGGCGATGATCCTGTCCGGCTCGGGGAGCGAAGTGGGGGGCTGATCGCCATACCAGGCGTACTCGAGACCGGACATCAGTCCCGAATCGGTCCACAGAATAATTTCGCCGACCAACTCGCCCTCCTCGTCGTCGACCGTGGCAGTTACTGGGACGACTCCCGTCGAGACAGCAGCGCGAGGAGCATCACCCACGACCCTCAGGTCGACACTCACAGAATCCGGCCCCCACAGTGCCACGACTCGAACCTGATCGAGTTGATCACCGAGCTCCGTCGATCCCGGAAAGTCCACCTGTAGAATCCGCTCCACCACTGCCCGCTCCCGTGAGGTCAGGGGCCTCGGTTGAATGGGCACACTCATCGGTCAGCCTCCGGGGAATTTATCGGGAATGAATGCTGTCCCGATCTTCGGAATGCCATTGACGACAGCCCCTCGGATCGTAACGTTCTCGCCGTCAATCACTCGACTGACTATAAACCGACCCGCCTCGGGAAGGTCGGCTACATCTCCCAGACTATCCACGATGCGTCGCATTGCTTGCTCCCGGCCACCGGACCTGGCGACAAGATCGGCAAACCCATGCTTCTCAGGGTCGATGACGTGCTCCAGCTTCTGGGGCGTATTCGCCGATTTATAGGTCTCGTCCAGTACCTTCTGGCAAATTCCGCCGGAGTTATGCACCAGTACCGGCGTCCTGCCCGCCAGTACATAGTAGGTGTGGAGGTCGCTGACGGTGAGGTTGTAGGTCCGAGCTCGCTGATTGAACGACCGGTTGGCTTTGACGGTGACCGTACTGCCGTCGGGGCCTCGCAAGGTCATCTTCTTACGGAGGTCCGCGGCCTCGACCCACGCTCGTTCCGACGGCGACCAGAAGGGGTGCTCGTAAGTGGCGGTCAAACGCTCCTCGCCCCGGCGGGTGACCAGAGTGAGTTCATTGAAGTGCTTGTCGTCGTCGGTGACTATCTGGCGTGTCACCTTGCGGGCAGCGGTCTGCGAGGTGACCGGGTTGGTGGCGAGTACGGCGTCACCCGGTTGGACGTTCTCGATGTTCTTGTGTGAACGGTCGCCCATCAGGACTTTGGTGCCGGCCGGGAAGCACTGGGTGCAACCGAGCTTCAGCAGCTTCAGTTTGTCGTAGGCCTTCTCGAGGGCTTTGAGTTTGGCTCCGATGAGGACGTCGGTGGCGAGGTCGTCGCAGTTCTCGAAGTTGGTGTCCTGTATGCATGTCAACAGGCTGCCGACACCGGTGAGTTCCGCTGTACCGTCCCAGAGTTGTTTCATGGCGACGCCGAATTCATCGCCGTGGGCGACCATTTCGCAGTAGATCGCGCTGTGCTGGCACCAGCGGGCGAACTCGACTGGGTCACAGGGGACGTAGGCGCTTTGACAACGGTACCTCTCGCGGGCGCGAGCGCCACCGTCGTTAATGGCCTCCTCCTTGGCCTTTACGGCGGCCTTGCGTTGCGCTTCGAGTTCCTCCTTTCTCTTGGCCACGGCGGTTTCGAAGGCCTCTCCGGCGGCCTTCAGTGCGGCTGCGGCGTCCTTGCCGGCCTCGATCGCCGAGCGTCGGGCCTGTTCGGCGGAGTACCAGGCGCTGGCGGCATCGACCTGGGCCGATTCCGCGGAAAGGGTGGCGTCGGTCGCGGACCTGGCCGCGTCCTTCGCGGCGACATTGGCGGTGTTCGCGGCGCTGCGGGCCTTCTGCGCGGATGCGGCGGCGTCGGCGGCGGATGCGGCAGCGTCCTTGGCGAACGCGGCCGCTTGGTCGGCGTAGCCCTGGGCCTTGGTGGCAGCTGCATTCGCCTTCGCTGCCCAGTCGTTGGCCTCGGACGCAGCGTCACGGGCGATGGCGGCGACCTTCTGCGCGGTTGCCGCATTCTCCTGGGCGGTGGCCGCGACCTTGGCCGCATCCGCGATCATCTTCTGGATCTGGGCGACGTGGGTGGCCGCGAGATCGTCCTTGCGTTTGGCCTGGTACTGGCCGGAGACGATGAAGGCGTGAAGCATCTGAGGCGTGCCTTCAAGGGCGATCCTGGCCGCCGACTTCACCTCCGGGCCGCCGCTGTCGACCAGTTGCGCGGCCTTGACCCGTTCGTCCTGGGTTCGCGCGGTGGGCTGGGTGGCGATCAGGAACTTGCTGTACTCCTTGAGGTTTCCGGTTGCCAGCGCCTTGCGGCCGGCTTCGGCGAGGACCGGGCCGGCACTGTCGATCACCTGCGCGATCTCAACACGCATGTTCTGTTCGGCGACCTGGTACTGGCCGTTGTTGATGAACTCGGTGATCGTGGCCGCGTCGCCGTCCAGGGCCGTCTCAGCGGCGGCGCGGATGTCCGGGTCCTCGTTCTCCTCGGCGAGGCGCTCGACGTAGGAGCGGTCATCCTGCTCGCTGGCGGTCCGCCAGCCGGTGCGGAGGTAGTCGACGACGACCTCGTCGGTCCCCGCCAGTGCGGCCTCGGCAGCGGCGCGCTTCCAGGCCGTGTCGTGCTTCATCACCGTCACGGCCAGCTTGCGGCCCTGGACAGCGACGGCTGCGAGGTCGGCCCCAGGCGCGTCGGCCGCAGTCACCAGCCGGCCCCGTTCGGTATCCCGGTCCTTGGCCTCCTGCTCCTGGGCGGCCTGCCCGGCCAGACGCTCGTCGTACGCTGCCTTCTCGTCCTTGGCCCGGGCGATACCCCCGTTGGTGCGGCCGAGGAGTTCCTCGGCCTCCACCTCCCGGGCGAGGGCGTAGACCTTCTGGGCCTGTTCGACCGCAGCGGTGGACGCGTTCGCCGCCGTGGTGGCCGCATTGGCGTGTTCCGTGGACTTGGTCGCGGCCGTGGCTGCGTCACCGGCATGCTCGGCCGCGTCCTTGGCTGCCGTGGCGGCGTTACGTGCGTGTGTCGCCGCTGATCTGGCAGCGTCCCGGGCGTCCCGGGCGGCCTTGGCTGCCTTGCGGGCCAGGGCCTCGGCGGCCGACGCGGCACGGTTGGCCTCCGCGGCATGCCGCTTGGCGGCTGCCGCAGCGGCTCGCGCCCGGACAGCAGCCGCGCTGGACTCGCCGGCGTAACTTCCGGCCTCGACAGCCGCGTTGGCGGCGATCACCGCGTTGGCACCCGCACCCGCGGCCGAGGACGCCGCGTCCCCTGCCGCGTCGGCCGCTATCGCGGCGTCGTCGGCGGCATCGGCGGCCTCGTCCGCGCCCTTGGCCGCACTGTTGGCATGATCCGCAGCCGTACGCGCGGCATCGGCGTTACGTGCGTCTACCGCCGCGTCGGCGGCAGCACCCCGAGCACGCGCCGCCGCCCGGGAGGCACCGGCCGCGGCCGCGGCTGCCTGGGAAGCTGCGTTCGCGGCGACACGCGCCGAGTTGTTGGCCGCACGCGACGCGTTGATCGCTACCTTCGCGGAGTCAGCCGCCTGCGAGGCCGCCTTCGCGGCACGGTCCGCAGCACGCGCGGCCTTGGCCGTGTCGTCCTTGGCCGCCCCTGCCTCGGCCTTGGCCCGCAGTGCCGCCTCCTTGGCGAGCTGCGCGGCCTTGACCGCCTTGGCCGACTCTGCCTTGGCCGACGCCGTCTCATTCGCAGCCTGTCGGCCCGCTTCTTTCGCCTGCGCGGCAAGTTGCGCGACCGTGGCGTGTTCCTGGTCCTTGGCTCGCGCCACGAACTGGCCGACCTCCAGGAACTCCCGGATGTCCGCGGCACTGCCGTGCAGTGCCAGTCGGCCCGCCGCCCTGACGTTCTCACCACCCACACTGATGATCTGGACGAGTTGCACGCGCTCGTCCTGCTCACGCCGGTCGTACTGTCCCTCGTTGAGGAACTTCCGCACATCATCCGGTGTGCCGTTGAGCGCGGCCCGCCCGGCCTCCTGCACCTCGGGTCCACCCGCATCGATGACCCGAGCCACCCGGACTCGCTGATCCTGCTCCATGGGCGCTGCCCAGCCCCACAGGAGGAATTCCTGCAAGTCGCCTCTGTCACCGGCCAGTGCCGTCCGTGCGGCCGTCAGCAGCTCCGGGCCGCCGACACTGGCCATCTGCGCTGCAGTTACACGCTCGTCCTGAAAGGACAAGTCGTCGACCGTCGAGAGGAACTCCTGAACATCGGCGTCACTGCCGGTCAGTGCCGCCTCGGCGACCGCCCGGACTCCGGGGCCACCCTCCTTCCAGTAGTCGACGATCCGCCCTCGGTCGCTCGGTGTCACCTCGGCTGCGGTCGTCGACCGCACTACCTCGAGATCGGCCGCAGTGGCAGGATTCACCCCGATAAGCCCGATTAGCAGGGACAGGAGTAGAGTGAACAGGATTGGTATCGTCGGCCGAGTCGACCGCGCCGCCCTGCCCGTATACGGATGTGCGTGGAAACCTACCAAGCCACGCCTGAATCTTTGTCTCAAAACAAATGCAACCTTCCCTGCTCCGGCCAACTTCCGTGCCAGTCGCCGAGTTTCGGCCGCGCTGAGCATATGCAATTTCCGGAATGCACGGCCGATGCACTCGTCAGCGTGTGATAAGTTGCGTTCAGCTTGAGGGCGGCGATGACTGACGGAATGGAAACTCGCGCACCTGATATACGGCCCTATTTGCGTGCCGAGCAAGTTCTGGCGTAAACACTTGATCGCAAAGTAAAATTTCCGCGTTGCGCCGCAGCCGCCATCTCATTTGAGCTCACAGGTGAGGCGCAGTCGACGGCGCTCAGTCCTGCTCGACGGAGGCGGAGAGGTCGCTCTCCCGCCCCTCCGGGCATTGGGGCGGGAGAGCGTGCGTGCAGATTCGAAGCCAGCCGGGTCGAGGGAATGCGCCGGACCCGTTGCGCCGTCGAGGCCCACCGTGCCCCCAGAGATCGTCGCACAGTGGGAGAACATCCATGGCCGCGTCCGACTTCGTCGCGCTGGGGTTGTCGGCCCCGGCCGTTGCCTTGGCTGCCGGACGGCGCCGCCCTCACCGGTCCGTGGTCGCGTCCCGGCACAGCAGCCGGAGCGAACCGTCACCGGCGAAGCAGCGACGGGCCTCGTCGACCGGGTCCCACAGCCGGCCGTCGGGGGTGCGGACCCAGTGGTCGCCCCCGGTCGCCCACCACTCGCCGCCGGACTCCCGCGCGATCACCTCACCGGCGTAGGCTCCCAGGCCGCGCAGCGCGGTCTCCACGGCGGCGTACGGGGCTCCCTCGCGGCGGATGCCGTCGATCACGCGGTCGACGCGCCACAGGCTCTGCGCCGAGTAGTCGAGGCGCAGCCGGGCGCCCTCGCGCATCGTGGCCACCGCGTCCGCCGCCCACCGCACCGGCTTCGCGGCGGCCGACGGCCGGTTCTCCTGCTGGGTCGTCAATCCGCTGGTCACAGTCGTCATATGGGCTAGAGCGCCGCCGGGCGGAGTTTCGTCACAGGCTCGCGGGGGCCGTTCCGCAACCGGCGCAGGACCGCCCCACCTCCGCCACGTCCACCGCACCGCCGCCGCGCGTTCGCCGCACGACCGTCACAGGCGGGCGTCCCGCCCGCGGGCCCGGCGGGACACCACGGCGCGCAGGACCCGGCGCCCCTCCGTGGAGACCTCGAGGGCGGGGCGCAGCCCGGCCGGGCCGTGTGCGGCGAGCAGGTCCAGGACGGTGACCTGGCGGCGCAGCTCGCCCGCGACGAGCGGTGCCGGCCCGTTCGTGTCCGCCGCCGGGTCCAGGAGCCGGTGGACGCGCAGTGCGGCGGCGGAACAGGCGTCGGCCCAGGTCCGCAGCGCCGGGCCGGAGCACGCGTCCGGCGCGTCGGCCAGCATCACGCGGGCCAGCAGCACGGCCTCGTCCTCGCCCTCACCACCGGTGCCCGCGAGCTTGTCGCGCACCTGCGCCAACTCCCCCGCCCAGTCGGGCCCGGCCTCGTCGCCGGTGTCGTCGGCGAGGGTGGCCCACAGGGGTCTGAGGACCTCGTCGTCGCCGTCGAGGAGCGGCAGACAGCGGTCCAAACAAGCCAGTCCGCTCGCGGCGAGTCCGCGTGCGTCGGCCCGCGCGATCAGTTCCACCAGGCTCATCGGTTGCCTCCCTGTTCCCGCCGATTCGCCCCGCTCACCACCACGGAGCCCGCACTGACCCTTACAGCGTGCGACGACCCGGGAGTGTCACAGCGGGACGACGCCCAGCCGGTCGAGGAACCGGAAGAAGAGTTTTTCGGCCACCGGGCCGGAGTCGTCGCCCCCGGCGTCCGCACCGGCGGCCGGTTCCGCCGCGAGCACCTCCGCCAAGTCCACGGCGCTCGCGGTGCGCCCCGCCTCGGCGGCCCAGGCGACGGCGCGTTCGGCGGCGTCCCGGGGCTCCAGGAAGTAGTCCTCCAGCGTGAGCCCGTCCCGTTCGGCGCCGAGGTACCCGGCCATCGCGGACCGCGCCAGACAGGTCGTCCACGCCCCGCTCTCGGGCGCCGCGGCCTCCACGACCACGCAGTCGCTGTCCATGACGTACCCGAACAGGGCGGGCGCGCCGGTCTGTCCGGCCAGGTCGTTCATGTTGCCGACGTCTCCGTCGCCGCCCGGGAACTCCCACACCTGCCAGCCGTCCGGCGCGGACTGACGCAGCGCCATGTCCGAGGCGCCGGCCAGCGCGTCCAGTTCGGCCAGCGGCCGCGCGCCGCGGCCCACGACGAAATAGCCCCAGTACCCCATGTCCCGGTTCCCCCCGGTCTCGGTTCGGCTGCCCAAAGACCACCACAGCCGTACGGGAGTTCGCAGCCGGATAGGACAATCTCGTATCAGTCGAGCCGGTTCGCCAGCGACCTGAAGTCGGCCCAGGACAGCTCGGGCTCGCCGGGGTCCCACAGCTTCTGGACCGTCGCCGCCAGCGGCAGCCTGATGCCCTCGGCGACCTGCGCCTGCGTCTGCGCGCTCGGGATGTCGCCCCAGACCGCGAAGCTGCCGCCGAGTATCTGGTCGTCGTACTTGGCGTCGACGGGCGTGGTGCCGCGTATGACGAGCGGGGTCCACTGCTCGTAGATGCGCTCGCCGGTCGGATAGACGAAGGTCTGCGGCTCGCCGAGCACGTAGTAGAGGAACTCGTCGTTGTAGTTGATCACCTCGCGGCCCTCACGCAGGTACTCGGTGGGCGGCCGGGCGCCGATCTCCTTGCCGGTCCAGTAGGCGACCTTGATGTCCTTCGACGGTTCGACGGACGTGTCCTTGAAGAAGCCGTCGTTCCAGGCGCGCGGGACGCGGTCGTGGGCCTGCACCGTCTTGGCGCGGTCGTTGAGCCAGCCGGTGGTGAGGTCGGCGACGGTGCCGCCGGAGCCGTAGGCCTCGCGGGCGGCGGCGGCGAGCGTCGGGTAGGACGCCTCGGGGTCGGGGACCACGAGCGCCTGGTACTCGTCGGCGCCCAGGTGGAACTGGGAGCCGGGGAAGAGGTCGGCGTACTCGTTCAGCAGGTCGTCGACGATCTCGGCGGACTCGGGCTTGGAGATGTCGATCGCGCCGCGCGTCGGCGTGCCCTGCGCGTTGCGCAGCTGCAGGTCGGGGTGGGCGGCGAGCACGGCGCCCAGGTGGCCGGGCGAGTCGATCTCGGGGACGACGGTGATGTGGCGCGAGGCGGCGAGATCGATGATCTCCTTCATCTCCGCCTTGGTCAGGTGGTCGTCCGAGACGATCTCGGGGTGCGAGTCGGACTCGATGCGGAAGGCCTGGTCGTCGGAGAAGTGCAGGCCCAGTTCGTTGAACTTGAGGTCGCCCAGCTCGCGTATCCGGTCCTTGATCCAGTCGGCGTCGTAGTGCTTGCGCGCGATGTCGAGCGAGAAGCCGCGCTTCGGCTTGGCGGGCTCGTCCTTCACCACGCCCTCCGGCGCGGTGCCGCCGCCGTCCACGGCCTGCTTCAGGGTGCGGGTGCCGTAGTAGACACCGACCTCGGCCGGCCCGCTGACGGTGACCCGGCCGTCGCGCACGGTCATGGTGTACGACTCGGGGTTCGCGCCCTTGTCGGCCTTGACGTCGAGGAGCACGTCCCCGGCGCGTTCGTCGTCCTTCTCCCCCGCGTACGTCAGCCCGAGGTCACCGGCGATCTGCCGTCCCTCGTCGGCGAGGGCGGCGTCGGCGACGACGACGCGGTGCTCCTTCTCCGGCTGCCAGCCGGGGCCGCGGGCCGCGGTGTGCTCGCGTACGGCGGGTATGGTGCGCGGTTCCTCGGACAGCGGGTAGGAACGGCTCGGGCTGGGCTGGGCGGCCCCCGCGGGGGACCGCGCGGCCTGGCCTCCGGGCCCGCCGTCACCGTCTCCGTCGGTGGCCCACAGGCCGACTCCCACACCGAGCGAGGCGACCACCGCACCGGCGATCACGGCCCGCTGCCTCACCTTGTTCGCCGGTATCCGGCGTCCGTGCTCGCTCACAGCGCCAACCTAAGCGCGCTGCTGCCGCAATGCGTCCACCACATGTTCTGAAACTCTCCCGTTCGGGTGAAATTCGGGCATCGGTCGGACACGTCATGCCGTCACTCGATAACGTGACGCCACATCTTTCGCACACGAGGACCCACGCTGCCTGTGCACCGTCTCCCAGATCTCTCCGGCCGAGTGGCCATACCGGTACCGGTGCAAACACGCGCCACTCCGGCAACGCCCTCATCACTGGACCGCTTCAACACGGCCCCCGCCGACGAGGCCGCCCGGACCCTCCTGACCTGCCTGGGAAGCCACGACTGGGCCCACCGCCTGACGGCCCACCGCCCCTACCCGGACCTCCCCGCCCTCCTGGCGGCGGCGGACGAGGCGGCATACGACCTGACGCCGACCGCCCTGACGGAGGCCCTGTCGGCGGAAACCCAGCCCGCCCTCCCGGCCGACACCTACGCGGCGGCCCACACGGCCCTGAGCGCGGCCCACGCGGCCTACGAGTCCCGCTTCGGACACGTGTTCGTCATCTGCCTGGACGGACTCAACCCCGACGAGTCGCTGGACCAGGTACTGGCAGCCATCCGGTCACGATTGACAAACGATCCGGACGAGGAACGCCTGGTGGCAGCAGAGGAACTCCGCCGCCTGGCGAGAACCCGGCTGACCAACGCCCTCTAAGGGGCGCGGGGAACTGCGCGACCAGCCACCGACCGCGCGCACCCGGCAAACCACGCAAACCCCCACCCCCTGACCCGCCCCACCCCGATCCACTGCTCCTTTGAGTGCAACTTTGATCACACAGGCAGGCCCCCCGTAAGCGCCGCAGGCAACCGTCGCTACCATGCTGGGGGCCGGTGGACCGTACCCGGCCGGGCCCGACCGACAAGGAAAGCCGGCGCGGCCCCAATCCCCGCTCCCGGAGGAAATTTCCGTGCCGGCTGGAACGCTGTACCGCGGCCGGGAAGGAATGTGGTCCTGGGTGGCTCATCGAGTCACCGGCGTCCTCATTTTCTTCTTCCTGTTCGTTCACGTGCTGGACACCGCTCTCGTGCGGGTGTCCCCCGAGGCCTACGACACCGTCGTGGCCACGTACAAGACGCCGATCGTCGCGCTGCTGGAGTACGGCCTCGTCGCCGCCATCCTCTTCCACGCGCTCAACGGCCTGCGCGTCATCGCCGTCGACTTCTGGGTCAAGGGCGCCCGCTACCAGAAGCAGATGCTCTGGACCGTCGTCGCCCTGTGGGTCGTGCTGATGATCGGGGCGATCTACCCCGTCCTCGGCCACGCCGCTCGTGAACTGTTCGGGAGCTGACGCCAATGTCCACGACTGAATCCCCCGCATCCGGGATCGGCCCCGTCGAGGGCGCCTCCCTCTACACGGTCGACAACCCGGCGCCGCTGATCGAAGCCCCCCGCGCGCGGACGAAGAAGACCCCGAAGTCCACCCGTGGCAACTTCGAGATGGTCGCCTGGCTCTTCATGCGCCTGTCCGGCGTGGTGCTGGTCGTCCTGGTCATCGGGCACCTGCTCATCCAGCTCGTCCTGGACGGCGGTGTCTCGAAGATCGGTTTCGCCTTCGTGGCCGGCCGCTGGGCCTCGCCGTTCTGGCAGGTCTGGGACCTCCTGATGCTCTGGCTCGCGATGCTGCACGGCGCGAACGGCCTGCGCACGGTCATCAACGACTACGCGGAGCGCCCGAACACCCGCCTGTGGCTCAAGGGCCTGCTCTACACCGCCACGGTGTTCACCATCCTGCTGGGCACGCTGGTGATCTTCACCTTCGACCCGAACATCCGCTAGGCACGGGGCTGCGAAAAATCATGAAGGTACACAAGTACGACACCGTCATCGTCGGCGCCGGTGGCGCCGGCATGCGCGCGGCCATCGAGTCGACGAAGCGCAGCCGCACCGCCGTCCTGACGAAGCTCTACCCCACCCGCTCCCACACGGGCGCCGCGCAGGGCGGTATGGCCGCCGCGCTGGCCAACGTGGAGGAGGACAACTGGGAGTGGCACACCTTCGACACGGTCAAGGGCGGTGACTACCTGGTCGACCAGGACGCCGCCGAGATCCTGGCGAAGGAGGCCATCGACTCGGTCCTCGACCTGGAGAAGATGGGCCTGCCGTTCAACCGCACGCCGAACGGCACCATCGACCAGCGCCGCTTCGGCGGGCACAGCCGGAACCACGGTGAGGCTCCCGTCCGCCGCTCCTGCTACGCGGCCGACCGCACCGGCCACATGATCCTCCAGACGCTGTACCAGAACTGCGTGAAGGAGGGCGTGGAGTTCTTCAACGAGTTCTACGTCCTGGACCAGCTGATCACCGAGGTCGACGGCGTCAAGAAGTCGTCCGGTGTGGTCGCGTACGAGCTGGCGACCGGCGAGATCCACGTCTTCCAGGCGAAGTCCGTGATCTACGCCTCCGGCGGCACCGGCAAGTTCTTCAAGGTGACCTCCAACGCGCACACGCTCACCGGTGACGGCCAGGCGGCCGTGTACCGGCGCGGGCTGCCGCTGGAGGACATGGAGTTCTTCCAGTTCCACCCGACCGGCATCTGGCGCATGGGCATCCTGCTGACGGAGGGCGCCCGCGGTGAGGGCGGCATCCTCCGCAACAAGGACGGCGAGCGCTTCATGGAGAAGTACGCGCCGGTCATGAAGGACCTCGCGTCCCGTGACGTCGTCTCCCGCTCCATCTACACGGAGATCCGCGAGGGCCGCGGCTGCGGTCCCGAGGGCGACCACGTCTACCTGGACCTCACCCACCTCCCGCCGGAGCAGCTGGACGCCAAGCTCCCGGACATCACGGAGTTCGCGCGGACCTACCTCGGCATCGAGCCCTACACGGACCCGATCCCGATCCAGCCCACCGCGCACTACGCCATGGGCGGCATCCCGACCAACGTCGAGGGCGAGGTCCTCAGGGACAACACCACCGTCGTCCCGGGCCTGTACGCGGCCGGCGAGGTGGCCTGCGTATCGGTGCACGGCGCCAACCGCCTGGGCACCAACTCGCTGCTCGACATCAACGTCTTCGGCCGCCGGGCCGGCATCGCCGCCGCGGAGTACGCCCAGAAGGCGGACTTCGTCGAGCTGCCCGCGGACCCGGAGTCCCTGGTCGTCGAGCAGATCGAGCGGCTGCGCTCCTCCACCGGCACCGAGCGGGTGGCGACGCTCCGCCGCGAGCTGCAGGAGTGCATGGACGCCAACGTCATGGTGTTCCGCACCGAGCAGACGATCAAGACGGCGGTCGAGAAGATCGCCGAGCTGCGCGCCCGCTACAAGAACGTGTCGATCCAGGACAAGGGCCGGCGGTTCAACACCGACCTGCTGGAGGCCGTCGAGCTGGGCAACCTGCTCGACCTGGCCGAGGTGATGGCGGTGTCCGCCCTCGCCCGCAAGGAGTCGCGCGGCGGTCACTACCGCGAGGACTTCCCCAACCGCGACGACGTCAACTTCATGCGCCACACCATGGCGTACCGCGAGGTGGGCGACGACGGCGCCGAGTCCATCCGGCTCGACTACAAGCCGGTCGTCCAGACCCGCTACCAGCCGATGGAGCGTAAGTACTGATGGCTACCCCTGTCATGGAGAAGAGCGACTCGGCCCCCGAGCCCGGCTTCGCCGACTCCCCCTACATCACGGTCACCTTCCGCGTCCGCCGGTTCAACCCGGAGGTCGCGGCCGAGGCCGCCTGGGAAGACTTCCAGCTGGAGATCGACCCGAAGGAGCGTGTCCTCGACGCGCTGCACAAGATCAAGTGGGACCTCGACGGAAGCCTGACCTTCCGCCGCTCCTGCGCGCACGGCATCTGCGGGTCGGACGCCATGCGGATCAACGGCAAGAACCGGCTGGCCTGCAAGACGCTGATCAAGGACCTCAGCCCCGAGAAGCCGATCACGGTCGAGCCCATAAAGGGCCTGACGGTCCTCAAGGACCTGGTCGTCGACATGGAGCCGTTCTTCCAGGCGTACCGGGACGTGATGCCCTTCCTGATCACGAAGGACACCAACGAGCCGACGCGTGAGCGCCTCCAGACCGCCGAGGACCGCGAGCGCTTCGACGACACCACGAAGTGCATCCTGTGCGCCGCCTGCACGTCGTCGTGCCCGGTGTTCTGGAACGACGGGCAGTACTTCGGTCCCGCCGCGATCGTGAACGCCCACCGCTTCATCTTCGACTCGCGCGACGAGGCCGGCGAGCAGCGGCTGGAGATCCTCAACGACCGCGACGGCGTCTGGCGCTGCCGCACGACCTTCAACTGCACGGACGCCTGCCCGCGCGGCATCGAGGTCACCAAGGCGATCGCGGAGGTGAAGCGGGCGCTGATCACGCGCCGCTTCTGACCCGCGGGACGACCGACACGGCCGAGGGCCCCGATCCATGTGATCGGGGCCCTCGGCCGTACTACGGGCGGGTCAGCCGCGCAGCGGGCGGCCTTCCTTGTCCGTGCGGTCGTTGCTGACCAGGAAGATGATGCCGTCGATCAGCGCCCAGAAGCCGAGGCCGCCGCAGGTGAGGAGCTGGGCCACACCGACACCGACGGAGCCGACGTAGAAGCGGCCGATGCCCAGGGTGCCCAGGAAGAGCTGGAGGATACCGGCGACGATCTTCGACTTGTCGGAGTACGGGCGGCCCTGCGGGTCGACGCCGTAGGGAGCGGTGGGGTTCGGGGGAACGGTCATGGTGTGGTGCTCCTGGGGAGATGTGGGACGGACCGGGGCGGATGGCCCCGGCGGCCCAGGAGGGGGACACCGCTGATCGCACGCTCGACGCACGGCGGCTCACGTCAGTGACGTGGCCGTCCCCCCTCTGTGCGTGACGAAGCGTAGGAGACGCATGGGTCAGTTGGGAAATATTATGATCCAACGTTCCCATTTCGTGATCATTGATCACACGACGTTGCGAACGACCGTCCAGGCCACCGCCGTCAGCAGGATCAGCGCCTGACCCCACGGGGCGATCCGGGGCCGGTAGGAGCGGCCGCGCAGGCCCTCCACCGTCCAACGGGCCCACAGCGCCAGCGCGAACGGCGCGGCGAGCAGCAGGGCGCGGTTGTCCAGCCAGGCCGCGGCGAAGTGACCGTGCATCAGGTCGTAGACCATGCGCGTGGCGCCGCAGGCCGGGCAGAGCAGCCCGGTGACGAAGCGGAACGGGCACTGGGGCAGCGGGTGGCCGCCCTCGTGCGGATCGGTGCCCCACAGGTACCCGGCACCGGCGGCACCCGCGACGAGCACCCCGAGGGGTGCGGCCGCGGGATGCCACTGCCGCCGTCGCCGGCCGGGCGGTGCGCAGGGCGCGGTGTCAGCCACGCAGGACGCGGCCCTGGTCGTCCGTACGGTCGTTGCTGACCAGGTACATGATGCCGTCGATCAGCGCCCAGAAGCCGAGGCCGCCGCAGGTGAGCAGCTGGGCCACGCCTATGCCGACGGAGCCGACGTAGAAGCGGCCTATGCCGAAGCTGCCGAGGAAGAGCTGGAGCACTCCGGCGACGATCTTCGACTTGTCGGAGTACGGGCGGCCGTAGGGGTCGTAGCCGTAGGGGGCGCTCGGGTCGGTGGCGTAGTAGCCCGGCGCCGGCGGGGGGTACCCGGGGGTCTGGTAGCCGGCAGCGCCCTGCGGGTAGCCGGGGGTCTGGTAGCCGCCGGGCGGGGGCTGCTGGCCACCCTGGGGGTAGCCGTAGGGGCCGGGCTGCCCGGCGGGGCCGGAGCCCTGTTTCGGGTAGCCGTAGCCGGGCGGCTGGGAAGGCTGGGGCGGTTGCTCGCTCACAGTGGGGTCACTCCTGGTCGACTTGGAAACTGCCGGTCATATTGCAGGACCGGAGCCGCACAAGAGAAGTCGGGGCCGGGAACGGCCGTCCGCCCGGGCGAGTGACCGCGCGGCACTGTCGCCGCCGCGTCCGTCCGCTCGGGCCCGCACACACCTAATCTGACGTCATGTCAGATCATGAGTCGTACGAACTGCTCGGGTTCGACAACGTGCTGCTGCCCGTCGGGAACCTCGGCGAGGCCGTCGACTTCTACGAGCGGGCCGGGTTCACGGTCGCCTACCGGCTCGACGAGGCCGGGATCGCGCTGCTGAAGGTGGGGGGCGAGACGCCCGGGCTGCTGCTGCGGGTGGAGGAGGAGTTCTGGCGGCAGCCGCCGATGTGGCCCTCCGCGCGGGTGTGGCTGGAGACGACGGACGCCCGCACGGCGGCCACGGCGCTGCGGGAGGCCGGGGTGCCGCCGCTCGACGAGCCGTTCCCCGTGGCCACCGGCTGGACCGTCGAGTTCGCCGACCCGTGGGGCAACGTCATCGGCCTGACGGACTACTCCAAACGTCCGGAACTGGGCCGTCGCCCCTGAGCCGACTTCCGGCTTGAACGTGTTCAAAAACAGGTCTACAGTCAGTCCTGTCAGCATTTTGAACGCGTTCAAGAAGGGGTGGGGCATGGACCGCACCGTCATCGCCTACGTCATCTACCTGGCCGTCAGCATCGGGCTGACCGTCTGGGTGGCCCGCACGCTCAGCCGCAACGGACGGGTCTTCCTCTCCGACGTCCTGCACGGCAACGAGAAGCTGGCCGACGCCGTCAACCACCTCCTGGTGGTCGGCTTCTACCTGGTCAACCTCGGCTTCGTCGCGCTCTACCTGAGCGACGACGAGACCATCACCGACACCCGCGGCATCTTCGAGGCGCTCTCGACCAAGCTGGGCGTGGTGCTGCTGGTGCTCGGCGTGATGCACCTGGGCAACGTCTACGTGCTCAACAAGATCCGGCGGCGCGGCATGATGGAGCGGGAGCAGGTGCCGCCGGTCCCGCCGCAGGGCTGGGTGGCCCCGACGGCCGGAGCCTGAGCCGATGGCTCCCGCCACCGGGACGGCCGGCGCCCCCGTGCGCCGGCTCACCGTCCTCTACGACGCCGAGTGCTCCCTGTGCACCCACGTGCGGGACTGGCTGCTGCGTCAGCCCCGCCTGGTGGAGCTGGACCTGGTCCCGGCCGGGTCGGACGAGGCGCGCGGGCGCCTGCCCGGCCTCGACCACGCGGCCACCCTCGACGAGGTCACCGTCGTGGGCGACGCCGGTCAGGTCTTCCGGGGCGCCGCCGCCTGGATCGTCGTCCTGTGGGCCCTGCGCGAGCACCGCGCCCTCGCCCACCGGCTCAGCACGCCCGCCGGCGCCCGGCTGGCCCGCGGGGCGGTGCTGGCCGCCGCGAAGTGGCGGGGCGGGCAGCGGACGTGGGGCGGCAACGGGTACCGCCGCGCCGACGGCTGGGTGTACGAGCCCGGCCTCGGGTGGCGGTTCGCCGGACCCGGGTGTGCCGACGGCACCTGCGGCACTGGATAGGCTCTGGACCCGTGCCTGCGACCAACGACGGCCCCGACGACGGCGCCCCCCTCACCAAGTCCGAGCAGACCCGCGCGCTGATCCTGGAGACGGCCATGCGGCTGTTCCAGGAACGCGGCTACGACCGGACGACGATGCGGGCCATCGCCCAGGAGGCCGGGGTCTCCGTCGGCAACGCGTACTACTACTTCGCCGGCAAGGAACACCTGATCCAGGGCTTCTACGACCGGATCGCCGCCGAGCACCAGGCGGCGGTCCGCGAGGTCCTGGCCAAGGAGACCGACCTGGAGGCGCGGCTGGCGGGCGTGCTGAAGGTGTGGCTGGACATCGCCACGCCGTACCACGAGTTCGCCGTGCAGTTCTTCAAGAACGCCGCCGACCCGGACAGCCCGCTCAGCCCCTTCTCCCCCGAGTCGGAGCACGCGCGTCAGGAGGCCATCAGCATCCACCGCGCGGTGCTGGCCGGCGCCAAGACCAAGGTGCCGGAGGACCTGCGGGACATCCTGCCGGAGCTGATGTGGCTCTCCCAGATGGGCCTCGTCCTGTACTGGATCTTCGACCGGACGGAGGGCCGCGAGCGCAGCTACCGGCTCGCCGAACGCGGCGCCCGGCTCACCGCGCGGGGCGTCGTGCTGGCCCGCTTCCGGGTCCTGCGCCCCCTGGTGCGCGAGGTGCACGAGCTGTTCACGGACTTCCTGCCCGGCATGACGCGGGCACTGCCGGACCCCAGCCGGAAGGCCGGCGGGAAGAGCAAGGGTCAGGCCTGACGGGACGCCAGCTCGATCACCGTGATGTCCGACTCCGCCCCCACGCGCGTGGGCGGTCCCCAGGCGCCCGCGCCGCGGCTGACGTACAGCTGGGTGTCGCCGTAGCGCTCCAGACCCGCCAGGGTGGGGTTGGCGGCCCCCGCGATGAGGTTGCCGGGCCAGAGCTGGCCGCCGTGGGTGTGGCCGGAGAGCTGGAGGTCGACGCCGTGGTCGACGGCGTCGTGGATCTGCACCGGCTGGTGGGCGAGCAGCACGCACGCCCGCGCCCGGTCCCGGTCGCCGAGGGCCTTGGCGTAGTCGGGGCCCTGGCCCTCCTCCTCGCCCGCCACGTCGTTGACCCCGGCGAGGTCGAAGTGGCGCAGCTCGGTGCGGGCGTTCTCCAGCGGGAGCAGACCGAGCCGCCGCACCTCCTCGACCCACTGCTCGGCGCCGGAGAAGTACTCGTGGTTGCCGGTGACGAAGTACGCGCCGTCCCGCGCCCTCAGCCCGGCCAGCGGGGCCGCCGCCGGGCCGAGGTCCTTCACGCTGCCGTCGACCAGGTCGCCGACGACGGCGATGAGGTCGGGCTGCGTGGAGTTGATCGTGTCGACGACCTTCTGCGCGAAGCCCCGGCCGAGCACCGGGCCGAGGTGGATGTCGCTGACCACGGCGATGCGGTAGCCGTGCGCCGCGCGCGGGAGCTTGGCCAGCGGCACGGTGACCCGCTTGACCGATGGGCCGTTCAGCACGCCGTACGTGCCGTAGCCGACCGTCCCGACGGCCGCCGCGGCGGCGGCACCGGCGACGACGCGGGAGACGAACAGGCGGCGGCTGGGGAGGGCGAGCGGACGGTCGGGCGCCTCGGGCGGCTGCGGTCCCTCCGGCGACCGGGGCGCCTCGGGCGACCGGCCCGGCTCGGCGGGCTCCGGCTGCTCGGGCGGGGCCGTGGCGGCCGGTATCCGCTCCGGGTCCGTGGCCTCGGCCCGCAGCGGCTCCGCGCCGGTCCGCCGCGCCGCCCTGCGCTCCAGGAAGCGCCGCAGCAGCGGACGGACGACCTCGCCCGCCAGCAGCGCGAGGAGCAGGTAGATGGAGAGCGCCAGCCACAGGAAGCCCGGCCAGGCCAGCACCTGCTGGAGCCAGAAGGGGGCGCCCGCGCGCTCGGCGACCAGGGCGCCGACGGCCAGCACCCAGCCCCCGGCGATCACCGCCCCGCCGACCCGGCGCACCGGGCCCGGGCCGCGGGTGGTGTCACGGAACAGGCGCCGCCACACGTACCAGTTGGACGTCACGAGGACGCTCACCACTGCCAGCGCGACCAGCGCGAAGACGACCACCATGCCGCCGTATCCCCTCGGTTGTGACGTCCGCGACGCCTATGACCTTCGGCGCAGTACGCGCACCGAACGCAACCCGATGCCTCCGACGACCGTCCCCAATACGAAGGAGACGACGGCGAGCAGCAGGTGCACCCAGAAGTACGCCGTGGGGTCGCCGTCCTCGAAGGCGAGCCCGCTGCTGTCCTTGATCAGATTTTTGACGAAAGTGATCCAGATGATCCAGCTCCACACCCCGAAAGCGAGCAGGAACCAGGAGACGGGGCGGCTGAGCTTCATGGTTTCAGTATCGCCGCACGCTGTCCTGAACCGTGCGCGGGGTGGGGAGGGGGGTGGGAAGGGCCGACTCCCGGGAGGTACGTTCTCGCTCGTGCCCGCACCCAAGAAGGCCCTCAGGCGAACCCTGTCGGTCACCTCCGCCGCCCTGACCGCACTCGCCGTGCTCTCCCCCGCCGCGCTCGCGGCCCCCGACCCCTCGAAGAGCCCGACGCCCACTCCCCCCGCGTCGATGTCGACCATGGGCGGCGCGCGGCTCGGGAAGCCCGGCACGCAGGTGGACCTGGCGGGTGGGGCGCCCGTGCTGCCCAAGGACCTCACGGCCCGTTCCTGGATCGTGGCGGACGCCGAGTCCGGCGACGTGCTCGCCGCGCACAACGCGCACTGGCGGCTGGCCCCGGCGAGCACCCTGAAGATGCTGTTCGCCGACACACTGCTGCCGAAGTGGCCGAAGACCACCAAGCACAAGGTGGAGGTCTCCGACCTCGCGGGCATCGGCGCCGGCTCCAGCCTGGTCGGCGTCAAGGAGGAGGAGACCTACACCGTCCACGACCTGTGGCTCGGGGTCTTCCTGCGCTCCGGCAACGACGCCGTGCACGTGCTGTCCGCGATGAACGGCGGGGTCGACCGGACCGTCGCGGACATGAACGAGCACGCCGAGGAGCTCCAGGCCCTCGACACCAACGTGGTCAGCCCCGACGGCTACGACGCGCCGCACCAGGTCTCCTCCGCGTACGACCTGACGCTGTTCGCGCGCTCGGGGCTGCAGAAGAAGGACTTCCGCGAGTACGCCTCGACGGTCCGCGCGAAGTTCCCCGGCCAGACGGAGAAGGACAAGAAGGGCAAGACGACCCGTAAATCCTTCGAGATCCAGAACACCAACCGGCTGCTGTCCGGCGACTCGGACATGGAGGTCTACCCGGGCATCGCGGGCGTGAAGAACGGCAACACCACCAACGCGGGCGCCACCTTCACGGGCGTCGCCGAGCGGAACGGCAAGGTGCTGCTCGTCACGGTGATGAACCCGGCCAAGGACGAGCACAACGAGGTCTACAAGGAGACGGCCCGCCTGTTCGACTGGGGCTTCGCGGCGGCCGGCAAGACGCGGCCGGTGGGCGAGCTGGTCCGGCCGAAGAGCGCCGCGCAGGCCAGCCCCGGGCCGGACGCCTCCGGGGAGGCCGGCGGCACCGGGAAGGGCGCCGCGGGCACCAGGCCGGTGGCGGGCGCGACGGCCTCGGACGGCTCCGGCGGGGTCGGGATCGCGGCCGGCATCACGGCCGGGGTGCTGGTACTGCTCGCGGGCGGCGCGTTCCTGGTCAACCGGAGGTGGCCGCTGCCGGACCTGGTCCGCCGCCGGACCCGCCCGTGACGTCCGGGGCGTCGGCACCGTCGCCGTCGCCCCCGTCCCCGAGCTCCTGCGCCTTGCTTCCGGTCGCCGTCCAGGCGGCGGCGAACAGCACCAGCTTCGAGGTGAAGTTGATCCACAGCAGCAGGGCCACGGGGACGCCGAAGGCGCCGTACATGCTCTTCGCCGCGACGCCCTGCATATAGCCGCTGAGCAGCAGCTTCAGCAGCTCGAAGCCGATCGCGCCGATCAGTGCGGCGACGATCAGGCGGCGGCGCTCGGGCTGGACGCCGGGGAGCAGGGTGAGCACGTACAGCAGCAGGAGGAAGTCGGCGAGGACGGCCACCGCGAAGGCGGCGACGTAGAGCAGGACGCCGCCGACTCCGCCCTCGGCCAGGCCGATCGTGCGGATGATCCAGCCGACCAGCGCCGAGGCGACGGTGGAGATGGCGACGGTGACCAGCAGCGCGCCGCCGAGACCGACGAGGACGCCCGCGTCCTTGGCCCGGTGCAGGACGGGGTTCTCCTCCTCGTCCGGCAGCTCCCAGACGGCGCGCAGACAGCCCCGGGTGGCCTCGACCCAGCCCATGCCGGTGAACAGCAGCAGGAGTCCGGCGATGAGGCCGACGGTGCCCGCGTTGTCGACCAGGTCCTGGATGTTCAGCTGGTCGGAGATGCCGGGGATCTGCTCGGCGATCTTGTCCTGGAGCTGGTTCTGCTGGTCCTTGCTGAGGGTGGCGGCGGCGATGGCCGCGGCCAGGCTCAGCAGCGGGAAGAGCGCGACGAAGCTGGTGAAGGTCATGGCGGCGGCCAGCCGTGCCCACTTCACCCGGTCGAGCCGTTCGTACGAGCGCCACGCGTGCGTGGTCATCAGGCGTGCGATCCACGGTCCCACGACGGGGAGCTTCTTCAGCCAGTCCATGATCCGACCCTGCCCCCGCTCGTCCCGGTCCATGATCTCGTCCGGCCACCGGATCCGTCCGCGGCCCGGAAGACCAGTGTTCTTGTGCCCCAGAAGCGCAGGATCGTGCCCAGGACCATGCCGATTCCGGCGCCGGAGACGGTGTCGGCGCGCTGCGAGGTGAGGCCGAGGCCGTAGTGGCTGACGGTCAGGCACAGCAGTTGCACGGCGGCACCGGCGAGGTTCACCGCGACGAACACGGCACAGGGGCGCAGTCCCCGGGGGCGGGTGTGCCGGTAGGTGCCCAGCGCGTTGCCCGCGTACGCCACCGCGCAGCCGGCGACGAAGGACAGCGTCTTGGCGCTGAGCGGGCCGAGGCCCGCCGGACCGCGCAGAAGGGTGAAGAGCCCGAGGTCGACGGCGTAGGCGAGCAGGCCCACGGAGGCGAAGCCGGCCAGCTCGCGCCGGTCGGCTACCAATTGGCCACCGCCAGGCCGTACATCGCCACCCAGACCACGCCGATCAGCGCGAGCGCCCGGTCGCGCAGGACGACGTCCTCGGGTTCGCCCGCGGTGCCGCGGTCGGCGAAGACGGCGTAGCGCAGGACGGCGAGGACGAAGGCGATCATGGACAGCTGGCGCCAGGGCAGCACGCTGGTGTGCGGGACGCCGCCCTCCTCCATGGCCCACAGGCAGTAGCCGAGGACGGCGACACCGGCCGCGAGCTGCCAGACGAAGCGGAGGTAGCCGGTGGTGTACTCGGTGAGCAGCGCGCGGGTGGCGCCCGCCTGCCCGGCCATCTGGACGGCCTCGGAGTACCGCTTGGCGGCGACCATGAACAGCGCGCCGAAGCCGGTCGTGATGAGGAACCAGCGCGACAGGGGGATGCCGAGCGCGAGTCCGCCGATCATCGCCCGCATCAGGAAGCCGGTGGTGACGACGGCCAGGTCGACGACGAGGACGTGCTTGAGGGTGACGCAGTACGCCAGTTGCATCGCGAGGTAGGCGGTCAGCAGGGCCGCGACGGACGGCGGGCACAGCCAGGCCGCTACGAGGGGCGCGAGGAGGCCCAGGATGCCGCCGACGGCGTACGCGAGCGGCACCGGGACCTGTCCGGCCGCGACCGGGCGGTGCCGCTTGACGGGGTGGGCGCGGTCGGCCTCGGCGTCGCGGGCGTCGTTGACGAGGTAGACGGCGGAGGCGCAGGCGGTGAACAGCACGAAGACCAGGGCGAGCCGGCTCAGCGCGGGCAGCGAGAACAGCTCGCCCGCGGCGGCCGGGGCGGCGACGACCAGGACGTTCTTGACCCACTGGCGGGGGCGTGCGGTCCGGAGCAGGCCGCTCAGCACGCCCTTCGCGCGGGGCGTCGCGGGCTCCCCCGGCCGCTGCGGGGCGCGTTGTCCCAGGACGGCCGTGTCAGTCACGGGTGCCTCCTCGCATCCAGCCGGCGCCGAGCCGGGCCGTGAGCGCGCCCAGGGCCGCGCCGGCCGCGACGTCCGAGGGGTAGTGGACCCCGACGACCAGCCGGGAGGCGCACACCGCGGCGGCCAGCGGGCGGACCGCGGGCACGCCGAGCGCACCGAAGGCGACGGCGGCGGCCGCGGCCGAGGTGGCGTGGGAGCTGGGGAACGAGTGCCGTCCGGCGGTGCGCACCAGGGGCACGACGTGCGCCGGGCGCGGACGGCGCACGACCCGCTTCAGGGCCATGCTGACGACGTGGGCGCCCGCGGTGAGCGCGGTGCCGCGCAGCCAGGCCCCCCGCCGCGTGCGGTCCACGGCGGCTCCGGCGAGACCCGCGGCGAGCCACAGGGCCGCGTGCTCCCCGGCCCAGGACAGGGCGCGCGCGGTGCCGGCCACGCGCGGGTCCGTGCCGCAGGCTCTGAGCGCCGTGACGATCCGGTGGTCCATGTCGTCGAGGTCGTCCATGCCGACTCACTGTTCCCGCCCGCCGGACCGGAAGGACGGCACGATCGAGCGACATACCATTAATCACCCGTTTCGGGTATGTGCGTGATGTTTTGGAACTAATCGTTCGCATAGGGGCGATACGGTCACCGGCATGTCTGCCGACACCGACTGGGGTCCCGTCACCGGCTGGGGCCGCACCGCGCCCACCGCGGCCCGTCTGATCCGCCCGCGGACGTACGAGGAGGCCGCCCTGGCCGTCCGGGACTGCGGGGCCCGCGGCGGCATCGCGCGGGGGCTGGGGCGGGCGTACGGGGACGCCGCGCAGAACGCTGGGGGTGCCGTCCTTGACATGACGGCCCTGAACCGCGTGCACGCCGTCGACGTCGCCGGCGGCACCGTGCTCTGCGACGCGGGCGTCTCCCTGCACCACCTGATGGAGGTGCTGCTGCCGCTCGGCTGGTTCGTGCCGGTGACGCCCGGCACCCGCTACGTCACGGTCGGCGGGGCGATCGGCGCGGACATCCACGGCAAGAACCACCACGTGTCGGGGTCCTTCGCGCGGCACGTGGTCTCCCTGGAGCTGCTCACCGCCGACGGCGGGGTCCGCACCGTCACCCCGGGCACGCCCCTGTTCGACGCGACCGCCGGCGGCATGGGCCTCACCGGGGTGATCCTCACCGCGACGCTGCGGCTCCACCCGGTCGAGACCGCGCTGATGTCCGTCGACACCGAGCGCGCCGACGACCTGGACGACCTGATGGCCCGTCTGACGGCCACCG
Source organism: Streptomyces sp. NPDC056128 (assembly GCF_042263835.1). NCBI lineage: Bacteria > Bacillati > Actinomycetota > Actinomycetes > Kitasatosporales > Streptomycetaceae > Streptomyces > Streptomyces sp. NPDC056128. The sequence goes on along the minus strand of NZ_JBHJVQ010000003.1, from coordinate 468,084 downwards.
ACCACCGCTACCGCTACTCCGTCGCGTGGATCGACCTCCTCGCGCGCGGCCGGGCGACCGGCCGCGCGGTGCTCACCCGCGGCGACCACGCCCCGCTGGACGCGCTGCCCGCCCGCTCCCGCGCGCGGCGCACGCCGCTGGCCTTCCGCACCTCCCGCCTCCCGGCCGCCCCCGACCTGGTCCCGGACGGGCTGCTCGGCCGGACCACGGTGGGCCTGTTCAACGAGGTGTGGTACCGCAAGTCCCCCCGGTTCAGCCGGGGCCGGCTCCAGCGGATCTCCACCTTCTTCCACCCCCTGGACGGCGTCCCGCACTGGAACCGGATCTACGGCCGCGGCGGCTTCGTGCAGTACCAGTTCGTCGTCGGCGAGGGCCGGGAGGACGCCCTGCGCCGGATCGTGCGGCGCATCTCGGAGCGCCGCTGCCCGTCCTTCCTGGCCGTCCTCAAACGGTTCGGCCAGGCCGATCCCGGCTGGCTCTCCTTCCCCGTGCCCGGCTGGACCCTGGCCCTGGACATCCCGGCGGGCCTGCCCGGCCTCGGCACCTTCCTGGACGAGCTGGACGAGGAGGTCGCGCGGGCGGGCGGCCGGGTCTACCTCGCCAAGGACGCGCGGCTGCGGCCCGAACTGCTCGCCGCGATGTATCCGCGTCTCGACGACTTCCGCGCGCTGCGCGCGGAGCTGGACCCGCGCGGGGTGTTCGTGTCCGACCTGGCCCGCCGTCTCACCCTCTGACCCCTGGAGCTGTCGTGAAGGACGCCTTCGGCCTCCCCCAGTCCCTGCTCGTCCTCGGCGGTACGTCCGAGATCGCGCTCGCCACCGCGCGCCGTCTGGTGGCCCGCCGCACCCGCACGGTGTGGCTGGCCGGCCGCCCCTCCCCCGCCCTGGACGCGGCCGCCGAGCAGCTGCGCGGCCTCGGCGCCGAGGTGCGCACCGTCGCCTTCGACGCGCTCGATCCCGAGTCCCACGAGGCGGCGCTCGGCAAGGTCTTCGCCGAGGGCGACGTCGACCTGGTGCTGCTGGCCTTCGGCATCCTGGGCGACCAGGCGCACGACGAGCGCGAGCCGCTGAACGCCGTGCGGGTCGCGCAGACCAACTACACGGGCGCGGTCTCGGCGGGCCTGGTGAGCGCGCGGGCGCTGCAGGCGCAGGGCCACGGCTCCCTGGTGGTGCTCTCCTCGGTGGCCGGCGAGCGGGCCCGGCGCGCCAACTTCATCTACGGCTCCAGCAAGGCCGGCCTGGACGCCTTCGCGCAGGGCCTGGGCGACGCGCTGCACGGCACGGGCGTGCACGTCATGGTCGTACGTCCCGGGTTCGTGCGGTCGCGGATGACCGCCGGGTTGGAGGAGGCGCCGCTCGCGACGACGCCCGAGGCGGTGGCCACGGCGATCGAGCTGGGGCTGCGGCGGCGCTCGGAGACGGTGTGGGTGCCCGGTGCGCTGCGGGTGGTGATGTCGGCGGTGCGGCACCTGCCGCGGACGCTGTTCCGGCGGCTGCCGGTGTGAGGTCCGGCTGCCGGGTGGGCTCCGATCACCGGTGCCGGGCGGGCTCCGATCACCGGCCGGGCAGCGAGCCGCTCTCCACGCGTCCGGCCTGCGGGGGCACCGTGGCGCTGCCGAAGGGGAACTCGCGCAGCTTGCGCCACACCCCGTCGGGGCCCTGCTCGTAGAGCGCGAAGCCGGTGCAGGGCCACTGGGCCGCGTAGTCGGACAGCTCCTCGTAGGCGCGGTCCATCGCCGCTTCCTCGATGCCGTGCGCCACGGTGACGTGCGGGTGGTACGGGAACTGCAGTTCCCGTGGGACGGGACCGGACGCGTCGCGCACCCGCTTCTGGAGCCAGGAGCAGGCCGCGGCGCCCTCGACCACCTGGACGAAGACCACGGGCGACAGCGGACGGAAGGTCCCGGTGCCGGACAGCCGCATCGGGAAGGGCCGGCCGCGCGCCGCCACCTCCGCGAGGTGCGCCTCGATCGCGGGCAGCGCGCTGCCGTCGACCTCGGTCGGCGGCAGCAGGGTGACGTGCGTGGGGATGCCGTGAGCAGCGGCGTCGCCGAAGCCCGCGCGCAGCTGCTGGAGCTGGCTGCCGTGAGGCTCCGGGACCGCGATCGACACGCCGATCGTTACGGTCCCCACGTCGTCTCCTGTCGTTACGTGTCACTCGGTCTGTGTCGCTGTGTCGGACACCCGGCTATCGACTGTACGGCCACGACCGTGCCCGGGGCAGGCGCAACCGGAGTGATGTGCAGCGCTACGGCGGCGTGCCGGGGCGCACGGACGGTGCCGGGATCAGGGCGGGGGCGGTGCCCCGGGTCAGTGCTTGGCGGGCAGGAAGCCCACCATGTCGTACGTCCGGGAGAGGGTCTCGGCGGCGACGGCGCGGGCCTTCTCGGCGCCCTTGGCCAGGATCGAGTCCAGCGTCTCCGGGTCGTCCAGGTACTGCTGGGTGCGCTCCCGGAAGGGGGTCACGAACTCGACCATGACGTCGGCGAGGTCCGTCTTGAGCGCGCCGTAGCCCTTGCCCGCGTACTTCTCCTCCAGCTCGGCGATCTCCGCGCCGGTGAGCACCGAGTAGATCGAGAGGAGGTTGCTGACGCCCGGCTTCTGCTCGCGGTCGAAGCGGATCACGGTGTCCGTGTCGGTGACCGCGCTCTTCACCTTCTTGGCGGTGGCCTTGGGCTCGTCCAGGAGGTTGATCAGGCCCTTCGGCGTGGACGCCGACTTGCTCATCTTGATCGACGGGTCCTGGAGGTCGTAGATCTTCGCCGTCTCCTTGAGGATGTACGGGGAGGGCACGGTGAACGCCTCGCCGAAGCGGCCGTTGAAGCGCTCGGCCAGGTCGCGGGTCAGCTCGATGTGCTGGCGCTGGTCCTCGCCGACCGGGACCTCGTTGGCCTGGTAGAGCAGGATGTCCGCGACCTGGAGGATCGGGTACGTGAACAGGCCGACGGAGGCGCGGTCGGCGCCCTGCTTGGCGGACTTGTCCTTGAACTGGGTCATGCGGCCGGCCTCGCCGAAGCCGGTGAGGCAGTTCATGATCCAGGCGAGCTGGGCGTGCTCGGGGACGTGGCTCTGCACGAAGAGCGTGCAGCGGTCCGGGTCCAGGCCGGCCGCCAGGAGCTGGGCGGCGGCCAGCCGGGTGTTGGCCCGCAGTTCCTTCGGGTCCTGCGGGACCGTGATCGCGTGCAGGTCGACGACCATGTAGAACGCGTCGTGGGTCTCCTGGAGGGCCACCCACTGGCGGACGGCGCCGAGGTAGTTGCCGAGGTGGAACGAGCCGGCGGTGGGCTGGATGCCAGAGAGTACGCGGGGGTGGTCTGTCGCCATGTTTTTTATTGTCTCAGAGAGATCGGGGGGTTCTGTGCGTGGGGAACTGCGGGTCGTTCGTGGCTGGTCGCGCAGTTCCCCGCGCCCCTGAAGGGGCGCTTCAGCCCAGGTCGATTTCCGGGTACAGGGGGAAGCCTGCCACCAGGTCCGTGGCTCGTTGGGCGATTTCCTGGGCGACCTTTTCGTCGAGGACGTGGGACGCCTTCGACGGGGCGCCCGACTTCGTCGTGCCCTGTTCCGTCGTCGTCAGGACGCGGTCGATCAGGCCCGCGACCTCGTCCATCTCCGCCGTGCCCAGGCCGCGGGTGGTGAGGGCCGGGGTGCCGATGCGGATGCCCGACGTGTACCAGGCGCCGTTCGGGTCGGACGGGATGGCGTTGCGGTTGGTGACGATGCCGGAGTCGAGGAGGGCTGCCTCGGCCTGGCGGCCGGTGAGGCCGTAGGAGGACGCCACGTCGATCAGGTTGAGGTGGTTGTCCGTGCCGCCGGTGACCAGGGTGGCGCCGCGCCGCATCAGGCCCTCGGCGAGGGCGCGGGCGTTGTCGACGATGCGCTGGGCGTAGTCCTGGAACGCGGGCTGCCTGGCCTCGGCAAGGGCGACGGCCTTGGCGGCCATGACGTGCGGGAGCGGGCCGCCGAGGACCATCGGGCAGCCGCGGTCGACCTGGTCCTTGAGCGAGTCGTCGCACAGGACCATGCCGCCGCGCGGGCCGCGCAGCGACTTGTGCGTCGTCGTCGTCACGATCTGCGCGTGCGGGACCGGGTCGAAGTCGCCGGTGAGGACCTTGCCCGCGACGAGACCGGCGAAGTGCGCCATGTCGACCATGAGGGTCGCGCCGACCTCGTCGGCGATCTCGCGCATGATCCGGAAGTTCACCAGCCGGGGGTACGCCGAGTAGCCCGCGACGATGATCAGCGGCTTGAACTCGCGGGCCGAGGCGCGCAGGGCCTCGTAGTCGATCAGACCGGTGGCCGGGTCGGTGCCGTAGGAGCGCTGGTCGAACATCTTGCCGGAGATGTTCGGGCGGAAGCCGTGGGTGAGGTGGCCGCCGGCGTCCAGGGACATGCCGAGCATCCGCTGGTTGCCGAAGGCCTGGCGCAGCTCGGCCCAGTCCCCGTCCGTCAGGTCGTTGACCTGGCGGGCGCCCGTCTTCTCCAGGAAGGGCACCTCGACGCGGGCGCCGAGGACGGCCCAGAAGGCGACGAGGTTGGCGTCGATGCCGGAGTGCGGCTGGACGTAGGCGTGCCGGGCGCCGAAGAGTTCGCGGGCGTGCTCGGCGGCGAGGGACTCTACGGTGTCGACGTTGCGGCAGCCGGCGTAGAAGCGGCGGCCGATGGTGCCCTCGGCGTACTTGTCGCTGAACCAGTTGCCCATCGCGAGGAGTGTGGCCGGGGAGGCGTAGTTCTCCGAGGCGATCAGCTTGAGCATCTCGCGCTGGTCGGCGACCTCCTGGCCGATGGCGTCGGCGACGCGGGGCTCGACCGTGCGGATGACGTCGAGCGCGGCTCGGTAGGCAACGGACTCGGGGGTGAGTTCTGCGGGCATGTCGGCCTCCGGACGTTGTGTTCAGCGTTCACGGTACGGACGGCCCAGGCGCACGGCACTCGTTCTTCTAGGGCCGCTCCCCGATGGTTGGTCCATCCCAGCGCGCCAGTCACGGCCCGGGGCCAGGCTACCGGAAAGCGTCTGCCGGGTTGCTGTGTGTACCCGGGTGCGGGTGCGTTGGGGCTGGTCGCGCAGTTCCCCGCGCCCCTGGGGGCCTGCGGCCCCCTCCAGGGGCGCTAGAGGATCACGTGGGGCAAGAAGCGGGCGTATTCGTCCGTCACCAAGCCCGACGACTCCCTGATGCCCAGGCCCGCCGACTCGTTCTCCACCACCCAGGCGCCGAGGACCACTCGGTTGCCGTCGAAGTCGGGGAGGGGGGCGAGGGCCTGGTAGCAGCAGGGGTCGGTGCGGGGTGTCGGGGCGGTGCCGGGGTCGTGGATCGTCACTCCCGCGCCCTCGCGGCCCAGCAGTGGCTTGGCGACCCAGCCCGTCGTGTCGGGCAGGTCCCTCGGGCCGTCCAGGTAGGCCGGCAGGAGGTTGGGGTGGTCCGGGTACAGCTCCCAGAGGATGGCCAGCAGGGCCTTGTTGCTGAGCAGCATCTTCCAGGCGGGCTCGATCCACAGGGTGGTGCCGGTGCCGCCGCCGTTGTCGAGGGTGTCCAGGACGTGGCCGGCGAAGCGGTCGGTGGTGAGCCACTCCCAGGGGTAGAGCTTGAAGAGGCTGCGGATGAAGCGCAGCTTGTTGTCGACGAAGCGGCCGGAGAGGCGGTCCCAGCCGATCTCCTCCATGGAGATCCAGTCGGTCTCCAGGCCGGCCTGTTCGGCGGTCTCCTTGAGGTAGGCGACCGTCATCAGGTCCTCGCCGAGTTCGTCGTCCGAGGAGTGCGCGAAGTACAGGGGGTTGCCGGGCGGGAGCAGCGCGGCCTGCTTCTTCCAGGCGTCGACCAGGCGCTCGTGCAGGCTGTTCCACTGGTCGGCGCCGGGGAAGCGCTCCTCCATCCAGAACCACTGCGGGGACGCGGCCTCGACCAGGGAGGTCGGGGTGTCCGCGTTGTACTCCAGGAGCTTGGCGGGCCCGGTGCCGTCGTAGCGCAGGTCGAAGCGGGCGTAGACGGAGGGGAGTTCGGCGCGGCGGTGCCAGGCCTCGGTGACCGCCCGGACGATACGGGGGTCGGTGATGCCCAGGTCGGTGAAGCGGTCGTGGGTGACGATGTGCTCGGCGGCGGCCAGGCACATGCCGTGGAGTTCCTCGACGACCTCCTCCAGCGCCTCGACCTCCGGCAGGGAGAAGACGTAGTGGGCGCTCTCGTCCCAGTACGGGCGCAGGGAGCCGTCGGGGTAGCGGGTCAGGGGGTAGATCAGCCCCTGTTCCTCGACGGTCTCCTGCCAGCCGGTGCGCGGGGTGATGGTCCGGCGTTCCACGCGCTCAGCCTCCGCCGCTGCCGCCCGAGCAGCCGAAGCCGCCGCGGTCCACGGCCTCGGACCGGCTGAAGGTGCCGTCGTCGGCCCAGCCGCCGCTCACGTCGGCGTCGTAGTACCAGTCGGCGTCGGCCGAGGTCCTCTTCTTGCCGCCCTTGCCGTACGAGCTGCCCGACGAGCCCGACTTGCAGTTCTTGTCGGAGACGACCTTGTAGCCGTTGAGGTAGTCGTAGCTGTCGCGGTCCACGCAGCGACGGTCGGGGTCCGAGCCGCATGCGCTCAGGGCCGCCGCGAGCATTCCCATGCCACCGAGCACCACGGTGCTCGACCGCAGCCGTCGCCGGGTCTCTGCCATTTCCTCGTCTCCCCGTTGTCCGCGCGGTTGTACGACAGTTGGGCCGGTCGAGTGTACGGCCGCCGTCGCGGGTGGACTTTACGGCAGCGCCCGGCACAGGGCGTCCAGGGCCCCCGCCCAGGCGTGGTCGGGCGGGGTGCCGTAGCCGACGACGAGGGCGTCCAGCGGGGGGACATCGGCGTCGGGGTGCCGGAACATGGAGAGGCCGTGGACCGCGAGTCCGTGCCAGGCGGCGGCGCGGACGGCCTGCCGCTCGGTGCCGGGCGGCAGTTCGAGGACGGCGTGGAGTCCGGCGGCGATGCCGGTGACGCGGACGCCGGGCGCCCGTTCGGCGAGGGCGGCGACCAGGGCGTCGCGGCGGCGCCGGTAGCGCAGGCGGGCGGCGCGGACGTGGCGGTCGTAGTCGCCGGAGCCCAGGAACTCCGCGAGGGTCAGCTGGTCGAGGACGCCGGGGGTGCGGCCCGCCATGCCGTCCATGACCTCCTCGACGAGCGCGGGCGGCAGGACCAGCCAGCCCAGGCGCAGGGCGGGGGCGAGGGACTTGCTGGCGGTGCCCAGGTAGACGACGCGGTCGGGGTCGAGGCCCTGGAGGGCGCCGACGGGCTGGCGGTCGTAGCGGAACTCCCCGTCGTAGTCGTCCTCCAGGACCAGGCCGCCGGTGCGGCGGGCCCAGTCGATCAGCGCCGTCCGGCGCTCGGGGAGCAGCGGGAGGCCGAGGGGGAACTGGTGGGAGGGGGTCAGCAGGACGGCGCCGGCGGCGGCCGGGGCGTCGGGCGGGAGGGTGCCGCGGTCGTCGAAGGGCAGCGGGGGCGTGTCGCAGCCCGCTCGCTGGAGCAGCCGGCGGTGGTGGGGCAGGCCGTACGACTCAACGGCGACGGCGTTCCCGGCCCGGCGGCGCAGCAGTTCGGCGAGGACACCGAGGCCGCCGAGGAAGCCGGCGCACACCACGATCCGGTCGGGGTCGGCGTGCACGCCCCGCGCGCGGGACAGGTATCCGGCGAGGGCCGTGCGCAGTTCCACGCGGCCGCGCGGGTCGCCGTAGCCGAGGGCCTGGTCGGGGGCGGCGGACAGGGCGCGGCGGGCGGCCCTGAGCCACTGGGCGCGGGGGAAGGAGGCGAGTTCGGGCGTGCCGGGGACGAGGTCGTAGGCCGGGCGGCCCGGCTCGCGCGGGTGGGGTGCCGGGCGGTGTGCGGGGGTGACGGGCGTGCGGTCGGCGACCCGGGTGCCGGAGCCCTGCCGGGCGGCGAGCCAGCCCTCGGCGATCAGGTCGGCGTAGACCTCGGCGACCGTGTTGCGGGCCACGCCCAGGTCGGCGGCGAGCGAGCGGGAGGAGGGCAGCCGGGTGCCGGGGGCCAGCCGGCCGCCGCGGACGGCCTCGCGCAGCGCCTCGGTGAGGCTCCGGCGCAGGCCGGGTCCGGAGCGGTCCAGATGCAGGTCGACGCCGAAAGTGGCCCAGGATTTCGCCATGGGAATGGACCATACCCTTGGGCTGCCTCACTTCTAGGCTCGGTGGCATGACGACGAACGAGAACACCACCACCGCCCCCGAGGCCTTCGCCGCCGAGCACGCGCCCCGGCTGGACTGGGCGAAGCACGCCCCCGAGGTCTGGAAGGCGATGCTCCGCCTGGACAAGGCCGCCACGCAGGGGCTCGACCCGAAGCTGGGGGAGCTGGTGAAGATCCGCGCCTCCCAGCTGAACCACTGCGCCTTCTGCCTGGACATGCACACCAAGGACGCGCTGGCGGCGGGGGAGAGCGTGGAGCGGATCGTGCAGCTCGCCGCCTGGGACGAGTCGCGGCACTTCTACACGGAGAAGGAGCTGGCGGCGATCGAGCTGACGGAGGCGGTGACGGTGCTGACCGACGGCTTCGTGCCGGACGCGGTGTACGAGAAGGCCGCCGCGCACTTCGACGAGCCGGAGCTGGCGCAGCTGATCGCCGCGATCACGGTGATCAACGCCTGGAACCGCTTCGGGGTGACCTGCCGGCGGACGCCGGGGCACTACACGCCGGGCCAGTACGCGTGACGGCCCGTACGACCCACCTGGACGCCGGCGTCCGTTCGGCGCTGCAGGGGATGGGCGCGGCCGCCAAGCGGGGCCTCGGTGACGCGGGACTCGCCGAGCTGGTGCAGATCCGCGCCTCGCAGCTCAACCACTGCGCCTTCTGCCTCGACATGCACCTGGGCATCGCCCGCAAGCAGGGGGTGAGTGAGCAGCAGCTGGATCTGCTCGCCGCGTGGGAGGAGGCCGGGGAGGTCTTCGACGCGCGGGAGCGGGCCGCGCTGGCACTGACCGAGGCGGTGACGGTGCTGACCGAGGGCTTCGTGCCGGACGCGGTGTACGAGGAGGCCGCGCTCCACTTCGACGCCGACGGGCTGGCGCACCTGCTCGCGCTGATCGCGGCGATCAACAGCTGGAACCGGCTGATGGTCGCGCGGCGGATTCCGGCGGGGAGCACGGAGTGGTGACGACCGGCGCCGAGCGCTTCCGCGCGCTGCACCACGGCCGTACGCCCGAGGACCCGCTGGTCCTGCCGGGTCCCTGGGACGCGGCGAGCGCGCGGGTGTTCGCGGAGGCCGGGTTCCCGGCGCTGGCGACGCCGAGCGCCGGGGTGGCGGCCAGTCTCGGGTACGAGGACGGGCGGACCCCGGCCGACGAGATGTTCGCCGCCGTCGCCCGGATCGCGCGGGCCGTGGACGTGCCGGTGTCGGCGGACGTCGAGGGCGGCTACGGGCTGGCGCCGAAGGAGCTGGTGGAGCGGCTCCTGGAGGCGGGCGCCGTGGGCTGCAACCTGGAGGACTCCGCGGACGGGGTGCTCAAGGACCCGGCGGAGCACGCCGAGTGGCTGGCCGAGGTGCGGGCCGAGGCGGGCGGCGGCCTCTTCCTCAACGCCCGGATCGATACGTTCGTCAGGGGCGTCGAGGATCCGGGGGCGGCCATCGGACGGGCCGCGGCGTACGTGGCCGCGGGCGCCGACTGCGTGTACCCGATCGGCGCCCCGGCCGGTGTGCTGCCGCTGCTGCGGGCCGGGATCCAGGGCCCGCTGAACGTGTTCGCGCGGCCCGGGGAGGGCCCCTCACCCGCCGCACTCGGCGGACTCGGGGCCACCCGGGTCACGTTCGGGCCGGGTCTCCAGCGGCGCGCGGACCGGGCGCTGCGGGAGATCGCGGCCGGACTCGCGAAGTGACGGTCAGGACAGCCACTCCTTCCAGACGGACTCGTGGCTGTCCACCCACTTCTTCGCCGCCTCCTCGGGCCGCATCTTCTGCTCGGCGATCATCAGGGAGACCTGGTTCTGGTCCTCGGTCGTCCACTTGAACTTCTTGAGGAGGTCCGCCGCCTTGCCGCCCTTCTTCGCGAAGTCGGCGTTGAGGTACTTCTGCAGCGGGGTGACCGGGTAGGCGCAGTCGACCTTCTCCGGGTCGGCGTCGCAGCCCTCCTTGTACGGCGGCAGCTTCACCTCGGTCATCGGGACCTTCTCGAACAGCCACTGGGGGGTGTACCAGTAGCTCAGGAAGGGCTTCTTCTCCTTGGCGAACTGCTTGATCTGGGTGATCTGGGCGGCCTCGGAGCCGGCGAAGACGACCTGGTAGTCCAGGTTCAGGTTCTTCACCAGCGCCTTGTCGTTGGTGACGTAGGACGGGGAGCCGTCCATCAGCTGGCCCTTGCCGCCGCTCTCCGCGGTGCGCAGCAGGTCGGCGTACTTGTTGAGGTTCTTCCAGTTGGTGACGTCCGGGTGCTTCTTCGCGAAGTACGTCGGGACGAACCAGCCGATGTGCCCGGTGACGCCGAGGTCGCCGCCGGGGGCGATGGTCTTCTTGTCCTTGACGTACCGCTGTTCCTGCTCGGGGTGGCCCCAGTCCTCCAGGATGGCGTCGACGCGGCCCTGGCTGAGCGCGTCCCAGGCGGGGACCTCGTCGACCTGGACGGTGTCGACGCGGTAGCCCAGCTCGTGCTCCAGCAGGTACTGGGCGACGGCCACGTTGGCCTGGGCGCCGACCCAGGACTGCACGGACAGGGTGACGGTCTTGGCGCCCTGGGCGTTGGCGAACGGGGACGCCTGCTTGGTCATGTCGGCGGCGCCGCACCCGGTGAGCAGGGTCAGCGCGGCGGCCGAGGCGACGGCCGTGGTGGTACGTACGCGCATGTCAGGCTCCCTTCCTCGCGCGGCGTTCGGTGGGCTGGGTGACCCGGTCGAGCATCAGGCCGAGGCAGACGATGGCCGCGCCGGCCACCAGGCCGCTCGCCAGGTCGCCCTGGGCCAGGCCGAAGACGACCTGGTAGCCGAGCGCGCCACCGCCGACCAGGCCGCCGATGATGACGACGGCGAGGACCAGGACGACGCCCTGGTTGACGGCGAGCAGCAGCGACCGGCGGGCCAGCGGGAGCTGGACCTGGCGCAGTTGCTGTCCGCTGGTGGCGCCGAGCGAGCGGGCCGCCTCCAGGGCGGCCGGGTCGACCTGGCGCAGGCCCTGGGTGGTGATGCGGACGACGGCCGGCAGGGCGTAGACGACCGCGGCGGCCACGGCGGGCGCCCGTCCTACGCCGAACAGGGCGACGACGGGGATCAGGTACACGAACTGCGGCATGGTCTGGAAGACGTCCAGGACCGGCCGCAGCAGGCGTTCGAACCGCTCGCTGCGGGCGGCGGCGATGCCCGTCGCGAAGCCGATGACGAGGGTCACGGCGACGGCCGCGAGCACCTGGGAGAGCGTGTCCAGGGACGGGTTCCACACGCCGAGCACGCCGATCGCGGCCATGGCGAGGACGGCGGTGAGCGCGGTGCGCCAGGTGCCGATCAGCCACGCGAGGGCGGCGACGACGAGGAGTACCGACCACCAGGGCAGCCACTGCAGGCCGTCCCGGAGCGGGTTGAGGACCCAGCTGGTGAAGTGCGCGGCCCAGTCGGCGGTGCCGCCGACGACGGGCACGCCCGAGTACAGGTGGGCGGTCATCCAGTCGACGGCCCGGTTGACGGGCTCGGCGATGTTCACCTCCCAGCCCTCCGGCCACTCCAGGAAGCCGGCGACGCGTCCGGCGATCGCGACGGCCGCGGCGGCGGCCAGGGCGTACAGCCAGGTCAGCGGCGACCTGCCGGGCTCCCCGAGCCGCTCCTCCCCCGCCGCGCCGGTCACCCGGTCCAGGACGACGGCGAGCAGCACGATCGGGATGCCGGCCGCGAGGGCGGCGCCGACGTCGACCGAGGCGAGGGCCTGGTAGACGCGGTCACCGAGGCCGCCGGCGCCGATGACGGAGGCGATGACGGCCATGGACAGCGCCATCATGATCGTCTGGTTGACGCCGAGCAGGAGTTCCTTGCGGGCCAGCGGGACGCGGGCGGTCAGCAGCCGCTGGCGGGCGGTGGTGCCGAGGGACTCGACAGCCTCCAGGACCTCCTTGTCGGCGCCGCGCAGACCCAGCGAGGTGAGCCGGGCCATCGGCGGGGCGGCGTAGACGACAGTGGCCAGGACGGCGGCGGGGACGCCGATGCCGAAGACCAGGACGACGGGGAGGAGGTAGGCGAAGGCGGGCAGCACCTGCATGGTGTCGAGCACCGGGCGCAGGACGCGGTCCATCCGGTCGGAGAGACCGGCGGCCAGGCCCAGCAGGGCGCCCACGACGACCGACGCGAGAACGGCGACGACCATCAGGGCGAGGGTCTGCATGGTCGGCACCCACATGCCGAGCAGGCCGCAGGCCAGGAACGCGGCGGCGGTGCCGAGCGCCAGCTTCACGCCGGCCACGCGCCAGGCGACCAGGGCACCGATCGCGGTGACTCCGGCCCAGCCGACGGCGAGGAGGGCGAGGTACACGGCGCGTACGGCGAGGACGACGACGTTGCTGACGTGGCCGAAGAAGTAGAGGAACAGCGGGTGGCTGTCGCGGTTGTCGATGATCCAGTCGCTGGTCTTGCCGAGCGGCTCGGAGAGGTCGACGGTCAGGGCGCTGGGCCAGGTGGCGCCGCCCCACTGGGTGATGGCCAGGGGGACGAGGATCGCGGCGAGCGCCGCGAGGGTGAGGAGCTTGCGGACGGCTCGGTTGGTGAGGATGCCCGGCGGGGCGGCCTTTTGGGCCGGTGCGGTGATCGTTGCCATTACGCGGGCTCCTCCGGGGTGGCGGAGGGCGGGGTGGTCGGCTTGCGGCGCGTGGCCGGTGCCGCTGCGCCCACCCGTGCCGCCCCAGCGGCACGACTGCCCGCAGCTATGTCGGGTGAGGCGGCGCCGTCGGCTGCGGCGGGCTCGCCTGCTGCGTCGGCACCGTCGGCTGGGGCGGCAGCGGCCGATGCCGTGGCCGCGGTTGTCGTGCCTGCCACTACCGACAGCAGGGATACCGCGTCGACCACGCCCAGGCAGCGGCCGTCCGACATCACTCGGGCCGGGGAGCCGGCGCGGGCGACGGCCTCGATGGCCTCGGAGACGGTGGCCTCGGGGCGGATCGCCGGGCCGGTGCCGGCCTCGTCGGACGAGGACGCGGGCCGCATCGCCGTACGGACGGTGAGGACCTGCTCGCGCGGGACGTCGCGGACGAACTCGCGGACATAGTCGTCGGCGGGCGAGCCGACGATCTCCTCCGGGGTGCCGAGCTGGACGACGCGCCCGTCGCGCATCAGGGCGATGCGGTCGCCGAGCTTGAGGGCTTCCTGGAGGTCGTGGGTGATGAAGACCATCGTGCGGCCCTCCTCGCGGTGCAGCCGGACGACCTCCTCCTGCATGTCCCGCCGGATCAGCGGGTCGAGGGCGCTGAACGGCTCGTCGAAGAGCAGCACCTCGGGGTCGACGGCGAGGGCGCGGGCGAGGCCGACGCGCTGGCGCTGTCCGCCGGAGAGCTGGCCGGGGCGGCGCTGCTCCAGGCCCTCCAGGCCGACCTTGGCGACGATGGCGGCGGCGCGCTCGCGGCGCTCGGCGCGGCCGATGCCCTGGACCTCCAGGCCATAGGCCACGTTGTCGAGGACGCTGCGGTGCGGGAGCAGGCCGAAGTGCTGGAAGACCATCGCGGCGCGGTGCCGGCGGAGTTCCCGCAGCCGGGGCTTGTCCATCGCGCGGACGTCCTCGCCGTCGATGGCGATGGAGCCGGCGGTCGGCTCGATGAGCCGGGTCAGGCAGCGTACGAGGGTGGACTTGCCGGAGCCGGACAGGCCCATGACGACGAAGACCTCGCCCTTGCGCACGTCGAAGGAGACGTCGGCCACGGCGGCCGTGCAGCCGGTGCGCGAGCGCAGCTCGGCCGGGCTGAGGGCGGCCAGTTCGGGGTCGGCGGGGACGCGGTCGGCCTTGGGTCCGAAGACCTTCCACAGGCCGTCCACGGAGAAGACGGGAGCCGTGCTCTCGTCGGTACCCGGCGGCGTGCTGGCGCTGGTGGTGGTACTCATCGGGCGTCACCGCCGATCAGCTCGACGGCGCGCTCGCCGACCATGAGGACGCCGATCATCGGGTTCACGGCGGGCATGGTCGGGAAGACGGAGGCGTCGGCGATGCGGATGCCCTGCAGGCCCCGGATGCGCAGCTCGGGGTCGACGACGGCCTGTTCGTCGGTGGCGGCGCCCATCCGGCAGGTGCCCGCCGGGTGGTAGACGGTGTGGGCGACCTTGCGGGCGTACTCGCTCAGCTCCTCGTCACCGGTGACGTCCGGGCCGGGGCAGACCTCGCGCTTGAGCCAGCCGGCCAGCGGTTCGGTCCTGGCGATCTCGCGGGCGATCCTGATGCCGTCGACGAGGGTGCGGCCGTCGTAGTCGTCCTCGTCGGTGAAGTAGCGGAAGTCCAGGGCGGGCTTCACGGACGGGTCGGCGCTGGTGAGGTGGAGGCGGCCGCGGGACTTCGGCTTGGGGATGTTCGGGGTCATCGAGACGCCGAACTCCGGGCGTTCGTAGCCGAGGCGCTCCGGGTTGTCCGTGAAGGGGATCTGGTAGAAGTGGAACATCAGGTCGGGGCCCGCGCGTTCGGGGTCGCGGCGCACGAAGAGACCGGCGTCGGAGTCCATCGCGGAGTTGTCCGGGATGGGTCCGTTGGTCTCCCACACGATGACCGACTCGGGGTGGTCGAGCAGGTTCTCGCCGACGCCGGGCAGGTCGAGCGCCACGGGTATGCCGAGCGCTTCGAGGTCCTGGCGGGGGCCTATGCCGGAGTGCAGCAGCAGGCGGGGCGAGTCGACGGCGCCGGCGCACAGCACCACCTCGTTGCGGGCCTTGACCAGGATCTCCTCGCCGTCCTTGGTGCGGACGTGGACGCCCTCGGCGCGGGTGCCGTCGAGCTGAAGCTTGTGGGCCCAGGTCTCCAGCATGAGGGTGAGGTTGGGGCGCTCGTCCATCACCGGGTGCAGGTACGCCACCGAGGCGGACGAACGCTTGTTGTTCTCGGGGTGGTAGGCGAGGTCGAAGAAGCCGGCGCCCTCGGTGAACGGCTTCTTGTTGAAACCGTCGATCCGGGGGACCTCGAGCGCCTTCTGCGCGGAGTCGACGAAGTCCCGGGCGATGGCGTTCCGGTCCTTCTCGTCGACGGGGACGATGTTGTTCTTCAGCCGTGCGAAGTACGCCTCCATCTGCACCGCGCCCCAGCCCTTGGCGCCCGCGGCCTCCCACTCGTCCCAGTCGGACGGCAGCGGCTTGAAGGCGATGAGGGTGTTGTGCGAGGAGCAGCCGCCGAGCACGCGGGCGCGGCTGTGCCGGATGTGCGAGTTGCCGCGCGGCTGTTCGGTGGTGGGGTAGTCGTAGTCCAGTTCGCCGCCGAGCAGGCCCATCCAGCGGCGCAGGGTGAGTACGTCGTCGCGGCCGACGTCGCTGGGGCCGCCCTCGATGACGGCGACGGTGACGTCCGGGTTCTCGGTGAGCCGTGAGGCGATCACCGATCCCGCCGTGCCACCGCCGATGACGACGTAGTCGTAGACGTGAGTGGTATCTGGCATGGGCGTACTCCAGTGGGGCGAGCGGATGGTGCGGGGAGATGTGTGGAGGTGCGCGGAGTCAGCCGGTGAACCAGCGGACGGGCTTCGGCGCGAGGTTCTGGTAGACGTGCTTGCTCTCGCGGTACTCGGCCAGGCCCGCGGGGCCGAGTTCGCGGCCCACGCCGCTCTTGCCGAAGCCGCCCCACTCCGCCTGCGGCAGGTAGGGGTGGAAGTCGTTGATCCAGACGGTGCCGTGCCGCAGCCGGCCCGCGACCCGGCGGGCCCGTCCCGCGTCGGCGGTCCAGACGGCACCGGCCAGACCGTACTCGGTGTCGTTGGCCAGGGCTATGGCTTCGTCCTCGGTGCGGAAGGTCTCGACGGTGAGGACCGGTCCGAAGACCTCCTCCCGGACGACCCGCATCTCGCGGTGGCACTGGTCGAGGACGGTCGGCTCGTAGAAGTAGCCGCTCTCGGGCCGCTGGGGGGACGGCTCGGGGCGCTTGCCGCCGCTGCGCAGCACGGCGCCCTCGGCGAGGGCGGAGGCGACGAAGTCCTCGGTCTTGGCGCGCTGCTGCTCGGAGACGAGCGGGCCGCACTCGACGCCGTCCTCGGTGCCGCGGCCGAGGCGGATCTTCCCGGCGCGGCGGGCGAGTTCGGCGACGAAGCGTTCGCGGACCGACTCCTCGATGATGAGGCGGCCACCGGCGGAGCAGACCTGGCCGCTGTGGATGAAGGCGGCGTTGAGGGCCTGGTCGACGGCGGTGTCGAAGCCGTCCTCGGTCGCGCAGGCGTCGGCGAAGACGACGTTGGGGTTCTTGCCGCCGAGTTCGAGGGCGACCTTCTTGACGGTGACGGCGGCGGCCTGGGCGACCTTGGTGCCGCTGACCAGGCCGCCAGTGAAGGAGACCAGGTCGACGTCGGGGTGCTCGGCGAGCCGGGCGCCGACCGTGTGACCGGGACCGGTGACGATGCCCGCGACGCCGGTGGGGAGGCCGGCCTCGACGAGCAGGTCGATCAGGGCGACGGTGGTGAGCGGGGTGATCTCGCTCGGCTTGATCACGAACGTGTTGCCGGCGGCGAGCGCGGGGGCGATCTTCCAGCTGGCCTGGAGCAGCGGGTAGTTCCAGGGCGTGATCATGGCGCAGACGCCGACCGGCTCGTGCACGACGACGCTGTGGATCTCGGGCGAGCCCGCGTCGACGACCCGGCCGGGGGCCTCGCCGGCGACCAGGTCGGCGAAGTAGCGGAAGGCGTCGGCGACGCAGTCGATGTCGACGCGCCCCTCCTCGACCGTCTTGCCCGCGTCGCGGCTCTCCAGCAGGCCGAGGGTCTCGCGGTCGCGTACGAGGAGGTCGGCGACGCGGCGCAGCAGGGCGGCCCGCTCGGCGACCGGGGTGTGCGGCCAGGGTCCTTCGTCGAACGCCCGCCGGGCGGCGGCCACCGCGAGGTCGGTGTCCTTCTCGTCGCCCTCCGCGACCACGGCGAAGGGCAGGGCGTCGGCGGGGTCGAGGATGTCGCGGGTCGCGCCGGAGGACGCGGCCAGCCACCGGCCGCCGGCGTGGATGGTCCGGTGCCCGCGGTCCGCCTGGGTTTCCGTGCTGTTCGCCATGGTGGGATTGCCTTCCGTTCCTGATCAACGCCCCTGTGTCACACACGTGTCACTCCCGGGGACCGTGAGCCCCTGCCCCACCGCCCCTCATGCATGCCGATTCGGTCATCGAAAGTGCGGCGCATCACTGAGGAAGGGTGTGAAAGGGGCATAACGGACCGGAGAGGGACCTGTGGCGGGCCGGAAACGGGGACGGGCCCCGCTCCGGTCGAACCGGAGCGGGGCCCGTCTGCGGGCGGAGTGGGCTCAGAGGAGGCCGAGACCGCGGACCGCGTCGCGCTCCTCCGACAGCTCCTTGACGGAGGCGTCGATGCGGGCGCGGGAGAACTCGTTGATGTCCAGGCCCTGGACGATCTCGTACTTGCCGTCCTTGGTGGTGACGGGGAAGGAGGAGATCAGGCCCTCCGGGACACCGTAGGAACCGTCCGACGGGATGCCCATGGAGGTCCAGTCGCCGTCGGCGGTGCCGTTGACCCACGTGTGCACGTGGTCGATGGCGGCGTTGGCGGCGGAGGCGGCCGACGAGGCGCCGCGGGCCTCGATGATGGCCGCGCCGCGCTTGGCGACGGTCGGGATGAACTCGTCGGCCAGCCACTTCTCGTCGTTGACGGTCTCGGCGGCGTTCTTGCCGGCGATGGTGGCGTGGAAGATGTCCGGGTACTGGGTGGCGGAGTGGTTGCCCCAGATGGTCAGGCGCTTGATGTCGGCGACCGTCGAGCCCGTCTTCTTCGCGAGCTGGGTCAGCGCGCGGTTGTGGTCCAGGCGGGTCATCGCGGTGAAGCGCTCCGCGGGTACGTCCGGGGCGGCGGCCTGGGCGATCAGGGCGTTGGTGTTGGCCGGGTTGCCGACGACGAGGACCTTGATGTCGTCCGCGGCGTGGTCGTTGATGGCCTTGCCCTGCGGCTTGAAGATGCCGCCGTTGGCCTCGAGGAGGTCACCGCGCTCCATGCCCTTGGTGCGGGGGCGGGCGCCGACCAGGAGGGCGACGTTGGCGCCGGCGAAGGCGACGTTCGGGTCGTCGGTGATCTCGATGCCCTGGAGGAGCGGGAACGCGCAGTCGTCCAGCTCCATCGCGGTGCCCTCGGCGGCCTTGAGCGCCGGGGTGATCTCCAGGAGGCGGAGCTTGACCGGCACGTCCGCGCCGAGCAGCTGGCCGGAGGCGATGCGGAAGAGCAGGGCGTAACCGATCTGGCCGGCCGCGCCGGTGACGGTGACGTTCACGGGAGTGCGGGTCATGGCGTTCTCCGTATGACAGCTGGCGGTGGGGCGTCCCTGCCCCGGGCATTTGATCGATCTCTTGATACCAAGAGATCGATCCAGCCGTCAGGCTATCGCGCCCGCGGTGTCCGGGACGTCCGGGTCGGTGTGGCCCGGCCCACAGGGCCGTCCCGGCACCGTCCCGGCGGCACCGGGCGCGCGGGCCGGGCAACGGAAAGGCGGCCGCCTGTCCGGGAGAGGGGGGACGAAGGCGACCGCCGTTTCGGGGGATACCGTTGCCGGACTCCCGTGGGGGTACTTCTCGCGTGCCCCGTGTCCTCGCCGGGCATGCCTGCCGTCGGCGAACTTTCTTCGCGGGCCCGCCGAGTGCCGTCCCGCCGCCTGCTCCGTTACTCCGTGCAGCCCTGGACGCCGGACGCGGTCGTCACGCACGCCTCCGCCGCGGCCGCGGACTTCACCGCCACCATCGGGGTGTACGCGACGGTGTCGCCGACGCCGGAGACCGTCCCCGTCTGCTCATTCTTGCCCTGGGCGCTCACCTGGACCTTGTCGCCCTGTGCGGCCTGGGTCACGCGGGCCCACGCGGCACCGCAGGTCTTGCTGTAGCGGACCTCGACCGCGGTCGTGCCGACGGTGGCGGTCGCGGCGGTGGTGACCAGGTCGCCTCCGCAGCCCATGACCTCCGGGTCCTTGCCGGTGCAGGCGTCGCCGCTGCACTTCACGCCCGGCGGCAGCTGCTGCTCGCTGCTCACCGTGGGGGACGGGGAGGGCTTGGTGCCCTCGTTCTTCTTGTCCCCGCCGTCGTTCAGCAGGAAGAAGGCGCCCGCGATCACGACGAGTACGCCGACGACACCCGCGACGAACGTCGTCATCCGCCTGCTGTCGCCCCCGTTGGACCGGCCGCGCGAGCCCGAGCCGCCGCGCGGGGGCTCGCCGTACCCGGCGGAGGGGCTCCGGCCCTCGGGCGCGGCGGGGCCGGGCGTCGCCGCGGGGCCCATGGCCGTCGCGGCCTCCCCGGAACCGGCCCGGTGCCCGAGGCGCGCCGTGCGGTCACCGGTCGGCGCGGGCCCCCGGTATCCGGCCAGGCCCCACGAGTTGCCGTCGGTCGCGCCGCCCGCGGACGGGGCGTCGGAGAACGGGGCGGAGGGGGCGCCGGTCGTGCCGCCGCCCCGGACCGGGCCGGCGGCCGAGTCGGGGCTGTCCGCCGCGGTCGGCTGCGCGGGGACCGTCGGCCCCAGCGTGGGCGCCACCCCGGCCGGTCCCGCGACGCCCGGAGAGGCCGACGTACCGCCGCCGTGGCGGCCGGAGCGGCTTCCGCGGCCGCTCCTGCCGCCGTGGGCCGGTCCGGCGGTCTTGCCGGACGCGGTGCCCAGGTCGCCGAGCGCGGCCCGCGCCTGGGATATCCGGATGGCCTCCATGGTCATGTCGTGGCGCATCTCCGAGCGGCTCCAGGCGCGCTCGGCCAGCTCCCACATGGTGGTCAGGTGCAGGGGGTTGGTCCCCGTCACCTCGGCCAGGGCCACGATGGCGCCCTTCGGCGCCAGCAGCCGTCCGTTCAGGTATCGCTCCCAGGACGTCTTGCTGTAGCCCGTGGCGTCGGCCACCGACGCGACGCTCAGTTCACTGCGGTCCACGAGTCGGCGCAGCTGGCCGGTGAACTCTTTGATCTGCGGATCGAGTTCCTCCGGCAAGGCCTTCCAACGAGGCACTGCTTCCCCCCTCTTCCCCCGGTACGTGCTGGTCGTTCCCCCGCCGTTCTGGCTACCCACAGGGATGCGCCCGATCAGGAGCTCAGTTCCCGGGGTGGGGGCGCACAGGAGCACAGAGGCCGCAGGCATGCACGGTCGCACGCCCACCGACACCTGGTCCAGTCTCCCACCGGCGTTCCCGTGCTGGTGACGGAACCCCTGAACGGAGCCCTTTCCGGGGTCCGCGTAGCGGAGTAGCGGAACGGTCACTTCCGTGCCACAGCGCCCTGACAGGCGTTGAACAGGGCGTTCGACGTGCAGGAGTGTGGATCCCGACGGCGGCCCGTCCTTCCACGGGGGTGAGGACGGGCCGTCGTTCGAGCGGGGCTTCGCTAACTACTTACGGTGAAGTGCAGCAGATCGTTCAGGAACGGGATCTTCAACGGCGCCTCCGGCTGGGCCATCAGCGCCAGCATGGCGATGGTGATGCCCAGCACGCCGTAGGTGACGATGTCCGTGAAGCGCGAGCGGACCGCGAGCATGCCGACGTCCTGCACGGACCAGCGCAGCGCGGCGCCGATCAGCAGCGCGACGCCGACGAGCACCAGTCCCCACCGGAACACGTCGAGCCCGGTGATCAGCAGGCCGATCCCGACCAGACCGACCACGGTGAGCACCGGCCACTGCCGGGCGGGCGCCGGGGCGTCGCCGGCCGCGGCCCGGCCGCCGCCCTCGGGGCGCGCGGTGTCACGGGTGAAGAGCGGGAACCGGCGCGTGGCGCGTTTCGGCCTGCCCTGGGCGTCGGGCGCGCTGACGGGGTCCCGGACGACGATGTCCTCGGGGTCCTCGGGGGCTTCGGCGTCCTCGGGGGCTTCGGGCTCCTCGGGGTCCGAGGCGTCCGCCGCGCGGTCGGGGCGCCCGGTCTTCTCGGCGGACCCGGCGGACCCGGCGGACCCGGCGGACCCGGCGGACCCGGCGGACCCGGCGGACCCGGCGGACCCGGCGGACCCGGCGGACTCGGCGGACTCGGCGGTGTCGCCGGAGTCCGGCGCTCGGTCCGCGCCCTCGGTGCCTTCGACCGCCTCGGTGCCCTCGGCACCGTCGGCGCGCCCGGCGGTGTCCTCTCGGGCCGCCGCGCGATCCGCCGTCCGGCCCGGGCGCTCGGCGTGGGTGTCCTCAGCCGGCACGGCGCTCCGCCGCCTCCACCACGTTGACGAGCAGCTCGGCGCGGGTCATCGGGCCGACGCCGCCGGGGTTCGGGGAGATCCAGGCGGCGACCTCGGCCACGTCCGGGTGGACGTCGCCCACGATCTTGCCCTCGGCGTTGCGGGAGACGCCCACGTCGAGGACGGCGGCGCCCGGCTTCACGTCCTCGGCGCGGACCAGGTGCGGGGAGCCGGCGGCGGCGACGATGATGTCGGCGCGCTTGAGGTGGGCGGACAGGTCCCGGGTGCCGGTGTGGCACTGGGTCACGGTGGCGTTCTCGCTGCGCCGGGTGAGCAGCAGCGGCATCGGGCGGCCGATGGTGACCCCGCGGCCGACGACCACGACCTCGGCGCCCTTGATCTCCACGCCGTAGCGGCGCAGGAGGGTGAGGATGCCGTTGGGGGTGCAGGGCAGCGGCGCCGGCTCGTTCAGGACGAGGCGGCCGAGGTTCATCGGGTGCAGGCCGTCCGCGTCCTTGTCCGGGTCCATCAGCTCCAGGATGCGGTTCTCGTCGATGCCCTTGGGCAGCGGCAGCTGGACGATGTAGCCGGTGCAGGCCGGGTCCTCGTTCAGCTCGCGGACGACCGCCTCGATCTCGTCCTGCGTCGCCGTGGCCGGGAGGTGACGCTGGATGGAGGCGATGCCAACCTGCGCGCAGTCGCGGTGCTTGCCGGCGACGTACTTCTGGCTGCCGGGATCGTCCCCGACCAGGACGGTGCCGAGGCCGGGTGTGACACCCCTCTCCTTCAGCGCCGCCACGCGGGCGGTCAGTTCGGACTTGATCGCGGCTGCGGTGGCCTTGCCATCGAGAATCTGGGCGGTCATGCCCCCATCCTCGCGGATGACCGGCCCCCGGTTCCAATCCGGCCGGCATCCGGTCGTCGATTCATGATCGACGTTGTTGCACTTGCACAACACCTTGTGAGCGGGCTGGACAAGTAAGAGACCGGTCAAGAACGATTGGGGTGCACAGTGCCGCGGGGCCGTACCGGGGGGACGAACCGCTACGAAGAAACTCCTCCGACTCGCGCCGCGCGCCGTCCCCGCACTTGACAGCGACGGAGGAAGTCCCGCCATGAGTTTCGGCGATCCGAACAACCCTTACGGCCCGCCCCAGGGCGGCGGCCAGCAGCCGAACTACGGCTACCCCCAGCAGCAGCCCCAGGGCCAGCCCGGCTACGGCTACCCCGCGGCCCCGCCGGTACAACAGCCGTACGGCGGCGGCTACGCGCCCGCCCCGGTAGCGATGCCCGGCTCGGTGAAGGCAGCGCGCGTGATGCTGTTCGTCCTGGGCGGCTTCCAGGTGATCGGCGGTCTGCTGATGATGATCGCCAGCGCCTGGTTCTCGGAGGAGTTCGAGGACGCGGTCAACTCCGACCCGAGCCTCTCCGCCAAGGACGCGGACGCCGCCGCCAGCGTCGGCACCGGCATCATGATCGTCCTCGGTGTCATCGTGCTGGCGTTTGCGTTCTGGGCGATATTCACGGGCGTCAAGTTCGCCACGGGCCGGGGCGGGGCGCGCGTCTCCGCCATCATCTACGCGTCGGTGATCGTGCTGTTCAGCGTCATCAGCCTGTTCACGGCGAACGTCTTCGCCCTCATCAGCCTGGTGCTCGGCATCCTGATCATCGTCTTCTGCGCCAACCGGAACGGCAGCTACTGGTTCACCCGCCCGCAGTACTGAACCGGCGTACGCCAGTGCGTACTTCTCGCCAATCACGTCACAGGGCCGTGTCTCACCCGTACGAGGGGGGCACGGCCCTGGTGCGTCGCAATAGTCTGACGCGGGTAGCCGTCAGGCACGGGGAGACGCACCTTGTTCAGCATCATCGTGGTACCTCCGCCGACCTCGGAGGACGAACACAGCAGCGCCCAGCTCCGGCTCGCACCCGGCGAACGGCTCGTCTTCGGACGCGCCGTGCCCGAGGGCGGGCTGCTGATCGCGCACGACGGGGTGTCCCGCCGGGCCGGTGAGATCACCGCCCACGGCACCTTCTGGACCGTCAGCAACCTCTCGGCCCGCCAGACGTACGTGGTGGAGAACCCGGAGGGCGCGGGCGAGCACATCAAGGTCGCGCCGGGCCGGCTGGACGCGCCGGTGCCGTTCGAGTTCTCGCGGATCGTGCTGCCCGCGGCGGGCGACCTGCTGCCGGTCGAGGTGTGGGCGCCGCGCCACGACTATCTGCGCGCCGAGGGCGGCACGGACGGCGAGCCGACCGCGCCCGCCTTCTCCGTCGACCGCACCAAGCGGTACTTCGCGGTGCTGGCCGCGCTGTGCGAACCGCGGCTGCGCGGGGCGCCGCACGCGCCGCTGCCGACCATGGACCAGGTCGTCGAGCGGCTCCGCCCGGCCTGGCCGGCCGCGTCCCGTACGTCGGTGCAGTGGAACATCGACTACCTCGCCGTGAAACTGCGGCTGAAGCCGGGCCCGGAGACCGCCGACCCGGGCCCGCGGCTGAACGGCAAGAAGGAGTCGCTGGTCTCCCTGGCGCTCCGCTTCGACCTGGTCCGCGAGGACGACCTGGTGGTCCTCGCGGCACCGTCCGGACAGGCGCTGCGATGACCGAGCCGTACGCCGTGCCGGTGCCCCGGGGCTACCGGGTGGGTGTGTGGGAGGTGCGCGAGCCGATCGCCACCGGCGCCTTCGGCAGCGTGTACGCCGCGCGCCGCGTCGACGGCACCGAGGGCGGCGACGGAAGCGCCGGGCACCTGCCAGACACGGCCGCCCTGAAGTTCCTGCCCACCGGCACCGGCACCCCGCGCCAACTCGCCCACCTGCGGGACCTGGTCGAGCGCGAGATCGCGCTGCTGCGCCGGCTGCGGCAGCCCCGGCTGATCCGGATGTACGAGACCCTCACCGTCGACGACCCCGACCACCCCCGGCTGGACGGCGCCACCGTCCTGGTCCTGGAGCGGGCGGAGGGCTCCCTGTCCGCCCTGATCACCGCCTCGCCCCGCCCGCCGGACGGGCCCGCGCTGCTCGCCCAGGTCTGCGCCGGGCTGGCGCAGCTGCACCGGGCGGGCTGGGTGCACGGCGACCTGAAACCGGCCAACGTCCTGCTGATGGCGGACGGTTCGGTGCGGCTGGCCGACTTCAACATGGCCGCCGAGCTGGAGGGCACCCACGCCTACACGCCCGCCTTCTCCACCCCGGACTACACGCCGCCCGAACTGCTGTGGTCCGAGATCGGCGAACGCGGCCGCCGCATCCGGCCGTCCGCCGACGTGTGGGCCTTCGGTGTCCTCGCCCACCTCGTCCTCACCGGGTCCTTCCCGCTGCCCGGCGGCACCCCGACGGCCCGCCGCGACGCCGCCGTCGCCTACGCCCGCGGCACCCACGAGCTGCGGCTCTCCCCCGAACTGCCGCAGGCGTGGCGGGAGATCGTGCGGGACTGTCTGACCCGGACGCACGCCGGCCGGACCGGCACCGACGCCCTGCTGCGCCGGGTGGCGGCGGCCGCGGCCGGCGCGAGCGGCGCGGCGAGGTTCTCGCTCCGGGCCGGTGGCCGCCCCCGGCGCACCGTCCTCGCCGCCTCGGCCGCGGGACTCGTCGCGCTGGCGGCGCTCGGCTACGGCGTCGTCTCCTGGGCCGGTGACGGCCGGCAGCCCGCGGCGGGCCCGCGCGGCGGCGGCACCGCGAGCGTCTCCGCCGCCGCCTACGGCGCGGACGTGCTGCGCACCGACCGGGACGTGCCGCCCGCCTACCGGCTGCTGATCGTCGAGACGGCGCACGACTGCGACCGCGAGGAGGTCAGCCCGGCCCTGATCGCGGCCATGCTGAAGGTGGAGAGCGACTTCGACCCCGCCCTGTCCGACCCGGAGAGGAACGAGTACGGCATCGCCCGCTGGACGCCGAGCGTGCTGCGCTGGTGGATGAACGAGGACGGCACACCCGGCGAGACCGTCCCGGAACCGCCGTTCCCGCCCGCCGAGTCCATCCCCGCGATGGGCCGCTACCTGTGCTGGATCACGCCCCGTCTGGAGGCCGGCCTGCCCGGCGACCGCTCCGTCCTGGTCGCCGTCGCGTACCGGACGTCGTACAAGAAGGTGAACGACGCGGGCGGGGTTCCCCCGAAGTACCGTGACTACGCCGACCGCGTCGCTCACCACCTCAAGGAGTACACGCCTCCGGGGCGGAAGTGACCCTGTGACGTCTGAGGTTCACGGCGACCCGCCGCGCCGTCCGAATGCTTAGGGTGCCCTCACCCGCCTCCCGTACGCTGCCCCTTGTTGGACTGGGGAAGGGCTACCCCGAGGGGATCGGGGGAGGGGGACGACTCCATGTACAGCGTCATCGTCGTGCCGCCGTCGTGCGGCAGTGTGGCCGAACAACTGAGGATCAGCGCGGGTGAGCGCATCGAGTTCGGCAGAGCCGGACCCAGCGGCGGACTCGCCATCGCACACGCGGGGGTGCCCCGGGTCGCCGGGGAGATCGCGGCCCACCGGACGTTCTGGCTGCTGAGCAATCTCAGCGTGGACCAGACCTACGTGGTGGAGAACCCGGAGGGCGCGGGCGAGCACATCAAGGTGGGTCCGGGCCGGGTGGAGGCGCCGGTGCCGTTCGAGCTGGCGCGCGTGACCCTGCCCGCGGCGGGGGACCTGCTCACCTTCGACGTCTGGGCACCGCGGCACGCGTTCCGCAGCATCGAGCGCCACGGTCTCGAGGGGGCCGGTACCGTCCCGGCGTTCGCCCTGGACCGCACCAAGCGGTACTTCGCGGTGCTGGCCGCCCTGTGCGAGCGGCGCCTGCGCGGTGAGACCCGCGCCCCGCTGCCCGCGGTCGAGGAGATCGTGGAGCGGCTGCGCCCGAGCTGGCCCAAGGTCAGCCGCTCGGCCGTCTACTGGAACATCGACTACCTAGCCGTCAAGCTGCGGCTGAGACCCGGCCCGGACACCGCCGAGCCGGGCCGGCGCACGCACGGCAAGAAGGAGTCCCTGGCCTCGCTCGCCCTCCGCTTCGACCTGGTCCGCGAGGACGACCTCGTGGTACTCGCCCCGGCCCCGAGCGGAGCGGCACGGTGACCGGGCGGCCGTACGCGGTCCCGGTGCCGAAGGGCTACCGGATCGGGGCGTGGGAGGTGCGTGAGCCGCTGGCGTCGGGTGCCTTCGCCACGGTCTACGACGCGGCCCGGCACACCGCGGGCACGGCGGAACGCACCTCGGACGGCGGCGAACCGCCGGGCCGGGCGGCGCTGAAGTTCCTGCCCACCGGCACCCGCACCCCGCGTCAGCTGCACCACCTGCGGGACCTGGCCGAGCGCGAGGTGCAGCTGCTGCGGCGGCTGCGCTCGCCCCGCCTGATCCGGATGTACGACACCCTCACGGTCGACGACCCGGACCATCCGGAGCTGGACGGCGCGACCGTGCTGGTGCTGGAGCGGGCCGAGGGCTCCCTGGACGCCGTACTGGCCCGGACCCCGCGTCCGGACGCCGGACCCTCCCTCCTGTCCCAGATCTGCGAGGGGCTGGCGCAGCTGCACCACGCGGGCTGGGTGCACGGCGATCTGAAACCGGCCAACGTCCTGCTGATGGCGGACGGTTCGGCCCGGCTGGCCGACTTCAACATGGCCGCCGAACTGGAAGGCACCCACGCCTACACCCCCGCCTTCGCCACCCCGGACTACACCCCGCCCGAACTCCTGTGGCCCGAGGTCGACGAGCGCGGGACGCGGATCCGCCCGTCCGCCGACGTGTGGGCCTTCGGCGTCCTCGCCCACGTGGTCCTGACCGGCGGCTTCCCGCTGCCCGGCGGCACCTCGGAGGCCCGCTCCGACGCGGCGATGCGGTACGCCCGCGGCCGCGAGGACCTGCGCCTGTCCCCCGCCCTTCCGGCGGCCTGGCGCGGCATCCTCCAGGACTGCCTGGCCCCGACCCACGCGCAACGCGCCACGAACACCGCCGCGTTGCTGCGCCGGGTGGAGGAGGCGGCGGGCACCTCCCGCTCCGCCCGCCTCCCGAGGCTCCGCCCCCGGCGCTGGCGCCGCCCGGCCCTCGCGGCGGCCCTCGCGGCAGCGCTCGTGGGCGCGGCGAGCCTCGCCTACACCACTCCCTGGGAGCCGGCCCCGGCCGCCGCGGCCCCTCCCACCTGCGAGAAGCCCATGGTGTACGAGAACGCCGACGGCCGCGGATACATGGCGGGCCACAGCGGCACCTGGGACTTCACCATCAAGCGCGGCGACGGCGGCAGCCAGGTCAGAGAGCTGCAGTGCCTGCTCCGCCACCTGCACGACATCCCGGAGGTCGGCGAGGTCGACGGCGACTTCGGCCCGAAGACCCAGAGCGCGGTCGTCATCTTCCAGAAGCGGGCGGGACTGGACGCGGACGGCATCGTGGGACCGTCCACCTGGCGGGCGTTGCGCAAGGCGGACGCGCCCTGAACGGTGCCGGGCGCTCCCGTACCACCCTGCAAGGTTTCAGGTACCGCGGTTTCCCCTCCGCACCCAGAGTGATGGCTGCGAGACCAGCCAACACAAGGGGAGGACCTCACATGATCCGAAAGAAGATCGCGGCGGCTTTCGGCGCGGCCGCGCTCGCCGGACTGGGCATCGCGGCCACCGCCACGCCGGCGAGCGCGGCGTGGACCGACTGCAGTTCCGGCGCGCTCTGTGCGTACCTGGGGGACAACGGCGCGGGCGACCCGGGTGAGGTGTTCGGGGACAACACGAACCTGCTCCAGTACAACAAGTTCAACAACGCGGAGTCGGTCTACAACAACGGCAACAACTGCAACGTCCGCATCTACAACGGCACGAGCTACTCGGGCAGCTCCTTCGTCCTGCTGCGCGGGTACGTCATCGGCAACCTCGACGCCTACCGCGGCGGCATCTTCGCCGACGACCTCGCGTCCAACAACTGGTGCTGACATGCGCCGGTTGCTGTGGCTGACCGCCGCAGCGCTCCTCGTGGCCGGGTGCTCCTCGTCGCCCGGCCACGAGGCCGCGGCTAAGCCCCCGCCCGACCCGCGTCCCCTGGGCGGCGCGCTCGACTTCACGGCGGCCGAGTACGCCGCGCTGCACCGCGCCGAGGAGCGGGAAGTAGGGACGTGCATGCGGCGACAGGGGTTCGGCTACGACGCGGTACCGGTCGGCGATGTCCGACGCAGGGCGGCCACCAGCCCCTACGGCCTGCTGAGGCGCGACCTCGCCGCCCAGGACGGCTACGGCCTGACCGTGCAGCGGTTGCGGAAGCCGCCCGCCGACCCGAACGCCCAGCGGGTGTCGGCGCTGTCCGAGCGCGGCCGGACCGCGTGGGAGGCGGCGCTCAAGGGGACGGCGGACGGTCCGCGCACGGAGCTGACGCTGCCGGACGGGCCCACCGTGTCGATCCCCACCGACTCCTGCGTCGCGGTCGCGCGCCGGGCGCTGTACGGCGCCTCGTGGGACCGTAACCAGTACGCCTTGCAGAGCGTGCGCAACTCGATCGTGACGGACACGCTCGACCACGCCCTCGTACGGGCCGCCGAGCGGAAGTGGGCCCGGTGCATGCGGGATGGAGGGTTCCGCTACCAGCACCTCGCGGACCCGTTCAAGGCGGTGCAGAAGCGGCTCGACTCCGTCGGGTCCGACCGGGCAGCCCTGCGCGCCACGGGCGAGGAGGAGCTGAGGGTCGCCGTGCGGGACGCCACGTGCCAGGCCGAGGCCGGTGTCGCCGAACAGGTCGTGCGCGCGCAGCGGCAGGTGGAGCAGAAGCTCCCCGCCGCCCGTACGTCCGCGCTGGACGACTTCCGTTCGGCCCGGCGGGCGGCGTTGGAGCGCGCGGAGAGGGTGCCGGGCGACTCGGCATGAAAGTGCCCCGGTGCCGGTCGGTGGGACCGGCACCGGGGCAGAGGCGTTCGCGTCAGTGGAAGAAGTGGCGCGTCCCCGTGAAGTACATCGTCACGCCGGCCTTCTTCGCGGCCTCGACGACGAGTTCGTCGCGGACCGAGCCGCCCGGCTGGACCACGGCCTTCACGCCGGCCGCGGTGAGGATCTCCAGGCCGTCCGGGAAGGGGAAGAAGGCGTCGGAGGCGGCGTACGAGCCCTGCGCCCGCTCGGCGCCCGCGCGCTCCACCGCCAGCTTCGCGGAGTCGACGCGGTTGACCTGGCCCATGCCGACGCCGACGGAGGCGCCGTCCTTGGCGAGGAGGATCGCGTTGGACTTGACGGCGCGGCAGGCCTTCCAGGCGAAGGCCAGGCCGGCGAGGTCGGAGTCGCTCAGCGCCTCGCCCGTGGCCAGCGTCCAGTTCGCCGGGTCGTCGCCCTCGGCCTGGAAGACGTCCTTCACCTGGGCCAGGCCGCCACCGTCGATCGGGCGGAACTCGGCGGGCGGCTGCGGCGCCTCGGGGCAGCGCAGTACGCGGATGTTCTTCTTCTTGGTGAGGGCTTTGAGGGCGCCGTCCTCGTAGTCCGGCGCGACGATGACCTCGGTGAAGATCTCCGCGACCTGCTCGGCCATCTCCTTGGACACCGGGCGGTTGACCGCGATCACGCCGCCGAACGCGGACAGCGGGTCGCAGGCGTGCGCCTTGCGGTGCGCCTCGGCGACGTCCGCGCCGACCGCGATGCCGCACGGGTTGGCGTGCTTGATGATCGCGACACACGGCCCGGCGTGGTCGTACGCGGCACGGCGGGCGGCGTCCGTGTCGACGTAGTTGTTGTACGACATCTCCTTGCCGTGCAGCTGCTCCGCCTCGGCGAGGCCGCCGCAGCCGCCGGTGTAGAGGGCGGCGGGCTGGTGCGGGTTCTCGCCGTAGCGCAGGACGTTCTTGCGCTCGTACGTCACACCGATGAACTCCGGGAACTGCTCGCCGTCACCGGCGTACTCCCCCGCGAACCAGCCGGCGACCGCCACGTCGTACTCGGCGGTGTGGCGGAACGCCTCGGCGGCCAGCCGCTTGCGGGCGGTCAGGTCGAAGCCGCCGTCCTTCACGGCGGAGAGTACGTCCGCGTACCGGGCGGGGCTGGTGACGACCGCGACGGAGGGGTGGTTCTTGGCGGCGGCGCGGACCATGGAGGGGCCGCCGATGTCGATCTGCTCCACGCACTCGTCGGGCGACGCACCGGAGGCGACGGTCTGCTCGAACGGGTAGAGGTTGACGACGACCAGGTCGAACGGCTCCACGCCCAGCTCGCCGAGCTGCTCGCGGTGGCTGTCCAGGCGCAGGTCGGCGAGGATGCCGGCGTGCACCTTGGGGTGCAGGGTCTTGACCCGGCCGTCCAGGCACTCGGGGAAGCCGGTCAGCTCCTCGACCTTGGTGACGGGGACGCCGGCGGCGGAGATACGGCCGGCCGTGGACCCGGTGGAGACGAGCTCGACGCCCGCCTCGTGGAGCCCGCGCGCCAGCTCCTCAAGACCGGTCTTGTCGTAGACGCTGACGAGCGCCCGTCGGACGGCCCGCTTGTTGCTCTCGGCGGTCACTGGATAACTACCTTTCGTCCCTCGATGCGATAGCCGTTGCGGGCGAGCCGCCCCACGACATCGACGAGCAGCCTTCGCTCGACTTCCTTGATGCGCTCGTGCAGAGCGCTCTCGTCGTCCTCGTCCCGGATCTCCACCACGCCCTGCGCGATGATCGGCCCGGTGTCGACGCCGTCGTCGACGAAGTGGACGGTGCAGCCGGTGACCCTGGCGCCGTACGCGAGCGCGTCCCGCACACCGTGGGCTCCCGGGAAGCTGGGGAGGAGGGCGGGGTGGGTGTTCACGAACCGCCCCCCGAAGCGGGCCAGGAACTCCTTGCCCACGATCTTCATGAACCCGGCCGAGACGACGAGGTCCGGCTCGTGCGCGGCGACGGCCTCGGCGAGCGCCGCGTCCCACTCGTCGCGGGTCCCGTGGTCCTTGACCCTCGTCACGAAGGTCGGCAGCCCGGCGCGCTCGGCGCGGGCCAGCCCCTCGATGCCGTCGCGGTCGGCGCCGACGGCCACGATCTCGGCCCCGTAGGCCTCGACGCCGGTGGCGGCGATCTCGTCGAGCAGCGCCTGGAGGTTGGTGCCGGATCCGGAGACCAGCACGACGAGGCGCTTGGCTCGCGGGGCCACGGGCTTGGCGGCCACGGTGAGGGCCTTTCTCGGGGAAGCGGTACGTTCGGTACGTTCGTCGGTTTGTACAGTCGTACGAATGCTTCGCGCCCCGGGATACGGGGAAGTCTACGAAGCGGCCGACCGTCAGCAACGATACCGGCACACCGGACGGCCCCCTCGGGACGGGGGCGTGGCCGGAAGGTAGCGTCTGCGTGGAGCCCGGCCGGGAACGCGACCTGCGCGCCAAGCGTTCACCAGTCGTGCCGACCCGTTCGCCCGTTCCACCAGTCCACCCGTTCATCGCCGCCAAGGGGAAGACGCTCACTTGATGCCGGACCGCAGCCTGCGACTGCTCACGCTCCCCCAGCAGTCGGCGCAGCCAGGGGGGCGCAGCACCGTGTTGCTGCGGGAGCGCCCCTCGTCACCGCCCGAAACGCCCTCGGACCGCGGGAACGGCGGCGGGCAGGACGGCACCCCGGACCGGGACAACCCGTTCGCCCCGCCCCCGGAGGGCACGCCGGACCGCCCCTGGCAGCCGCGGCACCCGTCGGGCGACGGCGGCGACTCGCAGGACTCGTCCGGTTCCCAGGGCGGCGGGCGTTCGCCGTGGGGCGGTCAGTGGAGCGACCGGCAGCCCGGCCGCTCCTCCGGCGGCTTCGGCGAGCGGCCCGGCGGTTCCGGTTCCGGCCCCGAGGGGCAGAACGGCGGCCCGGGCCCCCGCTGGGACCCGACGGACCCGTCCCAGCGACGCGCGCGCTACGCGCTGCTCAGCGGCATGTGGGCCCTCTTCTTCGCGCTCTTCACCTGGCCGTACGTGGCCCTGCTGCTCGGCGCCCTGGCCCTGTACTGGGGCATCAGCTCCCTGCGCGCCAAGCCCCGCGCCGCCGCCGACCCGGACACCCCGGCCCGCCCCGCCGAGCAGACCGGCCGCCCGCAGCGCACCGCGGCGATCAGCGGCCTGGTCACGTCGTCCCTGGCCATCCTCCTGGTCGCCGCGTCCTTCGGCGCCCAGCTGGTCTACAACGACTACTACACCTGCCGCGAGGACGCCCTGACCAACTCGGCGAAACAGGGCTGCGAACGCCTCCTCCCGGAACAGCTGCGGGACCTGCTGGGCACAGAGGGCTAGCCGCCCTTCGGTTCTGTCTTTCAGCCCGTCCGGCGTTTGAGGACGAGGCCGCAGGCCGAAAGGGGGGTCTGGGGGCGCAGCCCCCAGGGACGGGAAGGGAAGGGGCGGCGGGGGCGAAAACACCCTCCCCGCTACCCGCGAGGCGGCTCCCCCGGAGCATCAACCGGCAGCAGATCGTACGGCCCACCGCCACCCTCGTCGTCGCCGTCGTACAGCCCGAACGGCACGGCATCCTCGTCCACCTCCCCCGCATCCTCGCCAACCTCCGCATCGCCCCCGCCACCCCGCTTCCACCACCGCCCCACGAAGGGCACCGGCGCCCACCCACACCCACCCCCGTCGGCGACCTCGCCGTCGTCCACGACCGGCTCCCGCGCGGCAGCGCCCCGCCCCCGCCAAGCCCGCACCACCACCGCCACCGGCACCGCCGGTACCACGATCCACGCCAGCGCCGCGCCCCCGGCCTGCCACCACACCGGCCCGAACCGCGCGAGGGCGTCGTTCCCGAGCGGCCCGCCCGCGAACGCGGCCAGCAGGGCGACGAGCACCGCGCAGAGCACGGCGGCCACGACGGCGGCCCCGGCGGTCCGCCGCCACGACCACGCCCCGACGGCCCCGTCACCCCCGGCGGCCCCGCCAACCGCCCCACCCACCGCCGCTCCCACAGGGGCCCCCGTCGCCGCCCGCGCCGTGAACCACCCCACCACCGTCCCCGCCACCAGCGGCACCCCTCCCGCCGCCCAGTGCAGCGGCGTACCGGGCCCCGCGTCCGGCACCGCCGCCAGCAGCGGGAACGGCGGCAGCAACGGGGCCGGGGCGGAGGCCAAGGGGTGCACGACATGCCCGGCGCCGAGCGCGAACCCGGGGCCGAGGGCGTACACCGCCGCCCACACCGCCGCGTTCGGCACCAGCGCCAGGCAGAGCAGCAGTACGGCGAACCGCCCGGACCAGCCCTCGGTCAGCCGCAGGAAGGCCTCCTGCGCGGCGGCTCCGTGCCACACCAGCGACACCCCCACCAGCAGCGCCCCGCCCCCGACGAGCACCGCCGCACCAGCGCCCGCGGCGCGCGTCGAGGCGCCCAGGCGCGCGTCCGGCTCCACCATCAGCTCCCGCAGGTTCCGGGGCAGCACGCGCAGCGCCCGGCCCACCGGCCCGCCCGGCCGGCCGAACGCCGTCCACACCCCCGCGCCCGCGGCGCCCATGGCGACCAGCGGCAGACAGAGGGCGGCCCACCACCAGGAGGGCCGCAGCGCGCCGCCCGTCGCGTACAGCACGACGGGCCCGGCGACGCAGAGGTAGCCCGCGACGACGCCCACCCAGGCGAAGCGCGCGGAGACCGGCGGCGGCCCGGCGTCCCGGAGGCGCTCCTCCCCCGCGAGGCGCATCCCGGCCCCCGCCCCGGGTCCGGAGCCGACGGCCACACCCACCCCGTCCCCGGGGTCGGTGGCGTCCCGGGCCGCGCGGTGCAGCAGCCACACCGGCAGCAGGACCAGCAGCAGCGGGGTGACGCCCACCGGCGCGGGGGTGCCGGAGAGGGTGTCGGCGCGGACCAGTTCGGCACCGTGCGCCAGCACCCACAGGGAGGCGGCGACGTGCAGGGTGCCCTCGGGGCCGCTGTCGGGGTAGGGCGAACTGATCCACAGCAGGGTGACCAGCGCGGCGCACGAGGCCAGTCCCAGCACCGCCGCGACCGCGCCGCCCAGGAGACCGGCGCCCAGGCCGGGCGACCGGTCGCGCCAGCGCGTATGCAGCAGAGTCAGCGGGGCCGGGCGGGCGGTCGTCTGGGTCACGCCCGCCATGCTCCCAACGACACGCGCTTTCCCGTCGTAACAGGCGAAGCACCGTTGTGTCGCTCAATATATGTTTATGTACTTTTTCGTACGAAGGGGCGCCCTGTGACACGGAGCCCCGGAACCCCGCTCCCACCCCCCAAGGCCCGCCGACGCCTGCGCGAGGCGGCCTCGCTGACGCAGGCTCAGCTCGCGGACCGGATGGGCGTCACCCGCGCGACGGTCCGTACGTGGGAGAGCGGTCGCACGACACCACGCGGCCGGAAACGGGAGGCGTACGCGGAGTTGCTGAAGGCCCTGGCCGAGGAGGAGTCGGCGGCGGCGAAGCCGGTGCCCGTCGTCGTGGTCGTCCGTACCGGCGAAGCCGAACCGGCACCGGAGCCAGAAACGGAATCTGAACCGGAACCGGAACCGGGACCCGAGCCGGGACCTGAGCCGATCGGACTGACGCCCGCTCAGGCGTTCGACGCGCTGTACGAATTCGGCACCCCCGCCCTCGTACGGCAGACCTTCCTGCTGACCGGCCGCCGGGAGCTGGCGCGCGAGTCGGTGGAGCGGGCATTCCAGACCGCCTGGGAGAACTGGCCGGAAGTGGCCCGCGACCGCGACCCGGTGGGGTGGGTGCGGGCGGTGGCGTACGAGTACGCCCTCTCGCCCTGGCAGCGGTTCCGCCCGCGCAACCGGCACCCGGAGCCGCCGCCCGCCGACCCCGGCGACCGCACGCTCCTGAACACCCTGCTCCGACTCCCCCCTCGGCACCGTCGGACGCTCCTGCTGTACGACGGTGTGGGCCTGGACCTGCCCGAGACGGCGGCGGAGACGGAGGCGAGCACTCCGGCGACGGCGAACCGGCTGCTGAACGCGCGCAGGGCGATGGCCGGCCGGCTGCCCGAACTGGCCGACCCCGAGGTGCTGCACCGGCGGCTGGCCGAGGTGGCGTCCAACGAGCGGCTGCGGGCGGCCAAGCCGCCGACGGTACGGGTGGGCAGCGAACGCCGGGCCCGGTTCTGGACCCGCGCGGCGATCGCGTTCACCGTCGCCCTCATCGGGACCACCGCGCTGGCCCTGCGCACCGCGCCGACACACTACGAACCGCCGGTCGCCCCCGGCGAGACGGTGCGCGGGGTGCCGCCCAGGGTGGCGCCGGGCGCGCTGTCGGACGAGGAACTGGAGCTGCGGCAGAAGCTGCGCGACCAGATGCAGGACGGGCCGGAGCGGCTGGCTCCACGGCTCGAATGACCGCCGGTACGCCGAGTGGGCCCGTCCTCAGCGAGGACGGGCCCACTCGGTGCCGTACGGAAGGCGGTCAGCCGTTGAGACGGTATTAGTTGCCCAGAATGGCCCTGGCGAGCTTGGCCGTCTCGGTCGGCGTCTTGCCGACCTTGACGCCCGCGGCCTCCAGGGCCTCCTTCTTCGCCTGGGCGGTGCCGGACGAACCGGAGACGATGGCGCCGGCGTGGCCCATGGTCTTGCCCTCGGGCGCGGTGAAGCCCGCGACGTAGCCGACGACCGGCTTGGTCACGTTCTTCGCGATGTACTCGGCCGCACGCTCCTCGGCGTCGCCGCCGATCTCGCCGATCATGACGATCAGGTCGGTCTCGGGGTCGGCCTCGAACGCGGCGAGCGCGTCGATGTGCGTGGTGCCGATGATCGGGTCGCCACCGATGCCGACGGAGGTCGAGAAGCCGATGTCGCGCAGCTCGTACATCATCTGGTACGTCAGCGTGCCGGACTTCGAGACCAGGCCGATGCGGCCCGGCTTGGTGATGTCGCCCGGGATGATGCCGACGTTGGACTGGCCCGGGGTGATGATGCCGGGGCAGTTCGGGCCGATGATGCGGGTCTTGTTGCCCTTCTTGCCGGCGTACGCCCAGAACGACGCCGAGTCGTGCACGGCGATGCCCTCGGTGATCACGACGGCCAGCGGGATCTCGGCGTCGATGGCCTCGACGACGGCGTCCTTGGTGAACTTCTCCGGCACGAAGATGACGGAGACGTTGGCGCCGGTCTTCTCGATGGCCTCCTTGACGGTGCCGAAGACCGGTACCTCGGTGCCGTCGAAGTCCACGGACTGACCCGCCTTGCGCGGGTTCACGCCGCCCACGACGTTGGTGCCGTCGCCGAGCATGAGCTTGGTGTGCTTCATGCCGGTGGCGCCGGTCATGCCCTGGACGATGACCTTGCTGTCCTTGTTGAGCCAGATAGCCATGGTGTGTTGGTGTCCTCGTCCTGAGTGCTTACTTGGCGGCGGCGTGAGCCAGCTCGGCGGCCTTGTCGGCCGCGCCGTCCATGGTGTCGACGCGCTGGACCAGCGGGTGGTTGGCGTCGGTGAGGATCTTGCGGCCCAGCTCGGCGTTGTTGCCGTCGAGACGGACGACGAGCGGCTTCTCGACCTTCTCGCCGCGGTCCTCCAGGAGCTTCAGCGCCTGGACGATGCCGTTGGCGACCTCGTCGCAGGCGGTGATGCCGCCGAAGACGTTGACGAACACGGAGCGGACGTCCGGGTCGCCGAGGATGATCTCCAGGCCGTTCGCCATGACCTGGGCGGAGGCGCCGCCACCGATGTCCAGGAAGTTGGCGGGCTTCACATTGCCGTGCGCCTCACCGGCGTACGCGACGACGTCCAGGGTGCTCATGACGAGACCCGCGCCGTTGCCGATGATGCCGACCTCGCCGTCGAGCTTGACGTAGTTGAGGTTCTTCTCCTTGGCGGCCGCCTCGAGCGGGTTGGCGGCGGCCTTGTCGTGAAGCTCGGCGAAGTCGGGGTGACGGAACTCGGCGTTGTCGTCGAGCGACACCTTGCCGTCGAGGGCGATGACGTTGCCGCCCGCGACCTTGGCCAGCGGGTTGACCTCGACGAGGAGGGCGTCCTCCTTGATGAAGGTGTCCCACAGCTTGACCAGGATGTCGGCGACCTGGCCGGCGACCTCGGCCGGGAACTTCGCGGCCTCGACGATCTCGCGCGCCTTCTCGGGCGTCACACCGTCGATCGCGTCGATCGGCGTCTTGGCGACGGCCTCCGGACGGGTGGCCGCCACCTCCTCGATCTCCATGCCGCCCTCGACGGAGGCGATGGAGAGGAAGGTGCGGTTGGCACGGTCGAGGAGGAAGGAGACGTAGTACTCCTCGACGATCTCCGGAGCGGTCTCGGCGATCATCACCTTGTGGACCGTGTGGCCCTTGATGTCCATCCCGAGGATGTCCGTCGCGCGGGCGACGGCCTCGTCCGCGGAGGCGGCGAGCTTCACGCCGCCGGCCTTGCCGCGGCCACCGACCTTCACCTGAGCCTTGACGACTGACTTGCCGCCCAGACCCTCGGTGATCGCGCGCGCCGCCTCAGGCGTGTCGATGACTTCACCGGCCAGCACCGGTACATCGTGCTTGGCGAAGAGGTCCCTCGCCTGGTACTCGAACAGGTCCACGCGCTTCCGTCCCTATCAGTGATCTCGCGGTTCGTTGGATGCGTGGGCGTGCCGCGAAGGGCAACGTGACGTCCGCTGTGTCACAAGGGGAGCGCACACGGTGACCGAGCGCGCGGCATGTCCGTCTCGCAGGTTATCGCCGCATGCCGAGGGTCCCTAAATCGTGGGTCACACCTGAGCGGTGATGCCTGTCACATGATGCCGCGCTCACTGGCACGCGGTGCCGGATGTGAGCGGCTTCGGCGGGGTGCGGGGGCTCGGCGAGGCGGGGCGCGGGGGAGCCTCACCGGGCTGGGGTAAGCCCGGTGAGGCCCGTCGGCCCGGAGGCCCGCAGGGGTGCGGGTCTCCGGTGTGCGGGCCGGACGGTCCCCACCCCAATGGGGACCGGCCGGCCCATCCGCGGAGCTTCGGCCCGAGGGAGGCCGACGGCTTTCGACCGTCTCGGGCTGCCGCTACGCGGAGTCTGTGGGTAGGACGGGGGTACGGCGGAGGTACGGGAGTACGAGGGCGCCGGCGCGTCGGCGGACGCCGTCGGGCGCATCCGCCCCAGGGGCCTCAGACGCGCGCTCGCGACAGGAAGGTTCCGCCGGCTAGGCGGGAGAGACGGGGATGTCCCGGTACGGATCCCGGGTCTCGCCCGCGTCGGCACGCTCCACGACCACGGGTACGAGCCGGATCGGGATCCGGTGCTGCGGGGTGACCGCGTGAGCGTCACCGTGCCGCGGCATCCCCTGGTCGGCACCGGTCGCGGTACCCAGCGATCCGTCGGGGGCGCCGGGGGGCGCGTGCCGGGTGGGGGCGTAGTCGGTGTGCGGTGGGGTGGTTCGGCGGGGGGCGCCGGAGTGCGTCACCGGGGGTTCCGCGCCGGTCTCGACCGTGACCGCGACGGGGGCGGGGGCGGGGCTGAGGTGCGCCGCGTGGTCGGTGGCATCGGCGTCGGTGGCGTCGGGCCCGGTGTCGGCGGTGGCGGTGCGGGGTTCGGTGGCCTCGGAGCGGTCGGAGGCGTCGGAGGCGTCGGAGGTACCGGCCTCGGCCGGTACCGACAGGCGGTCGTCCGGCAGGTACGGGTCGGCCCAACCGTCCGGACTGCCGGCCCCGGATGCGTCCGGCAGCTGCGACAGCGGAGGCGACGACGGCCACGTGGGGACCGAGGGGTCGGAGGGGACCGGGTCCGTGAAGCCGGGGTCGGAGATGTCGGGGTCGGAATCGGCGGAGGGCAGGGGCAGCCGCTCGGTCGCCTTCTCCACCACGTCCCCAACGGCGGAGAGCGAGTCCTTCGGCGAGAGGAGCGCCGACTCACGCGCCTCCGTCCTCGGACGCTCCACCGGCACGTCGACGACCTGCCGCACGGTGTCCCGCAGGGACGGCGCCCCGTCGGCCGCCTGTGCCCGCTCCCCGCAGACCACTCCGAGCACGAACAACCCGCCCACCAGCAGCGCCACGTGCAGGGCACGCCGCCCGGCCGCCGTGCGCATCACGCGCAGAGCGGCACCGGGCAGGACGGCTGACCAGATCAAGAGGGGGAGATTCCTCCCGTGCGGCGGCGGAACGGCTCGCGCGTCGAACAACGCACCGATGACGCGCGATCCTCGCACGGGACTCCGCGGGTTGCGCAAGCCCCTCATTACCGATGGGTAGCGATGTCCGTTTCAGCGGCAGAAATCGGGCCACCTCGGATCGACGAATCGTCACCCGGCGTCCGGTATCGGCAGGGGCCGCCTCTCGATCGCCGCCGCCATCACCTCCGGGAAGTGGTCGGGCGTGCAGGCGAACGCGGGTGCCCCCAGCGCGGCGAGCGCCGCCGCGTGCTCCCTGTCGTAGGCGGGCGTCCCCTCGTCGGACAAGGCCAGCAGCGTCACGAACCGCACGCCCGCCGCCTGCATCGCCGCGACCCGCCTGAGCATCTCGTCCCGGATGCCTCCTTCGTAGAGGTCGCTGATCAGTACGACCACGGTCTCCGCGGGCCGGGTGATCCGCGACTGGCAGTACGCCAGCGCCCGGTTGATGTCCGTACCGCCGCCGAGTTGCGTGCCGAAGAGCACGTCGACCGGGTCGTCCAGTTGGTCGGTCAGGTCGACGACCGCCGTGTCGAAGACGACGAGCCGGGTCTCTATCGACGGCATGGACGCCAGCACCGCCCCGAACACCGACGCGTACACGACCGATGCCGCCATCGACCCCGACTGGTCGACGCAGAGGACGACCTCCTTCTTCACCGACCGGGACGCCCGCCCGTAGCCGACGAGCCGCTCCGGCACGACCGTCCCGTACTCCGGCAGGTAGTGCTTGAGGTTGGCCGAGATCGTGCGGTTCCAGTCGATGTCGTGGTGCCGGGGCCGGGTGACGCGGGCGCTGCGGTCCAGGGCGCCGGTGAGGGTGGCCCGGGTGCGGGAGGCCAGCCGCTTCTCCAGGTCCTCGACGACCTTGCGCACGACGGTGCGCGCCGTCTCCTTCGTCGTCTCCGGCATCGCCTGGTTGAGCGAGAGCAGGGTGCCGACCAGGTGCACGTCGGCCTCCACCGCCTCCAGCATCTCCGGCTCCAGCAGGAGCGTGGCGAGACCGAGCCGGTCGATCGCGTCCCGCTGCATGACCTGGACGACGGAGGAGGGGAAGTACGTCCGGATGTCACCCAGCCAGCGCGCGACAGCCGGTGCGGAGCCGCCGAGCCCCGCCGCACGGTCCCGTCCGCCCCGCGCCGCGGCCTCCTTCCCGTAGAGCGCGGTGAGCGCCCCGTCCATCGCGGCGTCCTGCCCGGAGAGCGCACGGCCGGTGCCGTCGGCCGGGTCCCCGCCGAGTACGAGCCGCCACCGCCGCAGCCGCTCCTGCGCGGTGTCGGCCCCCACCGGTTCGGTCGTCATGCGTCCACCCCCACCAGGTCGTTCCCGTCAAGGCCGTTTCGCGCCGGGGCGTTGCCCTCCAGGCCCAGCAGCAGCCGGACCACCGGGAGCACCGCGTCGGCGCGCTCGGTGTCGAGGTCGGCCGCGAAGCCCGGTATCCCGGGGCCGGCCGTGGTCACACTCCCCCGCGCCTCCGGTCCGCGCCGGACCAGCTCACCGAGGCTGCGGCGCACTCCCGGCTCGTAGGCCGCGAAGGTGCGTCGCAGCAGCGGCAGCACGTCCGTGAACGCCTCCGCCGCCACGCCGGTCAGCCAGGCGTCGACCAGGGCCAGCAGCCGCTCGTCGTGGAGGAGGAGCAGGCCGCCGCCCGAGCCGCCTCCGACGAAGCCCTCGATCCACGCCGCCGCGTCCGCCGGTGGTGTCCCCCGGGACAGCGCCAGGCCCATGAACCGCGCGGCCTCGTCCGCCGCCAGCACACCGTCGTCCAGCAGGAGCCGTACGGCACGCCCCCGGACGACACCGGGCACGATGTCCCGCGCCGAAAGTGTCCGCAGCACCTCCTGCCAGCGGGACCGCAGGCCGCCGTGGCCCGGCGCGGAGGTGTCGCCGAGCAGACCGACCGCTCCGTGCACGGCGTCCACGTGGCCGCGCATCTCGTCGGCCGCGTCGGCGTCCAGGGCGGCGCAGGCCGCCGGCAGGCCGACGAAGACGCGCTCGGCGAGCCCGGCGGCGACCTCCGCCAGCGCGCCCGTGTCGGTGCCGCGCACGTCGCCGTAGCGCAGCGAGCGGACCAGGGCCGGCAACGCCCGCGCGAGGTGGCCGACGTCCGTGTCGAGCGCCGCGCGGTCGGCGAGTATCCGCATGACCGGCGTGAGCGCGTCCGGCAGCCCGGCCAGCAGGCAGCGTTCGGCGAGTGCGGTGACCTCGGCGAGGTCGCGTGCGGTGACGGCGTCCGCCTCGGCCTTGGCGGTCGCGGCGGCGAGCACGGTCGTGCCCCACACTCCGGCCTCGGCGACCCGCACCGACAGCTCCGGCTCCCAGCGCAGCCGCCAGGTCTCCCGGAACGTCCCCGTACTGCCCCGGGAAGCGGCCGGCTCGCCCCAGCCGACGCCGAGCAGCCGCAGCCGGTGCAGCAGTCTGCTGCGGCTCGCGTCGGTGTCCTTGCGCAGGTCGAGTTCCAGCTCCCGGCGCCGCGCCTCCGGCTTGAGCCGCAGCCGGCGCTGGATGCGGGCCAGGTCGCGCTGCAAGGGCACCGCGGGCGCCCCCGCGGGGACGTCCCCCAGCACGTCCCCCACCACCAGCCGGTCCCGGACCAGCGCCAGCGGCACGTCCGAGCCGTCGCACATCACGGCCCGCACGGCGTCCGTGGTCTCGCCCAGCCCGGCCAGCGGGCGCCCGCGCAGCACCGCGAGCGTCTCGGCCAGCCGCACCGCCTCGATGACGTGCGCCGAGGAGACGATCCGGCCCTCGTCCCGCAGCAGCCCGGCCACCTTGGTCAGCCACCGCTCGACCGGCCGGTCCGCCGCGCCGAACAGGTGCGCGTACCAGCCGGGCGACTCGATGCCCGCCCCGTACCCACCGGACCGGGACAGCCGTCGGTACGTCCAGGGCACCCACGTCAGGTCCACCTTGGTCCTCGGCAGCCCCTTCAGGAGGGCCCGGTCGGCGGTGGCGGTGACCTTGCGCCGGAGCGCGGGCACGTGCCACGCCCCGCACACCACGGCGACGCCCCGGGCGGACTCCCGCTGCGCCGCCCGCACCTGGAGCCGCATGTACGCCTCCCGCACCAGGTCCCGGTCGTCGTCTCCGCCGCCCTCCTCGGTCTCCCGCAGGGCTCCCATGGCCTCCTCCAGCGCGGTGAACGGCGCGAGCGCGTCCCCGTCGCCGGGGCCCCGGTGCTCGACGACGTCCTCCCACCAGCGCTCGGGGTCGTCATGACCGGCGGCCCCGGCGAGGGCGGCGAGCGGATCGACCCGGACCTCGGAGGCCGACGCGCCGGAGGGGTCCCCTGGTCCCGCCTCCGGCTCCTCACTCGCCCTCCCCGCGTCCTGCCTCTCCGCGTCCTCCCCCTCCGCGTCCTGCTCCTCCTCCGACCGCCAGGCCAGCGAGTGCGCGGCCGGGAGGTCGATGAAGCGGGCCGGCACGTCGTGGTCCAGGGCCCAGCGGAGGGCCACCCACTCCGGGGAGAACTCGGCCAGCGGCCAGAAGGCCGAGCGTC
This sequence comes from Streptomyces sp. NPDC056128, assembly GCF_042263835.1. Taxonomy (NCBI): domain Bacteria; kingdom Bacillati; phylum Actinomycetota; class Actinomycetes; order Kitasatosporales; family Streptomycetaceae; genus Streptomyces; species Streptomyces sp. NPDC056128. Next base: position 425,448 of record NZ_JBHJVQ010000003.1, on the reverse strand, counting down.
CGGGCTCGTCCACGGCGTGCGCGAGCAGCGCCACCGGTGGCCGCATGTCCTCGTCGGCGGCCAGCGGGATCAGGGCGTCGGCCTCGGGCGGCCCCTCGATCAGCACGGCCCCCGGCCGGGCCGCCTCCAACGCCGCCCGTACCGCCCGCGCCGACCCCGGACCGTGGTGGCGCACGCCCAGCAGCAGCGGTCCGAGCGCGCCGTCGGCCCCTTCGCGGTCAGTGCCCGTCACACCGTCCCCCTCGCCCACCAGGCCGCCGACCCCGGGTCCCCCGCCCCCGATTCCACAGCCTGCGTGCCCACGTCGAGTCCTCGTTGTTCCCCGTCGCGCCGGCCACCCGCGCCTCCGCTCCGTGGCGCGTCCACGCCGCCGCGCCGTTCACACGCTCACCTCGCGGCAGGCGCGGTAGAAGTCCTGCCAGCCGTCGCGCTCCCGGACGACCGTTTCCAGGTACTCCTGCCAGACGACGCGGTCGGTGGCGGGATCGCGGACGACCGCGCCGAGGATGCCCGCGGCGATGTCGCCGGGCCGCAGCACCCCGTCACCGAAGTGGGCGGACAGGGCCAGACCGCCGGTGACCACGGAGATCGCCTCGGCCGTGGACAGGGTGCCGCTGGGCGACTTCACCTTCGTACGCCCGTCGCTCGTCAGTCCGTCGCGCAGCTCGCGGAAGACGGTGACGACGCGGCGGATCTCCTCGATGCCGTCGGGAGTCGGGGGCAGGTCGAGGGAGCGGCCGATCTGGTCGACGCGGCGCGTGACGATCTCGACCTCGGCCTCGGCGCTCGCGGGCAGCGGCAGCACCACGGTGTTGAAACGGCGGCGCAGGGCGCTGGACAGGTCGTTGACCCCGCGGTCGCGGTCGTTGGCGGTGGCGATCAGGTTGAAGCCGCGGACCGCCTGCACCTCCTGGCCCAGCTCCGGTATCGGCAGGGTCTTCTCCGACAGGATGGTGATCAGGCTGTCCTGCACGTCGGCGGGGATGCGGGTCAGCTCCTCCACCCGCACGGTGGTGCCCTCCGCCATGGCCCGCATGACCGGACTGGGCACCAGGGCGTCGCGGCTCGGGCCGTCGGCGAGGAGCCTCGCGTAGTTCCAGCCGTAGCGGATCGCCTCCTCCGGGGTGCCGGCGGTGCCCTGCACCAGCAGGGTGGAGTCGCCGCTGACGGCCGCCGCGAGGTGCTCGGACACCCAGGTCTTCGCGGTGCCGGGCACGCCGAGCAGGAGCAGGGCGCGGTCGGTGGCGAGCGTGCTGACGGCGACCTCGACGATGCGGCGCGAGCCCACGTACTTCGGCGTGATCACGGTGCCGTCGGGCAGGGTGCCGCCGAGCAGGTAGGTGGCGACGGCCCAGGGCGACAGCTTCCAGCGGGCCGGGCGCGGACGGTCGTCCTGCGCGGCCAGCGCCGCCAGTTCGGCCCCGAAGGCCTGCTCTGCGTGAGGCCGCAGCCTCTCCACCCCGGACATCGCTTCCACGGACACAGGCATGGCTGATTCCCCCTCCAGCTCGGCCGGTTCGATCTGTCATCCACGGTGCACCACGCCACTGACAATCGCTCTGACCTGCGAAAACGCTCTCGCTCGGGGCATTGTCAGTGGGAGGATCTACCTTCGATGTCATGACTCAGCAGGGGGTGCGCTGGACCGCGGACCAGGTGCTGGCACTGGCACCTGACGCCGCGTCACGTGAGGCGGGCGGCAGGTTCGGGGCGGCCGGTCCGTGGTCCGAGGTGGGGAGTTCCGACGAGGGGGCGGTGTGGGGGCTGTGCAAGGGGAGCGGGAGCGAGCCGTACCGGACGGTCGTCGATGTCGCGGACGGGTCCGGGCCCGCGTACCGGTGTGCGTGCCCGAGTCCCAAGCTCCCGTGCAAGCACGCGCTGGGGCTGCTGCTGCTCTGGTCGGGCGGGGGCGTCGCGGTGCCGGGGGCGGCTCCGCCCGAGTGGGCGCAGCGGTGGATCGCCGGACAACACGAGCGCGCGGAGGGGAGAGAGGGGACGGGGACGGCGAACTCGCCGCCCGGACGCGGGTCCGGGACCGCTGATCCGGAGGCGGCGCGGCGCCGGGCCCTGCAGCGGGCCGGGCGGATCACCGCGGGCGCGACGGAGCTGGAGCAGCGGCTGACGGACCTGCTGCGCGGCGGTCTGGCCGGTGCCGAGCAGGCGGGCTACGGCCTGTGGGAGGAGACGGCGGCCCGCATGGTCGACGCCCAGGCCCCGGGTCTGGCCGCACGCGTGCGGGAGCTGGGCTCCATACCGTCGTCGGGCCCCGGTTGGCCGGTCCGGCTGCTGGAGGAGTGCGCCCTCCTCCACCTGCTCGACCAGGGCTGGCTGCGGCGCGAGGGCCTGCCCGACGGGCTGGCGGCGACCGTCCGTTCACGCGTGGGTCTGCCGGCGTCCGCGGACGGTCCGCCGGTGCGGGACCGCTGGCTGGTCCTCGCCCAGTACGACACCGCGGACGCGCGGCTGACGACCCGTCGCATCTGGCTGTACGGCGCGGAGACGGACCGGACCGCGCTGCTCCTCTCCTACGGCGCCGCGGGCAGGGCACCGGAGTTGGCGCTGCCGGTGGGGCTGACGCTGGAGGCCGAGGTGTCGGCGTATCCGGGCGCCGGACAGCAGCGGGCGGCCCTGGGGCGGCGGTTCGCCCAGCCCGCGACCACGGAGATACGCCCGAGAGGAGTGACCACGTCCAGAGCGGCCGTCCGGTTCGGCGAGGCCCTCCGCGACGACCCGTGGCTGGACTCGGTGCCGTTGACGCTGGGGCGCGTCGTCCCGGTGCCGGACGGCGACGCGTGGCAGCTGGCGGACGCCGACGACGACACCGCGCTGCCGCTCGTACCGGGCGCCGGAAACCGGGCGGGCATCTGGCGGCTGGCCGCGCTGTCGGGCGGCGCGCCCGTCACGGTCTTCGGCGAGTGCGGCCACCGGGGCTTCACTCCGCTGACCGCCTGGCCGACCCGCCCCGGTCCGGCGGTGCCGCTGTACTGACCCGTCCGGCGTCGGAACCGGCGCGTCCCACGCCCGCCCCTGCCGGGTCCCACCCCCCGCCCCTGCCGGGTCCCACCCCCCGCGCCTGCCGGGTCCCACGCCCACACCAACACGCCCCACGCCCACGCCCGCACCGACCCGCCCCAGGCCATGGACACAAGAGGGAACCAGAGGGAACCAGAGGGGATCCGCATGACCAGCACACCCACTCCCCCGAGCACACCATCGCCGACGACGGCCTCCTGGGAGGAGCTCGTCACCGCCGCCCTGCTCGGCACGGACCGGCGTACGCCGCCGGGAAGCGAGCCCGGACCGGGTGCGCCGGCCGCGCTGCTCGACGCGGCGGCGGCGGAGACCGTCCGTCGCCGTGCCGGGCTGCGGCCGGCCCGTGCGGCGCGGCGCCCCGACCCGGCTCCCGAGGATCCGCGCCCTCCCCTGCCCGCCGCGGCCGCCCGGCGCCTCACGACGCTGCTCGCCGACCGTCCCGGCGCCGCGGCCGGCGGGCGCCGGGGGGCCGCGCCCGATCTGATGGAGCTGCTGCCCCAGTGGCTGGCGACGGCCAACGCGCGCGGTTTCGCGGCGCCGCCCGAGGCGCTTCCGGCGCTGCTGGACGCGGCCCGCGGGCGCACGGACCTGCGGCCGGCGGCGCTGCGGTTCGCGGGGCCCCGTGCCCTGTGGCTGGCCCGGCTGAATCCGGACTGGCGGTTCGCCCTACGTGCCACGCCGGGCGGCGGGACCGCGCTGCCCGGTCCCGACGCCGCGGACCGGGTGCGGCGGCTCTGGGACGAGGGCCTGTTCGCCGAACGGGTCGCCCTGCTGGCGTCCCTGCGCGCCCGCGACCCGGCGGGCGCGCGCGGGCTGCTGGCCTCGACCTGGGCGACGGAGCGGGCCGAGGACCGGCTGATGTTCCTCGACTCGCTGCGGACCGGACTCGTACCGGCGGACGAGCCCTTCCTGGAGCAGGCGCTGGCCGACCGCAGCCGCAATGTACGGGCGACGGCGGCGGAGTTGCTGTCGGCGCTGCCGGACTCGGCGCTGGCCGCGCGGATGGCGGCCCGGGCCGTGACCTGCGTGTCCCTCGACCGCGCCCCGGACCATCCGGCGGTCGCCGTCGAGGCCCCGCACGAGTGCGACGCGGGCATGGAGCGGGACGGCGTGGTGGCCAAGCCGCCCGGCGGACGGGGAGAACGGTCCTGGTGGCTCGGCCAGTTGGTCGAGGCGGCCCCGCTGGCGACCTGGCCGGCTCGGCTCGGCGGACGCCGCCCCGAGGAGATAGTCGCCCTGCCGGTGGCGGACGGCTGGCGGGGCGAGCTGCACGCGGCATGGTGCCGGGCGGCGGTACGACAGCGCGACGGGGCGTGGGCGCGGGCGTTGCTGGGAGCGCCCACGGCGCCCGAGGCCGGTGGTCCCGGCGCGGTGTCCCTGGCCGAGCGGGCCAAGCTGCTCGGCACGCTGAAGGCGGGTGAACGGGCCGATTGGGTGGCCGGTTTCATCGCCACGCACGGGCTGTCCGAGGCGTTCCAGCTGCTCGGCATGTGCGGGGTGCCGTGGGCCCCGTCGCTCGGACGTGCGGTGGTGGACGCGCTCGACATCGCCCGGGACGCCGGGAGTTACCCGTGGAGCTTCAGCGGCGTGATGGGGCTGGCCGAACGCTGCCTCGACCCCGCGGAGGCGGGCCGTCTCAACGGCCTGCTGGCGATACCGGACGAGTCGGAGGACGCGTCGCCGGGCGCCGGGGGCTACTGGGCGGAGGCATTCCAACGGCTCGTCACGACACTGCGGTTGCGGGCGGCGATGGCGGAGGAGCTGGCAGCGGGGTAGGACGCAGCGCAGGCGTGGGAGCCGCCCGCGCCCACGACGTTCCGCGAGGGGGCGGCTACGCCTCCGCGTGTTCCCGCACGTTCGCGCGGACCCAGTTCACGATCGACGCCGTCGTGGCACCCGGCGTGAAGATCTCGGCGACACCCTTCTCCTTCAGCGGAGCGATGTCCGCCTCGGGGATGATCCCGCCGCCGAAGACGAGGATGTCCGCCGCGTCCCGCTCCCGCAGCAGCGCGATCACGGCGGCGAAGAGCGTGTTGTGCGCGCCGGAGAGGATGGACAGCCCGATCGCGTCGGCGTCCTCCTGGATCGCGGTGTCCACGATCTGCTCGGGTGTCTGGTGAAGCCCGGTGTAGATGACCTCCATACCGGCGTCACGCAGGGCCCGTGCGATCACCTTGGCCCCGCGATCGTGGCCGTCGAGCCCCGGCTTGGCCACCACCACGCGGATCGGACCGGCTGCCACACCCATCACTGCCTCCATGAAGCGACTACATCCATCCGTACCGACAAGTACCGCACACTTCGCCGACGCCGTACACAGGAGCACGGCCTCAAAACCGCACATCGTGCACGAAGCCCGCAAAGCGCGCACCTTCGCGGCGCGAATGTCCCGCACCACGGCGTCCGGGAAGTGAACGAACGTTATCGCCAGCATCCCGCAACCGGCAGTTTCGCGGTGGATACAGAGGGGGAAATCACACGGTGGGACACGTTCGCCGCGCACCGCACCAGGGCGCGGCGGCATCACGCGCACGGAGAGCCGCAGCGAGGGCGGGACGGGGAAGCAGCGGGCCTCGTCGCCGTATCACCGACACCACGGGCCAGACGAAACCCACAGGTCAGACCAGACCCACGGGACACCCCTGGCTCGGATACCGCACGCCGACACACCCATCCGGGTAAACCTCGCGAACATCGCCAATCACTGGTGTCACGGCACTCCAACGAGGGCACACGGGGGACAGAGGCGTCCCTGCGCGTGCCGGACGGAGGTCGGCCCCATGAAGGTCACCACGGCAGCACTGCCCCTTCTTCCGCTTTTTCAGCGTCTCCTCCCGGACTTGCCCGGCCTGCCCGGAATCCCGGGGCTCCCGGAACTGGCGAGCCTCCCCGGACGACTGACCGGGCTCTCCCTGACCCTCCTGAAGGCGAGCGCCCTGGAGGTCGCGATCCTCGCCGGGCATCTGCTCCTCTATCCCTCGGGGATCATCCAGGAGCGCCGCCCCTCCCTGCCCCTCCCGTCCGTCGGCTCGAAGGACCCGGAGCCCTCCCCGCCGGCCCCCCGGCTCCCGGCCCCCGCGAGCACGCCGGTCGTCCTGCTGCACGGCTTCATCGACAACCGCTCGGTCTTCCTGCTGCTGCGCCGCAGCCTGGCCCAGCACGGCAGGCACCAGGTCGACTCGCTGAACTACTCCCCCCTGACCTGCGACATCCGCACGGCGGCCGAGTTGCTCGGCCGGCACATCGAGGAGATCTGCGAGCGCACCGGCAGCGAGCGCGTCGACGTCGTCGGGCACAGCCTCGGCGGGCTGATCGCGCGGTACTACGTGCAGCGGCTCGGCGGTGACCTGCGGGTCCGGACGCTGGTGACGCTTGGCACCCCGCACTCCGGCACCCGCGTGGTCCCGCTGGCCAACGCGCACCCGATCGTGCGCCAGATGCGCCCCGGGTCGGCGGTGATCGAGGAGCTGTCCCGCCCCACGCCGGGCTGCCGTACGCAGTTCGTCAGCTTCTGGAGCGACCTGGACCGGGTGATGGACCCGCTGGAGACGGCCTGTCTCGACCATCCCGACCTGACCGTGCAGAACGTACGGGTGAGCGGCATCGGCCACCTCGCGCTGCCGGTGCACCCCGCCGTGGCCACGGGGATCCGGCAGGCACTGGACACCATCGAGGCGGAGAGCGGCGCGGAAACGGATGGGCGAGCGGGATCGGGTGGGCGAGCCGGTGGTCTGACGGTCGCCTGACTCCGAAACAACCCGTTCAGCATCGAACGCCACTCGAACAAAAAGCCAAACTCGTGCCCGCCCTCCCCCAAAACACGGCCGATTGCCCGTTTCCTGCGCCAGCGAAACCTGACGAAGATTGTCGTGCCCGTATACCGCCGGGTACAGTCGCCGCACTGCTCTGGCAGCCCCTGTTGTCGAGGCGAAAGAGAAGTTGGTGAACGACCGTCACCCGTCGGGGACCATGACCACCCCGGCTTCGGCTTCCGACGCCGCGTCGGCGCATTACGCGTCGTACGGCACAGGGGAGGCCCAGTACGGCGACCTCACCACGTACGGCGGCTACGACACCACTGGTTTTCCGACCGCCGGCCCCGCCCCCGCGGCCTTCGACGCGGACCCCCTCTTCGGCAGCCTGCCGGGCCACGCCACCGGCACCTACGACACGACGGGCTCGTACGGCACCACGGGCGCCTACGACACCACCCAGTGGTCCGACGGCGGCGGGCAGCAGCAGCACTACGACGCGTACGCCGCCCAGCAGCACACCGGCTACGACTCCGGGACCTACGACGCGACCGCGTGGACGGCCGGTTACCAGGAACCCGCCGGTGTGCAGCCGCAGGCCACGGGCGCCGAGGCCACCGGACAGTGGGACACAAGCGCCTGGACCCAGCCGGACCAGTCCGGCGGCCCGGCCGACGGGACCCAGCAGTGGGACTGGGGCACGCAGACCTTCGAGACCGGCACCTTCGAGACCGGCGCCTTCGCCACCGGCACCCTGGACACCGGCGCTTTCCAGACGGTCGCCTTCGACGAGACGGCCGCCTTCGAGACGGCGACCTTCGAGACGGGCGCTTTCGAGACGGCCACCTTCGAGGCCAACGCCTTCGCCACCGGCACGTTCGACACCGGCGCCTACGACGCCACCCAGTGGAACCCCGACGGCACCACCGCGCACCCGGCGGAGCCCGCGGCAGCGCAGGACGCCACCCCGGACATCCTGTCCGCCGGGGACGAACCGGCCCCGCACGAAGGCGAGTCGACCGCCACCGGCGAACTCCCCACCGTGACCGCTCTCCTGGACGACCAGGAGGAGATCACCCCGGCCACCCGCATCCCGGCCGCGCGCGGCGCCTCCCGGGCCGGGGCGCGTTCCCGCCGCCGCCAGCCCGCCAAGCGCTCCGCGCTGCTGACCATCGCCGTGCCGTCGGCCTGCGTGATGAGCGTCGCCGGTATCGCGGCCGCCTCCGTCGGCAGCCTCACCGGCGACGAGGGCACCGAGACCACGGCGGCGGCCGCGGACCCGGGCGGGCAGCAGGCCGCGCCGGTGAAGCCGTCCACGGCCAACAACAAGCTGGACACCCAGCTCACCAGCCTCGCCGCCGGAGCCGACGACTTCGCCGACCGGGCCAGCCGGACGCAGGAGCGCATCGACCTCAAGGCCCAGCAGGCCGCCGAGAAGAAGCGCGCGGCGGAGGAGGCGGCCCGCAAGGAGCGGCTGCGCCCCAAGTTCGCCCTCCCGGTCGCGCAGCAAGGCCTCAGCGCGTACTACGGACAGGCCGGCATCAACTGGATGTCCGTGCACAGCGGCATCGACTTCCCCGTGTCGTACGGGACGACGGTGATGGCCGCGACCGACGGCACCGTCCGTACGCAGTACAACAGCGCGTACGGCAACATGATGATCGTGACGGCGAAGGACGGCACGGAGACGTGGTACTGCCACCTCTCCAGCTACCAGGTCCCCTCCGGTACGACCGTGAAGGCCGGCGACGCGATCGCCTTCTCCGGCAACTCGGGCAACTCGACCGGCCCGCACCTGCACTTCGAGGTGCGCCCCGCGGGCGGCTCGGCGATCGACCCGCTCTCGTGGCTGCGCAGCCACGACCTCAACCCGCAGTGACGCCGTAGCGTCTCAGCTCTTGCTGGGCTGCCACACGTCGACCCGCCCCCAGGGCGTGCGCCTCCCGGCCGCGGACCCGAGCGGCAGCCCGGGCCCGCGCGGCCGGTCCGGCACCGTCAGAGCTTCTCCACCGGCGCGTACCGCAGCAGCAGCCGCTTCGGCTTGGTGTCGCCGAAGTCGATGGTCGCCTCGGCGTTGGACCCGGTGCCCTTGACCCCGACGACCGTCCCGAGCCCGAACTGGTCGTGCGTGACGCGGTCGCCGACCGCCAGGGACACCGTCGGCTGCTCCGCGCCGGCGGACCGGCGGGTGGCGAAGCCGGACGCGCCCGACGCCGAGGAGCGGGAACGGGACGACGACAGCGAGGCCGCCACTCCCGAGACCGGCGCGGAGGGAGCCGGTCCGTTCGCCCCGGTGCGCTTCCACTCCAGGTGCGGGGCCGGGATCTCCTCCAGGAAGCGCGAGGGCGGGTTGTAGGAGGGCTGACCCCAGGCACTGCGCAGGGTGGACCGGGTCAGGTAGAGCCGCTCGCGGGCGCGCGTGATGCCGACGTACGCCAGCCGCCGCTCCTCCTCCAGCTCCTTGGCCTGGCCGAGGGCGCGCATGTGCGGGAAGACGCCGTCCTCCATGCCGGTGAGGAAGACGACCGGGAACTCCAGGCCCTTGGCGGTGTGCAGGGTCATCAGGGTGACGACGCCGTCGCCGTCCTCCTCGTCCGGGATCTGGTCGGAGTCCGCGACCAGGGCGACCTTCTCCAGGAAGTCGGCGAGGGTCCCGGCCTCGTCGCCCTCGGCGCGCTCCTGCTCGAACTCCAGGGCGACGGCCGCGAGTTCCTGGAGGTTCTCGATGCGGGTCTCGTCCTGGGGGTCGGTGGAGGCCTGCAACTCGGCGAGGTAGCCGGTGCGTTCGAGGATCGCCTCCAGCACGGTCGCCGGTCCGGCACCGGACTCGACGATGGTGCGCAGGTCCTCCATGAGCGTGTTGAACCGCTTGACGGCGTTGGCGGAGCGCGCCGCCATGCCGTACGCCTCGTCGACGCGCTTGAGCGCCTGCGGGAAGCTGATCTTCTCGCGCTGCGACAGGGCGTCGATCATCGCCTCGGCCCGGTCGCCGATGCCGCGCTTGGGGACGTTGAGGATCCGGCGCAGCGGCACCGAGTCCTCGGGGTTGGCCAGCACCCGCAGGTAGGCCAGGACGTCCCGGACCTCCTTGCGCTCGTAGAAGCGGACGCCGCCGACGACCTTGTAGGGCAGGCCGGTGCGGATGAACACCTCTTCGAAGACACGGGACTGCGCGTTGGTGCGGTAGAAGACGGCGACGTCGCCGGCCTTGGCCTCGCCCGCGTCCGTGAGGCGGTCTATCTCGTCGGCGACGAACTGGGCCTCGTCGTGCTCGGTGTCGGCGACGTACCCGGTGATCTGCGCGCCGGCGCCCTGGTTGGTCCACAGGTTCTTGGGCCGGCGGGACTCGTTGCGCTCGATGACCGCGTTGGCGGCGGTGAGGATGGTCTGGGTGGAGCGGTAGTTCTGCTCCAGGAGGATCGTCGTCGCGTTCGGGTAGTCCTCCTCGAACTGGAGGATGTTGCGGATGGTGGCGCCGCGGAAGGCGTAGATCGACTGGTCGGCGTCGCCCACCACGCACAGCTCGGCGGGCGGGACCTCGGCCTCGGGCGGCACGTCGACCGGGTGCTCGGAGGTGCCGACCAGCTCGCGCACCAGGGCGTACTGGGCGTGGTTGGTGTCCTGGTACTCGTCGACCATGACGTGCCGGAAGCGGCGGCGGTAGTGCTCGGCGACGTCCGGGAAGGCACGGAGCAGGTTGACCGTCGTCATGATCAGGTCGTCGAAGTCGAGGGCGTTGGCCTCGCGCAGCCGCGACTGGTAGAGCGCGTACGCCTGGGCGAGGGTCTTCTCGAAACCGTCGGCGGCCTGGGCGGCGAAGTCCTCCTCGTCGATCAGCTCGTTCTTCAGGTTGCTGATCTTGGCGCTGAAGGACTTCGGCGGGAAGCGCTTGGGGTCCAGGTCGAGGTCGCGGCAGACCAGCGCCATGAGCCGCTTGGAGTCGGCGGCGTCGTAGATCGAGAAGGACGACGTGAAGCCGAGCCGCTTCGACTCGCGGCGCAGGATGCGGACGCAGGCGCTGTGGAAGGTCATCACCCACATCGCGTTGGCGCGCGGGCCGACGAGCTGCTCGACGCGCTCCTTCATCTCACCGGCGGCCTTGTTGGTGAAGGTGATCGCGAGGATCTGGCCCGGGTGGACGCCCCGCTCGGCCAGCAGGTGGGCGATCCGGTGGGTGAGGACGCGGGTCTTGCCGGAGCCGGCGCCGGCCACGATGAGCAGGGGGGAGCCGGAGTGCACCACGGCGGCGCGCTGGTTCTCGTTCAGCCCGTCCAGGAGGGCGGCAGGGTCCAGGACGGGGCGCGGGGCGCCGTCCCGGTAGTACCGGTCGCGCTCCGGAGGCGCGTCGAACTTCCCGCCGAACAGATCGTGCGGGACCGGCTCCGGTCCGTGATCGTCCTCGGGCGGCGGCGGGGGTTCCTCCTCGCGACCCCGGGGGGTCTGGAGGCTCGCCAGGAAGCTGTCGTCAAAGAGGCTGCTCATCGCTCTCCGAGTCTAGGGCGCCCCACCGACAACCCGGCGCCACCCCGGAAAATGGCCGGGACACCGTCCACCGGCACGCCCTGCGACGTGGTGCGACACGAAGAGTGACGCCCGCCGACGCCCGCCGCCAAGGTCACGAAAATGTATCGGGCATATCACCCACCAACCTTCACAGCGGCCACACGAGTTGGCTACGGTGCGGGCAGGCCGAACGAATCCCTCCGGCGAACCTCGCCGGGCCGCGCGGCCTCCGCCGAGTCCGGCGTGCCCGCCACGGCGCCCGGAGCCGGGGACCCAACCGAGAACTTGGGGTGAATCGGCCGTACCGCCCTCCACGAGGACGGTCCCGCCGTAGGGCAACCCTTCCGTGCCGCCCGAACCCGACAGCTAACCCGGTAGGCGGAGCACTGGAAGGAGTCGCCTCCTTGGCGTCGCACCGCAAGTCGCGCCCCACCGGTTCACGCGTCGCGGGCATACGGACCCCGGCCCTCGCCACGGCCGCCCTCACCTCCGTCGCCCTGCTGTCCCAGACAGCGAACGCCACGCCGTCGGACGACGACAGGCCGAGCCTCGAAGAGGTCGAGAAGAAGGTCGACGACCTCTACCGCCAGGCGGGGTCGGCCACCGAGAAGTACAACGCGGCCAAGGAGAAGACCGCCAAGCAGCGCAAGAAGGTCGACACCCTCCTCGACGACGTCGCCCAGCGCACCCAGAAGCTCAACGACGCGCGCGAGGAGCTGGGTTCCTTCGCCTCCGCGCAGTACCGCACGGGCACGGCGGTCCCGGAGACGGCGACCTTCCTGCTCGCGGACTCGCCGCAGGAGTACTTCGACCAGAACCAGCTGATGGGCCGGCTCACCGGCCGTCAGAAGACCGCGGTCGACGACTACGTCACGCAGCAGTCCGAGACGATGAAGAAGCGCCGCGAGGCCACCGAGAGCCTGGAGACGCTCACCGGCTCGCAGAAGGACCTGAAGACGGCGAAGTCGACCGTCCAGAAGAAGCTCGCCACCGCGCGTGAGCTGCTCTCGAAGCTGACCGCCGAGGAGAAGGCCCGGCTCGCGGCGATCGAGAAGAAGAAGCAGGAGGAGGCCGCCCGCAAGGCCGCGGAGCTGGCCGAGCAGCAGGCCCGGCAGCAGGCCGAGGAGCGCGAGCGGCGGGAGGAGGCCGCTCGGCAGGAGAGCGGCGGTGGCTCCTCCTCCGGTTCCTCGGAGTCCGGCGGCAGCGGTTCGTCGGGCTCCTCGACGCCGGACTCGTCGTACGGCACCAGGGCCGAGAAGGCGATCGGCTTCGCCCGCGCCCAGATCGGCAAGCCGTACGTCTGGGGCGCCACCGGCCCCGGCTCCTACGACTGCTCCGGCCTCACCCAGGCCGCCTGGAAGGCCGCGGGGGTGACGCTGCCGCGCGTCACCTACGACCAGGTCAACGCCGGCACGACCGTCCCCGTCTCCCAGGCCCAACCCGGTGACCTGGTCTTCTTCTACGACGACCTCAGCCACGTCGGCCTCTACATCGGCAACGGCATGATGATCCACGCCCCGAAGCCGGGCGCGTACGTCCGCGAGGAGTCGATCTTCTACGACGGCGAGTCGTCGATCCACAGCGTGGTGCGCCCGGCCTGACCGGCGCGGCTCTCTAGCATCGGGGGCATGTCGTCAGGCACGTCGTCAGGCTTCCTCCCCTCCCCCCTGCGCGCCTGGTGGGCGCAGCGTCCACCGGCGGCCGGGGCCGCGGTCATGGCGACCGGCATCCTGTCGGTCGCCCTGCACCTGGCGGGACACGAGGTCCTGTCCCGCGTCGCCCTGTTCCTGGCCTGCGCCGCCTGGCTGACCCTGGCGGCGAACTTCGTCTACCTGCTGCTGGTCGAACGCCCGCAGTGGCTGACGCGGGCGGGGACACCGGGCGCGCTCACGGCGGTCGCCGCGACCACGGTGCTCGGCACCCGGTTCTCGCTGCACGGCTGGACGACCCTGGCCGCCGCGCTGCTGGCGCTGGCGGCGCTGCTGTGGCCGGTGCTGCTCCTCCTGGTCGTGCAGCACTGGGGGCGCAGGATGCCGGGGGCGGTGTTCCTGGGGTGCGTGGCCACGGAGGGGCTGGCGGTGCTCGGCGCCACGCTGTCCGCGGTCACCTCGACGCCCTGGCTGGCGCACGCGGCGCTGGTGCCGTTCTGGCTGGGGATCGTGCTCTACCTGATCGCGCTGTTCCGCTTCGACCTGCGGCAGGTCGCCCTGGGCTCCGGTGACCACTGGGTGGCGGGCGGGGCGCTCGCCATCTCGGCCCTCGCCGGCGCCAAGCTGCTCGCGGCGGCCGGGACCGGCATGTACCTGTGGAACTCCGACGACAGCGCCGTGCTGCACGACGTGACCGTCTTCCTGCTCACCCTCGACCTCGCCTGGTACGTCGTCCTGCTGGTCGCCGAGATCGTCTGGCCGCGGGTCCGCTACGACGTACGGCGCTGGTCGACGGCGTTCCCGCTCGGCATGACGGCGGCGGCGACGCTGTCCGTGGCCGCCGCGATCGACGTCACGTGGCTGGACACGCCCGGCCAGGTCCTGACGTGGATCGCGGTGGCCGGGTGGCTGGCGGTCGCGGCGGGGGCGGTCGCCCAGGCCCGGGCCGGGCTGCGGTCCCCGGGCGCGGACGCCTCCGCGGTCACGTCCACAGCACCGCGATGAAGATGTTCGCGACGGTCAGCAGGCCCACGAGGCCGAACAGCGGCTTGTCGACCTTCTCGTCGTCGCGCTTCACGTAGACCAGGCCGAGGATCACGATCAGCAGGGCGAGCTTCACCCCGATCTTGAGGTTGTCCACGGACTGGTCGTCGGCCTGGTTGAGGCCGACCAGGGCGACGCCGGTGACCAGCATCGTCAGCGCGCCGTGCAGCATCGCGGGGATGAAGCGGGCCGTGCCGCGGCCCATCGCCTTCATCTGGGTCAGGAAGCCGCCGAGGAGCGCGGCGATGCCGATGATGTGCAGACCGACGAAGAGGTGGATGAGTACGTCCATGAGGCCGGAGCCTAATGAGCGGCCGGACACGGTCGGACACCGGCCCGGCGCATAAATGCGTCCCACAACAGCTCAGGTCTCGTCAGATGCGTACGCGGGCCGATCCGGTACCGCCACTTCCGCGCATCCCGTCACGGGGCCATGACCGAGGCGCCTAGCGTCCTCCGCCAGGACGTACCCAGACGTACCGATTCGTACGGAAGGACGTGGATCCCAGGTGGGAACGCACCGCAGGCCGCGACAGCGCGTGACGGGCGGCGGCAGGGCCCGTACGGCGGCCACCATCACCCTCGCGGGCGCGGCCACCGCGACGGGCCTGGGCGGGACCGGTCACGCCGACCCGCAGCCGACGGCGGCCCAGGTCAGGGCCAAGGTCGACACGCTGTACCAGCAGGCGGAGGTCGCGACCGAGAAGTACAACGGCGCCAAGGAGAAGGCGGACGCCGCCGAACAGCGCCTGGAGAAGCTGCGGGACCAGGCCGCCCGCAAGAAGGACCGGTTGAACTCGGCCCGGGAGGCCCTGGGGTCGGTCGCCGCGGCGCAGTACCGCAGCGGCGGCCTCGACCCGGCCGTGCAGCTCGTGCTCTCCGCCGACCCCGACCGGTATCTCGACGGCGCCGCCTTCGTCGAACGCGCGGGCAGCCGGCAGAACGCCGCCGTGGGCCGCGTACGCAAGGAACTTCGGGAGATCGAGCAACTTCGCGGCGCCGCCCGCGTCGAGGTGACCTCGCTGACGTCACGCCGGGCCGAGCTGAAACGTCACCGCGGGACCATCACCGGCAAGCTGGAGACGGCCCGCCGCCTGCTGTCCCGGCTGACCGCGGAGGAACGTGCCGGTCTCGGCGAGGGCCCGGCCGACCGCGCCTCCCGCTCCGCCCCGGCCCAGGCCCCCAACTCCCGTGCCGCGGCGGCCGTCGCGTACGCCTACCAGAAGCTCGGCAGCCCCTACGTGTGGGGCGCGACCGGCCCGGACGCCTTCGACTGCTCCGGCCTCACCCAGGCCGCGTACCGCGCCGCGGGCGTCTCCCTCCCCCGCACCACCTACGCCCAGATCGACACGGGCCGCCGCGTCGCCCGGTCCGAACTGCTCCCCGGTGACCTCGTCTTCTTCTACTCCGGCATCAGCCACGTCGGCATCTACGTCGGCAAGGGCCAGATGATCCACGCCCCGAACCCGTCGGCCCCGGTCCGGGTGGCCCCGGTCGACCAGATGCCGTTCGCGGGGGCAGCGCGGGTGGTGTGACGGGCCGTTCGTTACTCAGGCTCCGGTACGGGCGTGTGCGACGAACGCCGCCCAGGCGGCTCCGGCGACCGCGAAACGGGGGCTCTGGGGGCCGAGCTTCGAGTCCCGGACGTGGATGGTGTGGGGGCAGGGGGCGACTTCGACGCAGGATGCTTCCTCGAAGTCACTGTGGCTGGACTTGCGCCAGTCGAGGGCGACTTCGAGGCAGTTGCCGCCCTGGCTGTCGCTGTAGCTCGCCTTGAACCAGGTCAAGCGTTCAGTCATCGCTCCTCTGCCACCTTTCTGATGAACGTGGCCGACTCTTCCACGCTGAGACAGTGCATGCGGATCATCGCATGCGCCTGCGTAAGAGCACTCACCTTGGCGGGACTACTCTGCAGGACGCTGACCTCGGGTGCCTCGATGTACCCGTAGTGCTCATGCTCGGGTGTCTCCAACAGAACGATGCTGCCGTTCAGGGCGACGCCGCTGCACCGGCCGAACGGCAGAATCTGCACCGACACGTTGCGGAGCGCACCCACGTCCAAAATATGCCGCAACTGTTCACGCATTACGCCGCTCCCGCCAACATTGGTGCGCAATGCGGCTTCGTAGATCACGAACCCGTACATCACCCCAACCTTGCGGCGGAGCGCTTCGGCCCTGCGGAGCCTGGCTGCCACACGCTCGCCAACCGTTTCGTCGTCCAGCGGGGGCGAACTGTCACCGATCAGCGCATGCGCGTAAGCCTCCGTCTGCAACAAGCCCGGAATAAGCAGCGGCTCATAGCAGGCGAAGCCGATGGCCTCGGCCTCGATGGCCATGAACTCCTGCGACCGTGCCGGGAACGGCTCCGGCTTCAGATACTCCTGCGCAGCGACCAGCTTGCCGCCCGCCCCGCACACCTGGTCCGCGATCTGCAACAGCCGCAGGGTGGGCCGACGGCGGCCGTTCTCCATCGACTTGACGTACTCGTAGTCGTACCCGGCCTCCTTGGCCAGCGCGTCCCGGCCGACGCCCGCGTCCGTACGCCACATCTTGATCTGGCTGCCGCAGTACCGCCACGCGATCGGTGGCTGGGAGTTCACCTCGGTCGACACGCGCACCTCCGCCGGGACCACGCAGGGTACAACCACGCGCTGTACCCGCTCCGTTACTCGTGAGGCTACGCGCCGGCCGGGACGGTGATCTCGCCAACCGCGAAACACCGACGCAAGGGATGAACAGCGCATGCAGACCCCGTGGCCGCCACTGCCTACGACAGCGACCCCGAAGGACATCGAGTGGCGGCTACGGCGTCACGCCCGAAGTGTGGGCCGGGCACGGGCCCTGTTCCGCGAACAGGCGGCCTCCTGGGAGCTGCCGCAGGACGTGACGGACACGGCGGAACTCCTCCTGAGCGAGCTGATGACGAACGCGTACCGCCATGCGCGGGTCCCGGCCGGTCGCGAGATCTGGGCCCGCTGCGTCCTCACGGACGACCGCCTCCGCATCACGGTGACGGACGCCGACGCCACACTTCCAGTGCCCGCCACGGCATGCCCGGACGACGTATCAGGCCGGGGCCTCGCGCTGGTGGCAGAGCTGTCGGAGGACTGGGGCGCGCGGGGAAGGGACTGCGGCATCGGCAAGGAGGTGTGGTGTGAGCTGGCACTCGTGCGGGATGAGGATCAGTGAAGGGCCGAGTCGGCGTGCCTCAGGCGGAGTCGGGTGAAGGCGGTGGGACTGGGGCGGTGCGGAAGGAACTCCTTGATCCGCTGCGCGCACTCGCGTGGGCTGGCCGTGCCGGTGTCGCACTCCAGGTCGTAGTCACCGTGGCTGTGCACCAGGTCGTACTGGTACGCCGCGAGGCCCGAAGGGCGGTCGCCCCGGGCCAGCTCGCGGCGGATCAGTTCGTCCAGCGGGCAGTGGACACCGACGAACAGGACATCCTCGGCACGCAGCACCCTCAGACAGTCGAGTAGCCGCCACGGCTCACTGAGCACATGGTCGACCACGATGTCGTTGCCCGCCTCGGCCATGGCCGCGATGGAGCGGTGGAAACCCATCCTCGTCCGCCGCAAGGCGGCGTCGAGCTCCTCGGCCGCGAGGTCTCGCTTGGTCCGCATCGCGTTGAAGCCATCGACCGCCATGTGGAAGAAGACACCGTCGTTCAGGATCGCCAGAAGCTCCTGAGCGATGCTCGACTTCCCCGAGCTGGAGGTGCCGTTGAGAAAGATGATCCGACCGGATGCCATGCACGCATGGTCACACCAGCCGCCGCGCCGTGGCCCACCGGGTCAGCTCGTGGCGGTTGGACAGCTGGAGCTTGCGGAGGACCGCCGAGACGTGGGACTCGACCGTCTTCACCGAGATGTACAGCTGCTTGGCGATCTCCTTGTACGCGTACCCCCGGGCGATCAGGCGCAGCACCTCGCGCTCGCGCTGGGTGAGGCGGTCCAGGTCCTCGTCGACCGGCGGGGCGTCCGTCGAGGCGAACGCGTCCAGGACGAAACCGGCCAGGCGCGGGGAGAAGACGGCGTCGCCCTCCTGGACGCGGAAGACCGAGTTCACCAGGTCGGTGCCGGTGATCGTCTTGGTCACGTAGCCGCGGGCGCCGCCGCGGATCACGCCGATCACGTCCTCGGCCGCGTCCGAGACGGAGAGGGCGAGGAAGCGGACAGGGCGCTCGGTGTCGCTCATCAGGGGCGCGCAGCGGCGCAGGACTTCGACGCCACCGCCACCGGGGAGGTGGACGTCGAGCAGCACGACCTCCGGGCGGGTCGCGGTGATCACCGTGACGGCCTGGTCGACATCGGCCGCCTCGCCGACGACCTCCACGCCGGTCTGCGCGGTCTGGCCGATCTCGGCCTGGACGCCGGTACGGAACATGCGGTGGTCGTCGACGAGCACCACGCGCACGCGCCGCTCCCCCGCGGTGCCGCCGGCCGGCTGCGCGGGCTCGGCCGCCTCGTCCGCTCCCGCCGTACCGTTCGCCTCGGTCGGGTCGCTCATGACGTCTTCTCCGCCCTCTCCATTTCCAGTTCGACCTCCGTGCCGCCGTCCGGCACCGCGCGCAGTCGCGCCGTGCCGCCGTTGCGCTCCATGCGGCCGATGATCGATTCTCTGACGCCCATGCGGTCGGCGGGTATCGAGTCGAGGTCGAAGCCGGGACCGCGATCGCGGACGGACACGAAGACCGTCCTGCCCTCGACTTCGGCGAAGACCTGTACGGCGCCGCCCTCGCCACCGTACTTGGCCGCGTTCACCATCGCCTCGCGCGCGGCCTGCATCTGTGCGCCGATTCTGTCGTCGAGCGGGCAGTCGCCCACGACCACGACCTCGATGGGGACTCCGTGCTTGTCCTCGACCTCCGCGGCATTGCGCTTCACGGCCTCGGCGAGGGTGGTGGGCTCGTCGTCCTCGTCCTTTCCGTTGCCCTCCGGCTTGTAGAGCCAGGAGCGCAGGTCGCGCTCCTGGGCGCGGGCGAGGCGGCGCACCTCCCCCGCGTTCTCCGCGTTGCGCTGGATCAGGGTCAGGGTGTGCAGCACCGAGTCGTGGACATGGGCGGCGACCTCGGCGCGCTCCTGCGCGCGGATACGCATCAGCCGCTCCTCGGAGAGGTCCTGCGTCATCCGCACCAGGTAGGGACCGGCGAGGAGCGTGATCCCGACGAGGACGGCGAGCGCCGCCTGGAGGACGGAACCGAGGTGGGCGGCGGAGCCCTGGAGGACGAAGATGCCGGTGACACCCGCCGTCACCAGCAGGACGCCGCCCACCGAGCGCAGCAGGGTGACGGTGCGCCGGTGGCGGCCCACCTCGGCCCAGCGGGCCCGGCGCGCGTTGTCCGCCTGGCGCCAGACGAGGGCGACGCCGGCGCCGACGAGCACGGTCGGCCAGAGGTAGACGCGGGCTCCGCCGCCGAGGTCGACGTTGCCCACGAAGACCAGGGCGACGACGACCATGAGGAGCAGGGCGACGATCTGGCCCTTGTCCGGCTTGCGGGCGACGAGTCTGCGGCGGCCGTCCGGCGAGGTCTCGGCGGTGACGAGGGACGGCGGCTTCTGGGCGTCGACGCCGCCGACGCCCAGCGGCACGAAGAACCAGAAGGCCGCGTACAGCAGCGCGCCCAGTCCGTCGGCCATGAACAGACCGACGAAGACGAACCGCACCCAGATGACGGGCAGGCCGAGATGACCGGCCAGCCCCCGCGCCACGCCACCGAGCCAGCGTCCGTCGCTGCTGCGGTAGAGCTTGCGCGGCGGCCGCGGTTCGACGAGGGGTGCTGCTGCGGCTTCCGGCATGACACTGATGGTCACACGGCTGCGGGAGGCGGAGCATCAGGGTCGGCCCCCGAGACTCCCCTGATCTTCGGCCCGCCGCGGCCTCGAACGCTCCCCGGGGCCCGTGTCAGGGCCGATATCAGGGTCCGACCAGGGTCGAACCGACTCCCGTCCGGACGCCGCGCCCGTCACCATGGACTCATGACAGATCACGAGCACGCCGCGACGGGTCCGGGACCCGGCTCCGGCCCGCGCCCTCCACGGGGTGCCGGGCCGCAGGATGCCGCGCCCGCCGCGGATGCCACGGGTACCGCGACCGACCCGGGCGCGGGCGGCGTCGAGACCGGCGACGGCGGCGAGGTTCCCGGGCCGCCGCACGAGTTCCGGCGCGACCGGCAGCACCGGACGATCGCCGGGGTCTGCGCCGGCCTCGGCCGGCAGTGCGACCTGGATCCGGTGATCTTCCGCATCACCCTCGCCGTGCTCTCCGCGACCGGCGGCATCGGCCTCATCTTCTACGGCTTCGCCTGGCTCTTCGTCCCCGCCGACGACGAGGACGAGAACGAGGTGCGCAAGCTGCTGACAGGCCGGGTCGACGGTCAGGCCCTGGCCGCGGTGCTCTTCGCCCTGGTCGGCTGCGGAGTCTTCCTGACCATGCTGCACAACGGCGGGGTGCTCACCTTCGCCGTAGTCCTCTCCCTCCTCCTCGCGGGCGCCGGGTACTGGTCGCGGCAGCGGAGGACCCCCGCCCCCGACCCGATAGCCGCGCAAGCCGTCGCGGACGCCCCGCCGGAGGCGCAGGCGCCCCCGATCATGTTCACCTGGCCCTCCTGGTGGCGGGACCCCATCGTCAAGGACGGCACCCATGACGGCGGTACCGGCTACCTGTGGGGTCCGCCCGGCTCCGACGAGCGCGACATCGCCGCGGCCGTCAACATCGGCCGCGGCGCCCCGCACCGGGGCGGCCACACCCCGCCGGGTGAGCGGCCCCCCCGGTCCCCGCGGACGCGCGGTCCGCGCGGCATCGGCGGCTGGGTGTTCCTCTTCGCCCTGCTCGCCGGCTTCCTCGGCACCCGGCTGACCTGGGACGACCAGCCGCTCGGCACCAGTCTCCAGACCGGACTGGCTTGCGCGCTCGCAGTCTTCGGTCTCGGTATCGCCGTCAGCGCCTTCCTGGGGCGCACGGGAGCCGGTTCGGTCTTCCTGGCGATCATCACGGCGGGGCTGCTCGCCGGGTCGGCGGCCGTACCGAAGGACGTCGGCACCGAGTGGACCCGGACCACCTGGAAGCCGACGGCGGTGACCGACGTACGCGAGCAGTACGAGGTCGGGGTGGGTGACGGCACCCTCGACCTCTCCCGGCTGAACGTGGCCGACGGGCAGACGGTGACCACCCGCGCCGACGTGGGCGTGGGCCGAATAGAGGTCGTCGTGCCGCAGGACGTGACCGTGCGGCTCAGCGTCGAGGTGGGCGTCGGTGACATCCAGCTGCCCGGCGACGACGAGAAGGACGTGGACGTGGCACCGGGCAAGCACAAGGAGATCACCCTGCCCCCCACCGCGGGCGGCAAGGACGGGGGCACGCTGGACCTCAACATCCAGATCGGCCTCGGACAGGCGGAGGTGGCCCGTGCTGCGTCATAGGTTCCAGCCCGGACGACTGGTGGCCGGCCTCTTCCTGATCCTGGCCGGCGTCATCTACGCCGGTGACGCGGGCGGGCTGTGGGACACGCCGTGGTACGTGATGATCCCGCTCGTCGTGGGCGGGCTCTGCCTCGCGGGAGCGGTCGGGGTCGTGGCCCGCTCAGTGCACCGACGCCGCGGAGCGCCCCGCGGAGCGGGGCACTCGGACGAGCCCCGGACGGACCTCCTCGGCTGACGGCCCGAGGAGCGCCGGTGGTTGGTGGTTCCCAGCGGTATCCGCCCGCCGACCGGTTCCGGCGCCGGGAGCGCAGGGCGGCGTCGACAGCACTTCACCTCCGCGTCGTGGGGGCGCAGTTACCGGCAGCACCCTTGTCGTGGCGAGCGCCGGGAACGGTGGGTGAGGCCGACAGCAGCCGACCTGCCGCATCGGCGGTGACTGCCACGCCGAGCCGGGCTCGTCGGACATGGCGGCGCCGACCCCGGCTGAGAGCTACCGCGGTGCTGCGCACCGACCGGTGAGCGGTCGGTGCGGACCCGGTCTACCGGTTCGCGGCTTCGCGAGAGGCGATCCGGTTCGTGCGACCGACCGCGCGGCCCACCGCGTTGCGCACCGCGAGGCCCTGCCGGGTGCGGGGCACCAGGAGCCTGGAGAGCAGACCGACGCGTCGCTGCCGCGGGCCTACCTCACGGCGGATCCGCGACTCGTAGGCGGCGAAGGCGCGGGCGTGGTCACCGGGATGGGCGGTGAGTTCTTCCGCGAGGGCGTACGCGCCCGCCATCGCCATGCTGGACCCGTCGCCCAGCAGGGCTGTCGCCGCCGCCGCGTCCCCGAGCAGTACGACCCGTCCGCGGGACCACGAGGGCACTCGGATGGTGGTCAGGGGGTCGAAGAACGGAGCCGGGTGGTCGAGGAACGCCGCCACGAGTTCCGGTGCCCGCCACCGCACGTCGGCGTAGGCGTCGGCCACGGTCTGCTTGTGAAGGGCGATGTTCTTGCGGTCGTGGGGGGCCGGATGGGCGGCCCGGAAGGTGAAGATCGCGAGCGGAGTGGTCCGCGAGGGGTGGACGACCAGCATCCGGTTCGGCACGGTCAGCATCGTCATCTCGCTCGGGTCCTCGATGGCGTCGGGTTCCAGCGGGACGGTCGCGCCGTACAGGCCCAGGTCGCTCGCGAACTGCCGCTCGGGTCCGAATACCAGGCGCCGTACGGTGGAGTGCATCCCGTCGGCACCGACGACCAAGTCGAAGCGCCGTGGTGCGGACCGCCGGAAGGTGACGTCGACCCCTCCTCCGTCCTGGTCGAGAGCGGTGACCGTGTCGTCGAACAGGAACTCGGCCTCGGTCTGCGCCGACCGGTGGAGCACCTCGGACAGGTCGGCCCGGGTCACCTCGACCGTCGGCGCCTCGTCCGAGGTCAGCGGGAGTTGCAGGATTCGCCTGCCGCCGGGGTCGAGCAGGGTCAGTGACCTATTGCGGGTGGCGAGCCCGCGGAGCTGCGGGAGGATGCCCATGCGGTCGGCGACCGGGATCGCGGGCCCCTTCACGATGATCGCGCTACCACCGGAGCGCAGCTGCCGGGCATGTTCGACGACCGTCGGCCGGTAGCCATTCCGGGAGAGCCAGTACGCGAGTGCGGGCCCTGCGATTCCGGCACCGACTATCAGCACCTCGGGCTTCTTCATGACGATGACCTCTCGGAGTGTCGAGGACCAGGTTCCCCGGCGAGTGCCGGGGCCGGTCTCAGGGCGCGGCGGCACGGGGCAGCACCATCGGACCAAGGTACGAAAGATTTCGTACCTCAGTGGAGCACATCCTTCAGGTACGATTCAAGTCGTACCTGAAGGGGGTGCCGCGTGACCGGGAGGAACCTGGACGGCCCGGAGGCCGATGCGCTCGATCTGGGTGCGGTGTTTCGCGCCCTCGCCGACGAGCACCGTCGTTCGGTGATGACGCAGTTGGCCTCCGACCGCAGCGACAGCGAGCGGGGCTGCAACTCGTTCGATCTTCCGATCTCGAAGCAGACCCAGACCCACCACTTCCGCGTCCTGCGCGAGGCAGGTCTCATTGACGAGATCGACTACGGCAACCGCAAGGGCATCCGACTACGACGCGCGGACATCGAGAAGAGATTCCCCGGGCTGCTCGCCCTCCTGGGAGCAGAGCCCCCGGGCGATACCGCTCCTCCCTGAGCACAGCTGAGCACACCGGAGGGGAGTCCGAGTCGGCCCTGAGCCGCGAGCTCGACCGAATCCAGCTCGCGCCCGGCTCGCAGGTAGCCGAGCACGACGCGGGCACGAATGGGATCGGTGTCGCTTCGACCACCGCCCCGCGCTCGTGATCGGCGCCGAGCACTTCCGCGCGCGCTCCCTCACGCCAACACCCACTGAGGTTTCCTCAACCTTCGGGGTATCCAAGTCATCTCAACTTCTGACGGAAAGATCCGGATGGCAGATCCCATTCTCACGGACGATGAGTGGGAAAAGCTCCAGCGCGAGATGAACGGGCGTCCAGGTGCCGCCCGTCACCCCACAAAGAACACGACTGCCTATCGGCATGAGCACCACTACGTCAAAGGGTCGAACAACTCACAGAGGCTCCGGGAGATCGCAGAGTACGTAACGGAACTCCAGAGGTCCATCCGTCCGGGCGGGAAGAACTCATCGGGATTCGCGAAGAAAGCCACGGAAGGGCCTCAAAGAGGAGGCTAGTAATTGCGGGCGCCTACCTGTCCTCGTCCACGCCGTCGGCCCCTGATCACGGCATCCAGCGACCAGTAGGGTGCCCCGGCCAGCACCAAAGGTACCCAGCAAAACATGTACGGGAGATCGTTGCCGTAGTAATAAGGATCGGAGGCCCAGCTGACGGTCAGCCACAGGCTGAGTGAGATCAGGGCGCCGCCGAGTGCGGCCAGGCGGGTGAGCAGGCCGAGCAGGGTGCCGATGCCGACGGCCAGTTCGCCCAGGGCGATGGCGTAGCCGAAGCCGGACGGGCTCTTCAGGGCCATGTCGACCAGCGCGGGGATGGCCGAGGAGTCCCGGACGGTCCGCATCATGTCGCCGATGGAACCGGCGCCCGAGTCCTTCATGAAGGCGCTGTCGGTGAGCTTGTCGAGGCCCGCGTAGATGAAGGTGACGCCGAGAAAGATCCGCAGGGGCAGGAGGGCGTAGCGGGCGGCGTTGTCTCGCCAGTCGCCGCCGTTCTGCCGGGAGGAGTACACATCGCCCCGCATACCGTGAGTCATCACTGCCAGCCGCCTCTCGCCGCGCATGCCGAGACCCCCACCAGACCATACGTACGACACGCGGGCCTCGCTCAACCCTCGCGCAACCGGTTTCTTGCTGTCGGTTTCGACAGGTTGGCGTCCGCCGGTGGAGTCAGCCTGTGGGATCAGTCCGTGGGATCAGTCCGTGGGATCAGTCCGTGACGTCGATCGCGTACCGGTTGGTCTCGGCTCCGGCGCCGGTGACCACCTGGACGTCGACCCGGCCCGGTTCCACGTCGGCCGGTACGGGGACGGTCAGCGCGTCGTCCGTGGGGTTGCTGAAGCCGCCCGTCACGGGGACGAGGGGGACGTGGACGTTGACCGCGCCGATGCGGACGACCATGCGGGACAGGCGGTCCGCGCGCTGGGCGCCCGGTGGTACGAATCCGGCGCCGCGGATCTCGATGTCGTCGCCCGTGCGGATCGGCCCGTCCAGGTCACCGGCCTCGCGTGCCCGGACCACGGAGAGGATCACCGGGCGCCCGCCCTCGGCGTACTTGCCGGCCACGTAGGTCGCCGCCGACACCAGCACCACCACCGCGAGCCCCCACGGCAGGTCGGGGAGCTGTTCCGGGCGCCGGGCCAGCCGTACGGCCGCGAAGACCAGGGCGACGGCGCTGATCACGACGTACTGGATGTCGGCGAAGGTCCCCCGGCCCGCGTCGTCGGTCAGCAGGTCGGAGGCGCGCGGCCGGTCCGCCCGCACCTTCTGGAGGCGCTGGCCCAGTACCCGCAGTCCGACCACGCGGCGTACCAGGACGGCGATGCCGCAGACCACCGCGAGCACGGTCACCGCGCCGGTGGCGCGGCCGAGTTCGAGGCCGGAGATCAGCGCGTCCCGCCGGTCGTGGCCCGAGGCGAGGGCCAGTTGTCCGGCCAGCACCAGCACGGCGTAGGCGACGAGGAGGACCCAGGCGGCCGCCACGGCCCGGGAGGTGGAGAGGCGGTTGTCCTCCCCGATGACCGGGGCCAGCGCTCCGCCCCGCGTCCGGTGGAACCACGAGGCCGCCGTCAGCGCCCCGGCCACCAGCAGCGCGGCGGCGAGTCCGGCCGTGCGCGCCGCCGTCCAGCCGGTGCCGATCGCGGTGAGGGACTGGCCGAGCAGCAGCAGGACGACCGCCGCCCACACGGCCGCCACGGTCCGCCGGCCCAGACCGGCGAGCCAGGCGTCGCCCTCGGCGCGACCGCGTTGGGCGACGAGTTCGGCGGACTGGGTCAGTTCCTCGGAGACCCACTGGCGGGAGGCGGAGGCCGAGTGGGCCACGGCGGCCGGCAGCCCCTGCCCGGCCGCGAACTCGTCCCGCCGCCGCAGGAACGCGGCGACCGCCCGGCGATGCCCCTCCCGGGCGCCGTGCGGGCAGTCCCCGCAGGTGCAGCCGCCGCCGTGGGCCGCCTCGATCGCGCCCTTGTCCGAGCCGCTCCCGCGTCTCGCCTCCTGCACCGCCACGCCCGCCGCCCGCCTTCCCGCACCCCTGCGAAAGAACATCCGTGAAGAACATCCGTGAAGAACATCCTGAAAGAGCCCCGGGTCCGTAAGTCCCTTGGGGCGACAGCGAATTGTGCCGTACACCACCCCCCGCGCGCCGGGCGGCCCCGGTCCCTCGTGCTCAGCAGGGGTGACTCCCGGGGCACCGCCTTGACGCGGTCGCGAGAAGGCGTCAGTCGAACAGGTCCGGCTCGCTCCGGCTGATCTCCTGCCACAGGGGCTGGTAGTTGATCCACGCCACCAGGTCGCCGCCGAGCTGCTCCCGGGTCGCCACCGCCTGGCGGTGGTCGATCAGCACCGGCCGTCCCGCCGCCCGGGCCGTCAGCTGCACCTGGCAGGACCGCTCCAGCGACAGGAACCACCAGGCCGCCGCGTCCACCGAGTCGCCCACCGTCAGCAGTCCGTGGTTGCGCAGCACGAGCGCCTTGCCGGAGCCGAGCACCCGGGCGATGCGCCGCCCCTCCTCGGCGTCGACGGCGACGCCCGAGTAGGAGTCGTACAGCGCGTGGTCCTCGTAGAAGGCGCAGCTCTCTTGGGTGATCGGGTCGAGCAGGTCGCCGAGTGCCGACAGGGCGCGCCCGTGCACCGAGTGGCAGTGGGCGACCGCGACGACGTCCGGCCGGGCGGCGTGGACCTGGGAGTGCACGGTGAAGGCGGCCTGGTTCACGTGGTGGCCGCCCTGCACCACCTGGCCGTCGGAGTTGGCCAGCACGAGGTCGCTCACGGTGATGTGCGCGAAGGGCATGCCGAACGGATTGACCCAGAAGCAGTCGGTGTACTCGGGATCGCGGGCGGTGATGTGTCCGGAGACGCCGTCCTCGAAGCCGTACCGGCCGAAGAGGCGCAGTGCGCCCGCGAGCCGTTCCTTGCGGTGCCGGCGTTCGTCCTCGACCGAGTCGTGCATCGGCGGCATCGCGAACCGCAGCTTGTCGGTGGGCAGCGGCGGGGGCGGAGTGGCCCCGGGCGTCCCGTGCATGTGTCCTCTGTCCTCCGGCATGTTCTCCGGCACTGGAATTGCCTTACGTGCCGGAAGTTACCGGGGGTGCGGCCGGTGCGACAGATCCGGGCGGGATACTCGACACAG
Source organism: Streptomyces sp. NPDC056128 (assembly GCF_042263835.1). Lineage (NCBI taxonomy): Bacteria > Bacillati > Actinomycetota > Actinomycetes > Kitasatosporales > Streptomycetaceae > Streptomyces > Streptomyces sp. NPDC056128. Next base: position 398,215 of record NZ_JBHJVQ010000003.1, on the reverse strand, counting down.
GGTGTCGGGTTTCGGCCGCACACTCGGCGTATGACCTCAAGCACGTCATCGGGTGCGCCCTCGGCCACCCCCACGAACTGGGCCGGTTTCGTCACCGCCGAACCCGCGCTGGCCGCCACCGTCGAGGCGCGTTTCGGCGCGTACACGCACCATGTCCTCGCCACCCTCCGCAGGGACGGCTCGCCGCGTACCACCGGCCTGGAGGTGCGGTTCCTGGACGGTGAGCTGTGGCTCGGCATGATGCCGGGGTCGGTGAAGGCGCTCGACCTGCGCCGCGACCCGCGCTTTGCGTTGCAGGCGAACCCGGGGGACGGCACCGGCATGGGCGGCGGGGACGTCCGGATCGGCGGCCGGGCGGTGGAGGTGGAGGACGCCGCGACCCGGGCCCGGTACGTGAAAGAGGTGGAACCGCCGGAGCCGTTCCACCTCTTCCGTACCGAGCTGACGGAGGTCGTGCGGACCTACGTCGAGGACGACAAGTACCTCGTCGTCGAGATCTGGCAGCCTGGTGAGCCGGTGCGCACGGTCAAGCGCACGTAGCACACGTAGCGCCCGCCGCGGCGCTCACTCCCACTCGATGGTGCCCGGCGGCTTCGACGTCACGTCGAGGACGACGCGGTTGACGTCCTTGACCTCGTTGGTGATCCGGGTCGAGATCTTGGAGAGCACGTCGTACGGCAGCCGGGACCAGTCGGCGGTCATGGCGTCCTCGGACGAGACGGGCCGCAGCACGATCGGGTGGCCGTAGGTGCGGCCGTCGCCCTGGACGCCGACGGAGCGGACGTCGGCGAGCAGGACCACGGGGCACTGCCAGATCTCGCGGTCGAGGCCGGCCGCCGTCAGCTCCTCGCGGGCGATGGCGTCGGCCTCGCGGAGCAGGTCGAGCCGCTCCTTGGTGACCTCGCCGACGATGCGGATGCCGAGGCCGGGGCCCGGGAAGGGCTGGCGGTGGACGATCTCCTCCGGCAGGCCCAGCTCCTGGCCGACCATCCGGACCTCGTCCTTGAACAGCTTGCGCAGCGGCTCGACCAGCTGGAACTCGAGGTCCTCGGGGAGCCCGCCGACGTTGTGGTGGGACTTGATGTTCGCCGTGCCGGTGCCGCCGCCGGACTCGACGACGTCCGGGTAGAGGGTGCCCTGCACCAGGAACTCGACCGCGGGGCCCTGGTCGGCGATGATCTCGGCCTGCGCCTGCTCGAAGACGCGGATGAACTCGCGGCCGATGATCTTCCGCTTCTCCTCGGGGTCGGAGACCCCGGCGAGCGCCTTGAGGAACCGCTCCTGCGCGTCCACGACCTTGAGCTGCACGCCGGTCGCGGCGACGAAGTCCTTCTCGACCTGCTCGGTCTCGCCCTTGCGCATCAGGCCGTGGTCGACATAGACGCAGGTCAGCTGGGAGCCGATGGCCTTCTGGACGAGGGCGGCGGCGACGGCGGAGTCCACGCCGCCGGACAGGCCGCAGATGGCGCGCCGGTCGCCGACCTGCTCGCGGATGATCGCGACCTGCTCCTCGATCACGTTGCCCATGGTCCAGTCGGGGATGAGGCCCGCGCCGCGGTACAGGAAGTGCTCCAGCACCTGCTGCCCGTGCGTGGAGTGCATGACCTCGGGGTGGTACTGGACGCCGTAGAGCTGCTTCTCGTCGTTCTCGAAGGCGGCGACCGGGACGACGTCGGTGGAGCCGGTGACGGTGAAGCCCTCGGGGGCGGCGGAGCAGGCGTCGCCGTGCGACATCCACACGGCCTGCTCGGCCGGGGTGCCCTCGAAGAGGGTGGAGGACGGCTTGGAGACCGACAGTTCGGTGCGGCCGTACTCACGGGCGCCGGAGTTGTCGACGGTGCCGCCGAGGGTCTGTGCCATCAGCTGGAAGCCGTAGCACATGCCGAAGACGGGGACACCGGCCTCGAACAGGGAGCGGTCGAGGGTCGGGGCGCCCGGCTCGTACACCGACGACGGGCCGCCGGAGAGGATGATGGCCGCCGGGTTCTTGGCGAGCATGTCCGCGACCGGCATGGAGCTGGGCACGATCTCGCTGTAGACCCGCGCCTCGCGGACACGACGGGCGATGAGCTGGGCGTACTGCGCACCGAAGTCGACGACCAGGACGGTGTCGGGGGCGGCGGCAGCGGGAGTCGCTGATGACACGGGGTGCCTTCCGGCGGTCGGGCGGGGGTCTTGTGCTGCCGATTCTACCGAGGCGGGCGGGTGGCCCGTCCCGGCCCGGTGCGTGGCCGGTGCGCGGCCCGGTGCGTGACCCGGCTTGGACACCGTCGGTCCTCGCGGGCATACTGGCGCCATGCTCACGCACCAGGTCTTCCTGTTTACCTATGGCAACCGGCCCACCGGCTGCCATGGTCGTGCTGCTTGAGCAACTGACAAGCGACTTCCCAGGCGCCCCGGGCCGACAAGGTCCGGGGCGCCTGGCGTTTGCGGACCCTGCCGGTCCGGGGCACCGCCACCCACCGGCGAGGAGCCACCGACATGACCGTCACCACAGCAGCCGAGTCCGTCACCGCCGCGGACAAGACCGGCGCGCGCACCACCGAGGCCGTCGAGGTGATCACCGGCGCCCGGGAGCGCATCGACGCCCTGGACGACCGGATCATCGGCCTCATCCAGGAACGGATGGCGGTCTCCGCCGTCATCCAGGAGGCGCGGATCACCTCCGGCGGCCGGCGGGTGAACCTCTCCCGCGAGATGGCGGTCCTCGACCACTACAGGTCGGCGCTGGGCAAGCCGGGTACGGCGCTGGCGATGACGATGCTGGAGCTGTGCCGCGGGCGGGTCTGAGGGTCGTAGCCGATCTCGCATCTGAGTTCGGGCGCCGTCTCACCCGTACGGCGCGTGACCGCGGCGCGAGCGACTTCGTTGTCCCGGTGTCCGTGTCAGCCAGGGGCGGGCCCGAGAGAACCACGCGTGGCTCGCTGGAGCGATGAGACGTGCGGATCGTGCCGTACGTCGTGGGACCTCGCTCCAGACAAGTGACCGGACGGCAGGGGACAGCAGCCCGGTCACCCAAGAGAACGGCCGGCTCCGGGGACGCCCGGGGCCGGCCGACGGAACACCTTCAGAACCACAGCCCTCAGGACCAGCGGCGCTACCCCCCGGCGCCGCTCCGAGGCACCGGCGCTGCCCTGACGCCGGTGCTGGCTGAGGAAGGGCCCCGCGGCCGTAGTCCGCGGGGCCCTTCGCCATGCCACCGGCCCCGTGGGGCGTGACGCAGGCCACATAAGGTTTCTGTGAAATCGGGACAACCATTCACAGGGTTCACCGATCCAACAGCCCGAGGCATCCCACGGGCAGCGGCTCCGCCCGCCTGTGGGAGAGGGACCCGCGCTCGGAGGGGGGTGCGGGTCCCTCTCACCTCTTCCTCAGCCCTTCTTTCTCAGCCCTTCTTTCTCAGCTCTTCTTCGGCGGCACCGCCGGTATGCCCAGCAAGGGCAGGCGCAGCGCGCCGAAGGCCTCCGCCGGGACCGCCGGGGACTTGGGCTCGACCGGCGCCAGCCGCTCGTACGCGGTCCCCTGGGCGGGGCGCGGGTCGCTCTCGCCCTTGTTCGGCCAGTACGACATCGCCCGCTCGGCCTGCGCCGTGATGGTCAGGGACGGATTGACGCCCAGGTTGGCGGAGACCGCGGCGCCGTCGACGACCGAGATGCCGGGGTGGCCGTAGAGCCGGTGGTACGGGTCGATGACGCCGGTCTCGCGGGAGGCGCCGATCGGGCAGCCGCCGAGGAAGTGGGCGGTGAGCGGGGTGCCCATCAGCTCTCCGACGTTGGAGCCGGCGAAGCCGTTGATCTCGGCGGCGAGCGCGGAGGCGCCGTCCGTCGCCGCCTTGATCTGCCTGGGGTTGGGCGCGCCGTGGCCCTGGCGGGCGGTGAGCAGGCCCTTGCCGACGCCCGCCGGTTTCAGGTGCGTGGTCAGGGAGTTGTCCAGCGACTGCATGACCAGGCCGATGATGGTCCGCTCCGACCACTTGCGGTTGGAGAGGGAGCGCAGGACCAGCAGCGGGTGTTTGGCCGCGTGGCCCAGGAAGCCCAGGACGCGGGAGGCGCCCGAGGCGTTCTGCCCGGCGTAGGGGACCTGGAGGATGGACAGGCCGCCCATCGAGTTGGAGCCCTTGCCGTAGCGGACCGGCTCGATGTGGGTGTTGGCGTCCGGGTGGATCGAGGACGTGATGGCGACGCCGCGCGTGAAGTCGGCGCGGGACTCGCCGGTGGCCTTGCGGTAGCGGCGGTCGTCGGTCTGGGCGCCGACCAGCGCCTCGGAGTTGGTGCGGGTCAGCTCGCCGAGCTTGTCGGACAGGTGGGCGAGCTGGCCGTTCGCCTTCATGCGGTGCAGCAGGGTCTGGGTGCCGTAGGTGCCGGCGGCTATGACGACCCGGCGGGCCGTGAAGGTGCGGCCGGCGTCCTTCTTCTGCCGGTCGGTGGGGAGGGTGGCGATCGCGAAGCCGCCGCGCGAGTCCTCGGTGACCGAGACGACCGTCGTCATCGGGTGCACGACGGCGCCCGCCTTCTCGGCGAGGTACAGGTAGTTCTCGTTGAGGGTGTTCTTCGCGCCGTGCCGGCAGCCCGTCATGCACTCGCCGCACTCGTTGCAGGCCTTGCGGTCGGGGCCCGCGCCGCCGAAGTAGGGGTCGGGCACCCGCTCGCCCGGCTTCGCCTTCGTCTCCGCCCTGCCGTCCGCGTCCTCGCCGTCGCCGAAGAACACGCCGACCGGCGCCATGTGGAAGCTGTCCCCGACGCCCATCCGCTCGGCGGCGGCCTTCAGGTGCACGTCGGACGGGGTCATCGTCGGGTTCAGCCGGACCCCGAGCATGCGGCGGGCCTGGTCGTAGTACGGCGTCAGCTCCCCGTGCCAGTCGGTGATGTCACGCCACTGAGGGTCCTCGAAGAACGGCTTCGGCGGCACGTAGAGGGTGTTGGCGTAGTTGAGGGAACCGCCGCCGACGCCGGCGCCTGCCAGGACCATGACATTGCCGAGCAGGTGGATGCGCTGGATGCCGAACATGCCGAGTTTCGGCGCCCAGAGGTAGTTCTTGAGGTCCCAGGAGTTCTTCGGCAACGACTCGCGGGTGAAGCGGCGGCCGGCTTCCAGGACGCCGACGTTGTAGCCCTTCTCCGTGAGGCGGAGGGCGGAGACGGATCCGCCGAAGCCGGAACCCACGACGAGGACGTCGTAGTCGTAAGCGTCCTTGGGCACGGGGGTCTCCTCTTTGAGTTCGCGTGCGGGTAGTTCGTGGCTGGTCGCGCCCAGGCGGCGGAGCCGCATATCGATACAGCCCCGCGCCCCTAAGTGGGTTACCTGAACCGGAGACTCTTCATGAGCCGCAGGCTGCGGCTCATGAACCGGGCGTATCCCTCGTCGTCCATGCCCAGTGACGGGGCCATCGGCAGGACGCGCTGGTGGGCGACCGTCTGGGCCTCGGTGTACTTGAGGATGCCCTCCGAGCCGTGGCGGCGGCCGAGGCCGGAGTCGCCCATGCCGCCCATCGGGGACTGGACGCTGCCGTAGGCGGAGGCGTACCCCTCGTTGATGTTGACGGTGCCGGTGCGCAGGCGGGCGGCGACGTCGCGGCCGCGCCGGGCGTCCTTCGTCCAGACCGAGGAGTTCAGGCCGTACGGCGTGGAGTTGGCGTGCTCGACCGCCTCGTCCTCGGTCTTGAAGCGGTAGACGGACACGACCGGCCCGAAGGTCTCCTCGGCGCACACGGTCATGGGTGCCGTGACGCCGTCGAGGATGGTCGGCTCGTAGAAGTACGGGCCGATGTCCGGGCGGGCGACGCCGCCGGCGACGAGCTTCGCGCCCCGCTCGACGGCGTCCGCCACGTGCCGCTCCACGGTCTCCAGCTGCCGCTCCCCCACCAGCGAGCCCATGTCGGCGCCGTAGGAGAGGGAGGTGCCGAGCCGCATGGCCTTGGTGCGGGCGGCGAAGCGCTCCAGGAAGGCGTCGGCGACCGACTCCTGGACGTACAGCCGCTCGATGGAGATGCACAGCTGGCCGGCGGAGGAGAAGCAGGCGCGGACGGCGCCCGCCGCGGCCTTCTCGATGTCGGCGTCCTCCAGGACCAGCATGGCGTTCTTGCCGCCGAGTTCGAGGGAGACGCCGACCAGGCGGGCGGCGGCGCCCTGGGCGACCTCGCGGCCGGTGCGGGTGGAGCCGGTGAAGGAGACGTAGTCGGCGTGCTTGACGACCTCGGGGCCGACGACCGGTCCGTCGCCGAGGACGACCTGGAAGACCTCGGCGGGCAGACCGGCCTCGATGAGCAGGTCACGGGCCCACAGCGCGGTCAGGCAGGTTTCGGTGTCGGGCTTCATGACGACCGCGTTGCCCGCGACGAACGCGGGGAGCGCGTCGCCGACGGACAGCTCCAGCGGGTAGTTCCAGGGGGCGATCTGGCCGACGACACCGCGCGGGTGGCGCAGTTCGGTGACCTTCGTCAGGGTCGGCACGGCGCCGGTGTGCCGCTTGGGCCGCAGGTACGCGGGCGCCTTGCGGCCGTAGTGCCGGGCGGCGACGGCGACGGCCTGGACCTCCTCGTGGGCGTGCAGCCGGGCCTTGCCGGTCTCCAGCTGGATGAGGTCGAGGACCTCGGCCTGGCGCTCCAGGACCAGGTCGTGGAAGCGCAGCAGGACCGCGGCGCGCTGCCGTACCGGAACGCGCGCCCACACGGCCTGGGCGGCGCGGGCCTGCTCGAAGGCGCCGGCCACGTCCTCGGGCGTGGACTCGGGCAGGTCGGCGAGCTTGGCGCCGGTGAACGGGGTGTGGTTGGCGGTGCGGCCGGAGCCGGCCACGCCCTTGGTGAGCTGGGCGACCAGCTCGGGCGTGACCACGTCGGCAGCGGTGCGGGCGCCCTCCGGGGAGGGGGCGAGGGGGTTCGTGCCGGTCAGTTCCGGGGCCTGCGCGTCCGTCATGAGCCGCAGGGTATGACGCCGCGCGGCCTTTTGTGTACCCGTCGGTAATGGGGATTCACCGAGTGCTCACATGACGCCAGTGATCGCTGGCACAAACCCGCTGATCAGGGCTTTGCGACCGTCCAGTTGGCGACGACCGTGCGGGCGATCTCCTTTCCCTCGTCGGCGAAGTAGCCCTTGCGGGGGTAGTCGATCGACACCTTGCACATGTCGCCGTTTTCCGCCCGGAAGTACAGGATGTGGAACTCGCGCGCCGTGGGGTTCTCCGAGTCCGTGGTCGTGTACTCGATGGTGTTCTCGGCGGCCTTGCCACCCTGGGACTCGGTCTCGCTCGGCTCGCCCTTGGGGGCGGGGTCGTCGGCGAAGTCGTAGGAGTACTCGCCGTCCTTGAGCATGTCCCAGTCCGCCCAGGCGCCCGCCATCGCGGTGTCCGGGATCTCGCCCGTCTTGTCGTCGGCCTTGATGTCGCGGTCGACGAGGACGGTGACGGCGCCGCTCGGGTCGGTGAACGTCTCGTTGGTGCCGTCCCAGTCGTCGGGGTGCTTCTGCTTCACGAACTCGGCGGGCAGGCCGACGCTCATCTCGATCCTGCCGTCGAGCTTCTGCTCCTTCCAGCCCTCGGGCAGCGGCCCCGCGAAGGGGTCCGCCACCACCAGGTACGACGCCACCGCCGCCGCGACGACCGCCGCGCCGAGGGTGATCCAGGCGTTGCGGCCCAGCCGGACGCTCCACCGGGACCCCGGCCCCGACGGGCCGTCCGTCCCGGCGACGCGCACGACCTGGGTGGGCTGTGGGGCGGGCGGGTTGGCGGCGGTGTCCAGCAGGCCGCGCACCCGGGCGGCGTCCGGGCGGCGCGCCGGGTCCTTGTCCAGCAGCGCCGTGATCACCTCGGCCAGCGGGCCCTGCGCGGCGGCGGGGGCCGCGGGGGTGGCGTTGAGCACCGACTGGAGCGTGGCGGGGGTGTTGCTGCGGCGGAACGGCGAGACGCCCTCCGTCGCCGCGTACAGCACCACGCCCAGCGACCACAGGTCGCTCGCCGGGCCGGGGCGCTGGCCCAGCACCCGCTCCGGGGCGATGTACTCGGGCGAGCCGACGAAGCCGCCGGTGTCGGTCAGGTTGGTCTCGCCCTCGATCTGGGCGATGCCGAAGTCGGTGAGGACGACCCGGTCGTGCCGGCCGAGCAGCACGTTGTCCGGCTTCACGTCCCGGTGCAGGATGCCGGCCGCGTGCGCGGCCTCCAGCGCGCCGAGCACCTCCAGGCCGATCCGGGCGGCCTCGCGGGCGCCCAGCGTGCCCTCCTGCAGCGCGTCGCCCAGCGAGCGGCCCCGCACCAGCTCCATCACGATCCACGGCTGGCCGTCGACGACCGCCACGTCGTGCACGTTGACCACGCCGGGGTGGTCGAGCCGGGCGGCGGCGCGGGCCTCGCGGCGCATCCGTTCGAAGGCGTTGTCCCGTTCGCGCTCGGGAAGGTGGTCGGGTACGCGGGGCTCCTTGACGGCCACCTCGCGGTCCACCGTCTCGTCCTTCGCCCGCCACACCGTGCCCATGCCGCCGTGCCCCAGCTTGGCGAGCAGCCGGTAGCGGCCCGCGATCAGCCGCCCGGCACCCGGGTCCTGCGCGGACGGGGTCTGCGCGGACGGGTTCTGGGCGGACGGTGACACCGGCTGCGACGGCACGACCTGGGTGGGTGCCGCGTACGGGTTGCCGGGATGCGGCACGGCGACGGGCTGGTTCGGTGGTTGCAGGCCAAAACTCGTCGGCTCGTCCGACCCCCTGCGGGGTCCCCCGTTGCTGCTCATGGGTCCATCCATATCGCGCCGGACGCGTCCGTATCCACCGCGGGTGCACGGTGGTCACAGACCCGTGACGCGGGCTGCCGCTTATCTCCCCTTTAGGTGGGATGCCGGGGACTCGTGGGCGGACGGAGCGCCGGACGGGGACACCGAGGGGGACGCCGGATCCGTCGTCGGTGTCGCGGGCGCCGAGCTCGTCGGGGCGCCGCCCCCGCCGTCGTCGCCGTCCACGAGCAGCACCGCCGCCGAGATGCCCGCGCCCGCCGCCGCGACGACCAGCAGCACCGCCATGAGCACGCTCCGCTTCATCCGCCGGGACCCGCGGGCCCCGGTCGTCGCGGGCGTGCGGCCGGTGCTCAGGTAGAGGCGAAGCATCCGGTCCGCCTCCGCCGCGTCCAGCCGCCGTCGGGGATCGCGTTCGAGGAGGCCCCGGACGACCGGGAGGAGCGGTCCGGTCTGGGCGGGCGGGTGGATCTCCTCGGTGACCACGGCGTGCAGGACGCCGCCGAGCGAGTCGCGGTGGAAGGGGGAGGCGCCGCTGAGGATCGCGCACAGCAGGACGCCCAGGGACCACAGGTCGGACTCCGGTCCGGTCCCGGCGCCGGACATCCGCTCCGGCGCGGTGTACTCGGGCGAGCCGACGAAGGAGCCGCTCTCGGTGAGGGTGGTGGCGCCCGCGACCTGGGCGACGCCGAAGTCGGTGAGGACGACCCGGCCGTCCTCGGCGATCAGCACGTTGGACGGTTTCACGTCCCGGTGCAGGACGCCGGCCGCGTGCGCCGTGCGCAGGGCGTCGAGCAGGGCGATGCCGATCCGGGCGGCCTCGCGGGGGCCGACGGGGCCGCGGGCGACGACGCGGTCCGCGAGCGAGCCGCCGTCGACGAGTTCCATGACCATGTACGCGCGGGCGTCGTCCTCGACGACGTCGTGCACGACGATGACGTGCGGATGCCGCAGCTGCGCGACCGCGCGGGCCTCGCGCAGGGTGCGCTCGCGGCGCCGCCGGGCCTCGGCGGCGGACAGGGTCTCGTCGAGGGGCAGCGCCTTCACGGCCACCTCGCGGACGAGCAGTTGGTCGGTGGCCCGCCACACGATGCCCATGCCGCCGCTGCCGAGCCGCTCATGGAGCCGGTAACGGCCCGCGATGACACGCCCGCCAGCCCCCTCGGTCACCATGTGTCCCATGATGCCCCACCGGACGCGGCGCCTCCGCGCCGCCGCCACCCGGGTGGCCGACAACCGACGGGTGCGCGGGCACCGTTGGGGCGGCTCCCGACCGGTTTACGGCGACGCGCGGTACGGGTCTCAGCCCGTCCGCTCCTGCCAGCTCTGCAGCACCGACCTGAACTGCCGCTCGGTGGTCGGCCAGTCGTCCGCGGGCCCCGACATGTTGAGGGCGTACTCGACGCCGTCCCGGGAGATGTGCGTGTGCGCGACGGCGCGGCGCGGGCCGGGGAAGGAGGTGTCCTTCGCCAGCGCGGTCCAGGTGTACTCCCACCTGGCGCTGTCGCGGTCGCGGTAGGTGCCGCGCTCCAGGGTGACGCGCCGGTAGTCGACCAGCCGCTGGAGCTGGACCTCCAGATCGAGCTGGTGCGCGTGCGGGTCGTTGTAGTCGGGGGCGGTGTCGACGGATATGCGCAGGAGGTGCTTGCCGCCGTCGGGGCTGTAGTCGGCCTGCTTGAGTTCGCCCTCGTCGTCGAAGGCCTCCCGCTGCCAGTTCTTGGGCAGGTAGAGGCTGAAACCCAACGGGTCGTCGCGGCGTTCCCAGCTGTCCGGGACGGATCCGCCGGGGCCCTTGCCGTTGGTGGGGGATCCCGAGGGCGTGGTGGACGAGGAGGACGTGGGCCCACCGGGCTCCGGGCCGGCCTCCGTGCCGCCGCCGTCGCGCTGTTGCAGCAGTACGGCGGTGCCCGCGCCGATGAGGGCGGCGACGGCGACGACCAGGGCGACCGTGCGCAGGCGGCCCTGCCGACGGCGCCGGGGGCCGGGGGCTCCGGCCGGCACGGTGTGCGGGTGCCCCGGCGGTACGGTTCCCGGCGGCATGGCGCCCGTCCCGTACGCCTGTGCCGTGTGGCCCGTCGCGGGGTGGCCGACGGCCGCGGTGGGGCCGGTCACCGGCGGGTACGGCGTCGCGGTGGGCGTGCCCGCCGTCCCCTGGTGGAGCGTGTCGCCTTGGCGCCCCTGGCCCGTGTACTGGGTCGGGATGTACGCCTGGGCCGCGTCCGGCCGCCGTCCCTCGGCCGCCTGGGCGAGCAGGTGCTCGGCCTCGGTCGCGTCGGGCCGCGTCTCCGGGTCCTTGCGGAGCAGGGCGCTGATGACCGGCGCGAGCGGACCGGCGTACCGGGGCTCGGTGGCCTCCTCCTCGACCACGGCCTGCATGGTGGTGAGCGGTGAGGTGCGGCGGAACGGCGATCTGCCCTCCACCGCCGTGTACAGCGTCGCGCCGAGCGCCCACAGGTCGGAGGCGGAGCCGGGGTCGTGGCCGCGCACCCGCTCGGGCGCGAGGTAGTCGACGGAGCCGACGACCTCGCCGGTCCGGGTGATGGTGGTGTCGCCCTCGATCTGCGCGATGCCGAAGTCGGTGAGCAGGACGCGGCCGTCGTCGGCGAGCAGGACGTTGCCCGGTTTGACGTCGCGGTGCAGGACACCGGCGGTGTGCGCGGCGCGCAGGGCGCGCAGCACCCACAGGCCGATACGGGCCGCCTCGCGCGGCTCGACCCGCTCCTCCTCCTTGACCGCGTCGGCCAGCGAGCGGCCCTCGACCAGCTCCATCACGATCCAGGGCCGGCCGTCGTGTTCGAGTACGTCGTGCACGGTGACGACGGCCGAGTGGTTGATCCGCGCCGCCGCGCGCGCCTCGCCCCGGGTGCGTGCCAGCAGGATCGCCTGGTCGCTCTCGGAGACGTAGAGCGCGGCGGTCAACTCCTTGATGGCGACGGTCCGGTTCAGTACCTCGTCGTGCGCGCGCCACACCCGGCCCATGCCGCCGCTGCCGATGGTGTCCCCGAGCCGGTAACGGTCCGCGACGAGCCGGCCCTGCATCTGATTCACGTTGCCCCGCAATGGTCTTGTCAGGGCCAGACTAGGGACAGGTCACCTTCCGGGGAACGGGTGGGGTCGCATGGAAACCGCTCTGTGACGGTTGTCGCTTTCCGTGACGGGAGGCAACCATCGGGGCGAACTCCGTTCAGCGTGTGTACTGGTAGGTCGCCGAGGCCTGTTCGAACAGGCGGCTCACCTCGTCCCGCTCGGCCTCCGGACCCCGCACCTGCACCACGTGGTAGCGGCCGTCGATCAGGATGGCGACGTTGCGCACGAAGAGCTCGCCGCCCGCGCCGGTCCAGGTGAACTGCCCCTCCGCCATGGTCCGTCCGCCGACCTCGATGGTCTTCAGCCCGCTGGAGGTGGCCCAGCTGGAGGCGCGGTAGGGGGCCAACTCGGGCTCGCTGTCGCGCTGGTAGACCATCGGGTCGTCGCCGAACTCGGAGGTGCGGTCGCGGCCCGGTACGACGAGCAGCTCGAAGTCGCCCTTGGCGTAGACGACCTGACCGCTGCCGTTGCGGGGGGTGCGGTCCCAGTCCTCGGCGACGGCGACGCGGAAGCCCTCCGGGTCCTTGCGCAGGGTGAACCCGTCGGCGACGTTCGACTGCGTCTCGGTGGAGCCGCCGTCGGTCTCCGAGTCGCCGGGGGTGGACTCCGGGGAGGTCTGCTCGGGCCGGGGCTCGCTGCTGACGTCCGGTGACCCCGCGGGCGGCGCCTGGCTCGCGTCACCGGCGGTGCCGGTGCGGTCGGCGGCGCCGGAGTCGCGCGTGTCGCTCTTCGGCAGGAAGAACATGGCGTACGCGATGGCTCCGGCCAGGGCGAGCAGTATCAGCAGGAGCAGGGTCCGGCCGAGGCTGCGCGGCGAGCGGGCGGGTTCCGCGCGGCCCCGCTTGTGGCGGCCGTGGTGCGCGGGCAGCCCGGCCCGGCGCCGGCGCACCAGTTCGCCGCGGCGGCGCACGATGGGCAGCCGGCTGTGGCCGGTCTCGGCGGGCGGGGCGGAGATGACGTGCAGGCCGGCCTCGGGCTCGGGCGCGGAGCGTACGAGGGAGCGCAGCCAGCCGCGCAGCTCCTCGAAGTCGATGCGCTCGGTGGGGTCCTGACGCAGCAGCGACTCCACGACCGGCCGCAGCGGGCCGCACTCCTCGGCGAACGCCGGGGGCTCCGCGCACACGATCTGCACCAGCTCGGCGGTGGACTCCTCCGGGTACGGCGCGTGTCCCTGTACGGCGCGGTAGAGCAGCGCGCCCAGCGCCCACAGGTCGGTGGCGGGGCCGATGGGCGCGGCCAGCTGCCAGTTCTCGTGCACCGGCCCGGCCTGCTCGGGCGCCCACCGCTCGGTCACCGGCCCGACCACGGCCATCCGCGTCTGCCGGGCCCGCTCGGCGGCGAGCGCGGTGGCGGGCCCGCGCGGCACGGCAGTCCGGGCGACGAGGTCGTCCCAGCGCCCGGAGGTCGCGGGTCCCCCCTCCTGCGGCGGGACGGCGTACCCGGCGGTGTCTCCCTGCCGGGGGGCGGGGGGCAGGGCGCGGCCGGACGCGGCGGGGTCGCCGGGGAGGCGGGGTGCGGGGGTCGCCGGGTCACCGCCGAGGCGGGGGGCGTGGGGTGCCGGGTCACCGCCGAGGCGGGGGGCGTGGGGTGCCGGGTCACCGCTGAAGCGGGGGGCGTGGGGTGCCGGGTCACCGCTGAAGCGGGGTGCGGGGGTCGCGGGGTCACCGCCGAGGTGGGGTGCGTGGGTTGCCGGGTCACCGGGGAGGCGGGGCGGGGCGGATGCCGGGTCGCCTGCGGTGCGGGGCGTGGCGCCGTGCCAGGAGGTGGTGCGTACGCCGTAGGGGTCGGCGATCTGTCCGGGCGGTACGGCGGCGCCGTGCCCGGCGTCCTCGGCGGGCGGGCCGACTCGCTCGGCGCCGTGGGCGGATCCGGGCCCAGCAGCGTCCGCATGGGGAGGCCGACCGGCGTCGGCGCCCTGGCCAGGTCGCCCCGTCGTGTCGTCGGGGGCGGGGCGGGCTCCCGGGAGGGCGGCGCGGCCGTTCTGGGCCTCCTGGACACGGGCGGCGGCACGCGCCCCCGCGCGGTACGCGGCGATCGCTCCGGCGCGCGCGGCGCGGATGTCGCCGCTGGTGTCGAGCTGCGCGGGCGCGAGCCCGGCCGGTGCGCCCGGACCCACGGCCCCGGGCACCGGCAGCCCACCGACGCCCCGGGCCTCGATGGCGGCCCGCCGGGCGGCCTCGGGATCGGCGTCACCGGGGCCGAGGATTCCGGAGTCACCGGAGCCCAGGATTCCGGCCCTGGCACCGACCGGCCCCAGCATCCCGGGCCCGGCGCCCCCCGGGCCGGGCGTACCGCCGCCGGGGCCGAAGGTCCCGTTGGGGTCGAGCGGGCCGGGGGCGGGGTCCTCGTCGGGCGGCGGGACGGGGTCGTACCCGCACAGCGCCTCCTCGGCGGCCCCCACCGCCAGGCCGGTCAGCATCACCCGCCCGTCGTCGCAGACCAGCACGGTGCGCGCGGTGATGTTGCGGTGCACCCAGCCGTACGTGTGCAGCACCCGCAGCGCGAGCAGGATGTCGGAGGCCACCTCGGCCGCGCGGTACGGCGTCAGCGCCTGCTCGGCGAGGAGCGCGGCCAGCGGCCTCGCGGCGACCAGCTCGCTGACGATCCACAGCGACCCGCCCTCGGCGAACACGTCGAAGACCTGGTCGAGGCGCGGGTGGTCGGGAACGGCGGCGGCGGCCTGCGCGGCCTCGACGGCCCGCCGTACCACGGGGTCGGCCGGCCGCCGGATGCCGGTGCTCCCGCCGGAGGTCCGCCTGCCGGGGTGCCGGACACCGCCGTCACGGGCCGTGAAGCCGTCGGGCAGACCGTCCGCGTCGAGCACCTCGGCCTCGACGACCTCCGGCAACGGCACCTGCCGGACCAGGACTTCCTGGCCGCTGTACGTGTCGAAGGCCCGGGTCTCGGTGAGTTCGTACTCGTCGGACGGCGGCAGGGGCAGGCGGTAGCGGTCGGCGAGCACCCGTCCCGCATAGTCGTCCACGTCGCCACCCCCGGCAGCCCGTCGGTCAATTCCGTTCGCCCGGCGGGCCGTTCCGGCTGCGTACGGTCCGCAAGCACTCACGATACGTGCCGGAGGCAACCCGCAAAGAGCTGATGCCAGATATCGCGCCGCTCAAACCCGGAGCCGTCCGCTCAGGACTTGGGTTCGAAGGATTTCGTCAGGGTCCGCCAGGTGTTCCGGCGCAGGTCGCCGTCCCAGTCGTCGGCCTTCGCGGTGTACATGAGCGCGTAGCCCTGGTGGTCGTTGACGACGAAACCCCGGTCCACGGTGCGGTACTTGGTGCCGCCGTCGGTGTAGGTGAACTCCCAGTCGGCCGCGTTCCAGCCCCGGTAGCCCACCTTCTCTATGCGGATCTTCTTGTACTGCGAGCGGACCATGTACCGCTCCTGGCTCTCCCAGTCGGCGACCGGGTCGCCCTTGGGCGTGGAGGTCCAGGCGACCAGCAGCTTCTGCCCACCGGGGCCGGTGAACCGGTCGCCCGAGGCGCCCGTGGAGGTGAACTTCCAGCCCTCGGGCAGCCCGATGCGGTAGCCCTGGCCGCCCTTGTGGGTGGCGGCCACGTCCTCCTTGCCCTCGGACTTCCCGGCGTCCGGGGACCCGCCGCCCGCGTCGCCGGACGCGCTCGCGCCGCCGTCCGGCGCGCCGCTGGCGTCACCGTCCGTCGCCGGGTCGGAGGCGGTGCCGTCGGTGCCGGTGCCGCCCTCGTCGTCCTGCTTGGTCTCGCCGCTCGGTCCCGCGGAGGCGACGGGCTTGCCGCCGTTGCCGCCCTCGGCCCCCTTCTCGTCGTCGCCGCCGAGGGTGAGCGCCAGCACGGTGCCGAGCACGGCGAGCGCCACGATCACCGCGATGACGATCAGCGTCCGGCGGGGCACCACGTCGGTGAGCGGTGCCCGGGGCACGGGCCTGGCCGGCAGGTCCGGCGGCGGCACGACGGGCCAGCCGGAACTCCGCTTGCCGCCGGGAGCGTTCCCGCCCTGCGTGCCGGCGCCCGAACCCTGCGCCGATCCCGTGGCGGCCGCCGTTCCGGCCGTACCGGACGCGGCGGCACCGGACGCGGCGGTACCGGACGCGCCCGCCCCCGTGGAGCCGGAGTCCGCGCCGGACCCGGAGCCCGTACCGCCCTGCCTGCTCCGCGAGGCGGCGGCCGCACCGGCCGCACCCGCCCCGACCGCGGCTTTGCGCACCGAGCGCAGCGCCCCGCGCAGCCGCTCCCCGGCCTCCTCGGCCCGCTTGCCACCGCCGCCGCCCCGGCGCGTCCCCTCGTCCGGCTGGGCCGGCAGCGGCACGACCTTCGTGGCGTCGACCGGTTCGGCCTCGACGGCGGGCGCGTGGATGACCTCGTTCAGCATCGCGCGGGCGCCGGCGTCGTCGAGCCGGTGGGCGGGGTCCTTGTTGAGCAGCCCGTAGATGACGTCCCGCAGCGGGCCGGCGTTCTTCGGCTCCTCCAGGTTCTCCGTCATCACCGCGGTGAGGGTCGCGATCGCGGAGCCCTTGTCGTAGGGCGGGGTGCCCTCCACGGCGGCGTACAGCAGCCCGCCGAGCGACCAGAGGTCGGCGGCCGGTCCGGGCTTGTGGCCGCGGGCGCGCTCCGGGGAGATGTAGGAGGGGGCGCCGACGAGCATGCCGGTGGAGGTGATGGACGGGTCGCCCTCGACCTGGGCGATGCCGAAGTCGGTGAGGACGACCCGGCCGTCCTCGGCGATCAGCACGTTGGACGGCTTCACGTCGCGGTGCAGGATGCCCTCGCGGTGCGCCGAGCGCAGCACGTCGAGGACGGCGAGGCCGACCTCCGCGGCGCGCTTGGGCTCCAGCAGACCGTCCTCACGGATGGCCTCGGCGAGCGACTTGCCCTCGACGAGTTCCATCACGATCCAGGGCCGGTCGTCCTCCTCGACGACGTCGTAGACGGTGACGGCGCCGTTGTTGCGGATCCGCGCGATCGCCTTGGCCTCGCGCAGCGTGCGCGTGATCAGGCGCCGCTTCTCCTCCTCGTCGATGTTGCCCGGGAACCGCAGCTCCTTGACGGCGACCGTGCGTCCCAGGGTCTCGTCCTGGGCCCGCCACACCGTCCCCATGCCGCCGCGGCCGAGCACGTCTCCCAGCCGGTAACGCCCGGCGAGGAGACGTGCGCTCTTGTCCGTACGGGGTGTCCCCGCCCGCTCCGCGTCCGACATGCGTCCCCTCATGCAACCCGCCCTGACAGAGCCTTCATTGTCCCTCACGCGACAAGTGCTCGACGCCCAGGGTGCCACGGGGGCCCGGGGGGCGCGGGGGACGGGCCGTGCGGCGGGCCCGAGGGGTCCGGCCCGCCGCTCCCGCCGCTACCGGGGCACGATGTCCGGCGCCCCCAGCCGGGCCGCGTCGGCCGTCAGGTCGTCCGGCTGGCGCTGCGACTCCCGCTCGGCCTCGACCCGCTTCTCGTAGTGCTGGACCTCGCGTTCGACCTGGTCCTTGTCCCATCCCAGCACCGGCGCCATCAGCTCGGCGGCCTCACGGGCGCTGCGCGTCCCGCGGTCGAAGGTCTCGATGGAGATGCGGGTGCGCCGGGTGAGGACGTCGTCCAGGTGCCGCGCGCCCTCGTGCGAGGCGGCGTAGACGACCTCGGCGCGCAGGTAGTCGTCGGCGGCGTGCAGCGGTTCGCCCAGTGAGGGGTCGGCGGCGACGAGTTCCAGCACCTCCTCGGCCAGCGAGCCGTACCGGTTCAGCAGGTGCTCCACGCGCACCACGTGCAGGCCGGTGCGCGCGGCGATGCGCGCCCGCGCGTTCCACAGCGCCTGGTAGCCCTCGGCGCCGAGCAGCGGGGTCTCCTCGGTGACGCTGTCGGCGACCCGCAGGTCGAGCCCGTGCACCGCCTCGTCCACGGCGTCCTTGGCCATCACCCGGTACGTCGTGTACTTGCCGCCCGCCACGACGACCAGGCCGGGCACCGGGTGCGCGACGGTGTGCTCGCGCGAGAGCTTGCTGGTGGCGTCGGACTCGCCGGCCAGCAGCGGGCGCAACCCGGCGTAGACCCCCTCGACGTCGTCGCGGGTCAGGGGCACCGACAGCACTGAGTTGACGTGCTCCAGGAGGTAGTCGATGTCCGCGCTGGACGCGGCCGGGTGGGCCTTGTCGAGGTCCCAGTCGGTGTCCGTGGTACCGATGATCCAGTGCCGCCCCCAGGGGATGACGAACAGCACGGACTTCTCGGTGCGCAGGATGAGCCCGGTGGTGGAGTGGATGCGGTCCTTGGGCACGACGAGGTGGATGCCCTTGGACGCCCGGACGTGGAACTGGCCGCGCTCGCCCACCATCGACTGGGTGTCGTCGGTCCACACCCCGGTCGCGTTCACGATCTGCTTGGCGCGGATGTCGTACTCGCCGCCGGCCTCGACGTCCTGCACGCGCGCGCCGACCACGCGTTCGCCCTCGCGAATGAAGGAGGTGACCCGCGCGCGGTTGGCGACCTGGGCGCCGTACGCCGCGGCGGTGCGCACCAGGGTGGCCACGAAGCGGGCGTCGTCCATCTGCGCGTCGTAGTACTGGAGCGCGCCGACCAGCGCGTCCTTCTTCAAGGCGGGTGCCACCCGCAGGGCGTGAGAGCGGCTCAGGTGACGGTGCATCGGCAGGCCCCGGCCGTGGCCGCGGGCCATGGACATGGCGTCGTAGAGCGCGACACCCGAGCCCGCGTACAGCCGCTCCCAGCCCTTGTGCTGCAGCGGGTACAGGAACGGCACCGGCTTCACCAGGTGCGGCGCCAGCCGTTCGAGCAGCAGCCCGCGCTCCTTCAGCGCCTCCCGGACGAGCGTGAAGTCGAGCATCTCCAGATAGCGCAGGCCGCCGTGGATCAGCTTGCTGGACCGGCTGGAGGTGCCCGACGCCCAGTCCCGCGCCTCGACCAGGCCGGTCGACAGGCCGCGCGTCACGGCGTCCAGCGCGGTGCCCGCGCCGACCACGCCGGCGCCCACCACCAGTACGTCCAGTTCGCGCTCGGCCATGGCCGCGAGCGACTCGGCGCGCTGCGCCGGCCCCAGTGTCGCTGTCCTCACTGCTGCCTCCCGCTGTGGTCGCGTCGGCCGCACCCGTCGGGCGAAGCCCGTCTCCTGGTACCCACCATGCCCAGATTCTGTCCGGCCTGCCCGACATCGGCCGCCGCACGTCCTCAGCCTGTGGACAACTTCCCCCAGGTCACCGTCGAGACTCACCCGAAACGAGGCAGATCAATCCCACAAATCGGTCATATTTACTCCTAGTCTGACGTTGTGCTCGCCCATCCTGTCCACCGGGCTTGCGCACCTGTCCCGCTTCGGCTACTGGGAAGGACGGCCCACGCCATGCCCGCAGATCTCGCCGTCATCGGACTCGGCCCGTACGGCCTGCCCCTGGCCCAGGCCGCCGTCGCCGCCGGCATCCCCACCCTCGGCTACAAGACCGGCCCCGAGGCCGGCCCCCTCTCCCCCGCCGAGCTGCGCCGGATGCTCTCGGCGGGCTTCCGCACCGCCGCGGGACCGGCCGAGCTGGGCCGGGTGCGCACCGCGGTCATCTGCGCGCCCACCCCGCCGGCGCCGGACGGCGGCCTGGACCTCACCCAGGTCGAGGCCGCGGCCCGCACGCTCGCCGCCCACATGCGCCCGCACACCACGGTGATCCTGGAGTCGCCGGTGCGGCCGGGGACCACGGAGGAGTTCCTGCGCCCGATCCTGGAGCAGGGCTCAGGGCTGCGCGCAGGCCGCGATTTCCACCTCGCCTACTCCCCCAGCCGCGTCGACCCCGGCAACCGCGACTTCACTCCCGCCAACACCCCGAAGGTCATCGGCGGCCTCACCCCGGCCTGCACCGAGTCGGCCGCCGCCTTCTACGGCCGCCTCACCGACAAGGTGGTCCGCGCGCGCGGCCCCCGCGAGGCGGAGACGGTGCAGCTCCTGGAGACCAACTTCCGCCACGTCAACATCGCCCTCGTCAACGAGATGGCCGTCCTCTGCGACGACCTCGGCGTCGACCTGTGGGACGTCCTGCGCTGCGCGGAGACCAAGCCCTTCGGCTTCCAGGCCTTCCGCCCCGGCCCCGGCGTCGGCGGCCACTCCGTCCCCCAGGACCTGACCGGGCAGGCCCCCCACAGCCTGCGCATGGTGGAGGTCGCCCAGCGGGTCAACTCCCAGATGCCCCGCTACGTCGTCCAGCGCGCCGCCGCCCTCCTCAACGAGCACGGCAAGTCCGCGCGCGGCGCCCGCGTCCTGCTCCTCGGCGTCACCTACAAGGCCGACCTCGCCGACCAGCAGGCCACCCCGGCCGAGGAGATCGCGACCCGCCTGATGGGGCTCGGCGCCGCCGTCAGCTACCACGACCCGCACATCCCGTCCTGGAACGTGGCGGAGCGCCCCGTCCCCCGCGCGGACTCCCTCTACGAGGCCGCCGCCGACGCCGACCTGACGATCCTCCTCCAGCAGCACCGCACGTACGACCTCCAGGGCCTGTCGGTGAAGGCGCAGCTCCTGCTGGACACGCGCGGGGCGACGCCCACGGGGGCGGCGTACCGGCTCTGAGCGCGCGCGGCCTCTGAGCGGGACCGCACACGCGAAGTGGCCCGGAGCGACTGCTCCGGGCCCCTTCGCTACGCCGTCCGGGTGATTACCGCCGGTGCTGCGAGTCCGCCACGGTGACCTCGACCCGCTGGAACTCCTTCAGCTCGCTGTAGCCGGTCGTCGCCATCGCGCGGCGCAGCGCCCCGAAGAAGTTCATCGAGCCGTCCGGGGTGTGGGACGGGCCGGTGAGGATCTCCTCGATGGTGCCGACCGTGCCGAGGTCGACCTTCTTGCCGCGGGGCAGCTCCTCGTTGACGGCCTCCATGCCCCAGTGGTTGCCCTTGCCCGGCGCGTCGGTGGCGCGGGCCAGCGGGGAGCCCATCATCACGGAGTCGGCGCCGCAGGCGATCGCCTTGGGCAGGTCGCCGGACCAGCCGACGCCGCCGTCGGCGATGACGTGTACGTACCGGCCGCCGGACTCGTCCATGTAGTCGCGGCGGGCCGCCGCCACGTCCGCGACCGCCGTCGCCATGGGCACCTGGATGCCCAGCACGTTGCGCGTGGTGTGCGCGGCGCCGCCGCCGAAGCCGACGAGGACGCCCGCCGCGCCGGTGCGCATCAGGTGCAGGGCGGCGGTGTAGGTGGCGCAGCCGCCGACGATGACCGGGACGTCCAGCTCGTAGATGAACTGCTTCAGGTTCAGCGGCTCGTGCGAGCCGGAGACGTGCTCCGCCGAGACCGTCGTACCGCGGATGACGAAGATGTCCACGCCCGCGTCCACGACGGCCTTGGAGAACTGGGCGGTGCGCTGCGGGGAGAGCGCGGCGGCGGTGACCACGCCCGAGTCGCGCACCTCCTTGATGCGCTGCCCGATCAGCTCCTCCCGGATGGGAGCGGCGTAGATCTCCTGGAGGCGGCGGGTCGCGGTGTCCGCGTCGAGACCGGCGATCTCGTCGAGCAGCGGCTGCGGGTCCTCGTGCCGGGTCCAGAGCCCTTCGAGGTTGAGCACGCCGAGGCCGCCCAGCTCGCCGATGCGGATGGCGGTGGCCGGCGAGACGACCGAGTCCATGGGAGCGGCCAGGAACGGCAGCTCGAAGCGGTAGGCGTCGATCTGCCAGGCGATCGAGACCTCCTTCGGGTCCCGCGTACGGCGGCTGGGGACGACGGCGATGTCGTCGAAGGCGTACGCCCGGCGGCCGCGCTTGCCGCGCCCGATCTCGATCTCAGTCACGTCTGTGGCCTTTCCCTGATGCGTTGCAGCGCCTTCCAGTATCCCCGACGGGCACGGCGGGGCACCGCAGAGGGCGGCCCCGGATGGTCCGGGGCCGCCCTCGGGAGGCTGCTGCCTACTTGCTGCGGCTGTAGTTCGGTGCTTCGACCGTCATCTGGATGTCGTGCGGGTGGCTCTCCTTGAGGCCGGCGGAGGTGATCCGCACGAAGCGGCCCTTGGACTCCATCTCCTCGATGGTGCCGGCGCCCACGTAGCCCATGGTCTGGCGCAGACCGCCGACGAGCTGGTGCAGCACGTTGCCCAGCGGGCCGCGGTAGGGCACCTGGCCCTCGATGCCCTCGGGCACGAGCTTGTCGTCGGAGGCCACCTCGGCCTGGAAGTAGCGGTCCTTCGAGAACGACTTGCCCTGGCCGCGGGACTGCATGGCGCCCAGCGAGCCCATGCCGCGGTACGACTTGAACTGCTTGCCGTTGATGAACTGCAGCTCGCCCGGCGACTCCTCGCAGCCCGCGAGCAGGCTGCCCAGCATCACCGTGTCGGCGCCGGCGGCCAGCGCCTTGCCGATGTCGCCGGAGTACTGCAGGCCACCGTCGCCGATCAGCGGGACACCGGCGGGCCGGGCGGCGAGGGAGGCCTCGTAGATCGCGGTGACCTGCGGGACACCGATGCCGGCGACGACGCGGGTGGTGCAGATGGAGCCGGGGCCCACGCCCACCTTGATGCCGTCGACACCGGCGTCGATCAGCGCCTGGGCACCGTCACGCGTGGCGACGTTGCCGCCGACGACGTCGATGCCGACGCTCGACTTGATCTTCGACATCCAGCTCAGGGCGTTGCTGTTGTGACCGTGCGAGGTGTCGACGACCAGGAAGTCCACCCCGGCCTCGGCGAGGGCCTGGGCACGGTCGAGCGCCTCGGGGCTGGCGCCCACGGCGGCGCCGACGATCAGCCGGCCCTCCGCGTCCTTCGCGGCGTGCGGGTACTGCTCGGCCTTCACGAAGTCCTTGACCGTGATCAGGCCCTTCAGGACACCGTCGCCGTCGACCAGCGGAAGTTTCTCGATCTTGTGGCGGCGCAGCAGCTCCATGGCGTCCACGCCGGAGATCCCGACCTGGCCGGTGACCAGCGGCATCGGCGTCATGACCTCGCGCACCCGCCGGGAGCGCTCGCTCTCGAAGGCCATGTCGCGGTTGGTGACGATGCCGAGCAGCCGGCCCGCGTCGTCGGTGACGGGTACGCCGCTGATGCGGAACTTGGCACACAGCGCGTCGGCCTCGGCGAGGGTGGCGTCCGGGTGGATGGTGATGGGGTTGGCCACCATGCCGGACTCGGAGCGCTTGACCAGGTCGACCTGGTTGGCCTGGTCCTCGATGGACAGGTTCCGGTGCAGGACGCCGACACCGCCCTGGCGGGCCATGGAGATCGCCATGCGGGATTCGGTCACCTTGTCCATCGCCGCCGAGAGCAGCGGGATGTTGACCCGCACGTTGCGGGAGATGCGGGACGAGGTGTCGACCGCGTTCGGGAGCACCGCGGAGGCGCCCGGCAGCAGCAGCACGTCGTCGTAGGTCAGCCCGAGTGTCGCGAATTTTCCGGGCACTCCGTCGACGTTGGCAGTCATGACACCTTCCCCAAATGGCCTTGATCGGTGCGGATGTCCATGCTAACGGGAAGCGGACGTGGCTCATTCCACGATCAGGAAGGCCTGCGATCTTCGTAGTTTTGTACGGACACGGGCCGCCGTCCGTTCACGGCGGCGACTACTGCTCCGCGAGCGCCCGCAGTCGGCTCAGCGCCCGGTGCTGGGCGACCCGGACGGCGCCGGGTGACATTCCCAACATCTGGCCGGTCTCCTCGGCCGTGAGTCCGACCGCGATGCGCAGCAGGAGCAGCTCGCGCTGGTTCTCGGGCAGGTTGGCCAGCAGTTTCTTGGCCCAGGCGGCGTCGCTGTTGAGCAGCGCGCGCTCCTCCGGGCCCAGGGAGTCGTCGGGCCGCTCGGGCATCTCGTCGGACGGGACGACGGTCGAGCCGGGGTGGCGCATCGCCGCGCGCTGGAGGTCGGCGACCTTGTGGGCGGCGATGGCGAACACGAACGCCTCGAAGGGCCGGCCGGTGTCCTTGTAGCGAGGCAGCGCGAGCAGCACCGCGACGCAGACCTCCTGGGCGAGGTCCTCGACGAAGTGGCGGGCGTCACCGGGCAGGCGGGACAGACGGGTACGGCAGTAGCGCAGCGCCAGGGGGTGGACATGGGCGAGCAGGTCGTGCGTGGCCTGCTCGTCCCCGTCGACGGCGCGGTGGACGAGCCCACCGACCGTCCCCTGGTCACGGGGCGCATCGTCGTCACGCATCGGTCCATCGTGCCTTGCGGCCGTCCGATCCGTGGCTCCGTGCCCGCTGTTGTGCACCGAAGCGTTATGAGCAGGTGCGCCGGAACTCATCCCCTGCGCCCTCCCCTTCCGCTTGACCGACTCGTCCCCGAGGAACTCCACACCTCAAGGATGCGTCATCGGCGGCGAAACGAGCAGCGGGCACCCGGCGGGTCGCCTTGTCACCCCCGCTCACCTCGCGATAAGCGGGGAACATCACGTCCCCGACGGGGCCTTTCCGCGCCCACCGCATGGGTGCCCCACCGGGCCTCCACCGCACGGGTGCCCCCTAGGACCTGTCCGGCGGATCATGCCGCAGACGCGGGGGCTGGCACGCCCATCTGCCGCGTTGTCGTCGGTTGCCGACTCCCCCACGCTCGGCTCCGCTCGCGCGGGGGGACCCCCATCGCGTCGTCGCCCTCCTCCGCCTTGCAGCTGGACGCACCAGCCCCCGCTCGCCTGCGATGATCATGCACCGTCCCTTTCCTGCGACCTGACCCGCCGGACAGGCCCTAGCGGACCAGGCCCCACCGGAAGCCGAGCGCCACGGCGTGCGCGCGGTCCGAGGCGCCGAGCTTCTTGAAGAGCCGCCGGGCGTGGGTCTTGACGGTGTCCTCGGAGAGGAACAGCTCGCGGCCGATCTCCGCGTTGGAGCGGCCGTGGCTCATGCCCTCCAGGACCTGGATCTCACGCGCGGTGAGCGTGGGCGCGGCGCCCATCTCGGCCGAGCGCAGCCGGCGCGGGGCGAGCCGCCAGGTCGGGTCGGCGAGGGCCTGCGTGACGGTGGCGCGCAGCTCGGCGCGCGAGGCGTCCTTGTGCAGATAGCCGCGGGCACCGGCGGCGACCGCGAGGGCCACGCCGTCCAGGTCCTCGGCGACGGTGAGCATGATGATGCGCGCCCCGGGGTCGGCGGACAGCAGCCGCCGGACGGTCTCGACGCCGCCCAGGCCGGGCATGCGCACGTCCATCAGGATCAGGTCCGAGCGGTCGGCACCCCAGCGGCGGAGGACTTCCTCGCCGTTGGCGGCCGTCGTCACGCGCTCGACGCCGGGCACGGTCGCCACCGCGCGGCGCAGCGCCTCTCGGGCAAGCGGGGAGTCGTCGCAGACGAGGACGGAAGTCATGGCCGTCCTCCGCAGCTCTTGCGCGTCACGTTGAGCCTCCAGGCTGGTACGAAATCGTCACCTGTGCGGTCGACCGTCCCGGACGCCCGCCCGAGCACTTGTTCCTTCAACCGCCTCCGCACTCTCAACGATGGTCACTCGAAAGAGTTACGGGGCTGTGTGTCGTCTTCGGCACTCTACGTGAGGGGGCGGCCACGCAGCAGACATGCGCGTCGGACTCGCGCCGTTTCATCACAACCAGTGCCCCATTTAGCCGCTTTTCTTCCGCTTCGGTGGTGTCTGCGGCTAGATTCGCAATGAGTCATATTTTCATCTCCTTAGATCGTAGTTGTACGGTCGTGGATGCTGGGTCGCTGGATCGCCGCATCGCCGCATCGTCGCATCGCCAACGTCCACCCATATCGGCAACAAGGGGTCACGCAATGGCAGATTTCTCCCGCCTTCCAGGACCGAACGCGGACCTGTGGGACTGGCAGCTCCTGGCTGCGTGCCGCGGGGTGGACAGCTCGCTCTTCTTCCATCCGGAGGGCGAACGCGGTGCGGCGCGGAGTGCTCGTGAGAACTCGGCCAAGGAGGTCTGCATGAGGTGCCCGGTCCGCGCCGAGTGCGCGGCGCACGCGCTGGCGGTGCGTGAGCCGTACGGCGTGTGGGGCGGGCTGACCGAGGACGAGCGCGAGGAGCTCATGGGACGGGCACGCCACCGCCTGGTGGCGGCGTCGGCGTCCGGACCGGCCGGCGGGGAGGCGGCCGCCCACCACTGAAGGAACGTTTCTTTGCAGGGGGTTCTCAGAGCAGGGGTTCTCAGAGCAGGGGATTTCTCAGAGGGGGTTCGGCCGAGGCGCCGCCGACAGGCGGGCGGCCGCCCGGGCCAGCTCGTCCAGCGTCGCCGCCACCGCGGGCACCTGGGCCAGGTCGGGCAGGCTGAGCGCGACGATCTCCCGCCGCACCGCCGGCTCCAGCGCCACCGTGCGCACACCTCGGGGCCGTACGGACTCGACGGCGAGCTGGGGCAGGACGGCCACGCCCAGACCGGCGCCGACCAGGCCGACCACGGCCGGGTAGTCGTCGGTCGCGAAGTCGATGCGGGGGGTGAAGCCGGCTCCCTCGCAGACCTCGACCAGCTGGCCCCGGCAGCGGGGGCAGCCCGCGATCCAGGACTCCCGGGCCAGCTCACCGATGGCCACGGGTCCGGCGGACTCCGCGCGGGCCAGCCGGTGCCCGTCGGGGACCAGCGCCACGAGGCGGTCGGTCAGCAGCGGCCGTACGACCAGGTCGTCCCACTCCTCCGCTCCCGCCGCACCCTCGTAGCGGAAGGCGAGCGCCACGTCGCAGTCGCCCTCGCGCAGCAGCTCCACGGAGTTCGGCGGCTCGGCCTCCTCCAGGGAGACCCGGGTGCCGGGGTGCGCGGCACGAAGCGCGGCCAGGGCGTTGGGTACGAGGGTGGAGCTGCCGCTGGGGAACGAGACCAGCCGGACCCGGCCGGCGCGCAGCCCGGCGATGGCGGCGACCTCCTCCTCGGCGGCGGTGAGCCCCGCGATGATCCCGGCGGCGTGCCGCACCAGCGCCTCACCGGCCTGGGTGAGGCGCATCTCGCGGCCGGTGCGGACGAGCAGGGGGGTGCCGACGGAGGACTCCAGGGCCTTCATCTGCTGGCTGACGGCGGGCTGGGTGCAGCCCAGCTCGCGCCCGGCGGCGGAGAAGGAACCGGTCGATGCCACGGCGCGCAGCACACGGAGATGACGAGCCTCGATCACACCCCCGAGGATAAGTGACCCTTTGACCGTACGACGAATACCGCGTCGACACTTTGATGACGATTGTCCTACCGTTCCGCCATGAAGCTTCTGTCTGTCAACCTCGGCCGCGCGAAGACCGTGCCCTACACGGACCACCCAGAGGGCATCACCGGCATCGACAAGCGGCCGGCCGACGGGCCCGTGCGGGTGGCGGCGCCCGGGGCGAAGGGCGTCGGGGCGAGCGGGCTGGCCGGGGACACGGTCTGCGACACGCGCCATCACGGCGGCGACGACCAGGCGGTGTACGCGGTGGCCCGCGAGGACCTGGACGACTGGGAGCGCGAACTGGGCCGCGCGCTGCCCAGCGGCTCGTTCGGCGAGAACCTCACCACCACGGGCCTGGACGTCTCCGGCGCCCTGATCGGCGAGCGCTGGCGGGTGGGTCCGGAGCTGCTCCTCGAAGTGACGTCCGGACGCATTCCCTGCCGCACCTTCCAGGGCCATCTGGGTGAGCGGCGCTGGGTGAAGCGCTTCACGGAGAAGGCCGCGCCGGGCGCGTACTTCCGGGTGGTCGAGCCCGGCGAGATACGGGCGGGCGACCCGGTCCGGATCGTGCACCGGCCCGACCACGAGGTGACGGTGGCCCTGCAGTTCCGGGCGGTCACCACCCAGCGGGAGCTGCTGCCCCGGCTGCTCGCGGCGGGCGGGGCGCTGCACCCGGAGGCGCTGGCGCAGGCGCGGAAGTACGTGGCGAGGTACGGCGGCTGACCGCTCCTCACCAGTACGTTCTTCACCGGCTCTTCACTGGCGGCGGGACCGGTGAGCGAAGTGGACCTGCCCGCTCCGACCCCTAACCTTGCGCCATGACAACGGCATTGATTACGGGATCGACGGCGGGCATCGGCGCCGCGTTCGCCCGGCGGCTGGCGGCCGACGGACACAACCTGGTGCTGGTGGCCCGCGACACCAAGCGGCTGCACGAACAGGCCACCGAGTTGCACGACCGGCACGGCATCGAGGCGGAGGTGCTGACGGCCGACCTGTCCACGGACGCCGGCATCGAGGCGGTGGCCACCCGGCTGGGCGAGCGCAGGCACCCCGTCGACCTGCTGATCAACAACGCCGGTTTCGGCAACAAGGGCAAGTTCCTCGACGTCTCCATGGCCGACGAGCTGACCATGCTCAAGGTGCACTGCGAGGCGGTGCTGCGGCTGACCTCGGCGGCGGTGGAGGCGATGCGCGAGCGCGGCCGCGGCGGCGTCGTCAACGTGGCCTCGGTCGCGGCCTTCGTCCCGCGCGGCACCTACGGCGCGTCCAAGGCGTGGGTCGTGCAGTTCACCCAGGGCGTGGCGAAGGACCTGGCCGGCAGCGGCGTACGCCTGATGGCCCTGGCCCCGGGCTTCGTCCGCACGGAGTTCCACGAGCGGGCCGGCATGGGCACGGACAACATCCCGAACTGGATGTGGCTCGACGCGGACAAGGTCGTCGCGGCCGCCCTGGACGACCTCTCCCGAGGCAAGTCCCTCTCCATCCCGGACCCCCGCTACAAGACCCTGATGGGCGCGGCGAAGCTGGTACCGCGGGGGATGCTGGGCGGGATCAGCTCACGGACGGGGCGCAAGTACGGGCCGCAGTAGGGAGTACGAGCCGCACCCCTCGGCCTGGTCGTCGAACGCCCGAGGGGCCCTCCCCCTTCCATTCCATGTCGCCCACGGCAAACTGCGCGCTACGCCAAACGGGTATATACATGTCATACCCGTTCAAAGGGGCGCAGCATGAGAAGACATGGCGTGGTAGCCGCCCTGGCGGCAGTGGCCGTTGTCGGTACGGCCCTCGGCGGCTGCACGACCGCGGACGACAGCTCCACCTCGGCCCCGTCCAAGGAGAACCGGACCGAAGAGCAGGAGCAGGCGGGAGAGGATGAGGGCGCGGAGCCGCAGGGCGGCCGGACGGAGGCCGGGCAGGGCGAGCGCGGCGACCTCATCGAGTTCGGAGTCGACGACCGTTCGCAGGCCGGTTTCCAGGACATCTGGGTCACGTGGACGATCAAGAACCAGAGTTCCGAGAAGTCCAACTACAGCTGGCAGTGGGAAGCCGTCGACCCGAACGGCAAGCGTCTCTACAACTCGACCGAGTTCGTGACCGACGTCCAGCCCGGCCAGACGGCGACGGGTGAGTCGCCGACCACGCTCCGGACACCCGACGTGAAGATCAACATCACCGGGTTCGAGCGGACCAAGTCCTACTGACGAGGCGGGTGAACGCACGGTGCCCAGCCCCCCGCAGGGAACTGGGCACCGTAAAGGCTCAGCGCAGCGGTCAGTGGGCGTGGCCGTGGCCGTGGCCCGCCTCGGCCGGCTCCTCTTCCTTCTTCTCGACGACCAGGGTCTCGGTCGTCAGGAGGAGGGAGGCGATGGAGGCCGCGTTCTCCAGGGCGGAGCGGGTGACCTTCACCGGGTCGATGACGCCGGCCTTGACCAGGTCGCCGTACTCGCCGGTGGCGGCGTTGAAGCCCTGGCCCTTGTCCAGCTCGGCGACCTTGGAGGTGATGACGTAGCCCTCCAGGCCGGCGTTCTCGGCGATCCAGCGCAGCGGCTCGACGGCGGCGCGGCGGACGACCGCGACACCGGTGGCCTCGTCGCCGGTCTTGCCGAGGTTGCCCTCGAGGACCTTGACGGCGTGGACCAGCGCGGAGCCACCACCGGAGACGATGCCCTCCTCGACCGCGGCGCGGGTCGCGGAGATGGCGTCCTCCAGACGGTGCTTGCGCTCCTTCAGCTCCACCTCGGTGGCGGCGCCGACCTTGATCACGCACACGCCGCCGGCCAGCTTCGCGAGGCGCTCCTGGAGCTTCTCTCGGTCCCAGTCGGAGTCCGTGGACTCGATCTCGGCCTTGATCTGGTTGATGCGGCCCTCGACCTCGTCGCGCTTGCCGGCACCGTCGACGATCGTGGTGTCGTCCTTGGTGACGGTGATGCGGCGGGCGGTGCCGAGCACGTCCAGACCGACCTGGTCGAGCTTGAGGCCGACCTCCTCGGAGATGACCGTGGCGCCGGTGAGGACCGCCATGTCCTGCAGCATCGCCTTGCGGCGGTCGCCGAAGCCCGGGGCCTTCACCGCGACGGCGTTGAAGGTGCCGCGGATCTTGTTGACGACGAGGGTGGAGAGCGCCTCGCCCTCCAGGTCCTCGGCGATGATCAGCAGCGGCTTGGAGGCGTTGGCCTGGATGACCTTCTCCAGCAGCGGCAGCAGGTCCGCGATGGAGGAGATCTTGCCCTGGTTGATCAGGATGTACGGGTCGTCGAGGACGGCCTCCATGCGCTCCTGGTCCGTCACGAAGTACGGCGACAGGTAGCCCTTGTCGAAGGCCATGCCCTCGGTGAAGTCCAGCTCCAGACCGAAGGTGTTGGACTCCTCGACGGTGATGACACCGTCCTTGCCGACCTTGTCCATCGCCTCGGCGATCAGCTCGCCGACCTGCTGGTCCTGGGCGGACAGCGCGGCGACGGCGGCGATGTCGGACTTCTCGTCGATCGGCCGGGCCGTGGCGAGGAGGTCCTCGGACACGGCAGCGACGGCCGCGTCGATGCCCTTCTTCAGCAGCGCCGGGGAGGCGCCGGCGGCGACGTTCTTCAGGCCCTCGCGGACCAGCGCCTGGGCGAGCACGGTGGCGGTGGTGGTGCCGTCACCAGCGATGTCGTTGGTCTTGGTCGCCACCTCCTTCACCAGCTGGGCGCCGAGGTTCTCGTACGGGTCCTCGACCTCGACCTCGCGGGCGATGGTGACGCCGTCGTTGGTGATGGTGGGGGCGCCGAACTTCTTGTCGATGACGACGTTGCGGCCCTTGGGGCCGATCGTCACCTTCACGGTGTCGGCGAGCTTGTTGACGCCGCGCTCGAGGGCGCGACGGGCGTCCTCGTCGAACTTCAGGATCTTCGCCATGGGAGCGTGAGCCCTCTTCCGGAAATCTTGGGGTTATACGGCACTGCGCCCCTGACGTCCCGGCTTTTTATGGTCGCGGGAGCCAGGGGCGCAGCTGGAAAGCAAGGTGCTTCGGTGAATTACTTCTCGACGATCGCGAGCACGTCGCGGGCCGAGAGGACGAGGTACTCCTCGCCGTTGTACTTCACCTCGGTGCCGCCGTACTTGCTGTACAGCACGACGTCGCCGACGCTGACGTCGAGCGGAAGGCGGTTGCCGTCCTCGAAGCGGCCCGGGCCGACGGCCAGGACGACGCCCTCCTGGGGCTTCTCCTTGGCGGTGTCCGGAATGACCAGGCCCGAAGCCGTGGTCTGCTCGGCGTCGAGCGGCTGGACCACGATGCGGTCCTCGAGCGGCTTGATGGCAACCTTGGAGCTGGTGGTCGTCACGATCCGACCTCCCCCTTCGGAGATCTCACGGGGTTAACTGTCTGAGGTGGCGACCAGGTGGATCCGTCGTCGCGGGTGCCGGACCTGCCCGTCGCGTAGTTGGCACTCTCCAGTGGGGAGTGCCAGGGTTGAGACTATGACTGCGATTAGCACTCGGTCAAGCGGAGTGCCAATGCCTGCGGCGCGTCGGTGGGGTTTTCGTGTGAACGCCGGTCTGTGGAGCGCACCCGGCGTGGAGGTGGGCGTCGCTGGGGGCTGCGCCCCCAGGCCCCCCTTTCGGCCTGGACGGCCTCGTCCTCAAACGCCGGACGGGCTGACAGTGAGGTAATCGTCCAGGCTCGCCACCCTCAGGTGCTGCTCCTCGATCGTCTCCAGCAGATCCTCCGTGTGGGCCGTCAGGTCCACGGACACGATGTCGCCGGGGTGGAGGCGGTGCTCGCCTCGGGTGTAGGTGAGGTGGCCGTCGGTGTTCAGGGACGCGCGCCACAGGACTACGGCCGTGATGCCGCAGTCGGCGGCGGCGCGCAGGGTCGTGGTGTCGTACGTGCCGTACGGGGGGCGGAAGAGGTGGGGGCGGACGCCGAAGCGGGACCTGAGCTTGGTCTGCTGGCCGCAGATCTCGGCGCGCTGGCCGGCGTAGGGCAGGCCCCGCAGGGAGCGGTGGTCCAGGGTGTGGTTCTGGAGGCTCGCGCCCACCGAGCGCAACCCGGCGAAGTGGCCGTACGCCGGTCCGGCCACGGTGTCGGTGAGGAACAGGGTGACGGGGAGCCGCCGCTCGCGGATCAGGGCGGTGAAGCCGGGGTCGCGCTCGGCGCTGTCGTCGTAGGTCAGGAAGACGACCCGGTCGGTGGTGCGGACGTGGTCCACGACGGGCGGGAGGTTCCGGCTCTGGTCGCCGCTCCGGTCGCCGCCCCGGGCCGGTTCCCCGGCGGCCGGGTGTCCGGCGGGGCCGGCGAACTGGGCGCAGCCGGAGAGCAGTACGGCGGCCAGGGCGGCCCCGGCCGGCCGGAACCGCCCTCGCCTCACAGGTAGTCCTCCAGGCGGGCCACCGCGTAGCCCTCGGCGGTGATCCGGTTCAGGAAGCGCCGGGCCATGTCGGTCATCGTGCCGTCCCAGTCCTCGCGGCCCCGGAAGTGGG
Source organism: Streptomyces sp. NPDC056128 (assembly GCF_042263835.1). Taxonomy (NCBI): domain Bacteria; kingdom Bacillati; phylum Actinomycetota; class Actinomycetes; order Kitasatosporales; family Streptomycetaceae; genus Streptomyces; species Streptomyces sp. NPDC056128. The sequence continues at coordinate 365,948 of NZ_JBHJVQ010000003.1, read as the reverse complement.
TGAGGACGATGTCGCCGGGGTGCAGCTCCCGGTCCCACTCGCGGTACTCCCAGTGGTCGACGAACACCTCCTCGCTCCAGATGGGCGCGTACTCGATGCCGCAGGACTTCGCGGCGCGCAGGGTGTCGCGGTTGTAGTTGCCGAAGGGCGGGCGGAAGAGGACGGGGCGCTTGCCGTAGCGCTTCTCCATGACGTCCTGCATCCCGCAGATCTCCCGCTTCTGCTCCGCGTAGGAGAGGCCGGGGAGGTAGGGGTGGCTCAGGGTGTGGTTGTTGAGGGTGACCCCGCGGGCCTGCATCTTCTTGAAGTAGCCGTAGTCGTCCTTGATCTCCTCGTCGGTGAGGAAGACGGTGTACGGGATCTTCAGCTCGCTCATCATCCTCAGGAACGCCCGGTCCTTCTCGGCGCCGTCGTCGATGGTGAGGAAGACGATCTTCTCCTTGGTGGGGATCGTGGTGAAGACCGGCGGGAGGCCGTACCGCTCCTGGCCGTCCACCTCGAAGCCTTCGCGCGCCTTGATCTCCGGCTTCTTCGCCGGGGGCGCGGGGGCGGTCAGCGGGACCCTTTTGAGGTCCCAGCGCTTGGCGGCGGCGACCCGGGCGGCCTGGGCCGCGCGCAGCTTGGCCGCGTACGCGTCGAGCGCGCGGGCCGGGGGTGCCTGGAGGGGCTCCTGACCGTGGGCGCCCCGGACGTCCGAGGTGTCCTGCGCACAGCCGGCGGCGAGGGCGGCCACGGCGAGGACGGCGGTGACGGTGGCGGCGCGTCCGCGCGGTCCGGGGGCAGTCGCCGCCCGCAGCACCCGCGACGCTCGGCTTTTGTCATTTTGTACGACTGCTCGCATGGTGCCGGATCTTCGCAGTCCCGGGCCGCCGGACCCCGTCCGACACCGCGCCGGAGGCACACCATCCACCGACTGGCCCACAATGAGGCGGTGAACGACCTCGACGCCCTGCTCTCCCTGCTCACCCCCGAAGGCCGCGCGCTCCTCGACGAGGTGCGCGACACCGACCCCGCGCGGGAGTTGGCCGTCGCCACCCGGCTGCGCCGCGAGCACCCGGCCGCGCTGGTGTCGGCCGCGCTCGGGCAGGCGCGGCTGCGGCAGCGGGCGGCGGCGAAGTTCGGGGCCGGGGACGCGGGGCGGATGTTCTTCACGGCCAACGGGGTCGAGCAGTCCACTCGGGCGAGCGTGGCGGCGTACCGGGCGGAGCGGTTCGCGGCTCTGGGTGTCACCTCCGTGGCCGACCTGTGCTGCGGGATCGGGGGCGACGCGATCGCGCTGGCCCGGGCCGGCATCCGGGTGCTGGCGGTGGACCGCGACCCGGCGACAGCGGCGGCGGCCCGCGCCAACGCCGAGGCGCTGGGGCTGGCTGAGCTGATCGAGGTGCGCGAGGCGGATGTCGAGGCGGTGGACACCAGCGGGTACGACGCGGTCTTCGTCGACCCGGCCCGGCGCGGCGGCCGGGGGCGGATCTTCGACCCCGAGGCGTACTCGCCGCCGCTGTCCTGGGCCGTCGGCGCGGCCCGTACGGCCTCCCGTGCCGCCGCGCTGAAGGTGGCGCCCGGCATCCCGCACGAGGCGGTGCCGGAGGACGCCGAGGCCGAGTGGATCTCCGACGGCGGGGACGTGAAGGAGGCGGTGCTGTGGTTCGGCGGCGCCGCCGGGGCGGTGCGGGCCACGCTGCTGCCCGGGCCCCGCACCCTGCCCGGCACCGGCCTGCCCGACCCGGAGGTCCGCACACCCGGCCGGTACCTGTACGAGCCGGACGGCGCCGTGATCCGCGCCCACCTGGTCGCCGAGGTCGCCGAACAGGTCGGCGGCGGGCTGCTCGACGCGACCATCGCCTACGTCACCGCGGACGAACTGCTGCCGACGCCGTACGCCACGGCGTACGAGATCACCGACCTGATGCCCTTCAACGTGAAGAAGCTGAAGGCGCTGCTGCGGGAGCGCCGCGTCGGCACGCTGACCGTGAAGAAGCGGGGGTCGGCGGTCGAGCCCGAGGAACTGCGGCGGAAGGTCAAGCCGCAGGGGCCGAACGCGGCGACGGTGTTCATGACCCGGGTCGCGGGGGCGCCGACGATGCTGATCGGGCACCCGGTGCGGAAGCCCTAACCGCACTCCTCCGCCCGGCGGGTCAGCAGTTCGCGCTCGCGTTCGTTGCGGGTCAGGGACGCGGCCCGCTCGAACTCCGCGCGCGCCTCGGCCGGGCGGTCCAGGCGGAGCAGGAGGTCGCCGCGGACGCTGGGGAGCAGGTGGTAGTCGCGCAGGGCCGGTTCGGCGGCCAGGGCGTCGACGAGGGCCAGCGCGGGGGCCGGGCCCTCGGCCATCGACACGGCGACCGCGCGGTTGAGTTCGACGACCGGGGACGGGGTGCGGGCGGCGAGCAGGCCGTAGAGCGCGGCGATGCGCGGCCAGTCGGTCTCCTCGTACGTGTACGCCGTCGCGTGGCAGGCGGCGATGGCGGCCTGGAGGACGTACGGGCCCGGGGCGCCGGAGCCGGCGTGGGCGTGGTCGAGGGCGGTGATGCCGCGGGCGATGAGCAGGCGGCTCCAGCGGCGGCGGTTCTGGTCGCGCAGGAGGACCGGCTCGCCGTCGGGGCCGGTGCGGGCGGCGGTACGGGAGGCCTGGAACTCCAGCAGCGCCGTCAGGCCGTGGACCTCGGGTTCCTTCGGCATCAGGGCGGAGAGGACGCGGGCCAGGCGCAGGGCGTCCTCGCACAGGGCCGGGCGGAGCCAGTCGTCGCCCGTGGTGGCCGCGTACCCCTCGTTGAAGATCAGGTAGATGACCTCCAGGACCGAGCCGAGGCGGGCCGCCCGGTCCGGGCCGTACGGCACCTCGAAGGCGACGTTCTTCGTGGCCAGGGTGCGTTTGGCGCGCACGATGCGCTGCGCGACCGTAGGCTCCGGGACGAGGAAGGCGCGGGCGATCTCGGGCGTGGTCAGGCCGCCGAGCAGCCGCAGGGTCAGGGCGATGCGGGCCTCGGCGGAGAGCACCGGGTGGCAGGCGGTGAAGACCAGCCGCAGCAGGTCGTCGTCGATGTCGTCCGGGTCGGCGGGCTCCACCGGCGGCGTCTCGGCGGGCAGCTCGCGGCCGATCTCCGCGAGCTTGCGGGCGTAGGTCTCCCGGCGCCGGATCAGGTCGACGGCGCGGCGCCGGGCGGTGGCCATGAGCCAGGCGCCGGGGTTGTCGGGCACGCCGTCCCTCGGCCACTGCTCCAGGGCGGCGACCAGCGCGTCCTGCGTGAGTTCCTCGGCGATGCCGACGTCCCGCACGAGCCGGGCGACACCGGCGACGACGCGCGGGGTCTCCAAGCGGAAGACGGTCTCCAGGGCCTCGGTGGGCTGCGGTTCCACAGCCCACCATGCAACACCCTCGCACGGGCCGAGCAAAGCGGAACTCAGCCCTCCATGAGCTGACGCACCTCGCAGGTGACCGTCCAGTACTCCTCGTGCACCTTCAGGAAGCGCTTGGTCCACTCGACGGCCTCGGCCTTGTCCTTGGCCTGGAGCAGGGCGTAGCCGCCGATGACCTCCTTGGACTCGGTGAAGGGCCCGTCGGTGACGGACAGCTGCCCGCCCTCGTAGTGGACGCGGGTGCCGTCGGCGGTCGGGGTGAGGCCGGCCGTGTCGAGCAGGACGCCGGCCTTCGTCATCTCCTCCATCAGCTTCTCCATGCGCTGCACCAGCTCGGGGCTGGGGCCGCCGGAGAGGGTGTCGTTCTCCTCGATGCGGATCAGCGACAGGTAGCGGGGCACGGTGACTCCTCGGGTTCGGCGGCCGGGGTCGCTCCCCGGCCTCTCACCCAGTGCGTCGAACGGGCGGGGCGTGGATCGACATCCGCCGCCGAGTTTTTTCAAGAACTTTCCGGGGGACCGCCACGCAACCGCTAGCGCAGCGATTCCCACAGGTCACCGGCGTCCGGCTCGCGGGCGACCACCCGGTTGGGGTCCCAGGGCGCCGGGTCCACCGGCATGGTGACGGTGCGTACGTCGTCGGCCGCGAGGCCCCCGAGGCTGCGGCCGAGGCCGGTCAGCTCGCCCAGCGAGTCCAGGCCGGTGTCGGTGGTGAGGCTGCCGGTGACCGCGTCCGCCACCTGGTAGAGGCGCGGGGGGTCGGTGAGCAGGTCGGTGGTCGCGATCTGTTCGAGGAGCGCCTTGACCAGGTTCTGCTGGAGCTCTATCCGGGCCAGGTCGCTGCCGCCCGCCAGCCCGTAGCGGGTGCGGGCCAGGCCGAGCGCCTCGGTGCCGTCGAGGTGGTGGGTGCCGGCGTCCAGGTGCAGGTGGCTCTTGTCGTCGTCGATGTCCACGTCCGTGGTGACGGTGACCCCGCCCAGCGCGTCGACCAGCTTGGCGAAGCCGGAGAAGTCGATCTCGATGTAGTGGTCCATGCGGACACCGGTGAAGGACTCGACGGTCTTGACCGCGCAGACCGGTCCGCCCAGTTCGTAGGCGGTGTTGAACATCGCGTTGCTCGCCTCCCGGGTCGAGTCGCCGGACTCCAGCGGGCAGGAGGGACGGTCGACGAGCGTGTCGCGCGGGATGCTGACGACGGTGGCGGCGGTGCGGCCCGCGTCGAGGTGGACGACCATCGCCGTGTCGGAGCGGGCGCCTCCGCTGTCGCCGCCGCCGAGTTCCTGGTTCTCCTCGCCGCTGCGCGAGTCCGAGCCGAGGACGAGGATGTTCAGGGCGCCGGTGGGCACCGGGGACGCGGAGGGCGAGGCGGAGGGGGCGGTGGCCGGGCGGGCGGGTCGGTCGTCGCCGAGCGCGCCCTCGATGTCGACGCTGTTGATGTTGCCGTTCAGGTGCCAGTACGCCCAGCCCGCCGCGGCGAACCCGAGCAGCAGGGCGCCGGCCAGCGCCAGGCCGGCCACCTTGAACCCCTTCGAGCGCCCACCGCGCCCGTCCCGCGCGTCCCGCGCAGCCATGCGTCCGCCCCCGCCCCAGCCGGTCCCGTTCGCGTCCCCACGCGAGTGCCCCGTCGGAGGGAACATAAGTCGGAATTGTTGAATCAGGAACGTGCGGGTCGGGATTCTGCGGAAATTCTCAGACTTCGGCGCGGCCCGGAACCGGCCGCGGTGTCGCTCAGCCGGCGCCGGGCGCCGCCGTGCTGCTGCGCACCTCCAGGCTGGTGGCCAGCTCCACCCGGGTCGCCGACGCGGAGCCGTCGTCCCGCCCGAGGTCCAGGACCAGCCGTGCCGCCGCCTCGGCCATCTCCGTCAGCGGCTGCCGTACGGTCGTCAGCGGCGGCCCCACCCAGCGGGCCACCGGCAGGTCGTCGAAGCCGACCACGCTGAGGTCCTGCGGGATGCGCAGCCCCAGTTCGCGCGCGGCCTCGTACAGGCCCAGCGCCTGGAGGTCGTTGCCGGCGAAGACGGCGGTCGGCCGGTCGGGGCGGCGCAGCAGCTCCAGGCCCCGCCGGTAACCGGCCTCGTGGTGGAAGTCGCCGGTCACGATCAGGTCGGGTTCGACCGGCAGCCCGGCGGTCTCCAGTGCGGCCCGGTAGCCGTCGACGCGGGCGCGGCTGCACATCATCCGCGTGGGTCCGCTGATCGCCCCGATGCGGGTGTGACCGAGGTCGACCAGGTGCCGGGTGGCGGCGAGTCCGCCCTGCCAGTTGGTGGCGCCGATGGACGGCACGTCGGCGCCGGGGTCGCCCGCCGGGTCCATCACCACGAACGGGATGGAGCGGCTGGTGAGCAGGGCCCGCTGGGACTCGTCGAGGCCGGACAGGACCAGGATCACGCCGTGCGGGCGGCGGGCGGCGACCTGGTCGGCCCAGGTCCGGCCGGGCGTGAGGCGCCCCGCGCTCTCGGAGAGCACCACGCTGAGCCCGGTGTCCCGGGCCACGTTCTCCACGCCCCGGATGACCTCCATCGCCCAGGCGCTCTCCAGCTCGTGGAAGACCAGGTCGATCAGCGGCGAACGGGTCGACTCGGCCCGCCGGCGCCGGTAGCCGTGGGTGCGCAGCAGCTCCTCCACGCGGGCCCGGGTCGAGGGCGCGACGTCGGCGCGGCCGTTGAGCACCTTCGAAACAGTCGGCGCCGACACACCGGCCGCACGCGCGATCTCGGCGAGGGTCGCGGTCTGCGCGGACCGCTTTTGCGTCCGGGTTTCAGCGGGCTGCGGGGATGTCATGGCGGCGATCGTAACCCTGCGGGCCCGCTGGACGAAGCCCTCGGCGAACCGGGGACCGGGTGGGTCGCACCGGGCCCGCATCAAAACATTCGCTCTGGGAGCCAAAACATTCGGCGGGCCTGTCCGGGCCCGTCGGTTCAGCCCTCCTCCGTGACCAGTTCGGCCAGTCGGAGGAACGCCTCCGTCGTGGCCGGTCGCAGCCGGTGCAGCTGCCAGTCGGGGGACTGCAGGGCGGGGTCGAAGGGTACGTGCAGGACCTGCCCGGGGTCGACGCGCAGCCGCCTGGCGAACGTCTCCGGCGGCTTCCGGCCCGAGGGGCCGCCGAGGTCGGTGGCGACGACGAGGGCCCGCCGCGCCTGCTCCTCCCGGCCGGCGCCGCGGACGATGGTGAGGGTGCGGACGGCCGCGTCCAGGAACCAGTCCGCGGTCCCGCAGCAGAGGATCAGCCGGTCGGTGTGGTCGAGGACCACGTCGGCCGAGCGGTCGAGCCGCAGCGGGGACCAGTCGGTGAGGACGAAGGGGTAGTAGTGCGCCGTCTGCGCCAGCACGTGCGCGTACTCCTGCTGGTGGGCCGGGTTGGGGCTGAAGTGGCCACTGCGGTGGGCGACCACTTCGAGGCCGGACGGCAGCCGGGTCGTGCGGGCGCGGATCTCCTCGTAGGCCGGTGCGGGCGGCAGGGCCGCGAGGTCGCGTACGACGGCCGGGTTGCGGTCGGTGAGGAAGGCGTCCAGCGATCCCTCGGAGGCGGATCCGTCGAGGGCCAGGACGGGCTCGCCGCGCGCGGCGGCGAGGAGGGAGCCGAGCACCATGGTGGTCGTGGCGCGTCCGCTGTAGTGGTAGGCGCCGATCAGGGTGAGGCGCCTGCTGTGCGGCAGGGGGGCGGTCCGCAGCCGCTCCAGGCTGTGCTGTGCCTCCCGGCGGCCGGCACCGAAGCGCGGCAGCCGCAGCGGCGGGCGTGGCGCGGGGACGGCGGTGGCGGGCGGGGTGAGCGGCACGCGCGCGGCCGGGCCGCCCTGGGCACCGCGTGAAACGGCCTCGCCGAGCTGGAGGCGGGTGCGGGCGACGTAACGGGCGAGGACCTCGGCGACCTCGCCCGCCCCGGGCCGCACGGCCGGGTCCGGGTCCATGCAGCGCAGTACGAGGCGGCGCAGCTGCTCCCAGGTGTCGCCCTGCCACAGGTGCATGCCCTCGGGCAGTCCCGGCAGGTCCCAGCCGGCCTTGGTGCTGATGACCTGGAGCAGCTCCCCGAGGGCCCGCACGTTGTCCTCGCGGGTGGGTGCGGCGCCCGAGCCCAGGTACGTGCCGTCGACGGCGCAGTCCGACAGGTCGCCCAGGACGACGGTGCGGCGCAGCACGTACACGCTGTCGGCGTCCAGGGTGGCGGGCACGAGGCCGTTGAGGTGGCAGAGGGCGACCGCGTTGGCGAGGTAGCAGGAGACGAGCAGGCCCTGCAGGATGTCGAAGGGGGCGGTGCCGTCGGTCAGGGCCCGGGTGAAGATCTCCGAGAGCCGCAGCGGCGGGGCGTCGGGCGCCGCCGCGTCCGCGATCGGGGTCATGGCCAGCCAGGGCGGAGCGTCCCGGAGCCCGCTGGCGAGCAGCACGGGCGCGTACTGGCCGTCCAGCCGGGACAGCGCCTCGGCCTCCACCGTGACGAGTCCGGCGTTGACGGCGGGCAGGTCGGGGCGCGGTACCCGCAGTACGGCCTCCCGGCCCCGCCGGTCGACGCCCCGGTAGACGATCGTGCGCCGCCCGCGCCGACGGCCGCGCAGCTCGTACCGGCCGATCCGGCGCGGGTCGTCCTTGGTGAGCGGCTCCCAGTCGTCCCGGCCGGTGCCGGACCCCGGCGAGCCGGGACCGGGGGTGGGGCGCTCGCCGCCGACCGACACCCCGAACCGGGCGAGCAGCCTGCGCTCGACGCTGGTGAACGGCTGCTGGGAGCCGGGCAGGACGTCGGAGCCGTCGGGATGGAGCAGCCAGGCCGGGAAGTCCGGCGAGTTCCCGGCCAGCTCCTCCAGGCGGCGCCCGATCCGGCGGCCGGTGCGCAGGAGTTCGGCCTGCGGGACCGCGTCGAGCAGGACCGCCTTGGAGGTGTCGGTGAAGTCGAAGACGCGGTGCTTGGCGGGCAGCGGCCCCGACACGGGCGCCGGATGCGGGCGGACCAGGCCGCCGAGGAACACCTCCGCCAGGTGGGAGGTGGTGGCCGGCCAGTCCACCGCCGTCTGCACCAGCCGCATCACGGGAACCGACAGCGGGGCGACCGCCGCGAGGTGGGCGGCCAGGCGGTACGCCTCCGGGGTGGCGGCGTCGCGGAAGTGCTGGGCGCTGCTGAGGTCCCGCGCGGGGGCGACGGCGGCGTACCGGTCGGGGCGGACCAGCAGCGGCAGCTCCACCGTGGTGCCCGGCGAGGCGAGCAGGCGGGACCAGACGCCGAGGGAGCCCGCCGTGGGTTCGAGGACGGGGACCGGGATGTCGTCGAACCGGCTCAGCTCGGGCGGCAGCACCGGGTCGACGACCTGCCACGAGGTGTTGGCGCCGCCGACGCGCCGGGTGGTGGCCTGCCAGCGTTCGGCGGAGATGCCGGAGGCCTCCCACATGTCCGGCGGCAGGGTGTGCAGGAGCGCGACGGGACCGCGGGCCGCCCGCTCGGCGAGCAGCGCGTGCATCGCGCCGGACCGCCAGGCGGGGCCCATGCCGTCGCTGACGACCAGCAGCAGGGTGCGGCCGGAGGGGTCGTTGACGGTGCTCAGCGGCAGTTCGGTGCTGCCCGGGCGGAACGGCCGGGCGTGCAGGCGCGGCCGGCCCGGGGTGCGGGTGTCGAGGCCGAGGACGCGGGTGACCGCGAAGGCTCCGAGGCGTTCCAGGAGGGTGCGCAGTTCGGTGCCGAGCCGGTGCCACAGCAGCATCGACAGGCCGTCGTCGACGAGCAGGACGAGGTTGAGCCAGCGTTCGCGCACGGGCCGTACCACCACGTCGGGCAGGTTGGTCTCGGCGAGTGCGGCGGCCGTGCGGTCCTCGTCGATCTCCGTGCGGTGGCGGCTGTCGTGGCGGCGGCGCAGCGGCCTGAGCGACCGTCCGAGGGCCAGTTCGTTGCCGAGCGCCTTCTCCTCCGGGACGCGCACCGGCAGGGCCCGCCGGGGTTCCTGGCCGGTGGTCGCGAACCGGGGCGGGGAGTCGGGGGTGTTGCGGACGCCCGCGTGCAGGGTGGTGGGGCTGGTGAGGTCCGGCAGTTCCGGGTCGCCGGGCTCGGACGTCCGCTGCGGCGGGGCGGGCCGGTCCGCCGACTCCGGGGCGTCGGAGGGTTCGGGCGGCTGGAGGCGGGCGGGTGTCTGCCGGTGCAGGGGTGCTTCGGCGCCCGCCGGCAGCCGCCGGGCCAGCCACAGCACGTCGAGGACCTGGTCGGCGTCCAGGTCCACCCGGCAGACGCCGAGCAGCCGCAGCGCCTCCGCCAGCCGCTCTCCCCCGGCCGGCATGGTCACATCGCCCCGGTGAGCTGGTGCAGGACGGCGTCCAGCAGCCCCTCCGCGTCCAGGTCGACGCCGCCGGTGCGCAGGAACACCGCGTTGAGCAGCTGGTCGGTGGCGAGTTCACCGAGGGCGCGGCGGCGCAGGAACGCCTCGATCAGGTCGTCCGCCTCCCGCATCGCCTCCGGGCCGAGGTGCGCGGCGACGATGGTGCGCAGCCGCTCCTCGTCGGGCAGCGGCAGGTCGAGCCGCAGACAGCGGCGCAGGAACGCCGGCGGGAAGTCGCGCTCGCCGTTGCTGGTGATGACGACGACGGGGAACTCGGCGCACTGCACGAGCCCCTGGTGCACCCGGACGGTGCCCCGGTGGTCGTGGGTCTGCACCTCGACGTCGGCCATGTCCTCCGGCAGCCGGGTCAGTTCCGGGATGTCGAAGAAGCCCTCCTCGAAGACGGTGAGCAGGTCGTTCGGGAGGTCGACGTCGCCCTTGTCCATCTCGTCGACGAGCAGGCAGCGCGGGCTGGCGGAGGGCACCAGCGCGGTGCCGAGCGGGCCGAGCCGGATGAACGTGCCGACGGGCGGCTCGCGTTCGCCGCGGTCCCGGCTGAGGGTCGTCTCCCGCAGCCGGCCGATGGCGTCGTACTGGTAGAGGGCGTCCTTGACGGTGGAACGGCTGTTGACCGGCCAGCGCAGCAGTTCGCCCAGGCTCAGCTCGTGGGCGACGGCCCGGGCGAGGGAGGACTTGCCGGTGCCGGCCGGTCCGGTGACCAGCAGCGGGCGGCGCAGGTGCAGGGCCGCGTTGACCACGTCGGCGTGCTGAGGCGCGATCACGTAGGGAAGTTCCGGGCGCATCGACCGGGTGGGGACGAAGCGGCGCCACGGCGGCGCCGAGGGCAGGGAGACGGACCGGGGGACGCCGTCGCCGCGGAAGAGGCGCCACTCGGCCTCGGCAGCGGATGTCATGTGCTCTCCTGGGGTTCGGTCAGGTGCAGGCGGGGCACGGTGCGGTCGGCGTCCGCCCAGGCGAGTACCGGGCGGCCGGGGTAGTCGGGCGGGCTGGCCTTGGCTCCCGCGCGGTAGTCGCGTACTCCGTCGGGCATCTCACGGGTGGCGACCCGCTCCATGTGGCGGACGGTGTGGGCGGCCCCGTCGCGGCCGCGGTCCCACACCACCACCGGTATGCCCAGGGCGAGGCAGGTCTGCACGATGCCGTCCCGCGGGCCGGGCGGTACGTCCACACAGACGCGTACGGTGTCGAGCTGGTTGACGAGCCGGGAGTAGATGGTGTCGCGGTCCATCGCCTCGGAGACGACGAAGGTCTTGCCCGAGTCGAGCCGGTCCCAGCGGCTGCGCCAGTGGCCCATGAAGCGCCCGTGCCTGCGCAGGAGTTCGGGGCAGTGCACCACCAGCGGGAACTCCACGCCGAGCACGCCCGGAACCAGCGCTTCCGGGTCCCGTACCGTCCACTCGTCCACGGGCAGGTTGAGGCCCGCCCGGTCGACCAGGACCTCGACGAGGGGCGGCCGTTCGTCCCGGGCGGGCGGGGTGAGGGAGTCGAGCACGCGCAGCACCTCGCGGGCCGCCTCGGGCGCGGAGTACGAGCGCACGCTGTCGGTGGAGACCTGGCGCGGTCCGGCGCCCTCGTCGCACCAGATCCGCAGCCGGTGACGGCCCTGCCCGGCCGGTGTCACCTGGACCAGCACGCGGACGCGGGCGGCGCGGGCGCGCAGGGAGCGCACCCACTCCTGGGCGTCGGCGCGGCGTTCGCCGAGCGCCGCCCGTTCGATGCCGAGCCGGGTCGCCACCCCGTCCGCCCACAGCCGCAGCTCGGCCCGTCGGGCACCGGGGCACAGCGCGCCGACGTACTCCATCACCCGCAGCAGTGCGGGCACCCTGCGCTCCCCGCTGCCCGCACGGCCGTCGCCGGGCAGCGCCTCCAGGTGGTCGAGGAGGGCCTCCGCGGTGTCGCCGCCGGGCAGGGCCGCCAGGTGCGGCAGGGCGGCGCGGACCGCCTCGGGGAACCGGGCGAGCACCTCCGGTTCCATCGTGCGCAGGTGCTTGCGCAGGGCGGTGTGCTCCTGCGGGGAGAGCAGCCTGGGGGTGCGGGCCAGTCCGCCCGCGGCCAGCACCCGGTCGGCGTCCTGCGGGGCGCCGCGCCGCAGGTTCCCGGCCAGCGCCGCGAGGGCCCGCGGGTGGGTGAGCAGGAACGCGGCGAACTCCTCGGGCGTGGGCGGGGTGACGTCGCTGCCGGGCGCGACCCCGCAGGCCCGGGCCAGCCGCTGGGCACCGGCCACCCGGCTGCTCGCCGAGGGGAAGGTGTCCTCGATCGCCTCCAGCAGCAGCAGGAAGGCGGGGTCGTCCGGGTCGAGCTGCTCGGACGCCGCGCCCTCCAGCAGGCCCAGCGGGCGCAGTTCGTCCTCGACGCGCTGCCAGGGCACGCCCCAGCTGCGCCGCACCAGGTGCTGGGGGCTGTACGGGAGGGGAGCGCCGGTGCCGGGGTTCCGGGGCGGCATGAAGTGGGCGACGACCAAGCCGACCACGGCCCGCTCGCTCGGGCACCACAGCGGGCCGCCGCTGTAGCCGGGGCCGACCGCCATGCCGGTGGGCGCCCCGTCCAGATAGGCGCGGGAGCGGCCGGGCCCGTGCACGGTGAGACGGGCGTAAGTGGCCGCCGCGCCGGTGCCGTGCCAGGCGTCCACCTGCTGACCGGCCGCCATGGCCGTCAGCCGGGGCCCGGCGGGCAGGCCGCCGGGCGGACCGTCGACCCGGAGTACGGCGAGGTCGCCGAGCCACTCGTCGTCCTGCGGCGGCACCGCCCCGCCCGCCGAGGCGCGCGGGGCGATCCAGTGGGCCACCCGGGCCGGGTAGCGCGCGGCGGCGCCGCCGTCGTCGTGAACCTCGACGGCGATCTCGTCCGGGCCGGGTGCGCGCGGCTCCAGCATCGGTCTGTCCAGGGCGGCGTTGACCACGTGCGCGCAGGTCAGCACGGTGTCGCCGCCGAGCACGAAGCCCGCCCCCACGGTCCTGCCGTCCTCGGCCCGCCGTATCGACACGACGTACCGGGAGGGATCGCCGGCACCGTCCCCCGCGGTTCCGAACCACCCCACGCCTCACTCCCCGGCGGTCGTCGTGCCGGGGTCGGGTGCGGGTCTCCAGCTCGCGGTGACGGTGAGGTGGGCCGTGCCCGTGCCGCCCACGATCCCGAGCTTGAGGTCCTGCCCCACCTGGACGCCGAAGGTGACGCTCAGTTCGGTGGGCGGATCGGGGACGTCCGTGGCCGCGTCGTGGACCTCCTGGATGAGCGGCCCCAGCGGGCTCAGCGCGCCGCGCAGCGCCCCGGTCGCGAACTGGGCGACGGAGCCCCTCTTCCGGGCCACCGGCACCGCCCGGCCCATGCCGTCCGGCAGGTCGTCGTCGTCCGGGACCGGGACCGTGCCGTCCGCGGGCGCCAGCAGGAACCGGACCGGCGTACCGTCGTCGAGTTCGAGGTCAGGTGAAGTGGACACGCTCATATTCTCGTCGGCGGGGCCCGGTTCGGCGGCGCCCTCGGCCAACTCGGTTACCCGATCGATGCATTGCGCACCGGATCAGTCACCGACCGACTCGAACCGCCACCGGTGCACCTGACGGGTGACCAGGTCGCCGTCGGGTTCGGGCAGTTCCGGAAGTTCGGCGTCGTACGGCGCGTCCCACCAGGTGATGACCAGGACCCGGTCCTGCGGGGCGCGCAGGGTCTCGCGGCGGAGCGGGGTGCCGGCGAGCGGCTGGGCGCGGGTCCAGGCCAGCAGGTCCGCGCCCCGGCCGGGCACCGCCCGCGCCTCCCACATCAGGGCGACCGTCACGAGTACAGGTTCTCCTTGCTGACCTCGTGGACGTGGTCGTGCGAGTGGCCGTGGCCGTTCCCGGGCACGTGCGGGTCGGTCACCGGCAGCGACGAGTCCGCCGACAGGTCCCAGTCCGAGGCGGCCCGGTTGCGGGCGACCATCTCGGCGCCGAGGGCGGCCACCATGGCGCCGTTGTCCGTGCAGAGCTTGGGGCGCGGCACCCGCAGCCGGATCCCGGCCGCCTCACAGCGCTCCTGGGCCAGCGCGCGCAGCCGGGAGTTGGCGGCGACGCCGCCGCCGATCATCAGGTGGTCGACGCCCTGGTCCTTGCAGGCGCGCACCGCCTTGCGGGTCAGCACGTCCACGACCGCCTCCTGGAAGGACGCCGACACGTCCCGCACCGGCACCTCCTCCCCCGCCGCCCGCTTCGCCTCGATCCAGCGGGCCACGGCCGTCTTCAGCCCGGAGAAGGAGAAGTCGTACGCCGGGTCGCGCGGACCGGTCAGCCCGCGCGGGAAGGCGATCGCGTTCGGGTCGCCCTCGCGCGCGTACCGGTCGATGACCGGGCCGCCGGGGAAGCCCAGGTTCAGCACCCGGGCGATCTTGTCGAAGGCCTCGCCGGCCGCGTCGTCGATGGTGGCGCCCATCGGGCGGACGTCGGAGGTGATGTCCGTCGAGAGCAGCAGCGAGGAGTGGCCGCCGGAGACCAGCAGCGCCATCGTCGGCTCGGGGAGCGCGCCGTGCTCCAGCTGGTCGACGCAGATGTGCGAGGCGAGGTGGTTGACGCCGTACAGGGGCTTGCCGAGGGCGTAGGCGTACGCCTTGGCCGCCGAGACGCCGACCAGCAGGGCGCCGGCCAGGCCCGGACCGGCGGTGACGGCGATGCCGTCGAGGTCGCGGGCGCTGACCCCGGCCTCCTTGAGGGCGCGGTCGATGGTGGGGACCATCGCCTCCAGGTGGGCGCGGCTGGCCACCTCGGGGACGACGCCGCCGAAGCGGGCGTGCTCGTCGACGCTGGACGCGATGGCGTCGGCCAGCAGGGTGGTGCCGCGGACGACACCGACGCCGGTCTCGTCGCAGGAGGTCTCGATCCCGAGGACGAGCGGCTCGTCGCGTGAGTCAGCCATGGTTGTCGGTTCCTCGTTCGGTTCCCGGTACGGAGGTGGAAGGGTCGGTCAGGCGCATCACCAGGGCGTCCACGTTGCCCGGCTGGTAGTAGCCGCGCCGGAAGCCGATGGGCTCGAAGCCGAACCGCTCGTACAGCCGCTGGGCGCGGGTGTTGTCCACCCGGCACTCCAGCAGCACCTCGGTGCACTCGAAGGCGGTCGCCGCCCGCAGCAGCTCGGTCAGCAGCCGCGCGCCGAGGCCGGTCCCCCAGTGGTCGCGGGCGACGGCGATGGTCTGCACGTCGCCCTGCTCCCCGGAGGTGACGAGGCCGGCGTAGCCGACGAGGCGGCCGTCCTCCTCGGCGACCAGGTACCGCCGGGTCGCCCCGGGGCCGCGCGCGTGGGCCAGCTCGGACCAGAACATGCCCCGCGACCAGGCGTCCTCCGGGAACAGCTCGCGCTCCATGCGGAGCACGGGGTCGATGTCCCACCAGCGCATCTCACGGAGCCCGGCGTCCAGGGCCGGGGTCACGGGTTGGGTCGCTCCGGTCACTTGGGGGTGACCACCTTGTAGTTCTTGGGGACCTGGGCGTCGGGCCTGCGCAGGTACAGCGGCCGGGGCTCGGGCAGCTTCTCGCCCGCGGCCAGCTTCTCGGCGGCCAGGCACGCGAGGGCGGCGGCGGACACGTGCTCGGGCTCGTGCGCCTTCGGGAAGGTGTCCGGGTAGAGCAGCGCGCCCGCGCCGACGGCCGGGAGTCCGGCCACCTGCCCGGCGATGTCCGCGGGGCGGTCGACGGCCGGGTCGGTGAGGCGGGTGCGGGAGTCGGCGTAGCGCGCCCAGTAGACCTCCTTGCGGCGGGCGTCGGTCGCCACCACGAAGGGCCCCTCCAGGTCGGCGGCGTAGGCGAGGCCGTCCAGCGTGCACACGCCGTGCACGGGCACCCCGAGCGCGAGCCCGAAGGTGTCCGCGGTCATCAGGCCGACGCGCAGCCCCGTGTACGGGCCGGGGCCGATGCCGGCGACGACCCCGGTGACGGCGTCGAGCCGCAGTCCGGCCTCGGCGAGCACCCGGTCGACGGCGGGCAGCAGCAGCTCACCGTGCCGGCGTGCGTCCACCTGGCTCGACGAGGCGATGACGTCCGTACCGTCGTGCAGCGCGACGGTCACGGCGGGCGTGGCGGTATCCAGAGCGAGCAAGAGCACGCAAACAGCCTAGGGCCTGTCCGGCAATTCCCGTCGTCCGCCCGAAGGGCGGGCCCCGCGGCGTCTGGTGCGTGCGATCGCAAGGCGCCGGAGCGCCCTCGATGGGGGTCCCCCCGATCGAGCGAAGCCGAGAGTGGGGGAGGAGCCACGTGGGCGTTTCGGCAACGCCGCGAGCGTGCGTGCCAGGCGTCGCGGGGCAGACGGGAATTGCCGGACAGGCCCTGTGGCGCCGCGCGCCCCTCGGCGGACGCCCGGTCGGCGGCCCCCGTCCACACCCGTGTCGCACAGCGCGGTCGCCACGTCACGGACTGCTACCGTCGCCCGGGAACGCAGGCACGACGTACGACGACGAGGTGGTCGCCCGTGGCAAGCAGCAGCGCCGGTTTCGTCACCGGCCTCACCGCGGCCGCCCTCGCGACCATCGGCTTCCTCGCCCACCAGGCGTCGGCCAACGTCCCGGCCGACCTCGGCCGGACCCAGGTGAGCAGCACACCCGCCCCGGGCGCCTCCAAGGCGCCGCGCGACCGCAGGCATCCCGAGGCGCTGCCGACCGGGTCCGGTCAGGGTGAACGGGTGGTGTACTCGGTGGACGACGACCGGGTGTGGCTGGTCGGCGCGGGCGGCAAGGTGCGGCGCACCTTCCGGGTCACGCCCAGCACGGTCGACCCGGCGCCGGGCACCTACGCGGTCACCTCCAGGTCCAACCGGGTCACCGGGTCCGACGGCGTCCCGGTCGAGCACGTCGTGCGCTTCACCAGCACCGAGGGCGTGGTCATCGGGTTCAGCGCGGCGCTCGACGGCTCGACGGCGAAGCCCGATCCGGGCGAGCGCACCGGCGGCATCCGGGAGTCGCGCGCGGACGGCGACGCGATGTGGCGGTTCGCGACGATCGGGCAGCCGGTCGTCGTCGTTCCCTGAGACGCGGCGCCTTGGGAGGTCAGGCGGCCTCGCGGTGCTCCCGGACGGGCCAGCGGGTCTCCGGTTCGGGTGCGCGCGGCGGCGTCGAGACCGCCGCGGCGGCGGCGCAGGACGCCAGCAGTTCACTCATGGGCACACCGCTGAGCGCGGTCGACTGCGGCCTCGGGCGGGCCTGCGGCTCGGTCTGGGACATGGACGCCTCCTGAAGGTCGGGGGCGGGCGTGGTTAGGCATGCCTAACCACGAGCTGGGTACCATGTGACCACGCGCAAGACCCGGAACGCAATATTTTGCCGACGCCTTGTCGGAACATCCCGGCGGCGTTCCGCGGGGGCCGCGCTCAGCTCGCGAGCACGCTCAGGTCGGCCTCGGCCCAGCGCGCGCCGACGCCGGTCACCGTCACGTGCCGCACCTCGTCCGTGGTGTCGCCGACGGCACGGTGGATCCACAGCTGCAACCGGTCGTCGGTCAGCTCCTCGACCTTGCCCTCGCCCCACTCCACGACGATCACCGAGTCGGGCAGGGAGACGTCCAGGTCGAGGTCCTCCATGTCGTCCAGGCCGCCGGACAGCCGGTAGGCGTCCACGTGGACGAGCGGCGGACCGTCACCGAGCGAGGGATGCACGCGGGCGATCACGAAGGTCGGGGAGGTGACGGCACCGCGCACGCCCAGCCCCTCGCCGAGCCCGCGGGTCAGCGTCGTCTTGCCCGCGCCCAGCTCCCCGCTGAGCATCACCAGGTCACCGGCGCGCAGCAGCTTGGCGAGCCTGCGGCCCAGTTCCCGCATCTGCTCGGGGGAGGTGACGGTGATCTCGGTCTCGGGGGCGGGTCGCTCGGGCTCAGCCGGGCCCCGCGCTGCTGCTGGTGCTTCCATAGCCCTCCACGGTAGCCGCTGCCGGCACCGCGCCCGCGCGGGCGAGCAGGTCGGCCAGGCGGTCGGTGACCAGCTCAGGGTGTTCCAGCATCACCAGGTGCCCCGCGTCGGGGACCAGCACCAGCTCCGCCTCCGGCAGCAGTCCCGCGATGGCCTCGCTGTGCTCGCTGGGCGTCACCAGGTCCCGCACCCCGGCCAGCACCAGGACCGGCAGGCCGGCGAAGTGGGCGAGGGCCTCGGTCTTGTCGTGGTCGTTGAAGGCCGGGTAGTACTCGGCGACCACGTCGATCGGCGTCGACTCGATCATCCGCTCGGCGAACCGGGCCACGGCCGGGTCGACGTCCCGGGTGGCGAACGAGTACCGCTTGATGATCCCGGCGAACAGGTCCGCCGTCGCCCGCCGCCCCTTCTCCACCAGCTCGGCCCGCTGCCCCAGCGCCTTCAGCACGCCCGGCAGCACCCGCCGGACCGCGTTGACACCGGCCACCGGCAGCCCGAAGTTGACCTCGCCGAGGCGGCCGGAGGAGGTGCCGACGAGGGCGACGCCGACGACCCGCTCGCGGACCAGGTCGGGGAAGGCGTCGGCCAGGGCCATCACGGTCATGCCGCCCATGGAGTGCCCGACCAGCACGATCGGCCCTTCGGGCACGGCCGCGTCGATGACGGCCTTCAGATCCCGGCCCAGCTCCTCGATGGTGACCGGGCGGCCGTCCCGCACCTGGGCCACGCCCCGCGCGGACCGGCCGTGGCTGCGCTGGTCCCAGTGCACGGTGCGGACGACGCCCCTCAGGGCGGCCCGCTGGAAGTGCCAGGAGTCCTGGTTGAGGCAGTAGCCGTGGCTGAAGACGACGGTCACCGGAGCGGGCTCCTTGCGGCCGAACAGCCGCCGCCTGCGCCGGGTGAGCGCGGTCTCCGCCGCCGGTTCGACGTCGTCGACCTCGTAGTACAGCTCGGTGCCGTCGTCGGCGTACGCCTTGCCGGGGTTGCCGCGCAGTCCGCCGTACGGTCCCGCCGAGTCCAGGGCGAGCCGGGCCTTCTGGCGCATCCCGCGGCCGACCGTCAGCCGTTCTATCGCCACGCCGGCCGCCGCGCCCGCCGCGACCACGCCTATGGCGACGCCGGCGATGCCGGTCGCGCGGCGCCAGCCGCCGGCGGCGGCCTCGGTGGCCGCTTCCGTGGCGGAGGCGACGGCCGACGCGACGGCCTCCGCGTTGCTCTCGCTCACGTACACCGCTCCTCTTCGCCGGGCCGCTGTGCGGATACCCACTGGTTACCGATTCACCTGAACGCGCGTCACGCCGTGTGCGGGCGGCGCGTCATCCCGCGTCATCCCCCTACGGACGCGTCACTCGTTCACATAGACGCGCGGCACGCGGGATCCGATCCGGGTGACGATCTCGTAGCCGATGGTGCCCGCCGCCTGCGCCCAGTCCTCGGCGGTGGGCTCGCCGCGGTCGCCGGGCCCGAACAGCACCGCCTCGGCGCCCGGTTCCGGCCGGTCGCCGCCGAGGTCGACGACGAACTGGTCCATCGCGATCCGTCCCGCGACGGTGCGCCACTTGCCGTCGACCAGGACGGGGCCGGTGGAGGAGGCGTGGCGCGGGATGCCGTCCGCGTAGCCGAGGGGGACGAGGCCGAGGGTGGTGTCGCCGGGGGTGGTGTAGTGGTGCCCGTAGCTGACGCCGTGGCCGCCGGGGACCTGCTTGACCAGGGCCAGCGCCGCGCTCAGCGTCATCACGGGCCGCAGTCCGAGGTCGGCGGGGGTGCCGATCTCGGGGCTGGGCGAGACGCCGTACATCGCGATGCCGGGCCGCACCAGGTCGAAGTGGGCCTCGGGGAGGGTGAGCGTGGCCGGCGAATTGGCGATGTGCCGCACGTCGGGGCGTACGCCCTGCCGCTCGGCGTACGCGGTCATGTCCTGGAAGAGGGCGAGCTGGGGGGCGATGGAGGGGTGCCCGGGCTCGTCGGCGCAGGCGAAGTGCGACCAGAGCCCGGTGACCCGGAGCAGGCCGTCGGCCTCGGCGCGCAGGGCCTGACGGACCAGTTCCTCCCAGTCCGCGCCCGGCTGGCAGCCGCCCCGGCCGAGCCCGGTGTCGGCCTTGAGCTGCACGAGCGCGGGGCGCCCGGCGAGCCGGGCCGCCGCGGTGACCTCCGTCAGGGCCCACAGGGCGCTGACGGAGACATCGAGACCGGCCTCCACGGCTTCCCGCCAGGGGCCGCCCGGCGTCCACAGCCAGCACATGATCCGTACGTCGTCCGGCAGTCCGGCCTCCGCGCGCAGGGCGAGCGCCTCCTGCGGTGTGGCCGTGCCCAGCCAGGTCGCGCCCGCCGCGACGGCCGCGCGGGCGCAGGGTGCCGCGCCGTGGCCGTATCCGTCGGCCTTGACGACGGCCATGAGAGCCGCCCCGGGGGCCCGTTCGCGCAGGGCGCGGACGTTGGCCCGCAGGGCGGCCAGGTCGATCTCGGCCCGGGCCCGCAGTACCGCGTCCCGCCGAGCAGCTGTCTCACTCATCGTGCCCACAGTCTCTCAGAGCCCCCGGCCGTCGCCGTGTGCCCCGGCGTCACCCGCCGGGCGGCGGCCGGCAGTGGCTAGGGTGCCCGGCATGAGCATCATCGGGGTCGGGATCGACGTGGCCGAGATCGAGCGGTTCGGGGCGTCGCTGGAGCGCACACCGGCCCTGGCGGAGCGGCTCTTCCTGGAGAGCGAGTTGCTGCTGCCGAGCGGGGAGCGCCGGGGCGTCGCCTCGCTCGCCGCCCGCTTCGCGGCGAAGGAGGCGCTGGCCAAGGCGCTGGGCGCGCCGGCCGGCCTGCTCTGGACGGACGCCGAGGTGTACGTCGAGGACAGCGGCCGGCCGCGGCTGCGGGTGACGGGGACGGTGGCGGCGCGGGCGGCGGAACTGGGGGTGGCGTCGTGGCACGTGTCGCTCAGCCATGACGCGGGGGTGGCGTCGGCGGTGGTGATCGCGGAGGGGTAGCGCCTTCTCCGCGGGTGTCAACGGGTGCCCAACGGGTGCCTAGGGGCCGTCCCCGGTCGGCTTCTCCAAGGGTTCCTACGCTCCGTCCCCGGTCGGCCGGACCCGGATGTGCATGCGCTCGCCCTGGGCGCCGTACAGGGCGATCCACTCGACCGGCCGGTCCCCCGCGTTGGCGATGCCGTGCGGGACGCGGGTGTCGAACTCCGCCGTCTCGCCCGCCGTCAGGACGAGGTCGTGGTCGCCGAGGGCGAGGAGCAGGCGGCCGGAGAGGACGTAGAGCCACTCGTGGCCCTCGTGGGCCCCCTGTTCGGGGCGCGGGCTGCCCGGGGTCCGCGGGACGGCCGGGGCGGGGAGGATCTGCTTGTAGGCGTGCAGCCCGTCGTTCGGGTTCCGGGTGAGCGGGACCCAGGTCTGGCCGTGCCGGGTGAAGGGCCGCGGGTGGACGCGGGGGTCGCCGGTGCTGGAGCCGACCAGTTCGTCCAGGGGCAGGCGGTGGGCCCTGGCCAGCGGCAGCAGGTGCCGCAGTCCGGGCTCCCGGCGCCCCGACTCCAGCCGGGACAGCGTGCTCACGGAGACGCCGGTGGCGGCGGCGAGCTGCGCCAGGGTGAGCCCGCGGGCCTGCCGGATCGCACGCAGGCGGTTCCCCAGCGAGGTCATGACCTGTGCCGTCTCCTCGTCGCCCATGGGACAACTGTCCCGCACATCGCGGGCGCCGGGCTCGTGCGTGTTCCGGGTGTACGGGGAAGACTCGACGGCATGCGGACTGCGTACAGCGTGGAGACGGTCAGGACGGCGGAACGCCAGGAGATGGCACGGCTGCCGGAGGGGGCGTTGATACAACGGGCCGCCGCCGGGCTCGCCGCCGCCTGTGCCGAGGTGCTCGGGCGGGTGGCGGGCCGGGTCTACGGCAGCCGGGTGGTGCTGCTGGTCGGCAGCGGGGACAACGGCGGTGACGCCCTGTACGCCGGGGCGCGGCTGGCCCGGCGCGGGGCGGGGGTGACGGCGGTGCTGCTGGCGCCGGAGCGCGCGCACGGACCGGGGCTGGCCGCGTTGCGCCGGGCGGGTGGCCGGGCGGTGGCGGGCGGGCCGGAGACCGGTGCCGGGTCCGCCGTGGAGCTGGTCACGCGGGCCGATCTGGTCGTCGACGGGATCGTCGGGATCGGCGGCAAGGGCGGGTTGCGGGAGGAGGCGGTGCCGCTCGCGGACGCGGCCGCGCGGTCCCGGGCCGCCGTCGTCGCCGTCGACCTGCCGAGCGGGGTCGACGCGGACACCGGGGAGGTGCGGGGGGCCGCGGTCCGGGCCGACCTGACGGTCACCTTCGGGGCGCACAAGCCGGGGCTGCTGGTCGATCCGGCGCGGGAGTACGCCGGTTCGGTGCGGCTGGTGGACATCGGGCTGCCGCTGCCGGGTGAGGCGGCCGAGCTGGAGGCCCCGCAGCACGCGGACGTGGCCCGGCTGCTGCCGGTGCCGGGCGCGGAGAGCGACAAGTACCGGCGGGGGGTCGTGGGGGTCGCCGCCGGGTCGGCCCGGTATCCGGGCGCGGCGGTGCTCGCCGTCGCCGGTGCGCTGCGGGGCGGGGCCGGAGCGGTGCGGTACGTCGGTCCGGCGGGGGACGCGGTGATCGCCCGCTTCCCGGAGACGCTCGTGTCCGAGCGGGGCCCGAAGCGGGCGGGGCGGGTGCAGGCGTGGGTGGTCGGGCCGGGGGCCGGTGACGACGCGGGGACGGTGGCCGAGGTGCTGGCGGCCGAGGTGCCGGTGCTGATCGACGCGGACGGGCTGCGGCTGGCCGACGCGGACGCGGTGCGGGCACGCAGGGCGGCGACGCTGATGACGCCGCACGCCGGGGAGGCGGCCGCCCTGCTCGGGGTGGGCCGGGAGGAGGTCGAGGGGGCGCGGCTGGCCTCGGCGCGGGAACTGGCGGCGCGGTACGGGGCGACGGTGCTGCTGAAGGGCTCGACGACGGTGGTCGCCGGGGCGGACGGAGGGCCGGTCCGGGTCAACCCGACGGGCACGTCGTGGCTCGCGACGGCCGGGAGCGGGGACGTGCTGTCCGGGCTCGCGGGCTCCCTGCTGGCAGCGGGGCTGTCGGCGCTGGACGCGGGGAGCACGGCGGCGTACCTGCACGGCCTGGCGGGCCGCTTCGCGGCTCGGGGGGCGCCGGTGGGGGCGCACGACGTGGCGGCGGCGATCCCGCGGGCCTGGCGGGATGTGCAGGAGGGCTGAACGGGGGGCGTCCCCCCGCGAAGGCGGTTCGAAAGACGGTCCGGAATGCGGTCACCGGAAGCGGCCCGACCGCCGCGGTGCCCTGAGTAGGGTGGCCGCATGATCCCCGATCAGGACCCCCTGCCCGCGGACCTCGGCGCGCTGCCCAAGGTCGAGTTCGCCTTCCCCGGCCCCCTGCGCGACCAGCTCGTCGCGGCGGTCCTCGACGGATCGAAGACCTCCACGACCGGCCTGCTCCTCGACTACGAGCACGAGGACGAGCCGCTGCCGCGGGCCGGTGACCGCGGGGTGCTCGTCGACTCCCACGAGCGCCCGGTGGCCGTCGTCGAGGTGGCCGAGGTGCGCGTGGTCCCGCTCGGCGAGGTGGACCTCGCCCACGCGGTGGACGAGGGCGAGGGCTACACCAGCGTGGCGGAGTGGCGGGCGGGCCACGAGCGGTTCTGGCACGGCGAGGAGATGCGCGCGGCCCTGGACGACCCGGAGTTCACCGTGGACGACACGACACCGGCGGTGCTGGAACGCTTCCGGGTCGTCACCGTGCTGCCCGCCCCCGCCCCCGCCCCCTGAGGCGCTGCTCCGTCACTCCACCGTCACCGACTTCGCCAGGTTCCGCGGCTGGTCCACCTCGTTGCCCCGGGCCGTCGCCAGCTCGCACGCGAATACCTGCAAGGGCACCGTCGCCACCAGCGGCTGGAGCAGGGTCGGCGTGGCCGGGATGCGGACCAGGTGGTCGGCGTACGGGACGACCGCCTCGTCGCCCTCCTCGGCGATCACGATGGTGCGGGCGCCCCGGGCCCTGATCTCCTGGATGTTGGACACGATCTTGTCGTGGAGCACGGAGCGCCCGCGCGGGGACGGGACGACCACGACGACCGGCAGGTCCTCCTCGATCAGCGCGATCGGCCCGTGCTTCAGCTCCCCCGCCGCGAAGCCCTCGGCGTGCATGTACGCCAACTCCTTGAGCTTCAGCGCGCCTTCGAGGGCGACCGGGTGGCCGACGTGCCGGCCCAGGAAGAGCACCGTGTTCTTGTGGGCGAGGGAGCGCGCCAGCTCGCGCACGGGCTCCATGGTCTCCAGCACCCGCTCGACCGCGCCGGAGATCCGCGAGAGGTCGCGGACGACGTCGCGGATCTCGTCGCCGTACTTGGTGCCCCGCACCTGCCCGAGGTAGAGGGCGACGAGGTAGCAGGCCACCAGCTGGGTGAGGAACGCCTTGGTGGAGGCGACGGCGACCTCGGGCCCCGCGTGCGTGTAGAGCACCGCGTCGGACTCGCGCGGGATGGTGGAGCCGTTGGTGTTGCAGATGGCCAGCACCTTGGCGCCCTGCTCGCGGGCGTGGCGCAGGGCCATGAGGGTGTCCATGGTCTCGCCGGACTGGGAGATCGCGACGACCAGCGTCTGCTGGTCGAGGATCGGGTCGCGGTAGCGGAACTCGCTGGCCAGCTCCACCTCGCAGGGGACCCGCGTCCAGTGCTCGATGGCGTACTTGGCGATCAGCCCGGCGTGGAAGGCCGTGCCGCAGGCGACGATGACGACCTTGTCGACCTCGCGCAGCACCCCCGGCGGGATGCGCACCTCGTCCAGGCTCAGCGTGCCGGACCCGTCGATGCGGCCGAGCAGGGTGTCGGCGACCGCCTTGGGCTGCTCGGCGATCTCCTTGAGCATGAAGTAGTCGTAGCCGGCCTTCTCGGCGGCCGAGGCGTCCCAGTCGACGTGGTAGGAGCGGACCTCGGCCGGGCTGCCGTCGAAGCCGGTCACCGTCACGCCGTCCCGGCGCAGTTCGACGACCTGGTCCTGGCCCAGCTCGACGGCGTCCCGGGTGTGCGCGATGAAGGCCGCCACGTCCGAGGCGAGGAAGGACTCGCCCTCCCCCACGCCCACCACCAGCGGCGAGTTGCGGCGGGCGCCGACGACCACGTCCGGCGCGTCCGCGTGCACCGCGACCAGGGTGAACGCGCCCTCCAGCCGCCGGCACACCAGCCGCATCGCCTCGGCGAGGTCGGCGCAGGCGGAGAACTCCTCGGCGAGCAGGTGGGCGACGACCTCGGTGTCGGTCTCGGAGGGCAGTTCGTGGCCGCGCTCGGCCAGCTCGGCCCGGAGCGGCGCGAAGTTCTCGATGATGCCGTTGTGCACCACGGCCACCCGGCCCGCGTTGTCGAGGTGCGGGTGGGCGTTGGTGTCGGTGGGGCCGCCGTGGGTGGCCCAGCGGGTGTGGCCGATGCCGGTCGCGGCGGACGGCAGCGGGTGTTCGGACAGTTCCTTGTCGAGGTTGACGAGCTTGCCGGCCCGCTTCGCGCTGGCGAGGCCGCCGTCCGCGAGCACGGCGACGCCCGCCGAGTCGTATCCCCGGTACTCGAGCCGCTTCAGTCCGGCCATCACGACATCGAGCGCCGACTGCGACCCCACGTATCCCACGATTCCGCACATGACCGGCAGCCTACGATCAGATCCGGTCCCGAACCGGCCTTCGCGTGCCCGAAATCGGAAATTCCCACCGGGGTACGAACGCCCCGGCGGCCGGACTCAGCCCAGCTTGGCGAGCTGCGCGTCGCTGATCTCCGTGGGGAACGGGAAGTCCTTGCCGGTGCCGGCGGCGGCCAGATTGAGGACGGTGAAGGTGGCGACGGTGGAGCCCTTGCGGGTGACGGACACCTTGACCGGGAACTCGTCGCCGTCCTCGCCGACCATCGTCATCGTCATGGCGACGGCCTCGTCCGCCCCGCCGGTCGCCTCCCCCTGCGCCACCTTGGCGATCTTGGCCGGCTCACCCATCGCGGTGAAGGTGAAGCCCCCGGCGCACGTGCCGGCCGCCTCCTCCACGTCCTTCAGCACCGCCTCGGCACCGCCGTCGTCGTAGGTCGCCAGCGTCACCAGCGCCTTGTCCAGGTCGAACGCGGCGCCGATGGCCTCCTCGGTGCCCGCGTCGCCGGACGGCTTCTTCGGGCCCTCGGTCCAGCTCCGCTTGACCGTCGCCGCCGGCTCGCCCAGGGGGACGCCGGTCTCGGCGAAGGCGAGCGGCTCGCACTCCGCCTTGTCGCCCTTCACCTTGTCCTTGGCCACGTCGTCCGCCGCCGACACCTTGGTGACCTTGCCGTTCTTGACGTCCGCCTGCGCCAGGGCCGCCTTCTCCAGCTCGGCCGCGGTGAGCGCCGGGGCGCTCTTGCCGCCCTCGGCCCTGCCGTCTCCGGCCTCCTTGCCGTCGCCGTCCCCGCCTCCGCCGGAGGAGCCGCCGCAGGCGGTGGCGGAGAGTGCCAGGACGGCAGCGGAGGCCGCGAGGGCGGTACGGCGGACGACGGTCAGTCTCACGTTCGGCTCTTTCTTCCGGACGGCGGAGGCTCCGCACATATGTGCGAGCACTGTATTCACAGCGGACTGACAGACGATCAGTGGTGGGCCACCCGGTTACCCGACCGTGACACCCACGTGATCTCCGCCGCGACGGCCCGGCGTGAGCGTGACACAGCCCACCTGCCACCCGGTTCAAACTCCGTTAACAATGGACTGTGATCTCTCCGGTCTCCTCGATGCCCCGGAGCGCCCACCGGCAGCGGCCGGAGGCGACTCCCTACGTCGACCTCACCCGCCCCGAGTGGAGCGCGCTGCGCGACAAGACGCCGCTGCCGCTGACCGCCGAGGAGGTGGAGAAGCTGCGCGGCCTCGGCGATGTCATCGACCTCGACGAGGTGCGGGACATCTACCTCCCGCTGTCCCGGCTCCTCAACCTCTACGTCGGCGCCACCGACGGCCTGCGCGGCGCCCTCAACACCTTCCTCGGCGCACAGGGCTCCCAGTCCGGCACCCCGTTCGTCATAGGGGTCGCCGGCTCGGTCGCGGTCGGCAAGTCCACCGTCGCCCGCCTGCTCCAGGCGCTGCTGTCCCGTTGGCCCGAGCACCCGCGCGTGGAACTGGTCACGACCGACGGCTTCCTGCTGCCGACGCAGGAGCTGGAGCAACGCGGCCTGATGTCCCGGAAGGGCTTCCCCGAGTCCTACGACCGCCGGGCCCTGACCCGCTTCGTCGCCGACATCAAGGCGGGCAAGGCGGAGGTCACGGCACCCGTGTACTCCCACCTCATCTACGACATCGTCCCGGACCAGAAGCTCGTCGTCCGCCGCCCCGACATCCTGATCGTCGAGGGCCTCAACGTGCTCCAGCCCGCACTGCCCGGCAAGGACGGCCGCACCAGGGTCGGGCTCGCCGACTACTTCGACTTCAGCGTGTACGTCGACGCCCGCACGGAGGACATCGAGCGCTGGTACCTCAGCCGCTTTAGGAAGCTGCGCGAGACCGCCTTCCAGAACCCGTCCTCGTACTTCCGCAAGTACACCCAGGTGTCGGAGGACGAGGCCCTCGACTACGCCCGCACCACCTGGCGCACCATCAACAAGCCCAACCTGGTGGAGAACGTGGCCCCCACCCGCGGCCGGGCCACCCTCGTCCTGCGCAAGGGCCCCGACCACAAGGTGCAGCGCCTCAGTCTGCGCAAGCTGTGACGCGGGGCGCCGTCGAAGGTAGAAATACCGGATGCTGCATCTGCGCCTGATCACCCCGGCCGACCGCACCGACGAGGTGGTCCGCCTGATCGACCGTAACGTCGGCACCACTCATCTCGTCGTCCTGCCGGGCGTCGCCCGCGAGCCCGAGGGGGACGTCGTCATGTGCGACGTGGCCCGCGAGGCGGGTGACGAACTCATCGGCGACCTGCGGGCGTTGGGAATCGACACGGACGGCGCCATCGCCGCGGAGAACATCGACCTGTGCCTCTCCAAGCGCGCCGACAAGGCGGAGAAGGACGCCCCGGGCGAGCCCGCCGACGCGGTGCTGTGGGAGCAGTTGGAGGAGGCGACGCACGAGGAGTCGACCCTCTCCATCACCTACGTCGCCTTCATCACGCTGGCCACGATGATCGCGGCCTGCGGTGTGGTGCTGGACAACGCGATCCTGATCGTGGGCGCGATGGCGGTCGGCCCGGAGTTCGGCCCCCTCGCCGGCGTCTGCACCGCGATCGTCCAGCGGGCCCCGCGCCTGGCCCTGCGCTCACTGATCGCCCTGCTGGTGGGCTTCGCGGTGGCGATGGCGGTGACGGTGGGCTTCAGCTGGATCATGGCCGGATTCGACCTCTTCACCGAGGCCAAGCTGGAAGCCGACCGCCCCAACACCGACTTCGTCTACGCCCCCGACGCGTTCTCCTTCGT
The DNA here is from genome assembly GCF_042263835.1 of Streptomyces sp. NPDC056128. Lineage (NCBI taxonomy): Bacteria > Bacillati > Actinomycetota > Actinomycetes > Kitasatosporales > Streptomycetaceae > Streptomyces > Streptomyces sp. NPDC056128. The sequence continues at coordinate 338,037 of NZ_JBHJVQ010000003.1, read as the reverse complement.
GGTCGCGATCCTCGCCGGAATCGCGGGCACCCTGTCACTGACCTCGGCCAAGTCCGGCGCCCTGGTCGGCGTCGCCATCTCGGTCACCACGGTCCCGGCCGCGGCGAACGCGGCCGTGGCCCTGAGCTTCGGCGACACCGACCAGACGGTGGGCTCCAGCGAACAACTCCTGCTGAACCTGTTCGGCATCGTCGTGGCGGGCACCCTGACCCTGCTGGCCCAGAAGACACTGTGGACCACCCAACGACGCCGGATCACAAAGCCCACCTAGGGGCGCGGGGCTCTGTCGATTTGCGGCTCCGCCGCGTGGGCGCGACCAGCCACAACGGCGCCGCAGCCCGCGACGGACAGAACCCCCACCCCGAACCCGGCCCCGCGAACTACCCCAACGCGGACTTGACGGAATCGGCCAACCGCCCGGCAACAGACCGAGCCTGCTCAATATCCGCCGCCTCCACCATCACCCGCACCAACGGCTCGGTCCCCGAGGACCGCAACAACACCCGCCCGGTACTCCCCAGCTCCCGCTCGGCCTCGGAAACCGCCGTGGCCAACTCCGCAGAGGTCGTCACCCGCGACTTGTCCACGTCCGGCACATTGATCAGCACCTGCGGCAACCGCTCCATGACCCCCGCGAGATCCCGCAGCGTACGCCCCGTCTGCGCGACCCGCGCCGCCAGCATCAGCCCGGTCAGCGTGCCGTCACCGGTGGTGGCGTGGTCGAGGATGATGACGTGCCCGGACTGCTCGCCGCCGAGGGCGTAGCCGTGCTCCTTCATCTCCTCCAGGACGTACCGGTCACCGACGCCGGTCTGCACGAACCGGATGCCCTCGCGCTCCATGGCGAGCTTGAAGCCCAGGTTGGACATGACCGTCGCGACGACCGTGTCCGAGCGCAGCGCCTCCCGCTCCCGCATGGCCAGCGCGAGCACGGCGAGGATCTGGTCGCCGTCCACCTCCGCGCCGGTGTGGTCCACGGCCAGGCAGCGATCGGCGTCGCCGTCGTGGGCGATGCCGAGGTGCGCGCCGTGCTCGACGACGGCGGCCTTGAGCAGGTCGAGGTGGGTGGAGCCGCAGCCGTCGTTGATGTTGAGGCCGTCGGGCACCGCGCCGATGGTGACCAGCTCGGCACCGGCCCGCGCGAACGCCTCCGGCGAGACCCGGGAGGCCGCGCCGTGCGCCTCGTCGAGGACGATCTTCAGACCGTCGAGCCGGTTCGGGAGGACGCCGACGAGGTGCGCGACGTACTGGTCGAGCCCTTCGTCGTAGTCCCGCACCCGGCCCACGCCGGCGCCGGTCGGCCGGTCCCAGGGGGCACCGGTGCGGTGCTCCGCGTAGACGGACTCGATCCGGTCCTCCAGCTCGTCGGCGAGCTTGTGGCCGCCGCGGGCGAAGAACTTGATGCCGTTGTCGGGCATGGCGTTGTGGCTGGCGGACAGCATCACGCCGAGGTCGGCGCCGAGCGCGCCGGTGAGGTGGGCCACCGCGGGCGTCGGCAGCACGCCGACCCGCAGCACGTCCACGCCGGCGCTGGCCAGGCCCGCGACGACGGCGGCTTCCAGGAACTCGCCGGAGGCGCGCGGATCCCGGCCGACCACCGCGGTCGCCCGGTGTCCGGCGAAGGTGCCCGCCTCGGCCAGTACGTGCGCCGCGGCCACGGAGAGTCCGAGCGCCAGCTCGGCCGTCAGATCCGCGTTGGCGACGCCGCGCACGCCGTCCGTGCCGAAGAGTCGTCCCACTTGTCCTCCTGAGGAAACGTCAATTCCGAACACAAGCATGTGAGCTTCTGAACGCTTGAACGTCTTGTGCCGTTATACGCCCAACGACGGGGATAAACGAACGCCCCGGCAGCACAGTGGCGTGCCGCCGGGGCGTTCGGAGTACAGCCGGTGCGACTTAGCGCTTGCTGTACTGCGGAGCCTTGCGGGCCTTCTTCAGACCGGCCTTCTTGCGCTCGACCGCACGGTCGTCGCGCTTGAGGAAGCCGGCCTTCTTGAGCGGACCGCGGTTGTTGTCGACGTCGGCCTCGTTCAGGGCGCGGGCGACACCGAGACGGAGCGCGCCGGCCTGGCCGGAGACACCGCCACCGGCGATGCGGGCGATGACGTCGTAACGGTCGTCCAGCTCGAGCACCTTGAAGGGCTCGTTGACCTCCTGCTGGTGCACCTTGTTGGGGAAGTAGTCCTCAAGGGTGCGGCCGTTGATCTTCCACTTGCCGGTGCCCGGGACGATCCGGACGCGGGCGATGGCGTTCTTGCGACGGCCCAGGCCGGCGGCCGGCTGGGGCTCGCCGAAGGCGGAGGCCATGGACTCCGAGGTGTACTCACCCTCGACGGGGACCTCGGACTCGGTGGTGTAGCTGTCGATGTCGATCTCTTCGAGCGGCTGCTCGGCAGTGGTCTCGGCCACGATGCTCCTCAGATTCTCTTCAGTCTTAGGGGGTGGCCGGAACTACTGCGCGACCTGGGTGATCTCGAACGGCTGCGGCTGCTGCGCGCCGTGCGGGTGCTGGTCACCCTTGTAGACCTTCAGCTTCGAGAGCATCTGACGGCCCAGGGAGTTCTTGGGGAGCATGCCCTTGACGGCCTTCTCCACCGCCTTCTCCGGGTTCTTGTCCAGGAGCTCGTCGTAGCGCACGGAGCGCAGACCGCCCGGGTAGCCGGAGTGGCGGTACGCCATCTTCTGGGTCCGCTTGTTGCCGGAGAGGTGCACCTTGTCGGCGTTGATGATGATGACGAAGTCACCGGTGTCGACGTGGGGCGCGTAGATCGGCTTGTGCTTGCCGCGCAGGATGGAGGCCGCAGTGGTGGCCAGACGACCCAGGACGACGTCCTGAGCGTCGATGACGTGCCACTGGCGCGTCACATCGCCGGGCTTGGGGCTGTACGTACGCACGGTTCGTAGCCTTCGCTTCTTCAGTGAGTGGTCCTGACATGGTCACCGAAGACGATCACGACAGCCCTGACCGCACCGCGGTGACGCATACCGCGTGCTGGTCGCTGGTCATCGGTCCCGGTGGACCGGTGTAAGGGCCCCTCACGTGAGAATGAGCAAGCCAATACACATACGACTGTGCAGAATACCCGGGCGGCCACGGCCGGGTCAAAACGGGGTCGCAGGGGCCCGCGCGGGCTCCGGCGTCCGCCCCGACGGTACCCGGCCGCCCACGTCCGCCGCACCGGACCGGCCCTGCCGCGCCACCGTCACCGCGAGCACGCACAGCGTGAACGCGTCCCGGAAGGCCCGGCGCCGCTCCGACTCCAGCCAAGGCCAGGTCAGCCCCGGTACCTGCGGCACCAGGGAGATCCAGAACCACACCCCGCGGGCCACCGATCCGCCGTACGGCAGCCCGGCGAGCAGCAGCGGCAGGGCGACCAGGAGGTAGTGGTCGTAGGAGGGCCGGGAGATCAGGAACGCCGAGAGCATCAGACCGGCGCCGGTCTCCGCGAGCCGCAGCGGACCGGGGTCGGCACGGCGCCAGCGCCGGTACGCGCAGAGCACCCCGGCGCACGCCGCCGCCACCGCGAGCCCCTGCGCCAGCCCCTGCGGCACCCCCAGCCGGGGCAGCACGGCCGCCGGGGAGGCCTCGTAGAGCCGCACGAAGCCGTCGTCGCCGTGCAGCAGGAAGGGCAGGGTGCGGGTGAAGAAGCCGGCCGGGTCGGGCATCGCCAGCGCCGCCGCCCCGGAGGCCAGCGCGGGCACCAGGACGGCCGCCGCCAGCGCCCGCCACCGCCCGGCGAACAGGAAGAGCAGCAGGACGGGCGCGAGCAGCGGCTTGAGCGCGACGGCCGCGCCGACGACCGCGCCCGCCGCCGTCCACCGGCCCCGGCTCGCCAGCAGCAGGGACAGCGGGAGCGCCACGGTCGCCGTCACCGTCCAGTTGCCGAGCCGCACCAGGTGCCCGAACGGCGCGAAACCCACCGCGAGCCCGGTCAGCCCGAGGACCGCGAGCCGGCTGCCGAGCGGCACGCGGTGCAGCCGCAGCGCACAGGCCCAGGCCAGCGCCAGCAGGACCGTCACCGCACACGGGACCAGCACCCGCAGCACGGCCCCGGGCAGCAGCGCCTGCGGGACGGCGGCGAGGACCGCGCTCGGAAAATAGAGGAAGTGCGGATCGTCGTACGGGGAGCCGCCGGCCAGCCAGGTGCGGGCGGCCCGCACGACGATCGCGTTGTCCATGCCGCCGTCCGAGGTCACACGTGCCGCGTGTGCCGCGCAGGCCGCCAGCACGGTCACGAGAACCGCCCACAGGTGCCCTCCCGCAGGCCGCACCAACCACCCGGAGATGTCGCTTTTGCCCGTCCGCATGCACGGAACGCTAGGCGCTGCGGGCCCCGGGGACGCGCACCAGCACGCCGCTCGGCCCGTCTAAGATGCGCCCCATGAGCTTTGGGCAGGGGGGACCTCAGTCACAGTGGGATCCCTGGACACCGCAGTCGCAGCAGCAGCAACAGCAGCAGCCCTGGAACAGTGGTGAAAGCGACAACACCCCGGACTGGGCGGCCCTCGCCGAGGCCTCCGAGGCCCGCGCCAAGCGCCGCCGGCTGTTCCTCATCGGCGGGGGCGCGCTGGCCACCGTGGCGATAGCCAGTGCCGTCGCCGTGGCCGTGGTCTCGGCGAACGGCTCCGGCCAGGCCTCCGACAGCCCGTCCTCGCAACTCCCCGGGACGGCCGACATCCCGAGCGCGACGGCCACCGCCCCCTCCTTCGCGCCGACCAGCGCCCCGCCGCCGCTGGACCCGAAGGACTTCGTCTCCAGCGTCAAGAAGGACAAGGCCCCGCTCAGCCCGGACCTGCTCTTCCCCGGCACGCAGCTGACCATGGGCGAGACGGTCTACAAGAAGGGCCCGACGGCCGACACCCGCACCTGCGGCTCCGCCGTCCAGGGCACCCTGCCGAAGGTCCTGAACGACAACGACTGCACCCGCCTGATCCGCGTCACGTACACCCAGGGCGACACCGCCGTGACCGTGGGCGTGGCCGTCTTCGACACCGAGGCGCAGGCCGCCAAGGCCAAGAAGCAGGCCGACAAGAAGAGCATCGTGCGCTCGCTGTCCGGCGGCGGGGTCAAGTCCTTCTGCACCGGCGCGGTCTGCCGCTCCACCACCAACTCCTACGGCCGCTACGCCTACTTCACCGTCGCGGGCTCCACCAGCGGCAAGGACGTCACGGAGAAGTCCACGGAGGTGTTCCGGGCCGGCGACGACCTCGCCGAGTTCGCCTTCCGGCAGATCCGCGGGCGCGGCGAGGCCCAGGCGTCGGCGGCGGCGGAGGGCTGATCAGCAGCAGCCGGCCCCGGGCAGGGACCGCTTGTTGCGGGCCTCCTTGCTCCGGGCGGCGAGCAGCTCGTCCGCCGGGTAGCCGACCTCCTCCAGCGTCAGCCCGTGCGGCCGTACGACGTGCACGGCCGAGTCCCGGACACCGGCGGCCAGCACCTTCGCCGGCCAGTCCGGCGCCCGGTGGCCGTCGCCGACGAACAGCAGCGCCCCGATGAGGGAGCGCACCATGTTGTGGCAGAAGGCGTCGGCCCGCACGGTGGCGGTGATGATCCCGTCCTCCCCGCGCACCAGGCTCAGCTCCTGCAGCGTGCGGATGGTGGTGGCCCCCTCCCGCTTCTTGCAGTAGGCGGCGAAGTCGTGTTCGCCCAGCAGTCCGCGGGCGGCCTCGTTCATGGCGTCCACGTCGAGCGGCCAGTCGTGCCACAGGACGTGGCCGCGCAGCAGCGGGTCGACGCCGCCCGGGTTGTCGGTGACCCGGTAGGCGTAGCGCCGCCAGACCGCGGAGAACCGGGCGTTGAAGCCGCTGGGCGCCTCGCGCAGGGCCCAGACCCGCACGTCCCTCGGCAGCCGCCCCGCGAGCCGCTTGAGCAGCTTCACGTGGTGCTCGGCCCACACCTCGCGCTCCAGGTCGACATGGGCGACCTGCCCCCGGGCGTGCACCCCGGCGTCGGTACGGCCCGCGACGGTCAGCTCGTACGCCTCGGGCGACCGCGTGACGGTCCGCAGCGCGTCCTCGATCTCCCCCTGCACGGTCCGCCGCCCCCCGGCCTGCTTGGCCCACCCGGAGAACTCGCTCCCGTCGTACGACAGATCCAGCCGCACCCGCACGAACCCAGCCTCAACTTCGTCACTCACCCAGAGATCCTCTCAGCAACACGAAAGCGGGCCCGCCCCTCGAAAGGAACGGACCCGCAACGCCCACGTCGCGGAACGCTTACGCGTCCTTCGACTCCTCGGCGGCGTCGTCGGCCTTGGTCGTGTCGACCTTGGTCTCGGCAACCTCGGCGTCCTTCGCGGCACGCTTGGTCGCGGCCTCGGCCTCGCCGGTCGCCTCCTGCGCCACGGTCAGCGCCTCGACCAGCTCGATGACGGCCATGGGCGCGTTGTCGCCACGGCGGTTACCGATCTTGGTGATGCGCGTGTAGCCACCGGGGCGGTTCTCGTAGCGCGGGCCGATCTCGGTGAAGAGCGTGTGGACGACGCTCTTGTCCGTGATCACCTGGAGCACCTGACGGCGGTTGTGAAGGTCGCCCTTCTTCGCCTTGGTGACCAGACGCTCGGCGTACGGACGCAGCCTGCGCGCCTTCGCCTCGGTGGTGGTGATGCGACCGTGCTCGAACAGCGACTTCGCGAGGTTCGCGAGGAGCAGCTTCTCGTGCGCGGCGCTGCCGCCCAGACGGGCACCCTTGGTGGGCTTCGGCATGGTGTTTCTCCTAGGTGTCTGCCCCGGCCGTATCAGGTACCGAGGTCAGTATCCGAGCGGGCGGCCGCCCGTCGGAGATCCGAGCACAGGCCCCGGAGGGGCCGTGCTCGGAAGGGGCGCGGGGAACTGCGCGACAAGCCACAGCGCACCCGCACCCGAGTACGGACCGAATGGCCCGAGCTCTTAGTACTGCTCGGTCTCCACGAAACCGGCGTCCGCGTCGTCATCGGCACCGAAGGCATCCGCGGCAGCGGTCGGGTCGAATCCGGGAGGCGAGTCCTTCAGCGCAAGCCCCATACCCGCGAGCTTGGCCTTGACCTCGTCGATGGACTTCGCACCGAAGTTACGGATGTCCAGCAGGTCGGCCTCGGAACGAGCCACGAGCTCACCCACGGAGTGGATGCCCTCACGCTTGAGGCAGTTGTACGACCGGACGGTCAGCTCGAGCTCCTCGATCGGGAGCGCGAGGTCGGCCGCCAGCGCCGCGTCCGTCGGCGACGGACCCATGTCGATGCCCTCGGCATCGATGTTCAGCTCGCGGGCGAGACCGAACAGCTCGACCAGGGTCTTACCGGCCGACGCCATGGCGTCACGCGGACGCATGGCCTGCTTGGTCTCGACGTCGACGATCAGCTTGTCGAAGTCGGTCCGCTGCTCGACACGCGTGGCCTCGACCTTGTACGTGACCTTGAGAACCGGCGAGTAGATCGAGTCGACCGGGATGCGCCCGATCTCCTGACCGACCTGCTTGTTCTGCACGGCGGAGACGTAGCCGCGACCGCGCTCGACGGTCAGCTCCATCTCCAGCTTGCCCTTGCCGTTGAGCGTGGCGAGGACGAGGTCGGGGTTGTGCACCTCGACACCGGCCGGGGGCGCGATGTCGGCGGCGGTGACCAGACCCGGGCCCTGCTTGCGCAGGTACATCACAACGGGCTCGTCGTGCTCGGAGGACACGACCAGCTGCTTGATGTTGAGGATCAGGTCGGTGACGTCCTCCTTGACGCCCGGCACGGTGGTGAACTCGTGCAGGACACCGTCGATCCGGATGCTGGTGACAGCAGCGCCGGGGATCGAGGAGAGGAGCGTACGACGCAGGGAGTTGCCGAGGGTGTAGCCGAAGCCCGGCTCCAGCGGCTCGATGACGAACCGGGAGCGGAACTCGTCGACGACCTCTTCGGTCAACGAGGGACGCTGAGCGATCAGCATGTGGTGATCCTTCAGTCAGGGGCGCCCGCTATTTGACGCCCGACCAGTACTGCAAGGGTACGGGCGATACGACCCGAAGGAGCCGTACCGCCCGGAAGCCCTGGTGAAGCGGGTGAAGCGATGTCGCGGTGAAGCGAGATCAGACGCGACGGCGCTTCGGGGGACGGCAGCCGTTGTGCGGGGTGGGCGTGACGTCCTGGATCGAGCCGACCTCGAGGCCGGTCGCCTGCAGGGAGCGGATGGCGGTCTCACGACCGGAACCCGGGCCCTTGACGAACACGTCGACCTTGCGCATGCCGTGCTCCTGGGCGCGGCGGGCAGCCGACTCGGCGGCCATCTGCGCGGCGAACGGCGTGGACTTCCGGGAGCCCTTGAAGCCGACGTGGCCGGCGGAGGCCCAGGAGATCACGTTGCCGGTCGGGTCCGTGATGGACACGATCGTGTTGTTGAACGTGCTCTTGATGTGCGCGTGGCCGTGAGCGACGTTCTTCTTTTCCTTGCGGCGCACCTTCTTGGTCGCGCCCTGACGTCCCTTGGGGGGCATGTCGTTCTCCTACGGGAGGTGGTCGGTCCTACAGCGAAGACCGCTGGACGGCGAAGTCCGCTGCGGACTACTTCTTGCCCGGCTTCTTCTTGCCGGCGATGGCGCGACGCGGGCCCTTGCGGGTGCGGGCGTTCGTGCTGGTGCGCTGACCGCGGACGGGCAGGCCACGGCGGTGACGCAGACCCTGGTAGGTACCGATCTCGACCTTGCGGCGGATGTCGGCCTGGACCTCGCGGCGAAGGTCACCCTCGGTCTTGATGTTGTTGTCGACGTACTCGCGGATCGCGACGAGCTGCTCCTCGGAGAGGTCCCGAACACGGGTGTTCGGGTCCACGCCGGTGGCGGCGAGCGTCTGCTGCGAGAGGGTCCGGCCAATGCCGAACACGTAGGTGAGGGCGATCTCGACGCGCTTTTCGCGCGGGATGTCAACACCGGAAACGCGTGCCATTCAATGGCTCCAGTTGATTGTCGGAGGTCTTCCACAGAACCGGACCCCGGCCGCCGGCCTCTCGATGTCTCGAAGAGTTGGTACGGCTCGGGTCCCCGGCCTCCGAACCGGGGGTGTCGGACGCCTGGGCGCCCGGGTTCTGCGTATGAACATGTTCAGCTCGCGTCGCGCGAAGTCCTGCGAATCGCGGAGGGACGGTCGTGCTTCAGCCCTGGCGCTGCTTGTGGCGCGGGTTGTCGCAGATGACCATGACCCGACCGTGACGGCGGATCACCCTGCACTTGTCGCAGATCTTCTTGACGCTCGGCTTGACCTTCATGGGTGTGAGGTTCTCCGGGTCAGTTGCCGGCGGTCCCTGGGCCTGACGGCCTGGGACGTGGGCAAGATCTACTTGTACCGGTAGACGATCCGGCCACGCGTCAGGTCGTACGGAGACAGCTCCACCACGACCCGGTCGTCAGGGAGGATGCGGATGTAGTGCATGCGCATCTTGCCGCTGATGTGTGCCAGGACCTGGTGGCCGTTCTGGAGCTCGACCTTGAACATGGCGTTCGGAAGAGACTCGACGACAGTGCCCTCGATCTCGATGGCACCTTGCTTCTTGGCCACGCTTCGCCCTTCGAATCGACTACCTTGATCGACTCCTACGCACCATACGAGCGCATGCAGACATGCGGGTGCACGAGAGCCGACGAGTCAGTCTACGTCAGCAGCCCCGGAAAGGCGAAACGGGGAAGTCTGCCCCGGATGCGAGATCGTTATGCAAGAGCCCCACCCTCGGCACCGACCCCTCACGCCAGCGGGTCCGGCGCAGCCGTGACGCCCAGCTCCGCCAGCTTCGCCTTGCCCCCGACCGATCCTCCACGCCCCTCTCGCGGGCTCGGCGCCAGGGGCGCCTCACAAGCTTCGAGCGGCTGCGCCGGCCTCCGACCGGCGGTCGTGGCTCGGGCCGACGTCACGCCAGCGGGTCCGGCGCAGCCGTGACGCCCAGCTCCGCCAGCTTCGCCTTGCCGCCATCTGGGGACGTCAGGACTAGGGGGCCCTGGTCCGTCAGGGCGACCGAGTGTTCCCAGTGGGAGGACCACGTGCCGTCCGTCGTGATGACCGTCCAGTCGTCCGACAGGACCTCCGTGCGGGGGGTGCCGAGGGAGATCATCGGCTCGATGGCGAGGCAGAAGCCGGGGACCAGCTTCGGGCCCTTGCCGCGCCGGCGGTCGACGTAGTTCAGCAGGTGCGGGTCCATGTGCATCTCGGTGCCGATGCCGTGGCCGCCGTAGTCCTCGATGATCCCGTACTTGCCGCCGCCGGGCTTCGGCTGGCGGCGGATGTACGTCTCGATCGCCCGGGAGACGTCCACGAGCCGGTTGCCCTGCTTCATGGCCGCGATGCCCGCCCACATCGACTCCTCGGTCACCCGGGACAGCTCGACCAGCTCCGGGGAGTGACCGGAGCCGACGAAGGCCGTGTAGGCCGCGTCGCCGTGCCAGCCGTCGATGATCGCGCCGCAGTCGATGGAGATGACGTCGCCGTCCTTGAGGACCACGTCGTCGGAGGGGATGCCGTGGACGACGACCTCGTTCACGGACGTGCAGATGGTCGCGGGGAAGCCGCCGTACCCGAGGAAGTTCGGCTTGGCGTCGTGCTCCGCGAGCACCTTGCGGGCGACCTGGTCCAGGTCCTTGGTCGTGGCGCCGGGCACGGCGGCCTCGCGGGTGGCCGCGTGGATGGCGGCTACGACCAGCCCCGCCTCACGCATCTTGGCGATCTGCTCGGGGCTCTTGATCTGCACCATGGGGACTGCGGCCTTTCTGGACCGGAGGGGACGGGACGCTTCCAACGATACGGGGGTGGACCGGCCCCACCCCACCTCACAGCACAGCCGCGACCCCCAGGGCTGGGGACCGCGGCTGCAGCCGGGGCTGAGAACTACTGGTCGCGCTTGAGCGCCTCCAGCGCACGGCCCGTGACCTCGTCCACGGGTCCCGTGGCCGCGATGGTGACGACCAGGCCCTGCGCCTTGTAGTAGTCGATGATCGGCTCGGTCTGCGTGTGGTAGACCTCCAGCCGCTTGCGGACCGTCTCCTCGGAGTCGTCGTCCCGCTGGTACAGCTCGCCGCCGCAGACGTCGCAGACGCCTTCCTTCTTCGGCGGCGTGTACGTCACGTGGAAGACGTGCGCCGAGTTGTTCCGGCAGACCCGCCGGCCGGCGATCCGCTTCACGACCTCGGCCTCGGGGGCCTCCAGGTCGAGCACGGCGTCGAGCGTCATGTCCTCGGTCTCGAGCAGCTCGTCCAGCGCCTCGGCCTGAGAGACGTTGCGCGGGAAGCCGTCCAGCAGGAAGCCGCCCTCGGCGTCCGGCTGCTCCATGCGGTCCTTCGCCATGGCGATGGTGACCTCGTCCGGCACGAGGTTGCCGGCGTCCATGTACGACTTGGCGAGCTTGCCCAGTTCGGTCTGCTGGCTGATGTTCGCGCGGAACAGGTCGCCCGTGGAGATGTGCGGGATGTGCAGCGTCTCGGCAAGGCGGGTTGCCTGCGTACCCTTTCCGGCGCCAGGAGGCCCGACGAGGACGATTCGCATCAGCGGAGGAACCCTTCGTAATTGCGCTGCTGGAGCTGGCTCTCGATCTGCTTCACCGTCTCGAGACCGACACCCACGATGATCAGGATGCTGGTACCGCCGAACGGGAAGTTCTGGCTTGCCCCGAAACCAGCCAACGCCATTGTCGGGACGAGAGCGATCAGGCCCAAGTACAGCGAACCCGGCCAGGTGATCCGGTTGAGTACGTAGCTCAGATACTCAGCGGTCGGTCGGCCAGCCCGGATGCCCGGGATGAAGCCACCATACTTCTTCATGTTGTCCGCGACTTCCTCGGGGTTGAACGAGATGGCCACGTAGAAGAAGGCGAAGAAGACGATCAGGAAGAAGTACAGAACGATGTGCGGCACCGCGGAAGGATCGGCGAGGTTCTTCTGGATCCAGGTGGCCCAGCCGGCCGTGGAGCCGGAGAACTGCACGATCAGCGCCGGGATGTACAGCAGCGACGAGGCGAAGATGACGGGGATGATGCCCGCCTGGTTCACCTTGAGCGGGATGTACGTCGACGTACCGCCGTAGGAACGGCGGCCGATCATGCGCTTCGCGTACTGCACCGGGATGCGGCGCTGGGCCTGCTCCACGAAGACCACCAGGCCGATCATGACCAGGCCGACCGCGACGACGGTGCCGAACTCGATCCAGCCGCCCGCCAGGTCGCCCTCCTGCTTGATGGCCCACAGGGCGGAGGGGAAGGTCGCGGCGATCGAGATGAACATCAGGATCGACATGCCGTTGCCGATGCCGCGGTCGGTGATCAGCTCACCGAGCCACATGACGACGGCCGTACCGGCGGTCATGCAGATCACCATGACGATGGTGGTGAAGATCGCCTGGTCGGGGACGATCTGGCCCGCGACGGTGCAGCCGGAGAAGAGGGCGCCGCTGCGGGCGGTGGCGACGAGGCCGGTGCCCTGGAGGATGGCGAGCGCGATGGTCAGGTAGCGCGTGTACTGCGTGATCTTCGCCGTGCCCGCCTGGCCCTCCTTCTTGAGGGCTTCGAGGCGCGGGATCACCACGGTCAGCAGCTGCAGAATGATGCTCGCCGTGATGTACGGCATGATGCCGAGCGCGAAGACCGTGATCTGCAGCAGGGCGCCACCGCTGAACATGTTGACCAGGCCGAAGATGCCCTGTTGGCCGGACGCCTGGTCCACACACTCCTGGACGTTCTTGTAGTCGACGCCTGGGATGGGGATGTGGGTACCGAGCCGGTAGACCACGATCATGCCGAGCGTGAAGAGCAGCTTCTTGCGCAGGTCGGGCGTCTTGAACGCCCGGGCGAACGCGGTGAGCACGGTGCCTCCTGCGACCCCCGCGCTACTGCGTCAAGGGTGACGGTCTTGAGGTTCGACTGACGACTAAGTGAGTAACGGTCAACTGCCGCTCAGGGTGCCCCATGTGACGCACCCGTGAAAGAGGGCAGCGCAGGCCACCTTACCGGCGGGAGCACTTCCCTTGGAACGACCAACCGGGGATACCCCTTTTGTGGGGTATCCCCGGTGGGATCGCTCAAGTCATCGAGACGCCTGAAGGGTTCAGACGAGCTCGGTGACGGTGCCGCCGGCGGCGGTGATCTTCTCCTTGGCGGAGCCGGAGACGGCGTCGACCGTCACCTGCAGCGCCACGGAGATCTCGCCCTGGCCGAGGACCTTGACGAGGCTGTTCTTGCGAACGGCACCCTTGGCCACCAGACCCTCGACGGTGACCTCGCCACCCTCGGGGTAGAGCGCGGCCAGCTTGTCGAGGTTCACGACCTGGAACTCGGTCTTGAACGGGTTCTTGAAGCCCTTCAGCTTCGGGAGACGCATGTGGAGGGGCATCTGGCCACCCTCGAAGCGCTCCGGAACCTGGTAACGGGCCTTCGTGCCCTTGGTACCACGACCAGCCGTCTTACCCTTCGACGCCTCACCACGACCCACACGGGTCTTGGCGGTCTTGGCGCCCGGGGCGGGACGGAGGTTGTGGATCTTGAGCGGGTTCTGCTCCGCCATGATCAGTCGACCTCCTCGACCGACACGAGGTGGCGGACGGTGTGCACCATGCCGCGGAACTCGGGGCGGTCCTCCTTGACGACCTGCGTGTTGATCCCCTTGAGACCAAGGGAACGCAGGGTGTCACGGTGGTTCTGCTTGCTGCCGATGTAGGACTTGACCTGCGTAATCTTGAGCTGCGCCATGATTACGCACCCGCCCCGGCACGCGCACGGAGAAGAGCCGCGGGGGCCACGTCCTCGAGCGGCAGACCGCGGCGGGCCGCGATCTCCTCGGGACGCTGGAGACCCTTCAGGGCCTCCACGGTCGCGTGCACGATGTTGATCTGGTTGTCGGAGCCGAGCGACTTCGACAGCACGTCGTGGATACCGGCGCACTCGAGCACGGCGCGCACCGGACCACCGGCGATAACACCGGTACCCGGGGACGCGGGCTTGAGCAGCACGACGCCGGCAGCCTTCTCACCCTGGATGGGGTGCGGGATGGTGCCCTGGATGCGGGGGACCTTGAAGAAGTGCTTCTTGGCCTCCTCAACGCCCTTGGCGATGGCGGCCGGCACCTCCTTGGCCTTGCCGTATCCGACACCCACGGTGCCGTCACCGTCGCCCACCACGACCAGCGCGGTGAAGCTGAAGCGACGACCACCCTTCACAACCTTGGCGACGCGGTTGATCGCGACTACGCGCTCAACGTAAGCGGTCTTCTCGGCGGCAGCTGCGCCGCCGTCACGGCCCTTCCGGTCCCGCCGCTCGCCGCCACCGGCACCGCCACCGCGGCGCTGGGGTCCAGCCATTGGAATTACCTCTCTCTGTTTCCGGCGCTACGCAGCGACATCAGTCGCTGCCGCGACGGGCGGCTCAGAACTTCAGTCCGGCTTCGCGGGCGGCGTCCGCCAGAGCGGCGATGCGCCCGGCGTACTGGTTACCACCACGGTCGAACACGACGGCCTCGACACCCGCGGCCTTGGCACGCTCGGCAACCAGGGCGCCGACCTGCTTGGCCTGCGCGGACTTGTCGGCCTCGCCACCACGGATCGAGGTGTCCAGGGTCGACGCCGAGGCCACGGTGTGGCCCTTGATGTCGTCGATCACCTGGGCCACGATGTGGCGGTTGGAGCGAGTAACGACCAGACGGGGACGCTCCGCCGTACCCGAGAGATTCTTGCGAATCCGGATGTGACGGCGCTTGATCGCGGCGCGCTTGTAGGCGTCGCCCTTGAGGATCTTCTGCCCGTATGCCATGGCTTACTTACCCGCCTTTCCGACCTTGCGGCGGATGACTTCGCCCTCGTACTTGACGCCCTTGGCCTTGTACGGGTCGGGCTTGCGCAGCTTGCGGATGTTGGCCGCAACCTCGCCGACCTTCTGCTTGTCGATGCCCTCGACCGAGAAACGGGTCGGGGACTCCACCTTGAAGGTGATGCCCTCGGGGGCCTCGACCAGGATCGGGTGGCTGTAGCCGAGGGAGAACTCCAGGTTCGAACCCTTGGCGAGCACGCGGTAACCGACACCGCTGATCTCGAGCTTCTTCACGTAACCCTGGGTCACGCCGGTGATCATGTTCGCCACCAGCGTGCGGGACAGGCCGTGCAGGGCCTTGCTCTGACGCTCTTCGTTGGGGCGGGTGACGCTCAGCACGCCGTCCTCACCCTTGGCGATGTCGATCGGTGCCACGACGGTGTGAGTCAGCGAACCCTTCGGGCCCTTGACCGAGACCGTGCGGCCGTCGATGGTGACGTCCACGCCGGCGGGAACCGCGATGGGGAGCTTGCCGATGCGCGACATAGCTGTTTCCTCCGTTCCCTTCCGCTACCAGACGTAGGCGAGGACTTCTCCGCCTACGCCCTTCTTGCCGGCCTGCTTGTCGGTGAGGAGCCCGTGCGACGTGGAGATGATCGCCACGCCGAGGCCGCCCAGCACCTTCGGCAGGTTGGTGGACTTCGCGTACACCCGGAGACCGGGCTTGGAGATCCGCTTGATGCCCGCGATGGAGCGCTCACGGTTCGGGCCGAACTTCAGCTCGAGGACGAGGTTCTTGCCGACCTCGGCGTCCTCGGTCTTCCAGCCCGTGATGAAGCCCTCCTGCTGGAGGATCTCCGCGATGTGAGACTTGATCTTGGACGCCGGCATCGACACGGAGTCGTGGTACGCCGAGTTCGCGTTCCGCAGACGCGTAAGCATGTCTGCGATCGGATCAGTCATGGTCATGAATTGGCCTTCGGCCTCTCTCGCCGGGGTTTCCTGGTGCGCCATCCCTCTCCCCGATCCGAGACGGGACGGGTGCGGCGCGGTGGACCTACGGCGTAGTAAGTCGTTTAGGGCGTGGCAGACGCCCAACCCCACAAGCCTAAGGCATGCGAGGGTGGGCCTCTGCCGACCCAGATGCTTACCGAGAGCCTGAGTAACCCGGAATTACCGGATTACCAGGAGCTCTTGGTCACGCCCGGCAGCTCGCCACGGTGAGCCATCTCACGAAGGCACACGCGGCACAGGCCGAACTTGCGGTACACGGAGTGCGGGCGGCCACAGCGCTGGCAGCGGGTGTAGCCACGCACACCGAACTTGGGCTTGCGAGCAGCCTTAGCGATCAGAGCCTTCTTCGCCATCTCGCTCACGCCTCCTTGAAGGGGAAGCCGAGGTGACGAAGGAGCGCGCGGCCCTCAGCGTCGTTGGTCGCCGTGGTCACCACGGTGATGTCCATACCCCGGACGCGGTCGATCTTGTCCTGGTCGATCTCGTGGAACATGACCTGCTCCGTGAGACCGAAGGTGTAGTTGCCACGGCCGTCGAACTGCTTGGGGGACAGACCACGGAAGTCGCGGATGCGCGGCAGCGCGAGCGACAGGGTGCGGTCCAGGAACTCCCACATGCGGTCGCCACGGAGCGTGACGTGGGCACCGATCGGCTGGCCCTCACGCAGCTTGAACTGCGCGATGGACTTGCGGGCCTTGGTGACGGCCGGCTTCTGACCGGTGATCGTGGTGAGGTCCTTGATGGCACCCTCGATCAGCTTGGAGTCGCGGGCGGCGTCGCCCACACCCATGTTGACCACGATCTTGACGAGGCCGGGGACCTGCATGACGTTCTCGTAGGAGAACTCCTCACGCAGCTTGCCCGAGATCTCCTCGCGGTACTTCGTCTTCAGACGCGGAGTGGTGGTGGTAGCCATCAGATGTCCTCACCCGTCCGCTTGGCAACGCGGATCTTGTTGCCCTCGTCGTCGAAGCGGTAACCGACGCGCGTGACGACCTTGTTGCCGTCCTTCTCCACGACCAGCTGGACGTTGGAGATGTGGATCGGGGCCTCGGTGGTCACGATGCCGCCGGCCTGCGAACCGCGAGCGGTCGGCCCGGCCTTGGTGTGCTTCTTGACCCGGTTGACACCCTCGACCAGGACGCGGTCCTCGCGGGGGAAGGCCGCGATGACCTTGCCCTGCTTGCCCTTGTCCTTACCGGTGATGACCTGGACCAGGTCGCCCTTCTTGATCTTCATGCTCACAGCACCTCCGGCGCGAGGGAGATGATCTTCATGAACTTCTTCTCGCGCAGCTCACGGCCCACCGGGCCGAAGATACGGGTGCCGCGAGGGTCGCCGTCGTTCTTCAGAATGACGGCGGCGTTCTCGTCGAAGCGGATGTACGAGCCGTCCGGACGGCGGCGCTCCTTGACGGTGCGAACGATGACCGCCTTGATGACGTCACCCTTCTTCACGTTGCCGCCGGGGATCGCGTCCTTGACGGTGGCGACGATGACGTCACCGATGCCCGCGTAGCGGCGACCGGAGCCACCGAGTACACGGATGCAAAGGATTTCCTTCGCACCAGTGTTGTCGGCGACGCGCAGTCGCGACTCCTGCTGGATCACGTCTATCTCCTGATTGTCTGCCGGTTCCCGGCAGGGGCCGCCTCGTCGAAGAGGTGCAGCCCCTGCCGAGCCTGGCGGAACTGACCTGCGGGTTTGCCCGCAGGAATTACTTGGCCTTCTCGAGGACCTCGACGACGCGCCAGCGCTTCGTCGCGGACAGCGGCCGGGTCTCCATGAGGAGGACGCGGTCGCCGACACCCGCGGCGTTCTGCTCGTCGTGAGCCTTGAGCTTGCTGGTACGGCGGATGACCTTGCCGTACAGCGCGTGGGTCACGCGGTCCTCGACGGCGACGACGACGGTCTTGTCCATCTTGTCGCTGACGACCAGACCCTGACGGGTCTTGCGGAAGCCGCGGGCGGCCTTCGTCTCTTCAGTCACGTTGCTCTCGCTCATCAGGCGCTCTCCACCGTCTCGATGCCCAGCTCGCGCTCACGCATCAGGGTGTAGATCCGCGCGATGTCCTTACGGACGGCCTTGAGCCGACCGTGGTTCTCGAGCTGGCCCGTCGCCGCCTGGAAGCGGAGGTTGAACAGCTCTTCCTTGGCTTCGCGGAGCTTCGCCAGAAGCTCCTCGTCACCCAGTTCGCGCAGCTCGGACGCCTTGGTACCGGCCGACATCACGCTTCACCTGCCTCGCGCTTGACGATCCGGCACTTCATCGGCAGCTTGTGGGCCGCACGGGTCAGCGCCTCACGGGCGATCTTCTCGTTGGGGTAGGACAGCTCGAACATGACCCGGCCCGGGTGCACGTTCGCGATCCACCACTCCGGGGAACCCTTACCGGAACCCATGCGGGTCTCGGCCGGCTTCTTCGTGAGCGGGCGGTCCGGGTAGATGTTGATCCAGACCTTGCCGCCACGCTTGATGTGGCGGGTCATCGCGATACGGGCCGCCTCGATCTGGCGGTTGGTCACGTACGCGGGCGTGAGGGCCTGGATGCCGTACTCGCCGAACGCAACCTGCGTACCGCCCTTGGCCATACCGCGGCGCTTCGGGTGGTGCTGCTTGCGGTGCTTGACCCTACGGGGGATCAGCATTTCGGTCAGGCCTCCGTTCCGGTGCTCTCAGCCGGAGCGGCAGCGGCGGGCGCGTCGGCCTTGGGAGCCTCGGCGGCCGGAGCCGACTGCTGCTGCGGCTTGCGCCCACGACGCTCGCCACCGCGGCCACCGCGGGCCGGGCGGTCGCTGCCGCCACGGGCCGGACGGTTGCCGGCACGGGCGGCCGCGTTCTCGGCGCGGACCTCGGCGATGTTCTTGACGTCGCCCTTGTAGATCCAGACCTTCACACCGATGCGGCCGAAGGTCGTCTTGGCCTCGAAGAAGCCGTAGTCCACGTTCGCGCGGAGCGTGTGCAGGGGCACACGGCCCTCGCGGTAGAACTCCGAGCGGGACATCTCGGCGCCACCGAGGCGGCCACCGCACTGGATCTTGATGCCCTTGGCGCCGGCCTTCATCGTGCCCTGCATGCTCTTGCGCATGGCGCGACGGAAGGAGACGCGGGAGGACAGCTGCTCGGCGACGGCCTGGGCCACGAGCTGAGCGTCCGTCTCGGGGTTCTTGACCTCGAGGATGTTGAGCTGGACCTGCTTGCCGGTCAGCTTCTCCAGCTCACCGCGGATGCGGTCGGCCTCAGCGCCGCGGCGGCCGATGACGATGCCGGGACGGGCGGTGTGGATGTCCACCCGCACGCGGTCACGGGTGCGCTCGATCTCCACCTTCGAGATGCCGGCGCGCTCCATGCCCTTCGTCATCATGCGACGAATGGCGACGTCTTCCTTGACGTAGTCCTTGTACAGCTTGTCGGCGTACCAACGCGACTTGAAGTCGGTCGTGACACCGAGCCGGAACCCGTGCGGGTTTACCTTCTGGCCCATTACCGGGTTCCTTCCTTGCTGCTGACGACCACGGTGATGTGGCTGGTCCGCTTGCGGATCCGGTAGGCACGGCCCTGGGCGCGCGGCCGGAACCGCTTCAGGGTCGGGCCCTCGTCGACGTAGGCCTCGGAGATGAAGAGGCTGTCGGCGTCGGTGTGGTCGTAGTTGTGCGCGGCGTTGGCGATGGCGCTGTCCAGCACCTTGCCGACCGGCACGCTCGCGGCCTGCGGGGCGAAACGCAGGACCGCCTGAGCCTCCGTGGCATCCATGCCACGGATGAGGTCCACCACGCGGCGGGCCTTCATGGGCGTGACGCGGATGTACCGCGCCTGGGCCCTGGCTTCCATGGTTGTCCCTTCAGTGTTTGTCATGATCATTCACACCCCGCTGACTAGCGGCGCTTCGACTTCCGGTCGTCCTTGACGTGACCCCGGAAGGTGCGCGTCGGCGAGAACTCGCCGAGCTTGTGGCCGACCATGGACTCGGTGACAAACACCGGGATGTGGGTCTTGCCGTTGTGCACCGCGATCGTGTGGCCGAGCATCGCCGGGACGATCATCGAGCGACGGGACCAGGTCTTGATGACGTTCTTGGAACCGGCTTCGTTCTGCGTGTCCACCTTCTTGATCAGGTGGTCGTCGACGAAGGGTCCCTTCTTCAAGCTACGAGGCATCTCAACCCGTCCTTAGCGCTTCTTGTTCGTCTTGCGGCGGCGGACGATGTACTTGTTCGACGCCTTCTTGGGCGAACGAGTACGGCCTTCCTTCTTGCCCCACGGGGACACGGGGTGACGACCACCGGAGGTCCGGCCCTCACCACCACCGTGCGGGTGGTCCACCGGGTTCATGACCACACCACGGACGGTCGGGCGAACGCCCAGCCACCGCTTACGGCCCGCCTTGCCCCAGTTGATGTTCGACTGCTCGGCGTTGCCGACCTCGCCGACGGTGGCGCGGCAGCGCACGTCGACCAGGCGGATCTCTCCGGACGGCATGCGCAGGTGGGCCATCTGGCCCTCCTTCGCGAGCAGCTGCACGGAGGCACCGGCGGAACGGGCGAACTTGGCACCGCCACCGGGACGGAGCTCGATCGCGTGGATCGTGGTACCGACCGGGATGTTGCGGAGGGCCAGGTTGTTGCCCGGCTTGATGTCGGCCCCGGGACCGTTCTCGACGCGGTCACCCTGCTGCAGGTTGCGCGGGGCGAGGATGTAGCGCTTCTCGCCGTCGGCGTAGTGCAGCAGCGCGATGCGCGCGGTGCGGTTGGGGTCGTACTCGATGTGCGCGACCTTCGCCGGCACGCCGTCCTTGTCGTGCCGACGGAAGTCGATCACTCGGTAGGCGCGCTTGTGTCCGCCACCCTGGTGGCGAACGGTCACACGACCGGCGTTGTTACGGCCGCCCTTGCTGTGCAGCGGGCGGACCAGCGACTTCTCCGGCGTGGACCGCGTGACCTCGACGAAGTCGGCGACGCTGGAGCCACGGCGGCCCGGCGTAGTCGGCTTGTACTTGCGGATTCCCATTTCTCAGTCCTCGTCCGATATCGGACGATCCGACCCGCTTACGCGGTCGGACCGCCGAAGATGTCGATACGGTCGCCCTCGGCAAGGGTCACGATCGCGCGCTTGCTGTCGGCACGCTTGCCGAAGCCCGTGCGGGTGCGCTTGCGCTTGCCCTGGCGGTTGATCGTGTTGACCCCGGTGACCTTGACCGAGAAGACCGCCTGGACGGCTTCCTTGATCTGGGTCTTGTTGGAGCCCGGCGCGACGATGAACGTGTACTTGTTCTCGTCGAGGAGCGCGTAGCTCTTCTCCGACACGACCGGCTTCAGCAGCACGTCACGGGGGTCCGTGAACGCCTTGCTGGCGGGGGTCACGACGGTGTTCTTGCCCTCGGCCTCGTGGCGACGCGCCTTGGCGACGCGCGCGGCCTTGGCGGCCTTGGCCGCCTTGGGGGCGATGCTCGGGTGACGCGTAGCCATCAGGCTTCGCTCCCTTCGGTGTCAGCGGCCTTGTTGGGGCCAGACACGAAGGACTCGAAAGCGGCCTGGGTGAAGACCACGTCGTCCGAGACGAGAACGTCGTACGTGTTCAGCTGGCCCGGCTCCAGGATGTGGATCTGGGGCAGGTTGCGGGCGGACAGCCACGCGGCCTCGTCGGCGCGGTCGACGACCAGGAGCAGGTTCTTGCGCTCCGAGATCTTGCCGAACAGCGTCCGGGCGGCCTTCGTGGACGGGTTGTCGCCCTCGATGACGCCGGTGACGACGTGGATGCGGTTGTGGCGGGCCCGGTCGGTGAGGGCGTGGCGCAGGGCCGCGGCCTTCATCTTCTTCGGGGTCCGCTGCGAGTAGTCACGCGGCTGCGGGCCGTGGACGACGCCACCGCCGGCGAACTGCGGCGCACGGGTCGAACCCTGGCGGGCGCGGCCGGTGCCCTTCTGGCGGTACGGCTTCTTGCCGCCACCACGGACCTCGCCGCGACGCTTGGTCTTGTGCGTGCCCTGGCGGGCAGCGGCGTTCTGCGCGACGACGACCTGGTGGATCAGCGGGATGCTGATCTTCTCCACGCCGAAGATCTCCGCGGGGAGCTCGACGCTTCCGGTCTTCTCGCCGGCAGGCGAAAGGATGTCAACAGTGCTCATCGGTACCTCAGGCCCCCTTGGCCGCGGTGCGGACCAGGACGAGGCCGCCGTTCGGACCGGGAACCGCGCCCTTGATGAGCAGCAGACCCTTCTCCGCGTCAACGGCGTGGACGGTCAGGTTCTGGGTGGTGACCCGCTCGTTGCCCATGCGGCCGGCCATGCGGAGGCCCTTGAACACGCGGCCCGGGGTGGCGCAGCCACCGATGGAACCGGGCGAGCGGTGCTTGCGCTGGGTGCCGTGTCCGGCGCCGAGGCCCTTGAAGTTGTGACGCTTCATGACACCGGCGAAGCCCTTGCCCTTGCTCTTGCCGGTGACGTCGACCTTCACGCCGGACTCGAAGACCTCGGCGGTGACTTCCTGACCGAGCGTGTACTCGGCGGCGTCGGCCGTACGGATCTCGACGAGGTGGCGGCGGGGGGTGACGTCGGCCTTGGAGAAGTGGCCCTTGAGGGGCTTGTTCACCTTGCGCGGGTCGATCTCGCCGAACGCGATCTGGACGGACTCGTAGCCGTCGACGTCGTTCGTGCGGACCTGGGTGACGACGTTGGGGCCGGCCTTGACGACGGTGACCGGAACAACACGGTTGTTCTCGTCCCACACCTGCGTCATACCGAGCTTCTCGCCCAGGATGCCCTTGATCTGCTTGGTCATCTTCAGATCACCGCCCTCAGAGCTTGATCTCGATGTCGACACCGGCCGGGAGGTCGAGTCGCATCAGAGAGTCAACGGTCTTGGGGGTCGGGTCGAGGATGTCGATCAGGCGCTTGTGCGTGCGCATCTCGAAGTGCTCGCGCGAGTCCTTGTACTTGTGCGGCGACTTGATGACGCAGTACACGTTCTTCTCAGTGGGCAGCGGCACCGGGCCCGCGACCGACGCACCAGTGCGCGTCACCGTCTCGACGATCTTCTTCGCCGAGGAGTCGATGACCTCGTGGTCGTAGGCCTTGAGCCGGATGCGGATCTTCTGTCCCGCCATGGCTACTCAGTAGTCCTGTCTCTCGTAACGCTCTGGACCCGGCGGTCCTTGTGTCTCCACTCCCCACCTCCGACCCACGCGGTCGGGCGTGTCGCACTCTCGCTGACACAGATGTCCCTTGTTCGAACATCCCTGCTCTGGGAGGTGCGGGCCCTTCCGGAACCGCGGACCGGGGGCGAGAGGCCCACCGGGCGCCTGGCCGGTACCCCGCTGACACTTCCCGGAAGATTCCCGTACGTCCGCCCCTACACCTCTCGGCGTAATACATGGGACGACGAGTACTGTGGGACTCGCTTCCGGTCCTCCCGGCGGGAGGCGCGCAGCATCGGCACTCGACCGAGCAACCCCGTTAGTCTGCCATACGGGGCAGTGTGGTGGCCAATCGAAGCGGGTGACTGTACCCCAGGTTGTCGGGGGGTACACCTCGCGGCGCTTTCACCGCTGCTGCTAGCCGGGCCGGCTCACCGGGCCGGAGGTCCCCGACCGGACGGCGGCGCAGTTCATACTCGCCCGGCCGAGCCCGCTGATCACGCGGGCCTGGGCCCGATCAGGCCGCCCAAGGCGCGCTCGTACTCCCTCACGGCACCCTTGAAGCCCTCTCGCACAGAAGCGTCGGGACGGAGGATGTCCGGAAGGAACTTGACGCGCCACATGCGGAAGACGTCCATTGCGGTCCGCTCGTCCGTGATGCTCAGCAACGAACCTGCCTTGCACACCGCAGAGACGATGAGTGCCGAGGCCGGCTCCACACCAGGCCCTCTCACAGCAGCGGCGCTTACGAGGGCGTGCATGAAAGTTGCGAGCTGAAGGTCGCTGCCTGCCTGGACCATGTGTTCCAACACAACAGGGTCCGCGGTGTCGGGGGGATAGCTCTCGACGCAACCGGAGTACATCATCAAGTACTCGGCGGTCACCGGACGCTCAGCATTCCACCCTCCCTGCTGCTCGAAATACTCATGGTCTCGTCGGAGAAATCTCCGACCTGCCGAACCGAGTCCAGCAATCCGTCCAGCTCTTCGCGACTATCCGCAACGAATCGCGAGAGGGAGACATCCTGCAGGGAAATCGGGGCGTACTGGTCCATCACCCTGCAGGGCCCCTCGGTCGTTCCGGGCCCCAATCCCTGCTCAGAGCGGGCTACCCCATCACGCATACGGGTTCGCCGAGAATTCTGGTCGCCTGTCAGGGAAGTCATCGGGAAAGAATGGGATTCGCAGCGATCCCCTCAGCAGGTCGAGGACTGTCGAGGTCGAACTCCCGACGGAAACGACCGCCTTGAGCTGGCCTGCCTGAATAATCACGGTCGGCCAAGCGTCGGGGGAACCCCTGGCAATCCAGGCCAGGACATCGGCGCTGTCCGTCGCGCCCCATTGAATGAGATCATCCGGACCGGCTAGGTACTCGTCCAGAACATGGCTGAGCTCCCGCAACGCCTTTCCCTGAAAAGTGGAACGCATCTGATGAGTACGCTCGGCGATGTCGAGATGCACGTTCGGTGCACCCTGCGCGAAGATCCACAGGAACTCATCAAAGCATCCGATGCCATAAGTAGTGATCAGCGCACGGTGGCTTACCGGAATATCTTGAGCCCCCGGTTCGCGTTGCACTTCGCGTACAGGCTCCGGGCGAGACGGAGGAGGACACAGCACTTTCAGGCGAGTCAGGTCTTCATCAAGATTCACATCCGACATGCTCCTGTTTTCCTCTCACATATTTGGAAGCCTTCTGTTGAATGACCAGCCGAAATCATCGACGGCCTCGATGAGGACATGACTGGGAACGTTGCCCCCGTTCGCGTACTCAGGAGTGACACTCATGGTCACAGTATTGCCCGTCTGTCTCACATGCGTGGCGATCTCATTTTCGGCTGTGGCAATGACGCCGTTGTTCAGACTGTCTCTCTGAGTAACAATGTTGCGCATATCCCTTCCATCGCCACCAAATTGCTGCCCAATCAAGTGCCCTCGTGAATGCCCCGCAGGCTGACCCCCGAACCCCGGAGGTGCGTGTCTTGCGCCGCGGCCTGGTGAACTCCCAATGAGTCCTGCTGCGGCGTCGTCCAGCGTCTGAGGCGTGACGACCGCATAGGCGGGGCCTCGCTGGCCGTTGGGGGCTATTTCACTGTAGTACGGACTCAGTCCGAGGAGATCGACTCCAGTGTTCGGGTTGGCCACATATGTGACTGGATTGGGTGCCGGCGCGAGCCCAAGCGGGTCGGGAGTGAGATACCGAGCCGTTTCTGGATCATAGTGCCTGAAATAGTTGTAGTGCAGCCCGGATTCGGGATCGAAGTATTGCCCGGGAAAACGGAGTGGCGTATAAGCGGATGCATCGGAGTTCCAGGCCGTGACACCCCATAGCGTGGCCCGCGTGCGCCACGCGACCTCCCCTGCTTCGTCGACAAGCTCGGTCGGCGTGCCCACCAAGTCGGTAACGATGGAAAAGAACCGGGAGTCGATTTCCTCCTGACTCGTGTCCGAACCGATGATCCGCTCTGTCTGCGTGATGGGGCGGAAGCCATCGTGATCCCACGTCGTCGCCACGCGAGGGGATGCGGAGCCCTCCCAAGTCGCCTGCTCGCACAGAACCACACCATCCCAGGTGAAGTCGGTCTGCTCCACCACACTCACGCCGTCCGGGGACAGCCGCTGCTTGGCGATGCGTCGCCCCAGAGGGTCATATAGGTACCGCCAACATGTCCCGTCCGGTGTACGGACAGACGTCAACTGGCTGTCCGGATCCCAGGTGTATCGCCAGGTGTCAGACTTTCCGGAGAGATACCTCTTCTGGCGCATCACTACGCGCCCCAAGGCGTCGTACGTGTATCGAGTACGGCCGGCGCGGCTGAGTTTCGTCCCGGCATAGGAGCGGTTCCCGGCAGCATCCGCGCCAGGATGCCGGGCAGGCCAGGATGCGTCCGTGAGATTGCCGACTTCGTCGTAGGCGTAACGCTCCGACCAGTTTTCGGCTCTAACAGCGGTGACACGATGTGCGGCGTCGAGGTCGAATCGACGGTGACCAGATCGAGAATCCTGTATGCCGACGAGGTTTCCATCCTCGGCGTACTCGTATTCGCGGTGCATTAGCCCGTCATCAGCACGGGTAAGGTCCTGTGCCGTCAACCGTCCCAAACCGTCATAAGTCTGAGTGAAGACGGTGCTTTCCCCCAGCCACCGGGCAGTTTCCAAGCCCGAATAGTCATGCCGGAATCGCACGTCTCGACCTGACGCGTTGAGCTGTAGTCGATTTCCCGTCAGGTCGTAGGTCCAGGCGCTTACGGCGCCGGATGGCGTCGTCCGGCGAGTTACGCGACCCAGTCGGTCGTATTGATGTGTCAGCCGCCTGCCGTTGACGATCTCGCTTGTGACGTTTCCGTTTGCGTCTCGCGACAGGTGCAGATCTGCCTCGGGCCCGGTCGCCGAGATCAGTTGTCCGTTGAGGTCGTACACGAACTGCGTAACACGCTCACCGCACCGTTTTTGGACCAAATTGTCGACGGTGTCGTACGCGTAGTGACTGGCATTCCCAAGCATGTCGGTGCGTGATGTGAGGCGGCCCGCCGCGTCGTGGCTGTACCTGAGAGTGCGTCCGTCGAAGTCACGCTCCGCCACAAGGCGTCCGGCGGCATCGTGCTCGTAGGTCCAGGTCAGTCCCTGTGGATTGCTGACCTGTGCGAGACGCAAGCTGTGATCATGAACGAACTCGTAACGCGCTCCATCCGGACCGATTCGCGCTGTTGGGAGGTCGAAGTGGGTGTACTCAAAGCGCGTGACCGCGCCTAGAGGGGTGGTGTGGCTGACGCAGTTGCCCTCCCCGTCGTAGGCCCAGGACTCGGTAGCGCCATCCGCCGTGATCAGCCCGGTCAGGTGGCCCTCGACCGTCCAGCGCAAGCGTGTGCTCTGGCCGAGAGGGTCTGTGTATTCGACGATTCTCCCGAAGGCGTCCCGCTTCCAAGTGGTGGTGGCACCGAGGGGATCTGTAGTAGCCAAGGGCAGTCCGGCAGGATCGCATTGCACGGTCCGGGTGCCACCGAGGGCATCGATCACCTCGGTGACGGTTCCTGCCGCATCGTAGGTGAACTGTGTAGTCTCGCCCGTCGGGTCCGTCATTGTCGTGCAATTGCCGCGTGCGTCGTACGTCCGTTGCCAGCTGCCGCCGTCAGGCCGACCCATAAGCGTGAGTAGCCCCTCGGTGCCGTACTCGAAGCGGAACACCGCTCCATCCGGTCGGGTCAACTCTGTTGGTCGACCGGCCTCATCGCGACCGAAGGTCGTGCAGCGACCAAGTTCGTCCGTCGTGGACACGAGGTGATGGTGGTCGTCGTAGGTCGAGCGCACCGTGCCGCCAAGGGGGTCGATGTCGGCGACCACCTGGCTGTTGGCATTGACGACGAAGTGGGTGGCGGTGCCCTCGGCAGTGGTGAGTTTCGTGATGCGGCAGCCGGGCCAGGCGGGGTCCAGACCGTCGTAGTCGAGGGTGATGGTGATATGGCCCGCCTCGCCGCCCTCAGCCACACAGCGATCGCGCTGGTCATAAGCGTAGGAGTAGCGGCTGTTGTTCGTATCCGTCCACGAGGTTACTCGCAGCCGCTCGTCATAGGTGAACTGCAAAGGAAGGCCGGTCGAGTTGCGGGTCTCGGTGAGATTGCCGTCTGCGTATCCGTAGCGCTTGAGCAGGACATCCGAGCCATCCTCAGCGGCGCCGACCAAGCTCATGGCGACGACGCGGCCTTCGTCAGTTGCGAGTTGCAGGTGATAGCCGGCGGAGTGCCGAATACCCAGCGGCGTGCCGTTGTCGTCGTAGTCGAACACGATCGATCGCTGGTTGCGGTCGGTGATGCGGGCGAGCAGCGAGATGCCGTCAGCGGCAGGAGGAGAGAAGTGGCGCAGGTGACCCGCGAGCGGGTCGTTGACCTGGTAGCTGCCATCGGCAAGCCGGGTCAGCGGCCATCGCGGACCCACCTCGGGAAGACTCGGTACATTCTCTGATATCGGGTGTGCATAGGTGAGGAGCAGACCATCGTCCGTGACAAAGACGATGCCTTTGTCATCGACCTCAAGGCGCTGGTCGATCGTGGATGACCAAGTAGGGCCGAACCACCAGCCGCAGCGGTAGTTGGACGCGACACGGCGGGTGAAGACCAGGGGGAGATCGCCGGGAAGGTCCACATCGACCTGCGAGAGATACATAGCGCCTGTGGCCATGTCGACGGGGTCGCTGCCCTTGGAACGGACCACGCCCTTGACCCGGTTGTATGCGCCCCTTGCGCCGTTCGCAAGCGTGCCTCTGGCGCTCCTACCGAGCCCCTTGAGGCCCGTCGCCATGCCTTTGAGCCCCACTTTGCCGGCGGCCTTCATGCCCTTGGCGAGCCCGCCCAGGGTTGTCAGGCCCTTCATGCCGGGTATGCAGTCCAGCGCCGCCAGCCCGACGTCCCATAGGGAGGCTTGGCCCTTGCTGTATTTGTAGAGCGTGTCCGCCAGGACCACGAGGGCTGCGACCAGCACGATCGCGCCCAGGATCGGCCCGCCGATGATCATCACGATGATCCCGAGGACCGCCACGACGACCTTGCAGACCGCGACGATGCTGTCCCAGTTGTCGGAGAACCAGTCGCCGACGTCCTCCCACCACGAACGGTTCTGAATGCCCGCGTCCGAGGCCTCGTCGATCTTGTTCTTCGCGTCGCGGGCCGCGTCCTCGCGCATCTTGCGGGCGTCCTCGGCCATCTTCTTCGCCGCGTCCAGCGCGCTCTGTGCCGAGTCGACGGCCGACTGTGCGTTGGTCTGGGCCGTCTTGGCGTGCTGGGCGTCACGGGTGGCGGCGCGGACCTTTGCCTCGTCCGGCTTGTCGGCGTCCGACTTGCTGCCTGTCGGGTCGTCCTTGTACTTGTCCGCCTCCTTCGACGCCCGCGTCACCCACGAGTCCGCCGAGGACAGCTTCGACTGGGCCGAGGTCAGGTCCTGGCGGGCCTCGCGCGCCTTCACCAGCGCCTTGTCGGCCAGGGCCTGGGCGCGCTCCAGCTTCGGCCAGAAGTCGGCGAGGGCGTCGCCGCACATGCCGTAGGACTTCTCGAGCTTCTTCAGGTTCTTCGGGACGCCGGAGAATTCTTCCTTGAAGACCTTCGCCGACTTGCCCGCCCACTCCGCGAGTGTGCCCTCGCCCGCCATGCCCTTGACCAGGCGCAGTGCCTCGGACACGTCGTCGGCGAAGTCGTGCAACGTCTTGGCGAGCGTGCGTACGCGTTGCGGGTCGCCCGGGGTCGGGTCCTTGTCCAGGTCCAGGACATGCCAGTCACTCGGCCTGTGGCCCACCATCACGCAACCCCCGTCGACGCACGCGCATCAGCAACAACCCGTATGCACACGTGAACTTACAAGGCGCGAGTGTTCGAGTGGAAGGGCGGACTTCATCGTCGGGGGCGGCGGCGGGGCAGGGTCTCACGTGCGTCGATGACCGCGTACGACGCCTTCAACCGCCAGGCCTCCAGCTTGTCCAGCACAGTCGACGCGACCTTCCACCCCTTGAGCCACAGGGGCAGTTGCCCGAACGGCACGAAGGTCATGGTGTCTCTGATGGCGTTCCCGGCGATGCTTCTGCGGCCGGGGCCGGCCGCCCGCAGCGCGGCGTACAACTCCGGCGTCAGGTCGCCGTGGAGCCGGGCCGCGGTGCCCGCCGCGGTGTAGGCAAAGCCGCGCTGGGCGGCTTCCGGCAGCTGCATGGCGCGGATGATGGGCGGTGACGCCTCCTGCAACGAACAGTTGAAGGCCAACCCGATCACGGCGGTTCCGAGGTGTCGCTCTCCTCGCTCGAAGGCCGCGTCCCATTCGGCGGGGTCGTCCATGCCGAGTAGGCCCTCGCCCGTTTCCCAGTTCGGTTCGGCTGTCACGATTCCCGGGGGCCCTTTCGCGCGGTCGTGGGCCTGATCCTCTTGGTGATGCGCTCCATTGCCTGGTCCGGGGTGGCGGCCAGCAGCCAGACGTCGTCCATCCCCTCGTACACCGCACCGTCCTCCGCCATGGCCAGATGCTGGTTACGGCGGCCGCGCATGCCGATGGGGTAGAGGAGCGTACCCGCCCGGTCGGACAGGTCTTCGATGATCTCCGTGTCCCAGAAGGCCAGCAAAGGGTCCAGGGAGAACTCCCTCCACGGCATCTCGTCCCATGGCTCGCGGTGCGGGACTCGCAGTGCGCCGAATTCCGCCAGGAAGCGTCGGGCGGCGTCGTGGAGTTCGAAGCCGCCGGTCTCCAGCAGGATGCTCTCCCACGTGTCCGTGGGGACGGCTCTGCCGGGATACCAGCCGGACGCCCGCAGGACCCGGGCCGTTTCCGCCGACCAGCGAGGCGGTGTGGTGTCCGGGGCGGGCTCGGGCTCTACGGTGCCCAGGCGCCGCCAGAAGGCGTGGTTGTCCGTAGCAGCGCTTCCGTTCGGCTTCCAGAGGGCGGACGCGGTTGCCTGCGCCTCCACCAGGCGATCCAGGGCCTGGTCCGTGGTCGGGGACAGCAATTGAGCGCGGTCGCGGAGCAGGTGGAGTGCCCCGTTCTCGCCTAGGCCCAGGAGGGCGGCGCCTTCGTCCGCCGCGCCCACGGGGTAGAGGTGCGCGCCCGCTTCGCGGCTCGCCCTCGCGAAACGTTCGTCCTGCCATTCGGCCACCAGAGGGTCGAAGCGGATGGCCGAGGAGGTGGCGATCGTGTCGGCGGGCCAGCCGTACGTCACCAGGCCGCCGAACTCGGAGAGGAACCGGCGCGCGGCATCGTGCGGTACGAAAGCGCCGCGCTCACGCAGGACTGACTCCCACGTGGCCGTCGGGACCGCGCGGCCCGGGCGCCAACCCGCTCGGCGCAGCACGGTCCCCGTCCGCGTCGACCATCGCCGTCTCATGGGGTGAGGGATCAGGCCGTGAACCGGAACGAAGAAGTGATCGCGTCGAAGATGTCGAAGAAGGAGTCCGCCAGGTCGAGGACCTGGCTGCTGCCCGCCACCAGCGCGACCTTGCCCTCCTGGCCCGGGACCGGGATGTAGGTCTGCATCAGGACCGCGCGGACGGTGCGGTTGAGGGCGTCTTCGGGGATCGGGATGTCCTCGATGCCCTGGGTGCGGGCCGCGGGGCCGACGCCGGGGATGTCGACCGTGGTCACCTTGCGCCAGGAGTCGCCGGGTTTCCTGGCTTCCTTGACGGCGAGTTGGCTCGCGATCGCGGCGGGGTCGGTGGGGAGCGGGTCGCCGGACGACGTGCGGCCGCCGACCAACGACACCGTCACCGAGCCCGTGATCGGGGTGTCGCCGCCGAAGCTCTCCGCCATGCAGCCGCAGTACAGGGCGCCCGACTTCCACGCGTCGGACGCCGCCTTCTGGAGGAAGGTGATGTACGCGGAGCGGGAGGCGGCCAGCTCCGGGTACTGGCGGACACGGTCGTCGACCATGCGGCGGATCGAGTCGTCCCGGGATTCCGGGCGTACGTCGAACTCCCACCAGGACTCCGGCACCTTGATGCGGAATCCACCGCGCTCGACCGTCAGTGGCTCCGTGTAACGGGCCATGTCGTGCCCCCGCCTCCCCGCGTGTCGCTCATCAGTCGATCAGTCGATCGGTCGATCGGTCGGTCATTTGATCGACGGTGCCCGACATGGTCTCACCGATCGAGCGCTCAGATGACCCCCTGCGCCAGCATCGCGTCCGCCACCCGTTCGAAGCCCGCGATGTTCGCGCCGGTGACGTAGTCGCCCGGGGCTCCGTAGCGGGTGGCGGTTTCGTGGCAGGTGGTGTGGATGTTGGTCATGATGGCCGAGAGTTCGTCCTCGACGCGGGTCGCCGGCCAGGACGTACGGGCGTGGTTCTGGGCCATCTCCAGGGCGCTGACCGCGACGCCGCCCGCGTTGGCCGCCTTGCCGGGGCCGAAGGCGACGCCGGCGGACTGGAGGAGGTGGACGGCGTCCGGGGTGGTCGGCATGTTGGCGCCCTCGGAGACCGCCTTCACGCCGTTGCGGATCAGGGCCGTCGCGCCCTCGGCGTCGAGTTCGTTCTGCGTGGCCGACGGGAGGGCGACGTCCGCCGGGACCTCCCAGACGCTGCCGCCGGGGACGAAGCGGGCGGAGGCGCCGCGGCGTTCGGCGTACGTGCCGACGCGGCCGCGTTCGACCTCCTTGACCTGCTTGAGCAGGTCAAGGTCGATGCCCTTCTCGTCGACCACGTAGCCGGAGGAGTCCGAGCAGGTGACCGGGTTCGCGCCCAGGGCGGTCAGCTTCTCGATGGTGTAGATCGCGACGTTGCCCGAGCCGGACACCACGGTCGTCTGGCCTTCCAGGTCCTCGCCGCGCTCCCGCAGCATCGCCGCCGCGAAGAGGACGTTGCCGTAGCCCGTCGCCTCGGGGCGGATCAGCGAGCCGCCCCAGCCCGCGCCCTTGCCGGTGAGGACGCCGGACTCCCAGCGGTTGGTGATGCGGCGGTACTGGCCGAAGAGGTAGCCGATCTCGCGGCCGCCCACGCCGATGTCGCCGGCCGGTACGTCCGTGTGCTCGCCGATGTGGCGGTACAGCTCCGTCATGAACGACTGGCAGAACCGCATGATCTCCGCGTCGCTGCGCCCGCGCGGGTCGAAGTCGCTGCCGCCCTTGCCACCGCCGATACCCAGGCCGGTCAGGGCGTTCTTGAAGATCTGCTCGAAGCCCAGGAACTTGATGACGCCCAGGTTCACCGAGGGGTGGAAGCGCAGGCCGCCCTTGTACGGGCCCAGCGCGCTGTTGAACTCGACGCGGAAGCCCCGGTTCACGTGCACCCGGCCCCTGTCGTCCTGCCACGGGACCCGGAAGACGACCTGGCGCTCCGGCTCCACCAGCCGCTCCACCAGGCCCGGCTCGGCGTACTCGGGGCGGGCCTCGAGTACCGGCGCGAGCGTCTCCAGGACCTCGCGGGCCGCCTGGTGGAACTCGGGCTGGGCCGGGTTGCGGTGCTCGATCTCCGTGAGGAGGTGGGCGAGCGTGGTCTTCGTGTCGGGTCGCGTCGTCGTCACGTGGACCTCTCTGGTATCGGTGGCACCGGTCGGGGTCAGTGTTACGTGCAGGTAAACGTCCTGGCCAGCACCCGGCCACGGTATGAGACGAAGCCCTCCCCGGCCGTCACGCCCCGCCGCCGCCCCTGTCACTGTGCGCCCTCGACCGTGCGCCCTCAGAGGAGCAGCGTCCCCGTGCCGCCCAGGGCCAGGCCCGCCACCAGGCAGCAGGTGCCCACCCTCAGGCAGCGGTACTTCGCGGCGAGGATGTGGCTGATGTCGACCAGTTGCACCGCCAGCCACGACACCCGGTCCTCGGCCGCGGCGGTGACCGCCTGGACGAGCCTGCCGAGGTCGGGCGGTGCGAGGGCGTCGGCGAAGAAGGTCATACCGGGCCCGGTGCGGGACGTGCGGGTGCGCGGCAGGACGACCCGGACCAGCAGTGCCGTGCCGACAGCCCACAGCAGTCCGCCGAAGACCAGGAGGGTCCGGGGGACCCCGGTGATCGGCGAGGAGGGCTGCCACGCCCGGCCGAGCAGCAGCGCCGGGAGCGCGAAGGCGGCTCCCGACAGCAGCACCGCCGCCTTGCTGTCGGCACGGGCGAGGTCCTCACGGGCGTGGGCCAGCAGCCGTTCGGCCACGTAGAGGGCGACCGGTTCCCGCGTGGTCGCGGCCGGGTCAGGCATCGTGGCCGCCGCCCGGGCCACCCGGTCGCGGCTTGGGGCGGCGCCGCCCCTGTCTCACGTAGTTGATCTTCCCGTCGGCGGTCGTGGGCTGCGCGGGTGCCGGCGGCGGGGGCGGTGTGGGCGCCACGGGCGGTACCGGCGGCGGTACGGGCGGTACGGGCGGGGCCGACACCCCGTTCGCGGGAGTCGGCGTGGGCGGCTGCGGCGGTACGGGCGGCGGCGCGGCCGACGCCGCCGGGTGCCAGGCCGTGACCGTCTGCTGCACCGTGGGCGGCGGCAGCACCGCCCCGGGCGGTGCCGGGAGCGCGGGCGTGGACTGGGCCGGCAGCGGGACCGGGGGCTGCGGCAGACCTTGGTCGAACAGCGCGCCGCCCCCGTTCATCCTGGCGAAGTCGAGGAGCTGCTGCACCACGGGCCCCTCGATCTGGTGCCGCTGCACCATGTCGTTCTCGATCAGCCGGGACAGGAACTCCAGCGCCCCCTCCCGCTCCTGCCGCACCTCGTCCTGGAGTTCGCGCAGGATCTTCGGGGCCTGCGACGGGTCCCGCGCGAGCAGGATGGCGTACTGCTCGGTCTTCCCGGCGGCGATGAGCTCCCGCGCCGAGGACAGGTTGGCCCGGACCCGGGCCGCGTCCGCGTCGTCCTGCGCCGACCGCACCCCCGAGGCGTGCTCCACGTCCAGCAGCCTCTTGCGGTGGTCCCGGGCGGCCTGGCCCAGGTCGATGCGCACGTAGACCATGGTGCTCAGGCCGAGTTCGGCCCCGAAGGACTCCCAGGCCCCGCCCGCCAGTTCGTCCTGGATCGCCGCGTCGGCCGCGTCGGCGGCGTCGAGCCCGTAGCGCCGGGTGAACACCCGCAGTCTCGCCAGGAGCGGGGCGCACAGCATCTTCTCGACGTCCCGGACCCGCTTCTCCGCCGCCAGGGCGAAGTCCGCGACCTCCCAGTGCACGTCCACCGCGCACAGGAAGTCGCCCCGGTTGTCGTAGCTGGGCAGCTCCATCTCGAAGGATGCCTGGTACTTCCCCCGGGCGATCAGGCAGACCGACGTGGGCTGCCGGCTGAGCCGCGGCCGGTCGACGTGGCGCGCCCCCTGTGCGGTGACGACGCTGTGGCCGCCG
Source organism: Streptomyces sp. NPDC056128 (assembly GCF_042263835.1). NCBI lineage: Bacteria > Bacillati > Actinomycetota > Actinomycetes > Kitasatosporales > Streptomycetaceae > Streptomyces > Streptomyces sp. NPDC056128. The sequence goes on along the minus strand of NZ_JBHJVQ010000003.1, from coordinate 303,408 downwards.
TTGCGGTAGTACACGACGGCGGCACGCTGCTGACCGCGGTGCTTGTACGGGCCTTCGGGGAAGATCTCGTCCAGGAACGGTCCGCGCAGGTCGTCCGGCAGCGCCGCGTCGGCCGAGCCGTGGGTGTTCGGCGCCCCCTGCTGGCTGTTGTTCTGGCTCATCGGGTTCCTCCCGCCTGGACCGCCTGCGACAGGCGGTGGACGTAGTCCTGTTCCCATGGTTCGTCGGGGTCCTGGGACAGCTCCGCGATCAGCGACAGCGTGCGCTGCCGGTCGTCCTCCTTGAGCGTCAGCAGCGGCAGGAAGCGCAGGACCTCGCGCTCCCACTCGGTGCCGCGGCAGGTACGCAGCCACCTGGTCAGGATGTCGAGCGCGGGCCGGTACGAGCGGCTGGTGTTGAGGGCGGTCCACAGCAGCCCGGCGACCTCGACGGCCAGCTCCGGACGGGTCGCGCAGATCGCCAGGGCCAGCGGCCACCGCTCGCGCCCGCCGAGTTCCTCCGCGGGGTTCCAGACGTGGTCCACCGTCAGGTCGGCCAGGAACAGGGTGCAGGCCAGGCCGAGGTTCTGGTGCTGCCGCCTGCTGTCGTTGAGCCACGCCCTGATCCTGACCAGCGGCTCGCGGTCGGTGCTGAAGCCGGCCAGGTGGGCCACGCTCTCCGCGGCGATGGTCCGCATCCGGCCGTCCTTCCAGGTGCCGATCCGGCCGAGCGCGCCGAGCGCCTCGCCCACGGTCCGGGCCGCGGTGCCCCGGCTGAGCACGACCGCGGCCGTCCACCGGAGGTTGGTCTGGCCGCTGGTGCTCCACGTCTTGACCAGCGAGCGCAGCGCGTCCCCGACGTTCGCGTCCTCCAGTACGCCCTGGAGGGCGGTCGCGACGAACAGGCCGCGGCGGGCCTGGTCGGCCTCGGCCATCGGGAGGAGCAGCTCCCCCAGGGTGTGCGCGCAGTCCAGCCGGCACAGCTCGCCCGCGGCCACCGCCGCCCTGATCCACACCTCCTCGCGCCGGTCCTGGCAGAGCGAGTCCAGCCAGCGCAGCACCGGAGCGCGCATGTTGTGGTGGTGCTCCCACAGGTGGGCCAGGACAACGGGCGCCAGCGCGGCGCCGCGGAACCGCACGGTGCGCACGGGGATGAGCGCCCCCGCGACCAACGGCCGCCTGCGCGTCTCGGTCATGGCACGGGCCGAGGCGAGCCGGGCCTCCAGGCCGTCGCCGAGCACCGACCGCCCCGGCGTCCGCTCGGGGTCGACGGTCACCGCCAGCTCCCAGGCGAGCAGTTCCGCCGCCTCGGCCACCACGTTGACCGAGGTGCCGCCGAACACCGCGAGCGAGACCCGGAACGCCGCGTCCCGCAGCATCGCCGGGGTCTCGGCGGCGGTGCCGCCCGAGAACCAGGTGCGTACCTGCTCGACGGCGAAGCCGCGGCACTCGGCGAGCAGTTCCTCCTGGGGCAGGCCGCCGGTGACGTGCCGGGCGACCAGTCCGGCGAGCCGGGCCGCCTCGGCTGGCAGCAGCGCCTCCAGGCCCAGGGCCTCCCGCACGTCGTGGCGGCGCGCCGCCCGCCGGGCCGCTTCCCGGGCTCCGGACGGGCCGCCGTCCAGCTCTGCCGCCAGGTGGCCGTCGAGGACGGCGTCCTCGGCGGGCGGCCGGTGCCTGCGCTCGTAACGCGTCCGGACCGCCCCGCGGTCGCCCGGGTCGGGCACGGACAGCAGTACGGCGTAGGCCTCGCGGTCGGCCAGCAGGCGGCGGAGCCGGTCCAGGTGCAACTCGGCGGGCAGCCTGCCGTCGGCCGGTTCCAGGGCGTACCCGTGGCCCTGGGCGATGGGGCTGCCCTCGTCGCCCGAGTCCAGGGCGGTGAGTTCCGAGCCGGGGTCGAGGCGGGAGACGTTGCCCCGGCCCAGGTCGTCCAGGAGCGACAGCGCGGTGTACATACGGCCGCTGCCGGGCTGCCCGCAGAGCACCAGCAGGCGGTCCTCGCCCAACTGCCGCTTGAAGTCCTCGTAGTCCGGCGGGGAGATGAACCGCCGCCGCAGCCGCACCAGTTCGTCGTCCGGCAGCGGTCCCGCGAGCAGGGCCGCCCGTCCCGTCTCGCCGAACCGGAAGTTGACCGAGTTGATGGTGCCGCCGACGTAGGTACTGGCGTCGCGCAGGTAGACAGACCGGGTCTCCCGGGCGATGTGGGCGGCGCCCGGCTCCGCGGTGGCCCGGCCGCCGCCCTTGGCCGACGGGTCGGCGTCGGAGTCGCCGCCCAGCAGCTCGTCCTCGGCGTCCGCCGCCGGGGTGCCGTCGGCGCGCTGCGCGTGCGGGCGGCCGGGGCGCGCCCGGCCGCCCTCCGCCTCCGGTTCCCGCGCGTGCCCCTGGCCGTGTCCCTGGCCGTCCTGGGCCTGGTCGTCCTGGGCCGGCTCCCTGTCCGTGTCGACGCCGGTCATGGCCTCTCCCCCGAGCCGCTGCCGCCGCGGCGGTGGTCGATCGTGATGTCCCCGAAGCTGCCCTGGAACGCCTGTGCCGAGTCGCTGACCGTGACATTCCCGAAGTGGAAGCCGGAATCCGCGTCCCGCCCCGCCGACGGGGCGGTCTCCCCGTCCCCGGGTTCCGGCGGCGGTGCGCCGCGGCCCGGCACGGTGAACCACGCCTGCCGCTCGCCCTCCTTGAGCCGGATCGAGTACCGGCGGTAGTGCTCCGGCTCGATCCACCGGCCGCCGTGCCGTACGACGTCGTGGTGGAGCCGGTCGGTGACGGCCACCAGCAGCGGCGCGTCCGGTACACCGGCCAGCACCGCCTTGGCCTCCTCGCAGTTGCCGATCCGGCAGGCGAGGTCGACGGCGGCGCCGGAGAAGCCGTGGCCGTCCGGCGTGAACGGCCCGACGCCGAGCCCGGCACGCAGCCGCAGCGGCCGGCTCAGCTCGCGGTTGACCTGGCGCAGGTTCTGGTGGAGGTACTCCGTCCACTCCCCCACCAGCGCCTGCGGGCGCTGCGGCTCCACCACGGCCAGGATCCCGTCGCCCCGGTCCTCCTGGGCCAGCCGGGCGCCGCCGATGCCCGCCTTGAGGAAGGCGTCCTCGGCGACGCGGTAGATCCGCTCGCGCATCGCCGGGCGCTCCGGGTCGGGGGTCGACCCCGAGCCCTGGGTGTCCAGGCTGATGATGAATCCGTACTGTGCTCCGCCCTGCATGGCTTCCCGCCTCTTCGGCATCGTTCCCCGCCTCTCGCCCGGCCTCGGCCGTCTGCCCTCTGCCGTCACTCTGGCGTCGCGCCCCGCGCGGCGCTGTAGCCGTTTACACACCCGGCCGCAGCAGGTCGCGGGCCGGGGGTGGGACGGCGTCGTTCACCGCGCCGGTCGACGTCCTCGGCGCGTGGAAGAAGAGGCGCCGCCCAGCAGCCGCAGGGGCTCCAGGTCGGCGACGGTGATGACCTTCGGTCCGGTGTGCACGAGCCCTTGCTCGCGGAGCAGACGCAGCGCCTTGGCCACCGCCTCGCGGGTCGCGCCGATCGCGGCGGCGATCTCGTGCTGGGACAGGGGAAGGCGGATGACCACCGCGCCGTGCTCCTTGCGGCCGGTGCGGTCCGCCAGCTCCACGAGGCAGGCGGCCAGCCGTTCCAGGACGGTGGCCGAGGCCAGGGAACTGCGCTGGTCGTCCGCGCTGCGCAGGCGTTCGGTGAGCTGCGCCATCACCAGCCCGGACACGAACGGCCGGGCCGCCATGAAGTGCCGGAAGCGGTCGCCGGGTACGGCGAGTGCCTCCACGGTGTCCAACGCGCTCACCGTGGCGCTGCGGGCGCGGCCGTCCAGCGCGGCCATCTCGCCGACCAGTTCACCGGTCTGACGCAGCGCCAGTATGAGACGGCCGCGCTCGGTCGCCCGCCACACGGTGCACCAGCCGCTCAGGATGACGAGCACGAACGTGCCGGACTCGCCTTCGCCGAGGAGTTCCTCCTGCGGCTCGTAGACCCGCCGATGCCCGAGCCTCGACAGCGCCTGCCGATCGGCTTCGCCCAGCTTCTCCAAGAACGCCTGGTGTTCCCCGAACAGCCCCATGTGGCCCCCCACCGGCTCCGTGCGACACACAGCGTATTCCCCGCGTCACTCGTTTTCAGCCGAACGGAGGGGCCGGATGTTAGTCCTGCGACGCGTACGGCAGGAAGGTCGACCAGGCGGTGGGGGTGAGGGTGAGGCGGGGGCCGTCGGTGTGCTTGGAGTCGCGGACGTGGACGGTGCCGGGGGTCTTCGCGATCTCGACGCAGGAGTTGCCGTCGTTGCCGCCGCTGTAGCTGCTCTTGAACCACGCCAGTTCGGCCTTGCGGATCATGTTTCTCCCAGCAGTTGCTCGATGAAGGCCAGCGACTCCCCCGGCGAGAGCGCCTGAGCCCGGATGGTGCCATACCGCAGCTCAAGGATGCGCAGGTGCCTGGGCTCAGTGAGCGCCCGGCTGTTGAAGGCTCCGTCGGAGCGCCCCACCGCCGTGCCGTCCGGGAACTTCAGCAACTCGATCCGTCCGTCCAGTCCGGAATGGGTGTCACAACCCGTCGGCATCACCTGGAGCACGACATTGTGCAACCGGCCCACCTCCAGCAGGCGTTCAAGCTGCTCACGCCAGACCATTGTGCCGCCGATGGGGCGTCGCAGCGGACCCTCTTCCAGGACGAAACTGAGCGCCGGAGCGGGCGAGCGCTCGAAGACCGACTGCCGGGCCAGCCGGGCGGCCACCATGCGTTCCACGTCGTCGGGCGAGTACGGCGGCTGCGCCGCGCCGATCACGGCACGCGCGTGCCCCCTCGTCTGCAACAACCCGGGGATGATGTGGCACTCGTACAGCCCGATCTCAACCGCCTTCCCCTCCAGCTTCCCCAACTCCCGCACCCGCTTCGGATACCGGACCTTCTTCACGTCCTCCCACGCCGCCGCGATCAACCCACCCGCGTCCAGCACCGCGTCCGCCCTGTCCAGGTACTCCTGCCGGGGAATCCGCTTGCCGCCCTCGACCTTGTAGACCAGGTCCTCCCCGTACCCGACCGCCTCTCCGAACTCGGCGGCCCGCATCCCCACCGCCTCGCGGCGGAGCTTCAACTGCCGCCCCACCGTGGTGATGACCGCGACGCCCCACTCGTCGTCGGGGTCCACCTCCCACCCCGGCTCGCCCGTCTCGACCGTCATCCCGCGCCCCTTCGTCGTACTGGCCGTGTTGCCCTCAGCGCCCTACCCGTACGCCCCGCTCCGACAGCCCCGACAGCAGTGGACAACCACCGGACAGTGACTGTACGTACCCGTTGAGTCACTTCTCACCGTACGCACGTGCCACCACGCTGAGTGACGTGAACCAGAAATCCGCCGAACTCACGACGTCCGTCCGCAACTTCAGCGTGCAGCTCTCCTCCACGCCGCGCGGGGCGCGTCTCGCCCGTCTGCTCGCGGCCGAGCAGCTCCGGAGCTGGGGCCTGCCCCAGGACCCCGCACGCCAGCTCGTGGCCGAGCTGGCGGCCAACGCGGCGGAACACGGACGCGTCCCCGGGCGCGACTTCCGGCTCACGCTGTATGTCGTCGGCGACTTCCTGCGCGTCGAGGTCACCGACACCCGGGGCGAGCGGCTCCCCTGCCCGCAGACGCCCGCCCCGGACGCGGAGTCGGGGCGCGGCCTGCTGCTCGTCGAGGCGCTGGCGCACCGGTGGGGGGTCGTGGAGGGGCGTTTTCCGCGGAAGACGGTGTGGGCCGAACTGCGCTGCCAGGCAACGGAGTACACCCCGTGAAGGATCATGTCCGACATGACCAACACCTCACGCCGTAACGTGCTCACCTTCCTCGCCGCCTCGGCCGCCACCGTCCCCCTGGCCGGCGCGGCCGTCGCCTCGCCCGCGCGTGCCGCCGGGCAGGGCGCGGCCGCACCGGCGTCCGCTCCGGCCGCCCTGACCGCGGCCCGCTCCTCCGTGACGACGGCGCCGCTGGGGCCCGACTGGTTCGGTCACCTCACCCTGGCGTCCCGGCTCACCGCCACCGTGCTGCCGGGCACCCCCGCCCGCACCGAGGTCACCTCCGGCGGCAGACGCGTCGCGCTGCTGACCCACGGTGCCCGCAGCGTCCTGGTGCCCGGTCCGCGGCGGACGTTCACCGAGAACAAGAAGCCCTTCGTGGACGACTTCGTCCGGACGCTGCCCGACCCGGCGCTGCCCGCGGCCGACCGGACGTACTGGGGCACGTCACCCGGCGGCGGGAGCTGGTCCACCCTCGGACCGGTCGACGCCGACTACTCGGTGAGACCGGGGGCCGGGGCCATCGCCCTCAGCACCGACTACGCCAGCCGTCACGCCACCCTGCGGGACGACGGGATCACCGACGTCGACGTGCGGTCCGTCGCGCGGTTCGACAAGGTGCCGACCGGTGACGCCTGCTCGTACGCCCTGTCGTTCGGGTACCAGGACACCCACAACAACTACCGGGCCCGGCTCTCCTTCACCACGTCCGGGGCGGTGCAGTTCCGGGTGGAGAAGGAGGTCGACGACACGGTCACCCAGCTCGCGGCGGAGGTGACGCTCGCCAGCGGTGTGCCGGCCGGTACCGACTGGACGATACGGGTGCGGCGCGAGGGCACCAGGATCCGCGCCAAGGCCTGGCCCTCGGCCGGCGCCGAGCCCTCCGGGTGGGCCTTCGACGTCACCGACGCCACCTTCGGCAAGGGCCGCGTCGGCCTGCGCGCCCTCGCCAACCGGGGCTGCGCCAACCTGCCGGTGACCCTGCTCGTCAGCCAGTACGAGGTGACGGCCGCGGACTGGGCGGCGCCGCCCGTCGTCACCCACTCCTCCTGGGTGCGGGTGCTGCCCGAACCCTTCGACGGGGTCTGGACACCGGAGCTGGAGGAGGCCGTGCGCGGCTGGTGCGGCTCGACGGCGCCGGACGTCCTGGCGTACGCCGCCATGTTCCTGGCCGGAGCCGCCCCCGTGGACGCCGGTGCCGGACCGGCGGAGGGCAGGCGGGTGCTGGGCGAGGCGGGCTACGGCTACCTGGATCCGCGGGGCCACCGCTACGAGGGCGCCGACTTCCACGAGTACATGCACAGCGGCTGGACCTTCCCGGACGGCGCCTACACCGGCCCGTCCGCCAAGCAGGCCGGGAACCTGGACTGCTCGGGGTACACCCGCATGGTCTACGGCTACCACCTGGGCGTACCGCTGGCGGCGGGCCAGGACACCTCGGGCACCCGGCTGCCCCGCAAGTCCCGGGACATGGCCGACCACGCGCCCGGTGTGCGCGTCGCGCGGACGGACGGGGCGAAGCCGCCGACGGCCGAGCAGCTCCAGCCCGGCGACCTGGTCCTGTTCAACGCCGACTCGGGGGACGACACCGAGACCGCCACGGCGGACCACGTCGGCATCTACCTCGGCGAGGACGGCGCGGGCGGGCGCCGCTTCCTCTCCAGCCGCAAGACGGCGAACGGGCCGACCATGTCCGACCTCGGCGGGGCCTCGCTGCTGGACGGCACGGGCACGTACGCGAGGACGCTGCACACGGTGCACCGCGTGTGAGCCGTACGGCCGTCACCGGCGACCGGCGGCCTCAGGAAGCCATTCTGGTCTGTACCAGCCTCTTGCCCCCGCCCCTCCCCCGCCGCAAGCTCCCCCTATGGAGCTGGAGTTGCGGCATCTCAGGACGGTCCGGGCCATCGCCGACGCCGGCAGCCTCACCAGGGCGGCGACGGCTCTCGGGCTGGCGCAGCCCGCGTTGAGCGCGCAGCTGAAGCGGATCGAACGGGCGCTGGGCGGGGCGTTGTTCGTCCGGGGGCGGCACGGGGTGCGGGCCACCGCGCTCGGGGAGCTGGTGCTGGAGCGCAGCCGGATCGTGCTGCCCGCGGTGACCGAGCTGCAGCAGGAGGCGGCCCGGTTCGCGCGGGCCCCGCGGACCGCGCGGCACCTGCGGCTGGGCGGCACCCACGGCCCGCTCCTCGGCGCCCTGGTGGACCGGCTCGCCGACGTGGCGCCGGACGCCCGGATGACGACCTGCACCTCCTGGTCGGAGCGGGAGCTGGCCGAGCAACTGGCCGACGGCAGGCTCGACTTCGCGCTCGCCGGGACCTGCGGATCGGCGGCCCCGCCCGGTGCCGAGGGGCTGGTCTGGCGGGAGGTCGCCGTCGACCCGGTCTTCGTGATGATGCCCGGCGGCCACCCGCTCGCCGACCGGCCGGAGGTGGACCTGACCGAGCTGGCGGGCGAGGAGTGGGCCTGCGTACCCGGCGACGGCTGCTTCGGCGACTGTTTCACCGCGTCGTGCGCCCGCGCCGGGTTCACCCCGCGCCGCATGTACGAGACCGACACCGCGTCCCTCGTGCACCTGGTGCAGGTGGGCCGGGCGGTGGGCCTGTGCCGGGCGACCTTCCCGACCACCCCCGGCATCGTCACCCGCCCGCTCACCGGCACCCCGCTGGCCTGGCGGCACCTGCTGGGCTGGCACGAGGTGACGCAGCAGCGGGACACCGCCGCGACCGTGCTGGCGCAGGCGCGGATGGCGCACGCGGGCGTGGCGGCGGGCAGCGACAGCTACACCGAGTGGATGGCGACGCACCGCGTACCGTGACGGCGCTTTCCATAACGCCGGGGAGAGGGTCGGCCGACGTCTTATGGACACCGGTCGTCCCTCCCTACGGTTTCGGCACCTCCCCACCGAGACCGAGGAGATCCCCCATGCCCCACCGACACCGACAGACCAGAGCCGTGGGTGCCGCCGTCGCCGCGACGGCCGCCCTGCTCGTGGCCGGGCTCAGCGGCTCCGCGAGCGCCGGGACGGCACCCTCCCCCGCCGCGCCCACGGCCGCCGAGGCGCTGCGCGCCGACGCCGCCCCGCCCGCCCTGCTCCGGGCCATGGAGCGCGACCTCGGCCTCGACCGGGAGCAGGCCGAACGCCGGCTCGTGAACGAGGCCGAGGCCGGTGCCGTCGCGGGCCGGCTGCGGGCCGACCTCGGCGGCGACTTCGCGGGCGCCTGGGTGCGGGGCGCCGAGTCCGGCACGCTGACCGTGGCGACGACGGACGCGGCCGACGTGGCGGCGATCGAGGCGCGGGGCGCGGTGGCCGAGGTCGTCCGGCACTCGCTCGCCGACCTGGACGCGGCCAAGTCCCGGCTGGACCGGGCGGCCGCTCACCGGGACACCACCGACGCGCCGGTCCGGTACGTCGACGTACGCACGAACACGGTCACCGTGCAGGCCGTACGCCCGTCCGCGGCCCGCGCCCTCCTCGACGCGGCCGGTGTCGGCGCCGGGCTCGCGCGCGTCGAGAAGTCGGCCGAGCAACCCCGCCCGCTGTACGACCTGCGGGGCGGCGAGGCGTACTACATCAACAACAGCGGGCGCTGCTCGATCGGCTTCCCCGTCACCAAGGGCACCCAGCAGGGCTTCGCCACCGCCGGTCACTGCGGCCGGGCGGGCGCGAGCACGAGCGGCGCCAACCGGGTGGCCCAGGGCACGTTCCAGGGGTCGATCTTCCCGGGCCGCGACATGGCCTGGGTGGCCACCAACTCCCAGTGGACGGCCACGCCCTACGTCAACGGGGCGGGCGGTCAGAACGTGCAGGTCGCCGGGTCGACGCAGGCCCCGGTCGGCGCGTCCGTGTGCCGCTCCGGTTCCACCACCGGCTGGCACTGCGGCACCATCCAGCAGCACAACACCAGCGTGACCTACCCCGAGGGCACCATCAGCGGCGTCACCCGCACCACGGTGTGCGCCGAGCCCGGCGACTCGGGCGGCTCGTACATATCCGGCAGCCAGGCGCAGGGCGTCACCTCGGGCGGCTCGGGCAACTGCAGCAGCGGCGGTACGACGTTCTACCAGCCGATCAACCCGCTGCTCCAGAACTACGGCCTCACCCTGAAGACGACCGGTGACGGCGGCGAGGACCCGGGCGAGCCCGGAGAGCCCGGCGGCACCTGGGCGGCCGGCACCGTCTACCAGGCGGGCGACACGGTGACGTACGGCGGCGCCACCTACCGCTGCCTCCAGGGCCACCAGGCCCAGCAGGGCTGGGAGCCGTCGAACGTACCGGCGCTGTGGCAGCGGGTGTGAGCGGCTGAGAGCCCCACGAGCCCCACTGGGGACGACGGGGAGGGCCCGGGTGTGCGCAGGGAGAGCGCACCCGGGCCCGGTCGCGCCGCCGGGCGTCAGGTGCGGGTGACCTTGCCGCAGGACCCGTCCGGTGTGAGGGGCTCCGTGCGGTCGTACGGGTCGATCGCGGGCCCGGTGGGCCGCTCGCCGTCGGGGCCGTCGTCGGCGAACCCGGGGTGCAGGAAGCCGTCGTGGACGTCGCAGTCGGTGTTGTTGTGCTCGGCGAAGTACTTCTCCAGCAGCAGCTTGCCCTCGGTCACGTCCCAGGCGGCCGGGTCGTTGAGCGTCAGGGTCAGTTCGCGGCGGACGATGGTGCGGGCCACCGGGCCGTCGGGGTCGTTGGTCCGCACCAGCGGGTAGACGAAGGTGTAGTCGGCGTTCACCTTCACCTCGCCGGGCTCCCCGGCGGCGAGCGTCATGCGGCCGCGGACCTTGACCACGTCGCCGGCCAGGCGGGTCTCCGCCGGGTCGAAACGGGTGAAGAGCAGGAGCGGGTCGTACTCCTCGTCCGGTGCGCGCAGCGACCGGCGCAGCTTGGGCAGCAGCTCCGGCTGTTTCGGGTCGAGGACGGCCAGCGCTTTGTCCGGCTGCTCGCCACGCAGGACGCCGGGGTCCAGGTTGGCGGCGACCAGGAGGTCCTTGGTGCGGCGCAGCGCGACCGCCACGTCGTCCTCGCTCATACCGGAGAGCGCCTTCGCCTTCGGTACCTCGATGGCGTCGGCGCCCTCGGCCCACTGTTCGGCGGGCGAGCCGCGGAAGGGGTGCTCGCGGGTGGCCCGCCCGGTGTCCGCGGGGTCGCCGGGGGCGCCGGTCGGCCGGGCGGTCTCGGCCGCCAACGGCTGTCCGGAGCCGCCGCCGCCGTCGTCGTCGGGCAGCACCAGCGAGGGCCGTACGGCGACGACCGCGAGCGCCGCCAGGACCAGCACGCCGAGGGCCGTGCCCACCCGCCGCTTCCGGGAGCCGCCCGCCGACGGCGCCGGGCCGGTACGCCACCCCGGCGGGGCCGGCGGTCCCTGGTTCTTCCGCCCGCCACGCGGGTCGGCGCGCCGGGCCGCCTCGTCTTCCTCCCGCAGCCGCCGGGCCACCATCCGGGCGCGCGCGGAGGGCTCCTTGGGCGCGGAGGTGCCGCCGCCTTCGGCGGCCTCCCGCAGGAACGACTCCAGTTGCTCGTCGGACAGGGAGGACGACGGGTCGTCGTCGGAACGGTCGGGGGGCGGGACGGTACTCACGGACTCACTTTCCGGTGCGGGGCGGCGGCGGCCGGCGGGAACTTCCGGCGATCAATCGTGCCGTCCCGTGAAGGAGAAGTGCAGGGCCGCGATGGGTTCGTGACCCAATCACAACCCCGCCGCGGGCGGCGAACTGGCCGCCTCACGCCCGCAGATACGCCAGGACCGCCAGCACCCTGCGGTGGGTCTCGGTCGCCGGGGGCAGGTCGAGCTTGGTGAGGATGCTCCCGATGTGCTTGCCCACCGCCGCCTCGGAGACGACGAGTTGGCGGGCGACCGCCGCGTTGGACCTGCCCTCCGCGACCAGCGCGAGCACCTCCCGCTCACGCGGGGTGAGCCGCTCCAGCGGGTCCCGGCGGCGGCGCAGCAACTGGCGTACCACCTCCGGGTCGACGACCGTGCCGCCGTCCGCGACCTCGGTCAGCGCCTCGACGAACTCCTCGACCTGGCCGACGCGGTCCTTGAGCAGGTAGCCGACGCCCGTTCCGTCACCGGAGTCCAGCAGCTCGGCGGCGTAGGTCCGCTGCACGTACTGGCTGAGGACGAGGACGGGCAGGGCCGGGCTCCGCTCCCGCAGCCGCACCGCCGCGTGCAGGCCCTCGTCCTGGAAGCCGGGCGGCATGCGGACGTCGGTGACCACGACGTCCGGAGCGTGCTCGGCCACCGCCGCGACCAGCGCCTCCGCGTCCCCGACGGCGGCCACCACCTCGTGCCCGCAGCGGGCGAGCAGGCCGGTCAGCCCGTCCCGCAGCAGCACGCTGTCCTCGGCCAGCACTACGCGAAGCGTTCGGTCCACTCGCAAGGAATCTCCACGCGCAACAGGGTCGGTCCGCCCGGCGGGCTGGACAGGGAGAGTCTGCCATCCAGCACCGACACCCGGTCGGCGAGACCGGTCAGCCCGCTGCCCGCCCCGGCGTCGGCGCCGCCCCGGCCGTCGTCGCGGACCTCCAGGAACAGCCGTCCGTCGAGGTGCCCGCCGGTCACCTCCGCGCGGTCGGCGCCGCTGTGCTTCCCGACGTTGGCGAGGGCCTCGCGGACCACGAAGTAGGCGGCGGCCTCCACCGCCTGGGGCAGCCTCCCGGCCAGCTCCAGGGTGACGTCGACGGGCACGGCGGACCGGTCGGCGGCGTCGGCCACCGCGGCCTCCAGGCCGTAGTCGGCGAGGACCTTGGGGTGGATGCCGTGGATCAGCTCCCGCAGTTCCTCCAGCGCCTTGCCCGCCTCGCCGTGCGCCTTCGCCAGCTGATCGGCCAGCGGGCCGGGCGGCGCGTCCAGCCGGGCCAGGCCGAGGGCCATCGTCAGGGCCACCAGCCGCTGCTGCGCCCCGTCGTGCAGATCGCGCTCGATGCGGCGCCGCTCCGACTCGAACGCGTCCACCAACCGCACGCGCGAGCGGGTCAGTTCGACGACCCTGGCGCCCAGGTCGCCGTCGCGCGGGGCGATCAGGGCACGGGTCAGCTCGGCCCGCGCACCTGCCGCCAGACCCAGCGCGTAGCCGCCCAGGGCGAGGAGCAGCAGGCCCAGCAGCGCGGCCCCGAACGCGGTCGGCCAGGTGGTGACCGTCCACGTCTTGAGCACCTTCGCCTCCTCGCCGCCGCCGACGGTCGCCATCAGCAGCGGGGTGGCCACCATGGACAGCGGTGTGGCCAGGGCGGCGGTGACGATCACGGCGTCCACGGGCCAGAGCAGACCGGCGAACAGCAGGGCGTGGCCCAGCTCCCGCCAGGTCGCCCGCTCCCGCAGCCGGGTGGTCAGCCAGGGCCACAGCCCCGGGACGGCCGGCCGCCGGTGCCGGTCCGGGGCGGGGTCGCGGTCCACGATGCGCAGCCGGTACCGCTCCAGGTGGGCGACGGGTATGCCCGCGAGGGCGGTGAGGACCAGCAGCGGCAGGCCCACCACGACGACGGCGAGGACACCGGCGACGGTGGCGGCGGCCACGATCCCCACCAGGGTCACGGCACCGGCCACCGCCCCGGTCACCAGGTGGGCGACCGCGCGCCAGGGCCACGCCGACAGCAGGAAGCCGGGGGCGGACATGGCCTGCCACACGTTCCGAGGGTGCATGCGGATCACCGTAGAACTCCCCTCCGCGGCCAAGCCATCGGCCCAGGGGGCGCTTCGGGGGTATGGCCCGCCCTACCCCGGTTCTCGCCTCCGCCTCACTGCGCCGCAGGGGCCGCGGACGGTTTCGTGGAGTCACCGACGCAGGAGGCGACGAAGGTGGAGTGGGGACACATGAACAACAGCGCGGTCCACGCGGTCCGGTTGCGGTCCGTCAGCAGACGGTACGGGGCGGGCGACCACACCGTGACGGCCCTCGACGGGGTCTCCCTGGCCTTCCCCAGGGGTAGCTTCACCGCCGTCATGGGCCCTTCCGGCTCGGGCAAGTCGACCCTCCTGCAGTGCGCCGCCGGTCTCGACCGGCCCACGTCCGGGTCGGTCGTCGTCGGGGACACCGAGCTGACCCGGCTGAGCGAGACCAGGCTGACGCTGCTGCGCCGCGAGCGCATCGGCTTCGTCTTCCAGGCGTTCAACCTGCTGCCGTCGCTGACCGCCGAGCAGAACGTGGCGCTGCCGCTCCGCCTGGCCGGACGCCGGCCCGACCGCACACAGGTACGCGAAGTACTACGGCAAGTGGGACTCGGCGACCGGGCCAGACACCGCCCCACCGAGCTGTCCGGCGGCCAGCAGCAGCGCGTCGCCCTGGCCCGCGCCCTGATCACCCGCCCCGACGTGCTCTTCGGCGACGAGCCGACCGGCGCCCTGGACTCGCGGACCGGCCACGAGGTGCTGACCCTGCTGCGCGGCATGGTCGACGACGCGGGCCAGACCGTCGTCATGGTCACCCACGACCCGGTCGCCGCCTCCTACGCCGACCGCGTGGTCTTCCTCACCGACGGCCACGTCCACGGCGACCTGACCGGCGCGACCGCCGCCGACATCGCGTCCCGCATGACGCGGCTGGAGGCCGTGCCGTGCTGAGCCTCGCGGTGCACGCCGTCATGCGACTTCCCCTCGCCACGCTCCCGACGGCTGGAGGCCATGCCGTGCTGAACCTCGCCATGGACGCACCCGCCCGGGGGCCGGAGCCGTTCGCCCGCGTGGGCGGCGTACCAGCCGGTTCGGGCGCCGACGACATCGCCACCCGCACGACCCGGCCGGAGGCCCTCCCGTGCTGAGTGTCGCCCTGCGCACCCTGCGCACCCGCTGGGTCACCTTCGTCGGCAGCTTCGTCGCGCTGTCGCTGGGTGTCGCCCTGCTCGCCGTGACGGGACTGGCCCTCGCCTCGTCGCTGGACGCGCCCGAACGGGAGCCGGAGCGGTTCGCCGCGGCGCCGGTCGTGGTGCGCGGTCAGGACACCCTGCGGGTGCCCACGCCGGTCGGCGACCGCACCCACGAGCTGGCCCAGCCGCGTGCCGTGCCGGACGGGACCGTCGCGGAACTGGAGCGGCTCGGCCGGGTCGTCGCGGACCGGTCCTTCCCGGTACGCGCCGAGGGCGGGCCCGCTGACCTGGTGGGCCACCCGTGGTCCACCGCCGCGTTCGCCCCGTACGCGATCGACGCGGGCCGCGCGCCACGCACCGCCGGGGAGGTCGTCGTCACCGGCGGCTGGGCCGCGCCGGGCGAGCGGCTGCGCACCGACCGCGGAACCGTCAGGGTCGTGGGCACCGTGCCGGACCGCGGCTTCGAGAACGCCGTCTTCTTCACCGACGCCGAGGCCGCCCGGCTCTCCCCCGTCAGCCTTCAGCTCACGGTCGACGCGGACGCCTCGGCGGTGCGGGACGCGGTGCGCGGCAGCCCGGGGGTGCGTGTCCTCACCGGGGACGACCGCAGGTTCGCCGACACCGATCCGGACCGGGACAGCGAGGCGCTGACCGCGATGAACGCCATGTTCGGCACGGCCGGCGGCGTCACCGCCTTCGTGTCGGTGTTCGTCGTGGCGTCCACGTTCGCCTTCACCGTGGCGCAGCGGCGCCGGGAGTTCGGGCTGCTGCGCACCGCCGGGGCGACCCCGGGGCAGCTCCGCGCGCTGGTGCTGGCCGAGGCCCTGGGGGTGGGCGTGCTCGCCTCCGCGGCCGGCTGCGGGCTCGGCGCGTGGGGTGCGCCGCACCTGGCCGCATGGGTGGTCGACAGCGACCTGGCACCGGCCTGGTTCACCATCGGCGACCACACCTGGCCGTACCACATGGCCTTCTGGACGGGACTCCTCGTCGCCCTGTGCGGCGTGCTCGCCGCGTCCTGGCGGGCGGGCCGCACCGGCCCCACGCAGGCGCTGCGCGAGGCGTCCGTGGACACCGGTGCGATGACCAGGGGCCGGTGGCTGTTCGGCGGGGGCCTGCTGCTGACCGCGCTGGTGACGCTCGGCATCGCGCTGGCCGATGACCCCGGCGGCCTGCTGCACCGCAAAACGTACGTGAGCCGCCCGATGCTGCTGATCACCGCGGTCGCGATGCTCGCCCCCGTCGTGGTGGGACCGCTGTCCCGGCTGCTGGCCTGGCTGCCCGCCCGGCTGCCGGGCGCGACGGGCCTGCTGGTGCGGGAGAACGCCGCTGCCGGGGTGCGCCGTACGGCCGCCGTCGCGGCGCCCGTGCTGGTGACGGTCGCCCTCGCGGGCTCGCTGCTCGGCGCCACCGCGACGCTCGCCGAGGCCGAGGCCGCCGAGACGCGCGAGCGGACCGCCGCCGCCTTCGTGGTCACGGCGGCGTACGGCGCGGGCCTCGACGCCCGGACCGTGGACCGGCTGCGCTCGGTGCCCGGCGCGGTGGTCTCCCCGACCGCGTCGAGCGCGGTGTACGTCCTGGAGGAGGGCACCGCGCTCATCAGGTCCGACGCGCGTGCCGTCGCCGACCCCGAGGCCCTCGCCGCCACCGCCCGGCTCCCGCTCACGGAGGGCAGGGCGACCGACCTCGACGACGCCTCGATCATCGTCAACGGGGAGTGGGAGCGGCACTCCGTGGGCCGGAGCGTGCGGGTGTGGCTCGGGGACGGCACCCGCAGGACGCTGCGCATCGCCGCCGTGATGGCGACCGGCACCGGCGGCAACGGCGTCTACGTCACGCGGGCCAACGCCCCCGGCGCCCCGGTCGACCGGGTGGACGTCGCCCTCGCGGACGGCGCCGACGCCGGGGCGGTGGCCGCGGGGCTGCGCGAGGCGGTGGGCGCGACCGGCGGGCGGGTGTCGAGCCGGGACGAGTGGGTCGCGGCCGCCTCCCCGGGGACCAACGGCACGACCCGGGCCGGCCTCCTCCTGGTGCTGGGCATCGCCCTGCTCTACACCGGGATCTCCCTGGTCAACACCATGGTGATGGCCACCGCCGACCGGGGGCGCGAGCTGGCGGTGCTGCGGCTGGCCGGGACCACCCGATGGCAGGTGCTGCGGCTGGTCGGTGCCGAGTCGCTGCTGGTGGTGGCGGTCGGCGCGCTGCTCGGGCTGGTGGTGGCCGGGCTCAACCTGGCGGGGATGTGGGGCGCGCTGGGCCTGCTCTCGGTGGACACCACCATCGAGCTGCCGTGGGCGGCCCTCGGCGGGGTCGCGGCCTCCTGCGCCGTCCTGGCGGTGATCGCCTCGGTGGTCCCGGCGGCGCTCGCCACGCGACGCCGCGCGGTGGAACTGGCGGGTGCGCGGGAGTAACACCCCCGAGCGGCCCGGTCCCACACGCCGGACATGCGAAGGGCCCGTACGACCGGAGTCGTACGGGCCCTTTCAGGCATCAGCCCATGTCAGGTCGGTGGACCGACAAGCAAGCGGAGCTTACTTGTTGATCTTGGTGACCTGGCCGGCGCCCACGGTCCGGCCACCCTCGCGGATGGCGAACTTCAGGCCCTCTTCCATGGCGACGGGCTGGATGAGGTCCACCTTCATCTCGGTGTTGTCACCCGGCATGACCATCTCGGTGCCCTCGGGGAGGGTCACGACGCCGGTCACGTCCGTCGTACGGAAGTAGAACTGCGGACGGTAGTTGTTGAAGAACGGCGTGTGGCGGCCACCCTCGTCCTTGGACAGGATGTAGGCCTGCGCCTCGAACTCGGTGTGCGGGGTGACCGAGCCCGGCTTGATGATGACCTGGCCGCGCTCGACGTCCTCGCGCTTGATGCCGCGGAGCAGGAGGCCGACGTTCTCACCGGCCTGGCCCTCGTCGAGCAGCTTGCGGAACATCTCGATGCCGGTGACCGTGGTGGTGGTCTTCTCGGTCTTGATGCCGATGATGTCGACGGTCTCGTTGACCTTGAGGATGCCGCGCTCGATACGACCGGTGACGACGGTGCCACGACCGGTGATCGTGAAGACGTCCTCGATCGGCATCAGGAACGGCTTGTCGACGTCGCGCTCGGGCTCCGGGATGGCCTCGTCCACGGCCTTCATGAGCTCGAGGACCGAGTTGCCCCACTCCTTGTCGCCCTCGAGGGCCTTCAGAGCGGAGACCTTGACGACCGGAACGTCGTCGCCCGGGAACTCGTACTCGGAGAGGAGCTCACGCACCTCGAGCTCGACGAGCTCCAGGATCTCCTCGTCGTCCACCATGTCGGCCTTGTTCAGGGCGACGACGATGTACGGAACGCCGACCTGGCGGGCCAGGAGCACGTGCTCCTTGGTCTGCGGCATCGGGCCGTCGGTCGCGGCGACCACGAGGATGGCGCCGTCCATCTGCGCCGCACCCGTGATCATGTTCTTGATGTAGTCCGCGTGACCGGGGCAGTCGACGTGCGCGTAGTGGCGCGTCTCGGTCTGGTACTCGACGTGCGCGATGGAGATGGTGATACCGCGCTGGCGCTCCTCGGGAGCCTTGTCGATCTGGTCGAAGGCCGAGGCCTCGTTCAGCTCGGGGTACGCGTCGTGCAGCACCTTGGTAATGGCGGCCGTGAGGGTCGTCTTACCGTGGTCGATGTGACCGATGGTGCCGATGTTGACGTGCGGCTTAGTCCGCTCGAACTTCGCCTTCGCCACTGGGGTCCTCCTGTGGAGTGGTTCTGTACGCCTTACTCATCGGCGCCAGGTGATCTTTGCTGGAAAGCCCGGGTGCCGGGGGCATTCCGCCGGTTTGCGGCGGAATGCCCCATGCAGGCTCCGGGGTCAAGCCTAAAGCGTGTTCACGGGGTCCGTTGAACGGAGTCCGTTACTCGCCCTTGGCCTTCGCGATGATCTCCTCGGCGACGTTCCGGGGAACCTCGGCGTAGGAGTCGAACTGCATCGAGTAGCTTGCGCGACCCGACGTCTTGCTGCGGAGGTCTCCGACGTAGCCGAACATCTCCGACAGCGGCACGAGGCCCTTTACGACGCGGGCACCCATCCGCTCCTCCATGGCCTGGATCTGGCCACGGCGGGAGTTGATGTCGCCGATGACGTCACCCATGTAGTCCTCGGGCGTGGTGACCTCGACGGCCATCATCGGCTCCAGGAGCACGGGCGAAGCCTTGCGCGCGGCCTCCTTGAAGGCCTGCGAACCGGCGATCTTGAAGGCGAGCTCGGAGGAGTCGACCTCGTGGTAGCCACCGTCGATGAGCGTGACGCGAACGCCGGTCATCTCGTAGCCGGCCAGGATGCCGAACTGCATGGCCTCCTGCGCACCGGCGTCCACCGAAGGGATGTACTCCTTCGGGATGCGGCCACCGGTGACCTTGTTCACGAACTCGTACGAGGCGTCGCCACCCTCGATGGGCTCGATCGCGATCTGCACCTTGGCGAACTGACCGGTACCACCGGTCTGCTTCTTGTGGGTGTAGTCCACGCGCTCGACGGTCTTGCGGATCGTCTCGCGGTACGCGACCTGCGGCTTGCCGACGTTGGCCTCGACCTTGAACTCACGGCGCATGCGGTCGACCAGCACCTCGAGGTGCAGCTCGCCCATACCACCGATGATGGTCTGGCCCGTCTCCTCGTTCGTGTGAACCTGGAAGGACGGGTCCTCCTCGGCCAGGCGCTGGATCGCGACGCCCAGCTTCTCCTGGTCACCCTTCGACTTGGGCTCGATGGCGACCTGGATGACCGGCGCCGGGAAGTCCATGGACTCCAGGATCACCGGGCTCTTGTCGTCGGACAGCGTCTCACCGGTGGTGGTCTGCTTCAGGCCCATGACGGCGACGATGTCGCCGGCGCCCACCGACTCGATCTCCTCACGCTTGTTCGCGTGCATGCGGTAGATCTTGCCGATGCGCTCCTTCCGGCCCTTGACCGAGTTCAGTACGGCGGTGCCGGACTGCAGACGGCCGGAGTAGACCCGGACGAAGGTGAGCTTGCCGAGGTGCGGGTCGCTCATGATCTTGAACGCGAGGGCGGAGAGGGGCTCCTCCTCCGACGGCTTGCGCTTGACGACGACCTCGGGGTCCTTGACATCGTGGCCCTCGATGGCCTCGACGTCGAGCGGGGTCGGCAGGTAGCGCACGACCGCGTCGAGCAGGGGCTGGACGCCCTTGTTCTTGAACGCGGTGCCGCAGAACACCGGGGTGACCGTGGTGTCGCTGGACTTGCCGGAGGCGATGGTGATGCGACGGATCGCGGCGTAGAGCTGCTCCTCGGTGGGCTCCTGGCCCTCCAGGAACATCTCCATGACCTCTTCGTCGTTCTCCGCGACGGCCTCGACCAGCTTGCCGCGCCACTCCTCGGCGGCCTCGGTGTGCGTGGCCGGGATGTCGACGGTGTCGTACATCTCGCCCTTGGCGGCCTCGGCGGACCACACGAGCGCCTTCATGCGGACCAGGTCCACGACGCCCTTGAAGTCGGCCTCGGCACCGATCGGGAGCTGCATGACGAGCGGCTGGGCGCCCAGGCGGTCCGAGATCATCTCCACGCAGCGGTGGAACTCGGCGCCGGTGCGGTCCAGCTTGTTCACGAAGCAGATGCGGGGCACGCCGTAACGGTCGGCCTGACGCCACACCGTCTCGGACTGCGGCTCGACACCGGCGACACCGTCGAACACGGTCACGGCACCGTCGAGCACCCGCAGAGAACGCTCCACCTCGACGGTGAAGTCGACGTGCCCCGGGGTGTCGATGATGTTGATCGTGTAGTCGTTGTCCTCGAGCGGCCAGTGACAGGTGGTCGCAGCAGACGTGATCGTGATGCCACGCTCCTGCTCCTGCTCCATCCAGTCCATCGTGGCGGCGCCGTCGTGGACCTCACCGATCTTGTAGCTGACGCCGGTGTAGAACAGGATCCGCTCGGTGGTGGTCGTCTTGCCCGCGTCGATGTGGGCCATGATCCCGATGTTGCGGACCTTGGCCAGGTCAAGTGAAGTGGTAGCCATAAGGCTTCAGTCTTCTCTCGGTCTCGATGGGGGTAGCGACTACCAGCGGTAGTGCGCGAAGGCCTTGTTGGACTCGGCCATCTTGTGCGTGTCCTCGCGCTTCTTCACAGCGGCACCGAGGCCGTTGGAGGCGTCGAGGAGCTCGTTGAGCAGACGCTCGGTCATGGTCTTCTCGCGACGGGCGCGGGAGTAACCGACGAGCCAGCGCAGCGCGAGGGTGTTGGCGCGACCGGGCTTGACCTCGATCGGCACCTGGTACGTCGCACCACCGACGCGGCGGGACTTGACCTCGAGGGTCGGCTTGATGTTCTCGAGAGCGCGCTTCAGCGTGATGACCGGGTCGTTGCCGGTCTTCTCGCGCAGGCCCTCCATGGCGCCGTAGACGATGCGCTCGGCGGTGGAGCGCTTGCCGTTCAGCAGCACCTTGTTGATCAGGGAGGTCACCAGAGGAGAACCGTAGACCGGGTCGATGATGACCGGGCGCTTCGGGGCGGGGCCCTTACGAGGCATTCTTACTTCTCCTTCTTGGCGCCGTAGCGGCTGCGGGCCTGCTTGCGGTTCTTGACACCCTGGGTGTCGAGGGAACCGCGGATGATCTTGTAGCGAACACCCGGCAGGTCCTTCACACGGCCGCCGCGCACGAGCACGATGGAGTGCTCCTGCAGGTTGTGCCCCTCACCCGGAATGTAAGCGGTGACCTCGATCCCGCTGGTCAGACGCACACGCGCGACCTTACGCAGGGCCGAGTTCGGCTTCTTCGGGGTGGTCGTGAACACACGCGTGCAGACGCCGCGACGCTGGGGCGAACCCTCGAGTGCGGGCGTCTTGTTCTTCTCGACCTTGTCCTGCCGGCCCTTCCGGACCAGCTGCTGGATCGTAGGCACTACTTCTCCGGTTTCTGTGTGCCGAATGGTGAAGCTAACCCGGAACGTCGCCGACCCACGCGGTCGGGTGTGTCGAAGCCGCGAACCCCTGCCGCCAGGCGGGAGAAAGCGCGGATTGCGGTGGCCGGTCACGACCCTCACCGCGGTTGAAGACACGCACGAGGGCCAGGGCACACCCCAGGCACAAGGTCTGAGCGTACCTATCGCATTCGCTGCGGTCAAAACAAATGGGCGGCGCGGGTATCCGTACCCGATTCGTCCCGTTGCGCCCCGATCGACCCGTCCCCGGGCGCGGGCGCGGCTGCGGGTACGGGCGCGGGTGCCGCCGTGTCGTCCCGGACGAAGTACGTCGGCCGGTTCTGCACCGCCGTGTATATGCGCCCGACATACTCACCGAGCAGACCGACGCAGATCAGCTGCACCGCGCCGATGAACACGATGCCGGTGAAGAGCGAGGTCCAGCCGGGGACCGTGCGGCCCAGCGCGAAGGCGGTCAGCGTGTAGACCAGCAGCCCCAGGCAGACCACGAAGGCACCGGCGCCCAGCCAGGTGGCGATGCGCAGCGGGGCCGCCGAGAAGCCGGTGACGCTGTCGACGGCGAGGCGGATCATCCGGCCCAGCGGGTACTTCGTGCGGCCGGCGGTGCGCGGCGCCCGCTCGTAGGTCACCGAGCCGCTCGGGAAGCCCAGCCACGGCACGAGGAGCCGGTAGACCCGCTGCTGGTCCGGCAGGGCCTTCAGCGCGTCCACGGCGGCCCGGCTGAGCAGCCGGAAGTCGCCGGCCTGCGCGAGCACGTCCGGGCCCGCCAGGCGCCGCATCAGGCGGTAGTAGACGCCGGCCGACCACCGCTTGAACCCGGAGTCGCTGCTGCGGTCGGCCCGCACGCCGTAGACGATGTCCAGGCCCTGCGTACGGGCCAGCTCCAGCATCTCGGGGATCTTCTCCGGCGGGTCCTGGAGGTCGGCGTCGAGACTGACGACGTAGGCGCCCACCGCCCGGTCCAGACCCGCGGTGAGGGCCGCCTGGTGTCCGGAGTTGCGCCGCAGCGCGACCACGCGCAGCTCCGGCCAGCCCAGCCGGAAGGCGGCCAGCAGCTCCGCCGTGCGGTCACCGCTGCCGTCGTCCACCACGACGACCTCGTGCCGCACGCCCAGCTCCGTCAGGACCGGGCGCAACCTGCTGACCAGCGCGGGCAGGACCTCTTCCTCGTTGTACATGGGTATGACGACCGACAGCACGACGGGTTCGTGCTGGTCCGCGTCCGGTTCCTCGGGCACCGCGCCTCCCCTCCCCCTGACACTGAGCACAGATGTGCGACTCTTGTGCGATCTTATGGCAGCAATTGACGGTTGAGGGTGGGCCAAGGGGGATGACAGCCATGGACACGGCTGCCGACGACACGGTGACCGACGGGTCGGACGGCGCACGCACGGCACGGCCCGACGGGCCCCGGAAACGCCCCTGGGCGACCTGGCCACCCCGCCTGCCGGACGGCGCCCGGCCCTATCTGACCCCGCTCCTGCTGTACGGCGTCACCAAGCTGGTCGGCCTCGGCGTCTTCGCCGCCCTGCTGACGTACGCCGAGGACTTCCGGGAGAAGAACCCGCGCTTCGGCGGCGGCGCCCACTGGTGGGACGTCCTGGCCACCTGGGACGGCTGGTGGTACCTCCAGGTCGCCGAACACGGCTACCACCCCTCCCTGATCCGGCTCGACTCCGACGGCCTGTTCACGGTCCAGCAGAACTCGGTGGCCTTCTTCCCGCTCTACCCGGCCCTGATCCGCATGGTCTCGGAGTCCACCGGTCTCGGCCTGTACGGCTCCGGGATCCTGGTCTCCGTCGTCTCGTCGTTCATCGCGGCGGCCGGCATCTACGCGGTGATCTCGCTGCTCGCGGGCGCCCGCGCGGGCACCATCGCCGCCGGTCTGTGGGCCGTGGCCCCCGGTGCGGGCGTCGAGTGGGCCGTCTACTCCGAGTCCCTGTTCGTCGCCATCGCCGCCTGGGCCTGCTACGCCGTGATGACCCGGCGCTGGGTGGCGGCCGGGCTGCTCGCCTTCACCGCCGGCCTGAACCGCCCCACCTCCGCCGTGCTCATCGGCGCCGTGGGACTCGCCGCCCTGGTGACGCTGGCCCGCCCCGCGACCAGACGCGAGCACGGGGTGCGCGGCCCGGTGTACGCCATGCTCGTCGCCCCGCTCGGCCTGCTCGGCTACATCGCCTGGGTCGGCTGGAGCACGGGCGAGGCCACCGCGTACTTCACCCTCCAGCGCGAGGGCTGGGCCCACTTCTTCGACTACGGCGCCTACACCCTGGACGTGCTGCGCAACCTCGCGGTGGGCAAGGGCGACTACCACTTCGCCTTCTCCACCCCGGACCTGCTCTCCCTCCAGCTGGTCCTGGCACTGCCCTTCCTGATCGCCCTGATGCTGCGCAAGCGGCCCCCGCTGGTCCTGGTCGCCTACACCCTGGCGTCCATCATCACGGTCCTCGGCACCCAGCAGATGTTCGGCAACACCATGCGCTACCTGCTCCCGGCCTTCCCGCTCCTCCTGGCCCCCGCCGCCGCCCTGAGCCGCCTGAAGCTCCCGAGCCTGGCGGTCTTCTTCACCACGGCGGCCCTCGCCTCCGGCTGGTACGCGCACTACGTCATCTTCGAGCTGGGTGTGCCGTAACCACCCCCGCGCGAGAACGCCGAAGGGCGGCCACCCCACGGGGTGACCGCCCTTCGTTCAACCTGCTCGCTTACTGGTTGTACGGACCGTAGTCGTAGTCCTCCAGCGGAACGGCCTGGCCGGAGCCCGTGCCGAACGGCGAGTAGTCGATGTCGTCGTAGCCGACGGCCGAGTACATCGCGGCCTTGGCCTCCTCGGTCGGCTCGACCCGGATGTTGCGGTAACGGGACAGGCCCGTACCGGCCGGGATGAGCTTACCGATGATGACGTTCTCCTTGAGGCCGATGAGGCTGTCGGACTTGGCGTTGATCGCCGCGTCCGTCAGGACCCTCGTCGTCTCCTGGAAGGAGGCGGCCGACAGCCAGGACTCCGTCGCCAGCGAGGCCTTGGTGATACCCATCAGCTGCGGACGACCGGAGGCCGGGTGACCGCCCTCCTGGACCACACGACGGTTCTCGGTCTCGAACTTCGTGCGCTCGACCAGCTCGCCGGGCAGCAGCTCCGCGTCGCCCGACTCGATGATCGTCACGCGGCGGAGCATCTGCCGGATGATGATCTCGATGTGCTTGTCGTGGATCGACACACCCTGCGAGTTGTAGACCTTCTGGACCTCGCCGACCAGGTGGACCTGGACGGCACGCTGACCCAGGATGCGCAGCACGTCGTGCGGGTTGGTGGCACCCACGGTGAGCTTCTGGCCCACCTCGACGTGGTCGCCCTCGCCCACGAGCAGACGGGCACGCTTCGAGATCGGGAACGCCGTCTCGTCGCTGCCGTCGTCCGGGGTGACGACGATCTTCTTCGTCTTCTCGGTCTCCTCGATCCGCACGCGGCCGGAGGCCTCGGAGATCGGGGCGACACCCTTCGGGGTACGGGCCTCGAAGAGCTCGACGACACGCGGCAGACCCTGCGTGATGTCGTCACCGGCCACACCACCGGTGTGGAAGGTACGCATCGTCAGCTGGGTGCCGGGCTCACCGATGGACTGGGCGGCGATGATGCCGACCGCCTCACCGATGTCGACCAGCTTGCCGGTGGCCAGCGAACGGCCGTAGCACATGGCGCAGGTGCCGACCTGGGACTCGCAGGTCAGGATCGAACGGGTCTTGACCTCCTCGACACCGTGGGCGACCAGGGCGTCGATCAGGACGTCACCGAGGTCGACGTTGGCCGGCGCGATCACCTTGCCGTCGATGACGACGTCCTCGGCGAGCATGCGGGCGTAGACGCTGGTCTCGACGTCCTCGGCCTTGCGCAGCGTCCCGTCCGCGTCACGCGTGGCGATCGGCAGCTTGAGACCGCGCTCGGTGCCGCAGTCCTCCTCGCGAATGATGACGTCCTGGGAGACGTCGACCAGACGACGCGTGAGGTAACCCGAGTCGGCGGTACGCAGAGCGGTGTCCGCCAGACCCTTACGGGCACCGTGCGTGGAGATGAAGTACTCCAGCACGGACAGGCCCTCACGGAAGGAGGCCTTGATGGGACGCGGGATCGTCTCGTTCTTGGCGTTCGACACCAGACCGCGCATACCGGCGATCTGACGCATCTGCATCATGTTTCCGCGAGCACCCGAGTTCACCATCATGGAGACCGGGTTGGTCTTCGGGAAGTTGTCGTTCATCGCCTCGGCGACCTCGTTGGTCGCCTTGGTCCAGATCGCGATGAGCTCCTGCGTGCGCTCTTCCTTGGTGATCAGACCGCGCTCGTACTGCTTCTGGACCTTCTCGTCCTGCGCCTCGTAGCCCTTGACGATCTCCTTCTTCGCGTCGGGAACGACGATGTCGGAGATGGCGACGGTGACGCCGGAACGGGTGGCCCAGAAGAAGCCGGCCGCCTTCAGGTTGTCGAGCGTCGCCGCCACGATGACCTTCGGGTAGCGCTCGGCGAGGTCGTTGACGATCTCGGAGAGCTGCTTCTTGCCGACCTCGTAGTCGACGAACGGGTAGTCCTCGGGCAGCAGCTCGTTGAAGAGCGCACGGCCCAGCGTGGTCTTCAGGGTGAAGGTGTCACCCTGCTGCCACTCCGGCTCACCCTCCTCGCGGGCCGGCGGTTCGAAGCCGCGGGGCGGGATGGTTCCCACCGGGAAGCGGATGTCGATCTTCGCCTGAAGCGTCAGGTCCCCGGCGTCGAACGCCATGATCGCCTCGGCGGAGGAGCCGAATGCACGGCCCTCGCCCTTGGGACCACGACCCTCGGAGTCGGTGGTGAGGAAGAACAGACCGAGGACCATGTCCTGGGTCGGCATCGTCACCGGACGGCCGTCGGCCGGCTTGAGGATGTTGTTCGAGGACAGCATCAGGATGCGGGCCTCGGCCTGCGCCTCCGCGGACAGCGGCAGGTGCACGGCCATCTGGTCACCGTCGAAGTCCGCGTTGAACGCGGTGCAGACGAGCGGGTGGATCTGGATGGCCTTGCCCTCGACCAGCTGCGGCTCGAAGGCCTGGATGCCGAGGCGGTGCAGCGTGGGCGCACGGTTCAGCAGAACCGGGTGCTCCGCGATGACCTCTTCCAGCACGTCGTACACGACCGTGCGGCCGCGCTCGACCATGCGCTTGGCGCTCTTGATGTTCTGCGCGTGGTTCAGGTCCACCAGGCGCTTCATCACGAACGGCTTGAAGAGCTCCAGCGCCATGGCCTTGGGCAGACCGCACTGGTGCAGCTTCAGCTGCGGGCCGACGACGATGACGGAACGCGCCGAGTAGTCGACTCGCTTACCGAGCAGGTTCTGACGGAAGCGGCCCTGCTTGCCCTTGAGCATGTCGGACAGCGACTTCAGCGGACGGTTGCCGGGACCCGTCACCGGGCGGCCGCGGCGGCCGTTGTCGAAGAGCGCGTCGACGGCCTCCTGGAGCATGCGCTTCTCGTTGTTCACGATGATCTCGGGCGCGCCGAGGTCGAGAAGCCGCTTCAGGCGGTTGTTGCGGTTGATGACACGGCGGTACAGGTCGTTCAGGTCGGAGGTCGCGAAGCGGCCACCGTCCAGCTGCACCATCGGACGCAGGTCCGGCGGGATGACCGGCACGCAGTCCAGCACCATGCCCTTGGGGCTGTTGCTGGTCTGCAGGAACGCGGAGACGACCTTGAGGCGCTTGAGCGCACGGGTCTTCTTCTGGCCCTTGCCGGTGCGGATGATCTCGCGGAGGCGCTCGGCCTCCTCGTCGAGGTCGAAGGACTCCAGGCGCTTCTGCAGCGCGGCGGCGCCCATCGAGCCGTCGAAGTAGGTGCCGAAGCGGTCGCGCAGCTCGCGGTAGAGCAGCTCGTCGCCCTCCAGGTCCTGGACCTTGAGGTTCTTGAACCGGTTCCACACCTCGTCGAGGCGGTCGATCTCGCGCTGCGCACGGTCGCGCAGCTGCTTCATCTCACGCTCGGCACCCTCGCGCACCTTGCGGCGCACGTCGGCCTTGGCGCCCTCGGCCTCCAGCTCGGCCAGGTCGGTCTCGAGCTTCTTGGCGCGGGCCTCCAGGTCGGAGTCGCGGCGCTGCTCGATCTGCTGACGCTCGACGGAGACGTGGGCCTCCAGCGACGGCAGGTCGCGCGTACGGCGCTCCTCGTCGACGAACGTGATCATGTACGCCGCGAAGTAGATGACCTTCTCGAGGTCCTTCGGGGCGAGGTCGAGCAGGTAGCCGAGGCGCGACGGGACGCCCTTGAAGTACCAGATGTGGGTGACGGGAGCGGCCAGCTCGATGTGGCCCATCCGCTCACGGCGCACCTTGGCGCGCGTGACCTCGACGCCACAGCGCTCGCAGATGATGCCCTTGAAGCGGACGCGCTTGTACTTGCCGCAGTAGCACTCCCAGTCCCGGGTCGGACCGAAGATCTTCTCGCAGAAGAGTCCGTCCTTCTCGGGCTTGAGCGTGCGGTAGTTGATCGTCTCGGGCTTCTTGACCTCGCCGTGGCTCCACTGACGGATGTCGTCAGCGGTGGCCAGACCGATCCGGAGCTCGTCGAAGAAGTTGACGTCGAGCACTATGCGTCAATCCCTCTCAGGGTTGTAAGTCTGTGGTCTGAAACGGGGGTCGCGGGATCGGCGGGGCCTCTGCGGAAGAGGCCCCGCCTGACTCCCGTCAGACCTCTTCGACGCTGCTCGGCTCGCGCCGGGACAGGTCGATGCCAAGCTCCTCCGCGGCGCGGAAGACGTCCTCGTCGGTGTCACGCATCTCGATGGACATGCCGTCCGAGGACAGCACCTCCACGTTGAGGCACAGGGACTGCATCTCCTTGATGAGCACCTTGAAGGACTCGGGGATGCCGGGCTCAGGGATGTTCTCGCCCTTGACGATGGCCTCGTAGACCTTCACGCGGCCGGTGACGTCGTCGGACTTGATCGTCAGCAGCTCCTGGAGGGCGTACGCGGCGCCGTAAGCCTCCAGCGCCCACACCTCCATCTCACCGAAGCGCTGGCCACCGAACTGGGCCTTACCACCCAGCGGCTGCTGGGTGATCATCGAGTACGGGCCGGTCGACCGGGCGTGCAGCTTGTCGTCGACCAGGTGGTGCAGCTTGAGGATGTACATGTACCCGACCGAGATCGGGTCCGGGAACGGCTCACCGCTGCGGCCGTCGAACAGCCGCGCCTTGCCGGTCGGGAGCACCATGCGCTCGCCGTCGCGGTTCGGGATGGTGTGCTGGAGCAGGCCGGCCAGCTCGTCCTCGCGCGCACCGTCGAAGACCGGGGTGGCGACGTTGGTGCCGGGCTCGACCTTGTCGGCGCCGATGGCCTGGAGGCGCTGCGCCCACTCCTCCGCGAGGCCGGAGACGTCCCAGCCGCGGCTGGCGAGCCAGCCGAGGTGGATCTCCAGGACCTGTCCCGGGTTCATTCGGGACGGGACACCCAGCGGGTTGAGGATGATGTCGACGGGCGTGCCGTCCTCCAGGAACGGCATGTCCTCGATCGGGTTGATCTTGGAGATGACGCCCTTGTTGCCGTGCCGGCCGGCGAGCTTGTCACCGTCGGTGATCTTGCGCTTCTGCGCCACGTACACGCGCACCAGCTGGTTCACACCGGGGGGAAGCTCGTCGCCCTCCTCGCGGTCGAAGACGCGGACGCCGATGACCTTGCCGATCTCGCCGTGCGGCACCTTCAGGGAGGTGTCGCGCACCTCGCGCGCCTTCTCACCGAAGATCGCGCGGAGCAGGCGCTCCTCCGGGGTCAGCTCGGTCTCACCCTTGGGCGTGACCTTGCCGACGAGGATGTCGCCGGCGACGACCTCGGCACCGATGCGGATGATGCCGCGCTCGTCGAGGTCGGCGAGGACCTCCTCGGAGACGTTCGGGATGTCCCGGGTGATCTCCTCGGGGCCGAGCTTGGTGTCACGGGCGTCGACCTCGTGCTCCTCGATGTGGATCGAGGAGAGGACGTCGTCCTGCACGAGGCGCTGCGACAGGATGATCGCGTCCTCGTAGTTGTGACCCTCCCACGGCATGAACGCGACCAGCAGGTTCTTGCCGAGCGCCATCTCGCCGTTCTCGGTGGCCGGACCGTCGGCCAGGACCTGGCCCTCGATGATCCGGTCGCCCTCGGCGACGATGACCTTCTGGTTGACCGAGGTGCCCTGGTTGGACCGGGAGAACTTGGCCAGGCGGTACGTGATGTACGTGCCGTCGTCGTTGGTGGTGGTGATGTAGTCGGCGGAGACCTCCTGGACCACACCCGCCTTCTCGGCCTTGACCACGTCACCGGCGTCGGCGGCGGAGCGGTACTCCATGCCGGTGCCGACGAGCGGGGACTCGCTCTTGATGAGCGGCACGGCCTGGCGCATCATGTTCGCGCCCATGAGGGCACGGTTGGCGTCGTCGTGCTCCAGGAACGGGATCATCGCGGTCGCGACCGACACCATCTGGCGCGGCGAGACGTCCATGTAGTCGACGTCGTCACCGGGGACGTAGTCGACCTCGCCGCCACGACGGCGGACCAGGACGCGGGCCTCGGAGAAGCGCATGTCGTCGTTGAGCGTGGCGTTGGCCTGCGCGATGACGAAGCGGTCCTCCTCGTCGGCGGTCAGGTAGTCCACCTCGTCGGTGACCTGGCCGTCGACGACCTTGCGGTAAGGCGTCTCGATGAAGCCGAACGGGTTGATCCGGCCGTACGAGGCGAGCGAGCCGATCAGACCGATGTTCGGGCCTTCGGGCGTCTCGATCGGGCACATGCGGCCGTAGTGCGACGGGTGAACGTCACGGACCTCGAAGCCGGCCCGCTCACGGGAGAGACCACCCGGGCCGAGGGCGTTCAGACGACGCTTGTGCGTCAGCCCCGACAGCGGGTTGTTCTGGTCCATGAACTGGGACAGCTGGCTGGTGCCGAAGAACTCCTTGATGGAGGCGACGACCGGCCGGATGTTGATCAGGGTCTGCGGCGTGATCGCCTCGACGTCCTGGGTGGTCATGCGCTCGCGCACGACGCGCTCCATACGGGCGAGACCCGTACGGACCTGGTTCTGGATCAGCTCGCCGACGTTGCGGATGCGGCGGTTGCCGAAGTGGTCGATGTCGTCGGTCTCGACGACGATCTCCCGGCCCGACTCGCCGGTCGTCTCGGTCTCACCGGCGTGCAGCTTCACCAGGTACTTAATGGTGGCGATGACGTCGTCGGTGGTGAGCACGCCGGCGTCCAGCGGCTCGTCCGCGCCGAGCTTCTTGTTGACCTTGTAGCGGCCGACCTTGGCGAGGTCGTAGCGCTTCGGGTTGAAGTACAGGTTCTCCAGAAGCGTCTGCGCGGCCTCACGGGTGGGGGGCTCGCCCG
Organism: Streptomyces sp. NPDC056128; assembly: GCF_042263835.1. NCBI lineage: Bacteria > Bacillati > Actinomycetota > Actinomycetes > Kitasatosporales > Streptomycetaceae > Streptomyces > Streptomyces sp. NPDC056128. The sequence continues at coordinate 272,564 of NZ_JBHJVQ010000003.1, read as the reverse complement.
GACGCAGCTTGCGGTAGATGTCGAGCAGCGCGTCGTCCTGGCCCTGGGTGTGGTCCTTCTCCAGGGTGGCGCGCATGGACTCGTACTCGCCGAACTCCTCGAGGATCTGCTCGGTGGTCCAACCGAGCGCCTTGAGCAGGACGGTGACGGACTGCTTGCGCTTGCGGTCGATGCGCACACCGACCATGTCGCGCTTGTCGATCTCCATCTCCAGCCAGGCACCCCGGGACGGGATGATCTTGGCGGAGAAGATGTCCTTGTCGGACGTCTTGTCGATGGAGGAGTCGAAGTAGACGCCGGGCGAACGGACCAGCTGCGAGACCACGACACGCTCGGTGCCGTTGATGACGAAGGTGCCCTTGTTGGTCATGAGCGGGAAGTCGCCCATGAAGACCGTCTGGGACTTGATCTCGCCGGTCTCGTTGTTGGTGAACTCGGCGGTGACGAAGAGCGGGGCCGCGTACGTGAAGTCGCGGTCCTTGCACTCGTCGATGCTGTTCTTCGGAGGCTCGAAACGGTGGTCGCGGAACGTCAGCGACATCGACCCGGAGAAGTCCTCGATCGGCGAGATCTCCTCGAAGATCTCTTCCAGACCGGACTTGGTGGGGACGTCCTGACCGGACTCCAGAGCCGACTCGACGCGAGCCTTCCACGCGTCGTTGCCGAGCAGCCAGTCGAAGCTCTCGGTTTGCAGCGCGAGAAGGTTCGGAACCTCGAGGGGCTCCTTGATCTTTGCAAAGGAGATGCGCAGCGGGGCGGTGCTGGCAGCGTTGTTCGTATTCGCGGTCGAGGCATTGCGCGAGGCGGCCAAGAGGGGGTCCTTCCGAGGGCTCGGACTCACTACGCGCGTACCGGTCCCTCTTCCGTGCACTAAGACAGGGGGTGCCTGATGTGGCTAAAGAGCCAGGTCAGACATGCTCTGGTCGTCAGTGCTCGGGCGAGGGCAGACCCCTGGTGACGGGCAGGGGGCAGCTAACAGGCAGCGCAAAGGGTCAGTGTAGCCACTTGGCACACTGATGTCCAGTGCGGTTCTCGGGGACCGTGTTCGCTCCTCGTTGTTCTCACCACCTGTGCGGCAAGGCCTCGCCCTCAACGCACCCAGATACTGCCCTCTTCGCCGTCGATCCATGCCTCGGATTCGGATCCTTGTGACGACGCCCTGAGAATTGCGCGCTGCGTGCGGTTCGTCAAGGCCCCCCTTGCCCAAACCGGTTGCCGCCAGGGGCTCTCAGGGCCCCGGCGACGGCACAACGAAGATCACCATACTCTCCGCCGTCACGCGTGCAAGGCAGCCGCCGCCGGACCCCCGGTACGCCGAAGAGCGACCACCCGGATGGATGATCGCTCTTCGGTGCTACGGCGTTACAGATCCTGACGGATCCGTGGTGCCTTCGTGGTCTTACTTGACCTCGACGGAGGCGCCGGCGCCCTTGAGGGACTCGGCGGCCTTCTCGGCGGCGTCCTTGGCGACCTTCTCGAGGACGGGCTTCGGGGCGCCGTCCACGAGGTCCTTGGCCTCCTTCAGACCCAGGGAGGTCAGCTCGCGCACGACCTTGATGACCTGGATCTTCTTGTCGCCGGCACCCGTCAGGATGACGTCGAACTCGTCCTGCTCGGCCTCGGCCTCGGCAGCGGCGCCACCAGCGGCACCACCGGCGACGACGACCGGCGCGGCAGCGGCGGCGGTGACGTCGAACTTGTCCTCGAAGGCCTTCACGAACTCGGAGAGCTCGATGAGGGTCATCTCCTCGAACTGGGCGAGCAGGTCGTCCTGGCTGAGCTTCGCCATGATGGCGGTCCTTCCACTAATTCGGCAGGTGCCGGATGTACGGGGTGAGGCGGGCGTACGTCGGCCCGCTGCGATCCGTGCCGCGCTCAGGCGGCCCGGATCAGAAAGCGAGCCGAATTACTCGGCACCGCCCTGCTCGTCCTGCTTGGCACGGAGCGCGTCCACGGTGCGGACGAGCTTCGAGGGCAGCGCCTGGAAGACGGAGGCAGCCTGGGACTGCTTCGCCTTGAAGGCACCGGCCAGCTTGGAGAGCAGAACCTCGCGGGACTCGAGGTCCGCAAGCTTCTTGATCTCGTCGGCGGACAGCGCCTTGCCGTCAAGGACACCGCCCTTGATGACGAGGTTGGGGTTGTCCTTGGCGAAGTCGCGCAGACCCTTCGCCGACTCCACCGGGTCACCGGTGATGAAGGCGACAGCCGTCGGACCATTGAAGTGGTCGTCCAGCGTCGAGATCCCGGCCTCGTTGGCCGCAATCTTGGTCAGCGTGTTCTTCACCACGGCGTACTGGGCGTTCTCACCGAGCGACCGGCGCAGCGTCTTGAGCTGCGCCACGGTGAGACCGCGGTACTCGGTCAGCACGGCGGCGTTGGAGCTGCGGAACTTGTCCGTCAGCTCGGCAACCGCGGCAGCCTTGTCGGGCGTCGCCATAGAGCCTCGGCCTCCTTCCGGGTGATTCGGACCGCGCGGACCCGAAGGAGGACTGGGGAAAACGAAACGCCCCGGCGCAGGCGCACGGGGCGTGGCTCGACCGTCGCTGACGCGCACGAGGCGCGGACTCCGGGAGCTCATCCACAGTCACCTGCGCGGGTCGTCCGCAGTTCAGCGGATCCTTCGGCCACCGTGTCCTCCAACGAGCACACGGCAACGACCAGCGGTCTTTGGCTTCTGTGGAAGCGTACGGGACCGGGGCAGTGTCAAGCAAATCCGCCCCTGCCGCCACCCCTGACGAGGGGCGGCTCAGCCCTGCTGGGACTCCTTCATCATCTCGGCCAGGTCCATGGTGTCCTTGGCCGGCGGGGCGGAGACCTTCACCGGTTCGTTGAACCCGAGGAAGGTGAAGGTCATGTCCAGCGGGCCCTTGTCGGCCTCACCGCGCATGCGGAACTGCTTGGTGTGGTCGTCGCCGTCGATCCACAGGTCCATCGTGAGCTTGTCGACGCCCATCTTCTCGTACTGCTCGAGGCTCTTCTGTCGCTTCTCCCGAGTGGCCTTGTCCTCGTCGGCGAGGGACTTCTCCAGGTCGGCGACAGTGACCGTGCCCTTGTAGTGGGTGGTCTTGACGCCGTCGACGGTCTCGGTGCCGACCTTCTCGACGTCCTCGGCTCCGGTGAGGAAGGTGGACTCGGCCGCCGGGTTCTTGTCCGCCTGGGAGGCGCTGCCCAGCTGGTCCAGCTCCTCGCCTTCGGCGCCCAGCGCGGACAGGTCGAACTTCATCCAGCTCTTGCCGTCCATCTCCTTGGCGGCCTCGGCGCCGCCGCCGATGTACATCGCCTTGTCGACGAGCCGGATCTCCGCGCTCGCGCCGGCGCCCTGGTCCAGCGCCGTCATCTTCATGCTCATCGCCAGCTCGGGCTTGAGCTGCATCTGCGCCTCGGCCTTGACCCGGCCCTCCTCGGGCGCCCGGCCGGTCATCCGGTAGCGGATGGAGTCGATGTCCTCGGTGTTCTTCGCCGCCTTGGCGACGGCCGCCGCGGGCGTCATCTCCGGGGACTCCTCGGTCCCGCCGGAACAGCCCACGGCTCCGGCGGCGAGGAGCAGCGCGGCCACGGAGGCGCCCACGGGCACACGTACGGAAGTCTTCATCGGTATCCCCCCACGGGATTCAAGGAGCACAGGTGACGCGCAGCGGACGCACAGCCGATGCACATCAGATCTCCACATCAAGGACGCGAGCGTATCCGAGATGGTTCGAACGATCTTGTGATTTCCCGCTAGCGGTCCTGCGCCGCCAGCAGTTCCTTGAAGTCGGCCGTGTCCGCGGCCGGGGGGCGCTCGGCGGAGACCTCGACGCCGTAGTCGCTGTAGTACGCGGTCTGGGTCAGCTCCCCGGTCTTCGTCCGCCCCCGCTCGACCTTCTTGACCAGCAGGTTCCGGTCGTCGACCCAGATGTCGACGGTCTGGGCGGTGGGCCCGCCGACCGTGCCGGACCAGTGGGTGGCGCGTCGGCCGCGCGTCTTCTCCTCGCCCACCCTGCGTACGTCCTTGGCGGTCAGCAGCAGCTTCACCGCCTGGTGGGGCGTGGTGTTGCGCATCTGGTCCGCGAACCCGGCGCCCGCGCCGCCGCCGAGGTCCTCCAGGTCGGCGTAGACGTACTTGATCCAGTGCCGGCCGCCGACCCGGGCGGCGAACTCGTCGCCCATGCGGGCGTAGTAGGCGTCGGCCAGGTACCGGGCCTCCATCGCGGTGGTGCCCAGCCGGCGCATCGTCTCGGCGGTGGTGCCGCCGGTGTACGTGATCATGAGGGTGCCGGTGAGGCCGTCGTGCCAGCCGAGGGCGCCGGTGGCCTCCAGGGACAGCTCGCTGCCCATCACGGTCGTGGACTCCACCCGCGCCGAACCCGCCCGTCCGGTCGCCCGCTCGACGGCGCGCAGGGCGTCGGCCGAAGGGCCGGTGAGGGCCGGGGGGTTGGCGGACGCCGATGCGGAGGACCGCGGAGCGGAGGAGGGCGGGGCGGCGGGGTCGCCGGAGGACGTGCAGGCGGTGACGCCCGCCAGCATGACCGACACCGCGACCGAGACGACCGTACGGCGTACCGTCGAACCCCTCATCCGCCCACCCCCTGTGCCCCGTGCGCCCCCTGCGCCTCGTGCGGGGGTCCCCTGCCCGCACGCTAGCCCAGGGTCGCGGGAAAAGGGACGGGCCCCGCACCTCGGAAGGTGCGGGGCCCGTGAACCGGTTGGGCGAGCCGTTGGCTCAGACCGCCGCCGGGTCCTCCTCGGTGAGGAGGTTGCGGGTGCGGTTGGAGTCGACCGGGATGCCGGGGCCGATCGTGGTGCTGATCGCGGCCTTCCTGATGTACCGGCCCTTCGCGGCGGACGGCTTGAGACGGAGGATCTCCTCCAGCGCCGCGCCGTAGTTCTCCACCAGCTTGGTGTCGTCGAACGACGTCTTGCCGATGATGAAGTGCAGGTTCGAGTGCTTGTCGACGCGGAACTCGATCTTGCCGCCCTTGATGTCGTTGACAGCCTTGGCGACGTCCGGGGTCACGGTGCCGGTCTTGGGGTTCGGCATGAGACCACGGGGACCGAGCACGCGGCCGAGGCGGCCGACCTTGCCCATGAGGTCCGGGGTGGCGACGACGGCGTCGAAGTCCAGACGGCCCTTCGACACCTCGTCGATCAGTTCGTCGGCGCCGACGATGTCGGCGCCCGCGGCACGCGCGGCCTCGGCACGGTCGCCGGTCGCGAAGACCAGGACCCGGGCGGTCTTGCCGGTGCCGTGCGGGAGGTTCACGGTGCCACGGACCATCTGGTCGGCCTTGCGCGGGTCGACACCCAGGCGGAAGGCGACCTCGACGGTGCCGTCGAACTTGCTCGTGGAGGTCTCCTTGGCGAGACGGACGGCCTCGAGCGGGGCGTAGAGCTTGTCCCGGTCGATCTTGGCGTCCGCAGCGCGGAGAGACTTGCTGCGCTTGCTCACTACTGCTCCTGTTGGCTTCTGAGGAGTCGTGGTGCGGGCCGAGCCGGCCCTGCCACTACTGCTGCTTGCTTACGGGGGTGGAGGTCAGCCCTCGACCGTGACGCCCATGGAACGAGCGGTACCGGCGATGATCTTCTCCGCCTGGTCCAGGTCGTTGGCGTTGAGGTCGGGCATCTTGGTGGTGGCGATCTCACGGACCTGGTCACGCGTGATCTTCGCGACCTTGGTCTTGTGCGGCTCGCCGGAGCCCTTCTCCACACCCGCGGCCTTGAGGATCATCTTCGCGGCCGGCGGGGTCTTGGTGATGAAGGTGAAGGATCGGTCCTCGTAGACCGTGATCTCCACCGGGATGACCCAGCCACGCTGCGACTCGGTCGCGGCGTTGTAGGCCTTGCAGAACTCCATGATGTTCACGCCGTGCTGACCCAGCGCGGGGCCGACCGGCGGAGCCGGGTTCGCGGCACCGGCCTGGATCTGGAGCTTGATGAGCCCCGTGACCTTCTTCTTCTTGGGAGGCATAGCTCTCCGGGTCCTTTCGATTCGGGTCCTGCCCGCGTTCGGGAGCTACCCGGACACAGGCATACCGCACAACGATAACGGGTATGGATGCGCGGCCAAAAACCGAGCAGGTCAGACGAGCAGCCTGCGCCCGTCCGACCTGTTCGGAAGCGTTACGTCCAGAGAAGTACCGGTGAGAGGTACTAGTTCTTCTGGATCTGGTCGAAGCTCAGCTCGACCGGGGTCTCGCGGCCGAAGATCTCGACGAGGCCCTTGACCTTCTTCGAGTCGGGGTTGATCTCGTTGATCGTGGCCTGGAGCGTGGCGAAGGGGCCGTCGGTGACGGTGACCGAGTCGCCGACCTCGAAGTCCAGGACCTGGACCTCGACCTTGCGCTGCGGCGCCGGCTTGCCCTCGGCCTCGGCGGCCTCGCGGGCGGCCTTCTCCTCGGCCTCCGGGGCGAGCATCTTGACGATCTCGTCCAGCGTCAGCGGGTACGGGTCGTAGGCGTTGCCCACGAAGCCGGTGACGCCGGGGGTGTTGCGGACGACACCCCAGGACTCGTTGGTCAGATCCATGCGGACCAGGACGTAACCCGGCAGCTTGTTCTGGCGGATCGTCTTGCGGTCGCCGTTCTTGATCTGGACGACCTCTTCCTGCGGCACCTCGGCCTGGAAGATGTAGTCCTCGACGTTCAGCGAGACGGCGCGCTGTTCGAGGTTGGTCTTCACGCGGTTCTCGTAACCGGCGTAGGTGTGGATCACGTACCACTCGCCGGGGAGGACGCGCAGTTCACGGCGGAGCGCCTCGATCGGGTCGAGCTCGGGCTCGGCCTCCACGGCCTCGTCCGCCTGCTCGGCGGTGTCGTCGGCCTCGGCCTCCGCGGTTTCGTCGCCCGCGGCCTCCACGGCCTCGTCCGCCTGCTCGGCGGTGTCGTCGGCCTCGGCCTCCGCGGTTTCGTCGCCCGCGGCCTCCGCGGTCTCGTCCTCGGCCTCTGCGGTCTCGTCCGCGTCGACGACGGCGTCGTCGGCAGCCTCGGCCTCGGCGGAGGCCTGGGTGTCCTCGTTGCCGGCGCCCTCGACGGTGCCGGGCTCGTCCTCGACGGACTCGACCGGCTCGAAGGCGTCGTTCACGTTCGGGTCAGACACGGTGGCTGCTTCTTCCTGGATACATAGGGGTGGAACACGCGAAAGGGGCGCCGGGTACCTCGGCGCCCTTCGCTCTCGACTCAGCCGAAGATGTACTTGGCGGCGTGAGAGAAGCCATAGTCAATCAGAGTCACCAGGCCGATCATGATGACCACAAAGATGATCACCACGGTGGTGTACGTCGTCAGCTGATTCCGGGTCGGCCAGACGACCTTGCGCAGTTCCGCGACGATCTGGCGGTAGAAGAGGGCGAGCCGCTTGAGGGGGCCCTTCTTGCCGCGCTTGCCGCCCTTGCGGGACTTCTTGTCCGGCGCCTCGTCCTGGGCATCAGGCATGTCGATGGAGCCCACGGCGTCCGTCACTCGTCCTCACCTGATTCCGGGTCGTGGCCGTGCCGCGCCCGGTTGGAGCCGCACGGCGGTGCATTGCTGTACGTACATGCGCACACATCCTGGCGATGGTGTGTGTAGCAGGGCCGGAGGGACTTGAACCCCCAACCGCTGGTTTTGGAGACCAGTGCTCTACCAATTGAGCTACGACCCTTTGTGTGCCCCCCAACGTACCGCATCCACTCGGATGCTTGGTGTGCACCGAATGATCGCGGGCTGCTGAAGGCCAACGAGGTGAGAGTGTACGTGCTCACGGGCCGGGCGTCGAACAGAATGGGGCGGCGAGGCGCCCCGCCAGGGGGCCTTGGCCGAAGATCGCCCAGGCGGGCGCGGGGTTCCGGACTGATGTTCTGGACCGTGCCCCGTCCTGTTCAGTCCGTGAAACCCGTGTGCCGGTGCGGTTTCCGGTCTGGAACGATGGGGTCATGAGCGCTGCAACCCCTCCCACCGAGCGCCGGGTCTCCGCCCGAGTCGGCGCGATCTCCGAGTCCGCGACCCTCGCCGTGGACGCCAAGGCCAAGGCCCTGAAGGCCGCCGGGCGTCCGGTGATCGGCTTCGGCGCCGGTGAGCCCGACTTCCCGACGCCGGACTACATCGTCGAGGCCGCCGTCGAGGCGTGCAAGAACCCGAAGTACCACCGCTACACGCCGGCCGGCGGGCTGCCCGAGCTGAAGGCCGCCATCGCCGCGAAGACGCTGCGCGACTCCGGCTACGAGGTCGACCCGTCTCAGATCCTCGTCACCAACGGCGGCAAGCAGGCCATCTACGAGGCGTTCGCCGCGATCCTCGACCCGGGCGACGAGGTCATCGTCCCGGCGCCGTACTGGACGACGTACCCGGAGTCGATCCGGCTGGCCGGGGGCGTGCCCGTCGAGGTCGTCGCCGACGAGACGACCGGCTACCGGGTGAGCGTGGAGCAGCTGGAGGCCGCGCGCACGGACAAGACCAAGGTCGTCCTCTTCGTCTCGCCGTCGAACCCGACGGGGGCCGTGTACAGCGAGGCCGAGACCGAGGCGATCGGCCAGTGGGCCGTCGAGCACGGCCTGTGGGTGCTGACCGACGAGATCTACGAGCACCTCGTCTACGGCGACGCCTTCTCCGTGTCCCTGCCGGCGCTGCTGCCCGAGCTGCGCGACAAGTGCATCGTGGTCAACGGTGTCGCGAAGACGTACGCGATGACCGGCTGGCGGGTCGGGTGGGTCATCGGCCCGAAGGACGTCGTCAAGGCCGCGACCAACCTCCAGTCGCACGCCACGTCCAACGTGTCCAACGTGGCCCAGGCGGCCGCGATCGCCGCGGTCTCCGGCGACCTGGACGCCGTGGCGAAGATGCGGGAGGCCTTCGACCGGCGCCGCCAGACCATCGTGCGGATGCTCAACGACATCGACGGCGTGGTGTGCCCGGAGCCCAAGGGCGCGTTCTACGCCTACCCGTCGGTGAAGGCCCTGGTCGGCAAGGAGATCCGCGGCAAGCGTCCGCAGGACACGGTCGAGCTGGCCGCGCTGATCCTGGAGGAGGCCGAGGTCGCGGTGGTGCCGGGTGAGGCGTTCGGTACGCCCGGGTACCTGCGGCTGTCGTACGCGCTCGGCGACGAGGACCTCGTCGAGGGCGTGAGCCGGATCCAGAAGCTGCTGGCGGAGGCCCGGGACTGACCCCGACCCGCTGCCGCGACAGAGCACTCCGGAACGTTCCGGGGTGCTCTGTTTGTTTGTGCGAGCAAGACCACGTACGGGGAAAGTGCTGTCGGGCCGGGCGTGTCGTGCGGCAGGATCGCGGAATGGAGCGTGTACGTGATGTCTCTGAACTGCCGAAGGCCCATCTCCACCTGCACTTCACCGGGTCGATGCGGCCCGCGACCCTGCTGGAACTGGCCGACAAGCACGGTGTACGACTGCCCGAGACGCTGACCGAGGCGCTGGGCCGCGGTGAGTCGCCCAAGCTGCGGGCGACGGACGAGCGGGGCTGGTTCCGCTTCCAGCGGCTGTACGACGCGGCGCGGTCGTGTCTGCAGGAGCCGGAGGACATCCAGCGGCTGGTGCGGGAGGCCGCGGAGGAGGATGTGCGGGACGGGTCGGGGTGGCTGGAGATCCAGGTGGACCCGACGTCGTACGCGCCGCGGCTGGGCGGGCTGATCCCGGCGCTGGAGATCATCCTGGACGCGGTGGAGACGACCGTGCGGGACACCGGTATCGGGATGCGGGTGCTGGTGGCCGCGAACCGGATGAAGCACCCACTGGACGCGCGGACGCTGGCCCGGCTGGCGGTGCGGTACGCGGACAAGGGCGTGGTCGGGTTCGGCCTGTCCAACGACGAACGGCGGGGCATGGCCCGCGACTTCGACCGGGCGTTCGCGATCGCGCGCGAAGGCGGGCTGCTGTCGGCGCCGCACGGCGGTGAGCTGACCGGGCCGGCTTCGGTGCGGGACTGCCTGGACGACCTGGACGCGGACCGGATCGGGCACGGGGTACGGGCGGCGGAGGACCCGCGGCTGCTGAAGCGGCTCGCCGACCGGCAGGTGACGTGCGAGGTGTGTCCGGCGTCGAACGTCGCCCTGGGCGTGTACGAGAAGCCGGAGGACGTGCCGCTGCGGAGGCTGTTCGAGGCGGGGGTGCCGATGGCCCTGGGCGCGGACGACCCGCTGCTGTTCGGGGCGCGGCTGGCGGCCCAGTACGAGTTCGCCCGCGAGCACCACGGGTTCACGGACCCGGAACTGGCGGAACTGGCACGGCAGTCGGTACGGGGGTCGGCGGCGCCGGAGGACGTGAAGGAGAAGCTGCTGGCTGGGGTGGACGGGTGGCTGGCGGCGGGGTAGTGGGGGTGCGCGTGGCGCGGTCGGTTCGGTGGTGGGCCGCAGTCCCGCGTAACCGCGGGCAGCTTGCCCCGCAACCGCGGGCAGATGTGCCGCCTGGGGCGGCACGGGTGGGCGCGGCGGCACCCGGCAAGCGCCGGGCCGCGTAACGCACCCCGGGCCCGCAGCCACGCCGGGTGCCCCCGTCACGCCGGACCGCGTCACCCACCCCCTTGCCCGCGCCGGGCGACCGTTACAGCCGCACGCCCACCGTCACCGGCTCGTTGACCAGCGTGACGCCGAACGCGTCGTGGACCCCGGCGACGACCTCGCGGGCCAGCGCCAGCAGGTCCTCCGTGGTGGCCTCGCCGCGGTTGGTCAGCGCCAGCGTGTGCTTCGTGGAGATGCGGGCGGGGCCCGTGCCGTACCCCTTGGTGAAGCCGGCTTTGTCGATCAGCCAGGCCGCCGAGGTCTTGATGAGGCCGTCCCCCGCCGGGAAGGCGGGCGGCTCCACCGACTCCCCGAGCCGCTCGGACACGCGCGAGCGGAACGCGGTGAACTCCTCGTCCGTGAGGATCGGGTTGGTGAAGAACGACCCGGCCGACCATGTGTCGTGGTCGTCGGGGTTCAGCACCATGCCCTTCCCCGCGCGCAGCTTCAGCACGGTGTCGCGGGCGGCGGTCAGCCGGACCCGGTCACCCGCCTCGACGCCGAGCGCACGGGCCGTCTCGGCGTAGCGGAGGGGCGCGGAGAATCCGCGCGCGTCCTCCAGCCGGAAACGGACGCGCAGCACGACATACCGCTCGGGTTCGGCCTTGAAGCGGCTGTTGCGGTAGGAGAAGTCGCAGGCCGCGTTGGAGAGGGTGACCGTCTCCCTGTTCCTGCGGTCGTACGCCGTCACCTCGGTGATCGTGGAGCTGACCTCCTGGCCGTACGCGCCGACGTTCTGGATGGGCGTCGCGCCCGCCGAGCCGGGGATGCCGGCCAGGCACTCGACGCCGGCCAGTCCGGCCTCGACGGTGCGGGCGACGGCGTCGGACCAGATCTCGCCGGCCGCCAGCTCCAGCGTCGTGCCGTCGAGGGTGAGGCCGCGGGTGGCGATGTGCACGGCGGTGCCGTCGAAGCCCTTGTCGCCGATGACCAGGTTGGATCCGCCGCCGATGAGCAGCAGGGGTGTGCCGGTGTCGTCGGCGTCGCGGACGGCGGCGATCACCTCGGCGTCGGTCGTGGCCGTGATCAGCCGGGTCGCCGGTCCGCCGAGGCGGAAGGTGGTCAGCGGGGCGAGGGGGGCGTCCTGGATTTCCTGCACGCGCTCAAGACTACGAGACGGCACCGACAGCCCCGGGCAGCGGGAACGCCCCGACCGTCCGGCCGGGGCGTTCCCTCCTTCACCGCAGGTGTCCTTCAGCGCAGGCGCTGTCGTACTTCGGCCCAGCTGACCGGCAGCTCGTCGCTCGACGCCGGCCAGGAGGCGAACTTCGCGTCCCGCATCTGCCCGGAGAGCCCGCGGGAGGCCGGGGCATGGGTGCCGGAGCGGGCGAAGTCCTTGAGCGCCTCGGGCGACTCCCAGGCGGACAGCGTCCAGAACGTCCGCTTGAAGGGCTCCGCCTTCAGGGAGGCGCCGTACGCACCTCGCGCGCCCCTCACCTGCTGCCACACGCCCGGCGTGCGCGCCAGGAACTTCAGCGCTCCCCACAGCGTGCGGGTCTCGAAACGGGAGGCGAAGACGTGGACCTCGGTGGCCTGCGGCGGCCGGTTCGGCACGGTCCAGGGAAGGGTGGGCATGTCGGGCTCTCCTCTCGTGTCTGACGTTCGATGCGGTCAGCGGGTGGTGGGCGTGGCCGGTTCCGGGGTCGGGGCGGCCGTCGGGGCCGAGGGGGACTTCGGCGTGTCCGTGGGATGACGGTCGCGGCCGCCAGGGATCAGCAGGGCCGCCACGCCTCCGAGGGCCACCACCGCCGCGCCGACCGCGACCGCGGGCCGCAGTCCGTCGACGAAGATCTGGGGGGACTCGTAGCCGCCCTGCGCCGCGAAGATCGAGGACATGACCGCGATGCCGAGCGCGCCGCCGACCTCGCGCAGGGCGTTGTTGGCGCCGGAGGCGATGCCCTGTTCCTTGTTCGTGACGCTGGACATCACCAGGGCGGAGGCGGGAGCGAAGTACAGGGCCATGCCGATTCCGCTGATGATCAGACCGGGCAGCTGGGCCCCGTAGGTGGCGTCGGCCGTGATCACCCAGGCGAGGTAGCCGAGGCCGGCCGCCTGGAGGAAGAGTCCCGCGGCGACGACCGGGCGCCCTCCGATGCGGTCCGAGAGGATGCCGGCGATGGGCGCGACCAGCATCGGCATGCCGGTCCAGGGCAGCATGCGCAGCCCCGCCTCGGTGGGCGAGTAGCCGAGCACGCCCTGCATGTACTGGCTGAGCAGGAAGATCGAGCCGAACATCCCGAGGAACATCAGCAGGCTCGCCGCGTTGATCCCGGCGAAGGCCCGGGAGCGGAAGAGGCGCATGGGGAGCATGGGGTTCCTGGCGCGGGTGCTGTAGAGGACGAAGCCGGCGAGCAGCGCCGCCCCCGCGAACAGGGCCATCAGCACCACGGAGCCGCTCCAGCCGTCGACGGGGCCGCGGACCAGGCCGTAGACGATGCCGAAGAGTCCGCCGCTGGCGAGCAGGGTGCCGGGGATGTCGAGCCGGGCGCCGGTGCCGTACGACTCGGCGAGGCGGAGGCGGGCGAGCGGCAGCAGGGCCAGACCCAGCGGAACGTTCAGCCAGAAGATCCACTGCCAGGAGATGTGCTCGGTGAGGGTGCCGCCGACCAGCGGACCCGAGGCCACGGCCAGCCCGTTGACGGCACCCCAGATGCCGTACGCCATCCCGCGGCGTTCGGCGGGGACGGCGGCCGTCAGCAGGGTCAGGGTGAGCGGCATCATGATCGCCGCGCCGACGCCCTGGACCGCGCGGGCGGCGATGAGCGAGTCGATGCCGGGTGCCATGGCCGCGGCGGCGGAGGCGACGGTGAAGACGGTCAGGCCGACGATGAAGAGTTTGCGGCGGCCGAAGCGGTCGCCGAGTGCCGCGCCGAACATCAGGAGGACGGCGAAGGTGAGCGTATACGCGCTCACGGTCCATTCCAGGTCGTGCAGCGCCCCGCCCAGGTCCTCGCGGATGGAGGGCAGGGCGGTGGTGACGACGAGGTTGTCGAGGGCGGCCATGAACCCGGCGACGCTGGTGATGACGAGGGCCCACACGGCTCCCCCGCCGCGCGCGCTCCGACCTGTGCTGTGCTGTGACATCTCTCCCCCAGAGGGTGTGCACCGCTTGCGGTTGCGTTGGTGGTTAGTAATTGATGACTAACTTGTCCGGGCATACGAGAGCGCCGATTCCGCCCTCGCGCCCGCTACGCGCTTTCCTGGCTCCGGTCTTTCTGGCTCGGCTTGGCCCGCGACGAGATGTAGAGGCCTTCCCAGATCCGGTGACCCGGCGGAAAGCCCATGCCGGCCAGGGTGTTGACGAGCATGCCGTACGCCATGAAGGTCGTCGTCTCGCCGACGTCGCCCCCCAGGGGCACGTGCACGGTGTCCCAGAGTTCCAGCCAGCCCCTGCGCACCATCTCGCCGAACTCGTGGTCCCCGGACGCCTCGGCCGCGGCGACCGTGACGTAGACCTGCAACTGCATCTGCAGCTTCTCGGGGTGATCGGCGATCAGCTGCGTGTAGGCCTCGGCCATGGAGTGCAGGGCCTCTTCGCCGTGCAGCCCCTCGGACGCCGTCTCGAACACCTCGTGCGTGTCCTGGAGGCAGCGTTCCGCCACCGCGAGGAAGATCGCCCTCTTGCCCGGGAAGAGCCGGAAGAGGTACGGCTGGGAGACCCCCACCCGCTTGGCGATGGCCTCCGTGGAGGTGCCGTAGTAGCCACCCCGGGCGAACTCGGTCGTCGCCGCGCGGATGACGCTCTCGCGTCGCTCCTCTGCGCTCATCCTGACCATGCGCAGTAAGTTAGTACTCAATCACTAACTACGTCAAGGGCGTAAGGGGCGTCCTCTATGGAGAACGCCCCTTACCGCACCGCTCAGGCCAGGCGGACGACCGCCCGGGACATGCCGAGGACCTTCTGGCCGCCGCTGGTGGCCGTGAGGTCGACGCGGACGGTGTTGTCGTCGAGCTTGGCCGCGACCTTCCCGCTGACCTCGATCACGGCACCCTGGCCGTCGTTCGGGACGACGACGGGCCGCGTGAAGCGGACGCCGTACTCCACGACCGCGCCCGGGTCGCCGACCCAGTCGGTGACCACGCGGATCGCCTCGGCCATGGTGAACATGCCGTGCGCGATGACGTCCGGCAGGCCGACGTCCTTGGCGAACTTCTCGTTCCAGTGGATCGGGTTGAAGTCGCCGGAGGCGCCCGCGTACTGGACGAGCTTGGCGCGGTCCACGGGGAAGGACTGCGCGGGCAGTTCGGTGCCGACCTCGACGTCGCCGTACGCGATCCTGGCGGCGGGAGCGGCCGGAGGCGTCATGGTGGGGTCCGTCATGTGGGGGTCCGTCACGGTGCTCACGCCTCCTCGGCCGCGCGGGCCACGAGCTTGGTCCAGGCGGTGACGACGTGCTCGCCGAGCTCGTCGTGGACCTCGCCGCGGATGTCCAGGACGTCGTTGCCGGCCAGCGACTTGATCGCCTCGATGGTCGAGGTGACGGTGAGCCGGTCACCGGCCCGCACCGGGCGGACGTAGGCGAACTTCTGGTCGCCGTGCACCACCCGGCTGTAGTCGAGGCCCAGCTGCGGGTCCTCGACGACCTGCCTGGCCGCCTTGAACGTGATCGAGAACACGAAGGTCGGCGGGGCGATCACGTCCGGGTGACCGAGCGACTTCGCGGCCTCCGTGTCCGTGTACGCCGGGTTGGCGTCACCCACGGCCTCCGCGAACTCGCGGATCTTCTCCCGGCCCACCTCGTAGGGCGCGGTAGGCGGATAGGTCCGCCCCACGAACGACTGGTCGAGCGCCATGGGCTCGCTCCTCCTGCTGTTTTGCTCTGCTCTGCTCTGCTGTGCGGTGGGCGCCGCGCTGGGCACCACTGACCCAAACGACGCGAGGCCGCCCCCAGGTATCGGGGACGGCCTCGTGTACGAGCCTTGTTATCGCGTTTCGCGGTGCGCGGTGTGCGCGTTGCAACGCGGGCAGTGCTTCTTCATCTCCAGTCGGTCCGGGTTGTTGCGCCGGTTCTTCTTGGTGATGTAGTTCCGCTCCTTGCACTCCACGCAGGCCAGCGTGATCTTCGGGCGGACGTCGGTGGCAGCCACGTGAGTGCTCCTTGACGGACGGGTTGATGATATTAACGCAGGAAAGAGTAGCCGATTGAAGGACCGACCCCGCAATCGGCTACTGAGAGTAGCGGTGACCGGACTTGAACCGGTGACACAGCGATTATGAGCCGCTTGCTCTACCGACTGAGCTACACCGCTGTGATGCGATCGGGCCCCGCCTCGCGACGGGAACCTCTCACACCAGAGCCCCAAAACGGAATCGAACCGTTGACCTTCTCCTTACCATGGAGACGCTCTGCCGACTGAGCTATTGGGGCGAGCGATGAAGACATTACACGGTCGCCCGCCGTTCGCCCAAATCCGTTTCGTCGCCCCTGACCCGTCCCGTACCCACCGCTCCGGAGGGCCGGACCGCGCCGGTACGACTATTGCGCTCCTCCGCGCCACGGGCTGATCACCGTCCTAGGCTCGACTCACTCTGCGTGATCTTGCGTCCCCCACTGCGCAGCCCCGAGCCCAGAGGAGCGCGATGCCCGACAGCCAGCCGCAGCCGCCCCGTTCGCCCTCCCCCTCGGGCCCCGCCGACCGCGGCTCGCTCCTGCTCTCCGGGGCTCGGCTCACCGACGGCCGGACCGTGGACGTGCGGCTCCACGGCGGGCGTATCGAGGCCGTCGGCACCGCCGGCAGCCTGACGCCGGCCCGCACGCCGGGACCCGGCACGCGCGTCGACCTCGGCGGCTACCTGCTGCTCCCCGCCCCCGCCGAACCCCACGTCCACCCCGACACGGCCCTGACCGCCGACGTCCCGGGCCCCGTCTCCTACGAACCCGAGGACGTCCAGCGCCGGGCCACGGAGGCCGCCCTGCTCCAGCTGGGGCACGGGGCGACCGCGCTGCGGGCACACGTGCGCGTGGGCGACGTCGCGGGGCTGGGCGCGCTGACCGCCGTACTGCGGGCGCGGCGTTCGCTGCGCGGCCTGGCCGAGCTGACGACGGTGGCGATGCCGAGGGTGCTGACCGGCGTGGCCGGGGCCGACGGTCTTGCGATGCTGCGGGACGCGGTCAAGATGGGCGCGGACGTGGTGGGCGGGTGCCCCGACCTCGACCCCGATCCGGCGGGGTACGTGGAGGCGGTCCTGGAGGTCGCGGCCGAGCACGGCTGCCCGGTCGACCTGCACACGGACGCGGCCGATCCGGCGCGGCTGGCCCGGCTGGCGGCCATGGCGGGCGGGCTGCGCCCGGGGGTGGCCCTCGGCCCCTGCGAGGGCCTCGCCCTGCTGCCGGCCGAGGTCGCCTCCCGGGCGGCGGAACAGCTCGCGGCGGCCGGAGTGACGGTGGTCTGCCTGCCGCAGGGCGCGTGCGGCGCCGCCGACCACCCCGACGGCACGGCTCCGGTACGGCTGCTGCGGGCGGCCGGGGTGCGGGTCGCCGCCGGGAGCGGCGCACTCCGGGACGTCTCCAACCCCGTCGGGCGCGGTGACCCCCTGGAGGCGGCGTACCTGCTCGCCTCACGCCACGGGCTGCGCCCGGAGGACGCGTACGAGGCGGTGAGCACGGGGGCACGGGCGGCGCTCGGCCTGCCCGAGGTACGGGTGGAGGCCGGTTTCCCGGCCGAGCTCCTCGCGGTACGCGGCGACCGGCTTGCGGGGGCGCTGTCCCTGGCGTACAGCCGCGTGGTGGTGCACCGGGGGCGCGTGGTGTCGCGGACCAGCGCGGTACGGGAGTACGGCGACCAGAACGGCGGCGCCGCGGACCTGGGGCTGCCGCGGCAGGGGCGGGGGGAGCGTGGGGGTCCGCCGAGCTGAGCGAGCGGGCCGGGGGGGTGGGCAAGGCCCCTTCCCCGTTTCCCCGTCTTCCGTTTCCCCGTCTTCCGTTTTCCCGTCTTCCGTTTTCCCGTCTTCCGTTTTCCCGTCTTCCGTTTCCCGTGGACGCACCGGCATCCGGTGGTCGTGCCGGGGAGCGGGCCGAAGTCGTGCGGCGGGGGCGGCTGTCGGGGCGTACGGTCGAAGACATGCGCATTGTCATCGCTGGTGGTCATGGTCAGATCGCGCTGCGGCTGGAGCGGTTGCTCGCCGCGCGCGGCGACGAGGTGGCGGGCATCATCCGCAAGGCCGAACAGGCCGACGATCTCCGTGCGGCGGGTGCCGAACCGATCGTGCTCGATCTGGAGTCGGCCTCGCTGGAGGAGGTCGCGGAACGCCTGCGGGGCGCCGACGCGGCGGTCTTCGCAGCGGGGGCGGGCCCGGGAAGCGGGGTGGCCCGCAAGGACACGGTGGACAAGTCGGCGGCGGTCCTGTTCGCGGACGCGGCGGTCCGGGCGGGCGTACGGCGCTTCGTGGTCGTGTCCTCCATGGGCGCCGACCCCGCGCACCAGGGGGACGAGATCTTCGATGTCTACCTGCGTGCCAAGGGCGAGGCCGACGCGCACGTCCGCTCACTGGACGAGCTGGACTGGACGATCCTGCGCCCCGGCATGCTGACGGACGACGCGGGCACCGGGCTCGTACGGCTGGAGGCGCACACCGGCCGCGGCCCCGTCCCGCGCGACGACGTGGCCGCGGCCTTGGCGGAACTGGTCGACACCCCGGCGACGCACGGCCTGACCCTGGAGCTGATCAGCGGTTCGACACCGGTGTCGGTGGCGGTGAAGTCGGTGGCCGGGAACTGAGGCGGGCTCCCGGGCCGGCCGGGGGGCGGGCAGGAGACGCCGGGCGGACGCGGGGCGTGCGACGCGGTCAGAACAGGGGCAGCTGTCCGGGGAAGTCGGGGACGACATACCCGTCCAAGGACGGCTGCGCCGCCCCGAGTTGCGCCGTCCGCCGCGATCCGGGACAGGACACCAGCTCGCCACCGCCCCGCGCTCCGGGCGGGTCATGACGCGCGTACCGCCCCGCGACGACGGCGATCTCGCGACGGCACTCGGGGCACATTCTGCGACGGGAGGACGAGGCCATGCCCCCAGTCTGCCCGCACCGCCCACCCGCCGGACGACCACGCGCACGCCTGTCGGGTGAAGCCCATGACGAAGGGCCCCGTGACCTGCTGATTCGCAGGTCACGGGGCCCTTTCGTTCCCGTGTGGCGGCGCCAGGATTCGAACCTGGGAAGGCTGAGCCGGCAGATTTACAGTCTGCTCCCTTTGGCCGCTCGGGCACACCGCCGGGGGTCGCTGCCTGTCGAGCCGCTTTTCGGCGGCCCTCCGTGGCAACGACGTAAACAATACCTGATGTGGTGGGGTGCTTCGCCACCCGATTGATCGCCGCCCGGGGGTCGGCGGGTGGCTAGGCTGGTCCGGATGCGGCCGAGGGACCCTGGCGGGCTCGGCGGCCGCCGACACATGCCGGTACGGGCCCGATACGGGGCCGACACGCACCCAGATACAAGGAGCCACAGGACATGGCCGACTCCAGTTTCGACATCGTCTCGAAGGTCGAGCGGCAGGAGGTCGACAACGCCCTCAACCAGGCCGCCAAGGAGATCTCGCAGCGCTACGACTTCAAGGGCGTGGGCGCCTCGATCTCGTGGTCCGGCGAGAAGATCCTCATGGAGGCCAACTCCGAGGACCGGGTGAGTGCCGTCCTCGACGTCTTCCAGTCCAAGCTGATCAAGCGCGGCATCTCGCTGAAGGCTCTGGACGCGGGCGAGCCGCAGCTCTCCGGCAAGGAGTACAAGATCTTCGCGTCGATCGAGGAGGGCATCTCCCAGGAGAACGCGAAGAAGGTGGCCAAGCTCATCCGCGACGAGGGCCCCAAGGGCGTGAAGGCCCAGGTGCAGGGTGAGGAGCTGCGGGTCTCGTCGAAGAGCCGTGACGACCTGCAGACCGTGATCACCCTGCTGAAGGGCCAGGACTTCGACTTCGCGCTGCAGTTCGTCAACTACCGGTGAGTTGCTACAGACGGGAGGGGCGGGCGCCCGGCGGTGCCCACCCCTCCCGTCCGCGGTTCACGCGCGTGCGGTCGCGTTCAGTCGCGTGAGTTGCCGAAGAGAAGTCGGTAGGCGATCAGGAGCACCAGGGCTCCGCCGATGGCCGCCGCCCAGGTGGCGCCGTCGTAGAAGTCCTTGCTGATCGGGTGGTCCAGCCAGCGGGCCGATATCCAGCCGCCGATGAACGCCCCCGCGATGCCGATCACGGTCGTGCCGATCAGCCCTCCGGGGTCCCGTCCCGGCAGCAGGAACTTGGCGATGGCCCCGGCCAACAGTCCCAGGATGATCCAGCTGATGACGGTCATGCCGTGACCCTGCCCTTCCTCGCTGTGCCCGCACCTTCCCAGTGCTGTGGGCTCTTTCCTTCGCGGTCGCGGTGTTCATGTCCTCTTGGCGGGGAGGACGTTGCGAGCGCGTCCGGTGGTTGCGCTGATCAGTATGGTGCGACCCATGACACCTGCGGGTTCTGAGCTGCGTCGCACGCTGGGTGTGGGCGACGCCGTCGTCGTCGGGCTCGGTTCGATGATCGGCGCCGGGATCTTCGCCGCCCTGGCGCCGGCGGCGCGCGCGGCCGGGTCGGGGTTACTGATCGGCCTCGCGGTGGCGGCCGTGGTGGCCTACTGCAACGCCATGTCCTCGGCCCGGCTGGCCGCCCGCTATCCGGCCTCGGGCGGCACGTACGTCTACGGGCGGGAGCGGCTCGGGGAGTTCTGGGGGTACCTCGCGGGCTGGTCGTTCATCGTCGGGAAGACGGCCTCCTGTGCTGCCATGGCGCTCACCGTGGGCGCGTACGTCTGGCCGGAGTGGGCGCATGTGGTGGCGGTCGCGGCCGTGGTGGCGCTGACCGCGGTGAACTACGGCGGCATTCGGAAGTCCGCCTGGCTGACGCGGGCGATCGTGGCGGTCGTCCTGGCTGTCCTCGCTTCCGTGGTGGTGGTCTGTCTGGGGTCGGGCCGGTCCGATGCCGGGCGGCTGGAGATCGGGTTGTCGGAGGGCGCCGGTGGGGTGCTGGAGGCGGCCGGGCTGCTGTTCTTCGCGTTCGCGGGGTACGCCCGGATCGCGACCCTGGGTGAGGAGGTGCGGGATCCTGGGCGCACCATTCCCCGCGCGATCCCGCTGGCCCTGGGGATCACGCTGACGGTGTACGTGTGTGTCGCGGTGGCCGTCCTCTCCGTGCTGGGCCCGGTCGGGCTGGGGCAGGCGCCGGCGCCGCTGGCGGACGCGGCGCGGGCGGCCGGTGTGCCGGAGCTGGTACCGGTCGTCCGGGTGGGCGCGGCGGTGGCGGCGCTGGGCTCGCTGCTGGCGTTGATCCTGGGCGTGTCACGGACGACGCTCGCCATGGCCCGGGACCGTCATCTGCCCGAAGCGCTGGCCGCGGTGCATCCGCGTTTTCAGGTGCCGCACCGGGCCGAGCTGGCCGTGGGCGCGGTGGTCGCCGTCCTGGCGGCCACGGTGAACGTGCGGGACGCGATCGGCTTCTCCTCCTTCGGTGTGCTCCTGTACTACGCGGTGGCCAACGCGTCGGCCTGGACGCTCGACCGGTCGAGGGCGTCGCGGGTGGTACCGGCGCTGGGTCTGATCGGGTGCGTGGTCCTCGCGTTCTCGCTTCCGGCGGTGTCGGTCGTCGTGGGCGTGGGTGTGCTGGCGGTGGGTGTGGTCGCGTACGGCGTGCGGGGGCAGCAGGTCTCGCGGTAGGTGGCCGTGAGGGGGCGGGAGGGCCGTGGGGCGGGAGGGCCGTGGGGCGGGAGCGCCGCGAGGCCGCCGTGCCCTCGGACTTCTCAGGACGCCTGGGCGGGTGGTGCGGCCGCCGTGGGTCCTCTTCCCGTGCGCAGGGGGAAGTCGGCCCACGGGAGCGGTTCCGGGCCCTCGTTGGCCTCCTCGTACCAGCCCGTGCCGTCGAGCCAGGCGTGCAGCCAGTCCGTGAGGCTCGGGGCGTCGACGTACCAGGCGTGGTCGGCGTCGTCGGCGTTGGGCTCGAAGAGGAGGACGGTGGCCTGTGGGGAGCGGCAGTCCACGCAGGCGTACATCGCGCAGCCCCAGTGGGATATCGGCAGGACGCCCTCGGGCCAGGGCCAGTGGGGGTCCTTCAGGCCGCTCTCGCGGTTGGCGAGGTACTGGGGGACGGCGGCCGGCTCGCCGGAGGGCGGGTTGTCGAGCAGGGGCAGCAGACCGTACTCCGGGCCGAACCCTCCGTCCCCTATCCGCAGATACAGCTCGGCGAGCAGCGGAGGGAGGGAGAAGCCCAGGGCGGCCTCGGCCCGGGACGGGGTCGTCCCGTCGACGGGCGCGGGCAGGGAATCCCAGCCCCAGGGGCGGGTGTTGCGTGCCTTGTCGGCCACCCGTGCCAGCAACTGCTCGTTCTCGCTCATGCATTCATCATGCAGGCCGCCACCGACAATCGAGCGGGCCTGTGGACAACCCTGAAGTTGTGGAGAACGAGCGCTCCAGGCTCGCTCTACCAACCCGTCCGCCGGCCGCCCGCGGTGGCCGTGAACGGCTGGTCCGTCCGTACGATCTCGCGTCCCATGGGGAGCAGCGAGACGGGGATCAGCTTGAAGTTGGCGACGCCGAGCGGGATGCCGATGATCGTGACGCACAGCGCGATGCCGGTGACGATGTGGCCGAGGGCCAGCCACCAGCCGGCCAGGACCAGCCACAGCACGTTGCCGACGCAGGAGGGGGTTCCGGCGTCCTGGCGCTCGATCGCCGTGTAGCCGAAGGGCCACAGGGCGTAGACGCCGATGCGGAAGGCCGCGATCCCGAACGGGATGCCGATGATCGTGATGCAGAGCAGCGCGCCCGCGAGCAGGTAGGCGAGGAACAGCCAGAAGCCGCTGAGCACGAGCCAAATGACGTTGAGGATGGTCTTCACTGCTGACGACCTGCCATCTTTTCGAGCCGGGCGATTCGCTCCGCCATCGGCGGGTGGGTGGAGAACATCTTCGACAGCCCCTGTACTGGTCGGAACGGGTTGGCGATCATCATGTGGCTGGCGGTCTCGATCCGGGGCTCCGGGGGCAGCGGAAGCTGCTTCGTACCCGTTTCGAGTTTGCGCAGGGCGCTGGCGAGGGCGATGGGATCGCCGGTGAGCTGCGCACCGGAGGCGTCGGCCTCATACTCCCTGGAGCGGCTGATCGCCAGTTGGATGACGGTGGCTGCGAGCGGACCGAGAAGCATGATGAGGAGCATGCCCAGCAGACCGGGTCCGTCATCGTCGTTGGAGCGTCCGATGGGGATCAGCCAGGCGAAGTTGACCAGGAACATGATCACCGAGGCGAGGGCGCCCGCGACGGACGAGATCAGGATGTCGCGGTTGTAGACATGGCTGAGCTCGTGCCCGATGACGCCGCGCAGCTCACGCTCGTCGAGCAGGCGCATGATGCCCTCGGTGCAGCACACGGCCGCGTTGCGCGGATTGCGCCCGGTCGCGAAGGCGTTGGGTGCCTCGGTCGGTGAGATGTAGAGGCGCGGCATGGGCTGGCGGGCCTGCGTGGAGAGGTCTCGGACCATGCGGTACAGCGCCGGGGCCTCGAACTCGCTGACCGGGCGGGCCCGCATCGCGCGCAGGGCCAGCTTGTCGCTGTTCCAGTACGCGTACGCGTTGGTGCCCAGGGCGACGAGGACGGCGACGACAAGCCCCGCTCGGCCGAAGAAGCTGCCGATGACGATGATGAGCGCCGACAGTCCCCCGAGGAGTACTGCGGTCCTGAGCCCGTTGTGCCGGCGGTGCACGGTACGCCCTCCAAGTGGTGCGGCAGGGGAACCCTTCGCTTGCTGGTCTCGCTCGCTGTGGTTGCTTCCTGGTCTCCGGTGCCACTGGCGCCGTGGCATCACGTCCAGTGGACCCTTCCGTACTGGTCAACGCCAGGCGAGGGCCACCAGTTCCCCGGCGCTCATGGCGGGGGGCGTGGTCCGTACGGGTGACGGCCGCGGCGTCGACACGCGCGCGTGGAAGCCGGGTGCGGTACGCGCGGGTGCCGGAGCGGCTGTGCTCAGAAGAGACCGGTGTCGGTGAAGCGGAGGATCAGCTGGGGTGCTCCGGAGAGGGCGAGGGCGAGGACCGCGGTCACGGTGATCGCCGCTGTGAGGGGGACGGGCACGCGGTGGCCGACGGTCGGTTCCTCGGGCGCCCGGAACAGCTGGGCCGTCCATTGGAGGTAGTAGAAGAGCGCGATCACGACGTTGACCGCCATGACGACGGCCAGCCAGCCGAGCCCGGCGTCGACGGCCGCGGAGAAGACGGTGACCTTGGCGAAGAGGCCGATGACGCCGGGCGGCAGTCCTGCGAGGCAGAGCAGGAAGAACGCCAGGAGCAGGGCGGTCAGGGGGTTGGACGCGTACAGGCCGCGGTAGTCGGCGACGCGGTTCAGGGACCTCGTACGGCCTACGAGGGCGGCCACCGCGAAGGCGCCGAGATTCACGGCGGCGTACATGAGCGCGTAGGCGACGGTGGAGCCGATGGACCGCTCGGGGTCGTCGGAGTACGCGGCGGCGGCGATCGGCACCAGGAGGTAGCCGGCCTGGCCGACGGACGACCAGGCGAGCAGGCGTACCGCGCTGTACGCGCGCGTGGCCTGTTGCCGGAGGGCTCCGACGTTCCCGACGGTCATGGTGAGCGCGGCCAGCGCCGCGAGGGCCGGTCCCCAGACGTCGGCGTAGGACGGGAGGGCGATGACGGTGACGAGGATCAGCCCGGAGAAGCCGACCGCCTTGCCGATCACGGACAGGTAGGCCGCGATCGGCAGGGGCGCGCCCACGTAGGTGTCGGGCACCCAGAAGTGGAAGGGCACGGCGGCCGTCTTGAAGGCGAAGCCGACGAGGGTGAGGACGACGCC
Organism: Streptomyces sp. NPDC056128; assembly: GCF_042263835.1. Classification (NCBI taxonomy): domain Bacteria; kingdom Bacillati; phylum Actinomycetota; class Actinomycetes; order Kitasatosporales; family Streptomycetaceae; genus Streptomyces; species Streptomyces sp. NPDC056128. The sequence goes on along the minus strand of NZ_JBHJVQ010000003.1, from coordinate 248,294 downwards.
GGTCTGGGCGAGCGTGGTGAACTGCCCGTCGACGTTCTGGATGCGGTCGGCCACCTGGGTGAGGTAGAGGGTGCCGGTGGTGGCGTACACGAAGCTGATGCCCATGAGGCTGACCGCGGTCGCGGTGACCGAGGACAGGAAGAACTTCAGGGCCGCCTCGGAGGACCGGCGGTCGCCCTGTCGCAGGCCCACCAGGGCGAAGGCGGGCAGGGAGGCGACCTCCAGGGCGACGATCAGCGTCGCGAGGTCGCGGGAGGCGGGCAGCAGCGCGGCGCCGGCCGCCGAGGAGAGCAGCAGGAACCAGAACTCGCCCTCGGGCAGTCCCCGGTCGGCGTCCTTGACGGCGGTGACCGAGAGCAACGCGGTCAGCAGGGCTCCGCCGAGGACCAGGAACTGGATGGCGAGGGTGAAGGTGTCCGCGGTGTAGCTGCAGACGTCGGCGGCGCCGGTCTGGCAGAACGTCGAGCGGTCGCCGTTCACCAGGGGCAGCAGCATGAGGGTGGAGGCGGCGAGTCCGGCGACCGACATCCAGCCGAGCAGCGACTTGCGGGCGTCCTTGACGAAGAGGTCGGTGACGAGGACGACGAGTCCGACGACGGCCGCGATGGTGGGCGGCGCGATGGCGAGCCAGTCGACGGACTGCACGAGGTTCTGGGCCAGCGGCTGCGAGACGGTCCCGGCGAGGGGGTGGGCCTGGAAGCTCATCGGGTGCCTCCTGAGAGGAGCTGCTGCACGGCCGGGTCGGTCAGCCCGAGGAGGGTCCTGGGCCACAGCCCGGCGACGACGGTGAGGACGACGAGCGGGGTCCAGGCGGCGAACTCGTACGTGCGTACGTCGGCGAGCTTCGGGGCTTCTTGCGGCAGGGCGCCCATGCAGACGCGGCGGACCACGATCAGCATGTACGCGGCCGTCAGCAGCGTGCCGAACGCGGCGATCACCATGAAGGTGAGGAAGGCGGGGCGGCTGAGGTCTTCGTGGGGGTCGAAGGCGCCGAAGAGGGCCAGCATCTCGCCCCAGAACCCGGCCAGGCCCGGCAGGCCGAGCGAGGCGACCGCGGCGAAGGCGAGCAGGCCGCCGAGGCGCGGTGCCTTGCCGTACAGGGCCGCGCCGGTCTCCTCGGAGAGGGTGTCGAGGTCGGTGGTGCCGGTGCGGTCCTTGAGGGCGCCGACGACGAAGAAGAGCAGGCCGGTGATGAGGCCGTGGGCGATGTTGGCGAACAGGGCGCCGTTCACGCCGGTCGGGGTCATGGTCGCGATGCCGAGCAGGACGAAGCCCATGTGGCCGACGGAGGAGTAGGCGATGAGGCGCTTGAGGTCGCCCTTCGCGCCCCTCTTGGCGAGGGCCAGGCAGGCCAGGGAGCCGTAGATGATGCCGACCACGGCGAAGGCGGCGAGGTAGGGCGCGAAGATGCGGAAGCCGTCCGGCGCGACCGGAAGCAGAATCCGGACGAACCCGTACGTACCCATCTTGAGCAGGACACCGGCCAGCAGGACCGAGCCGACGGTCGGCGCGGCGGTGTGGGCGTCCGGCAGCCAGCTGTGCAGCGGCCACATCGGGGTCTTCACCGCCAGCCCGATCCCGATCGCCAGAACCGCGATGACCTGCACGGATGTGGTCAGCGACCGGCCGTTGTCAGTGGCGAGTGCCACCATGTCGAATGTGCCCGCCGTGATTCCGATCAGGAGCAGGCCGAGCAGCATGACGACGGAGCCGAGGAGCGTGAAGAGGATGAACTTCCAGGCGGCCCCGGCCCGTCCCTCGCCGCCCCAGCGGGCGATGAGGAAGTACATCGGGATGAGGACCATCTCGAAGGCGAGGAAGAACAGGATCAGGTCGAGGACGGCGAAGGTCGCGAGGGTGCCGGACTCCAGGACGAGCAGCAGCGCGACGAAGCCCACCGGTCCGTGGCCCGCGGTCCGCGCCTCGGTCGGCCGCTCCTGCCGCTGCTTGAAGTACGAGTAGAGCGCGCACAGGAAGGTCAGCAGCGCGGTCAGGACCAGGAGGGGGAGGGAGATGCCGTCGATGCCGAGGTGGATGCGCACGTCGAGTGCGGGGATCCAGCTGATGTCCGTGCTGGCCTGCATCTTCGACGGATGGTCGTGGTCGAAGCCGAGCACGAGGACGATCGCGGCGATGAGGACGGCGCCGGTGACGGTGACGCCGTGGCGCAGGACGGCCTGCTCGGGCGACTTTCCCTTCAGCCCGGGCGGTGCGGGCAGCAGAGCGGCGGCGGCCCCCAGGAGCGGGCCGACGACGACGAACGCCAGAAGGAACTGCATCACGGACTCGTTGATATCGATCACGCCTGCTCACGCTCCCGTGGCGACGAGGACGGCGGCGACCGCGAGGACGACGGTGCCGGCGAGCAGCGCGCTCACATAGGTCTGCACATTGCCGGTCTGGGCACGTCGTACGGCGGCCCCGAGCCAGCGGGGCAGGGCGCCCGCCCCGCGTACGTAGGTGTCGACGACCTCGCGGTCGAGGAACCGTACGAGGCTCGCGCCGGCCTGGACGGGCCGGACGAAGAGGGTCGTGTACACCGCGTCCAGGTGGAAGCCGGCGGCCGCGTGCCGGTGCAGCGGGCCCAGCAGGAGCCGTCCGGGATCCGACGGGTCGGGGGCGGAGGCGACGTTTCCGTAGGCGGGCTCGTGACTGGCGATGGCCTCGGCCTCCACCAGTGCGGCGTCGCCCTCCGGGTGGGCCGCGACCGCGCCGAGCGGGACTCGGGCCGCGAACGAGGTGGTGTGCCGCCAGGCGGCGTAGGTCACGATGCCGCCGATCAGGGCCACGCCCGTGCCGAGCACGGAGGTGGTGAGGGTCGGGGTGAGGTCCTGGCCGTCGAACCAGTCGGGCAGCAGACGGAAGGCGAGCCCGCCGAGAGCGAGTGAGGGGATGGCGAGCACCCAGAGCACGGCGTTCATGACCACCGGCTGCCGGCCGTGGTCGGGGGCCTCGGCGCCCCGCCCGCGGAAGGCCAGCAGCCACAGGCGGGTCGCGTACGCGGCGGTGAGCAGGGCCGTGATCAGCCCGGCGACGAGGACCGTCCAGCCCACGGTGCCGGGTGCGTGCTCGGTGTGCCCGGTGGCGACGTGCTCCGCGACGCCGAGGACGGACTCCTTGGAGAAGAAGCCGCTGAAGGGAGGGATCGCGGCGAGGGCGAGCAGCGCGACGCTCATCGTCCAGTAGGCGTCCGGGACGCGGTCGCGCAGGTTGTGCATGCGGGACATGGCGGCCAGCGAGTTGGTGCCGGCGGCGTGGATGATCACGCCCGCGCCGAGGAAGAGCAGCGCCTTGAAGGCGCCGTGCGTGAGGAGGTGGAAGACGGCGGCACCGCGGTCGCCCGCGGCGAGGGCCCCGGTCATGTAGCCGAGTTGGCCGATCGTCGAGTAGGCGAGGACGCGTTTGATGTCGTCCTGGGCGAGCGCGGCGAGCGCCGACCCGACCATCGTGACGGCGGCCATGACGGCGAGGACGACCATCGCGGCCCGTGAGGCCTCGAAGAGCGGAAGGAGCCTGGCGACGAAGTAGACACCGGCGGCGACCATCGTCGCGGCGTGGATCAGCGCGGAGACGGGCGTCGGGCCCGCCATCGCGTCGGGGAGCCAGGTGTGCAGCGGGAACTGCGCCGACTTGCCCGCCACACCGGCCAGGAGCAGCAGGGCGATCAGCGTCGGATGGTCGAGGGAGCCGTTGGCGACCGCGCCGAGGATCTTCGTGATGCGGAAGGAACCGGCCTCGGTGGCCAGCGCCAGCAGACCGATCAGGAAGGGGACGTCACCGAGCTTGGTCACCAGGAAGGCCTTGAGGGAGGCGGCACGCGCCTCCGGGGTCTCCCAGTAGTGGCCGACCAGGAAGTACGAGCAGATGCCCATGATCTCCCAGCCGACCAGCAGCACCATCAGGTCGCCGGAGTAGACGACGAGGAACATGGCGGAGGTGAACAGGGAGACGAGCGCGGCGTACGAGGGGTAGCGCGGGTCGTCGCGCAGGTAGCCCGTCGAGTAGATCTGCACGCAGGTGGCGACGGTGCCGACCAGGACGGCGACGAGGGCGGCGAAGCCGTCGATGTGCAGGGCGAGCTCGACGGGGACCGAACCGGTGGGCGTCAGCTCCGTGGCGGCGTCGACCGCGCGACCGCCGCCCTGGCGGGAGGCGACCAGTACGGCGAGGACGAGGGCGGCCAGGGTCGGCAGGACGGCGAGCGGGCGGACGAAGCCGGGCGCGGTGCGGCCCAGGAGAAGACCGGCGGCGGCCCCGAGGAAGGGAAGGAGTGGGACGAGTACGGCGAGGGTGGTCGTGGTCACGCGGTGGCCTCAGCCTTCTCGGCGGCCGTCCCGGTCGCGGGGGTGTCGGTGTCGGGGCCGTCCGGCTCGTGGCCCTCGGCGGTGTCGCGCAGTTTGTCGATGTCGGCGGTGCCGCGGTTGCGGTGGACGGCGAGCACGATCGCGAGACCGATGCCGATCTCGGCGGCCGCGATGGCGATCGTGAACAGGGTCAGGGCCTGGCCGGAGTGCAGGGTCTCCTCGGCGGCCTTGCTGAGCCAGACGTCGAAGGCGACCAGGTTGAGGTTGACGGCGTTGAGCATCAGCTCGACCGACATCAGGACCAGGATCGCGTTGCGGCGGGCCAGGACGCCGTAGAGGCCCGTGCAGAACAGGAGGGCGGAGAGGACGGCGGGATAGGCGAGGTGCATCAGCGGTCACCGCCCTTGGCGGCGGCGTTCGGGGCGGGCGCGTCGGCCTTGGGCGCGTGGGTCTTGGGTCCGTCGGCCTTGGGCGCGTCGGCCTTGGGCGCGTCGCTCGCGCGGTCCGCCTTGGCCTTGCGGGACAGGACGATCGCGCCGACCAGCGCGGCGAGGAGGAGGACGGAGAGGGCTTCGAAGGGGAGGACCCAGTTCTGGAAGAGACTCGCTCCGGTGACGGCGGTCGAGCCGGCCGCCGGGCCGTCCAGGTCGATCCAGGTGGCCCGGAAGGCGTCGACGACGACCCACACCAGGGCCACCGCGGCGGCCACGGCCACGGTGAGGGCCGCCCAGCGGTTGCCGGAGTCGGCGTCCGGGGACCGGCCGATGGGCGCCCTGGTGAGCATCAGGCCGAACAGGATGAGGACGACGACCGCCCCGACGTAGATGAGGACCTGTACCCAGGCGATGAACTCGGCGGTGAGCAGCAGGTACTCGACGGCCAGGCCGCCGAGGGCCACCACCAGCCACAGGGCGGCGTGGACGAGCTGCCGGGTGGTGACGGTGAGGACGGCGGCGCCGAATGTGACCAGGCCGACGAGGAGGAAGGCGATCTCGACGCCGGTCGGCGAGAGGAAGCCGTGTGCTTCGGCGGCCGTGGTCGTGGGGTCCGCGGCCAGGTGGCGGACGGTCGCGGCGAGGGTCATTCCCGGCCCTCCTGTTCGGGCTTCGCCTGCTCGGGGGCGGCGGCCGACTCCTGCTGGGTCGCCTCCTGCTGGGCCGACTCCTGCTGGGCCGCCAGTTTGTCGGCGGTCTTGCGGGCGGCGGCGAGTTCCTTCGGTTCCTCGGCGCCGGGGTCGAGGGCCGGCGGGGCCGGGACGGTCCACATCCAGTCGCGGAGCCTGTCGCGTTCGTGGGTGAGGTCACGGATGTCGGTCTCGGCGTACTCGAACTCCGGGGACCAGAACAGGGCGTCGAAAGGACAGACCTCGATGCAGATACCGCAGTACATGCACAGGGAGAAGTCGATGGCGAAACGGTCGAGGACGTTGCGGCTGCGGTCGCGCCCGCCCGGGGTGGCCGCCGGGACCGTCTCCTTGTGGGAGTCGATGTAGATGCACCAGTCGGGGCACTCGCGGGCGCACAGCATGCAGACCGTGCAGTTCTCCTCGAACAGGCCGATCACGCCGCGGGTGCGGGGCGGGAGCTCGGGCTGGGCGTCCGGGTACTGCTGGGTGACGGTCTTCTTCGTCATCGTGCGGAGGGTGACGGCCAGGCCCTTGGCCAGACCCGAGCCGGGGATGGGGGCCATGGTTACTGGATCACCACCTTGACGATGCCGGTGAGGGCGATCTGGGCGAGGGAGAGGGGGACGAGGAGGGTCCAGGAGAGCTTCTGGAGCTGGTCCTCACGCAGGCGCGGATAGGTCACGCGCAGCCAGATCACGACGAAGGCGAGCACGGCCGTCTTCAGCAGGGTCCACACCCAGCCGAGGCCGTCCGCGCCCCAGGGCCCGTGCCAGCCGCCCAGGAAGAGGACGGTGGTCAGGCCGCACAGGACGACGATCCCGGCGTACTCCGCGAGGAGGAACAGGGCGAAGCGCAGGCCGGTGTACTCGGTGTAGGCGCCAAAGATGATCTCCGAGTCGGCGACCGGCATGTCGAACGGGGGGCGTTGCAGTTCGGCCAGCCCGGCGACGAAGAAGACGATCGCGCCGACGATCTGCCAGGGCAGCCACCACCACTCGAAGGCGTTCAGGATGCCGACGAGTGAGACCGTGCCGGCCGCCATGGCCACCGAGGCGGCGGTGAGCAGCATCGGGAGTTCGTAGGCGAGGAGCTGGGCGGCGGTGCGCAGGCCGCCGAGGAGGGAGAACTTGTTGGCGGAGGACCACCCGGCCATGAGCGAGCCGAGGACGCCCACGCCCATCACGGCGAGCACGAAGAAGACGCCCGCGTCGACGACCTGGCCGACCGCGCCCTCGCCGGGGCCGATGGGGATGGCCAGGAGCACCAGGAGGTACGGCAGCAGGGCCACGGCGGGGGCGAGCTGGAAGATACGGCGGTCCGCGTCGGCGGGGACCACGTCCTCCTTCTGCGCGAACTTCACGCCGTCCGCGACGAGCTGGGCCCAGCCGTGGAAGCCGCCGGCGTACATCGGGCCGAGGCGGCCCTGCATGTGGGCCATCACCTTGTGCTCGGTCTGGCCGATGATCAGGGGGAACGTGAGGAAGACGGCGAACACGATCAGGAGGCGCAGGGTGACGTCGAGCGCGTCGTTCACCGCGGGCCTCCTGGGGGGTTCGGGGGGTTCTCGGGCTTCGTCCGGTCCGACTCCTGGGGCTCGTCCGGCTCGTCCGACTCGTCCCGCTCGTCGCGCTGGTCGCGCTCCTCCGGCTCGTCGAACGCCGGGCGGTCGTGATGCCACGGGGCGTCCGGGCTGCGGGGTGCCGAGGCGGGCGCCTCGCCGGACGACCCGGTCTTCTCCTGCTGTCCCGCGTCGGTGGCGGCCCGCTGGCTCGTCGAGCCCTGCGACGCGCTTCGGCTGCGTCGGGGCGTCGGAGCCGCCGAAGACTCCTCGGCCGGAGACGTCTGGTCGGCCGGAGACGTCCGGCCATCCGTGGGCGTCTGGCTCGCCGATCCCTCCGCCGCCGTGCGGGAGCGACGCGGAGTGGACGGCGTTTCGGTGCCGGTGCCGGTGCTGGGCGGCGGTGCCTGACTGGCGGAGCCCTCGCCCGCCGTACGGGTCCGGCGGACCGGCCGGTCACCGGCCGCGCGAGCCGGGCGCTCTCCGGCCGCACGTCCCGCGCCGCGTGCCGGGCGGGCCGGGGCGGGCGGCAGCTGGCCCTTCTGCGGGCCCCACTCGTTGGGGTCGGGGACGCCCGGCGGCAGCATCTGGCGGCGACGGGGTCCGCCGTGGTCGGACTCGCCCGGCTCCTTGGCGCCGGGCCAGGCCTTGGCCACGCGGGCGGCGAGGACGAAATCCTTCCGCAGCGGGTGGCCCTCGAAGCCCTCCGGCAGGAGCAGGTGGTCCAGCGCGGGATGGTCCGCGAACTCGACGCCGAACATCTCGTGGGTCTCGCGCTCGTGCCAGGCCGCGCCCGCGTACACCGCGACGGCGGTGGGCAGGGCCGGGGACTCGTGCGGGACCGTCGTACGCAGCAGCAGTCGGCGTACGGGTCCGAGGGCCACGACGTGTGCGGCGACGCGGAACCCCGTGCCCGGCTCGTCGACCGCGCTCAGCCAGTCGAAGTACGTGCAGCTCAGCCGGTCACGCGCGGTCTCCAGGGCGGAGATCCAGGACGTCGGCGGTACGTCGACCGTCAGGACGTCGTACGACTCCTCGGCCGTGGCTTCGGGGCCGAAGAGCTCCTCGGTGCCGGCGGGCAGCCAGCCGACCGCCGTCATCGCGCACCCCCTGAGCCCGATCCCGATCCCGATCCCGATCCGGAGTCCGACCCCGATCCCGACCCAGGCGGTCGCACCAGTCCGCTCTGCAGCGCGGCCGTCGACGGCCGGCCCGACGTGCCGTAGCGCTCCCCCAGCGACTCCCGTGCGATCTTCTCCTGGAGCTTGAGGATCCCCTGGAGCAGTGCCTCGGGGCGCGGCGGGCAGCCGGGGACGTAGACGTCGACGGGGATGATCTGGTCGACGCCCTTCGTCACGGAGTAGGAGTCCCAGTACGGGCCGCCGCAGTTGGAGCAGGCGCCGAAGGAGATGACGTACTTGGGCTCGGGCATCTGCTCGTACAGGCGCTTGACGGCGGGCGCCATCTTGTCGGTCACCGTGCCCGAGACGACCATCAGGTCGGCCTGGCGGGGGCCCGGCGCGAAGGGGATGACGCCGAGCCGGATGAAGTCGTGGCGGGCCATCGACGCGGCGATGAACTCGATCGCGCAGCAGGCGAGGCCGAAGTTGAAGACCCAGAGGGAGTACCGGCGGCCCCAGTTCAGGACGACCTTCATCGGCTCGGGGGCCAGGCGCGCGAGGGTGCCCAGCCGCTGGGGCTCGGGAAGCGGTACGGGCTCCGGGAGCGGTTCGGCTCCGGAGGGATTCACGTCCACGACAGGACGCCCTTCTTGTATGCGTAGAGCAGGCCCACGGCCAGGAAGCCCAGGAAGATGAACATCTCCACGAGGGTCGTCGCTCCATAACCAGGATCGGCGAAGACCGTCGCCCAAGGGAAGAGGAAGATCGAGTCGACCGCGAAAATGACGTAGAGGAACGCGTAGACGTAGTAGCGGATCTGGGTGTGTGCCCAGCCCTCGCCGACGGGGTCCACGCCGCACTCGTACGTCAGCAGCTTCTCGGGTGTCGGGACCACGGGCCGCAGCAGCCGCCCGGCTCCGAAGGCCACGGCGACGAAGAGCACGCCCACCACGGCGAGCAGGGCGACGACCGAGTAGGACTGGAAGTAGTCCGCGGCGAGCCCGACGGTCGGTTCCGGCACGTGCGTCCCCTCGCTCCCTGTCCTCAACGCCTGCTGCTCGACGATCTGTACGCACGGGAGTCTAGGGCCTGATAAAGAGACGGTAAGCAGCCCGTCGTACGTTGAGACGTGGGCCGGGGCCGGGGTGGGGTTTTCCTCAGTACATCCCGGCGGTCCACCTCATGGCGCGGTGCCCTGCCGCACGGCACGCTGATCCGTATGACCGAACACCTCGCGACTTCGACCCCCGCCGGGACCGCCGGTGGGGCGGCCGGCGACCGCCTGCCGCCGGCCCGTTTCGCCTTCGACCGGCACACCTGGAAAGAGATCGCCCACCTGCTGGCGAACTTCCCGGCGTCGCTGCTCGGCTTCGTCTATGTCTCGACGATGCTGTTCGTCGGGGTCGGGTTGACGGTCACGGTGATCGGGTTCCCGCTGCTGGCGGCCGGACTGCTCGGCGCACGTCAGCTCGGCAAGCTGGAGCGGGCGCGGGCCCGGGCGCTGCTCGGAGTGCGGGTGGAGGAGCCCAGTCCGCTGCCGTTGCACGGCGGGGGCGGGTTCTTTCCCCAGTTGTGGATGGCGCTGAAGGACCCGGTGGGCTGGCGCACGGTCCTGTACGACTTCATGCGGCTCCCCTGGGGCGTGGTCACCTTCGTCATCACGCTGACGTCGTTGTTCGTGCTGTGGCCGGTGCTGCCGTTCATCGCGCGGGGCCTGGCCAACGCCGACCGGGCGATGGTGCGCGCGCTGCTGTCCCCGTCCGACGAGCTGGAACGGCGGATCGCCGAGCTGGAGTCGGACCGGGGGGTCGTGGTGGACACGGCCGCGGCGGACCTTCGGCGCATCGAGCGCGACCTGCACGACGGGGCGCAGGCCCGCCTGGTCAACCTGGCCATGGGGCTGGGTCTGGCCAAGGAGAAGCTCCTGGAGGATCCCGACGCGGCGGCGGCGATGGTCGACGAGGCGCACGGCGAGGTGAAGCTGGCCCTTCAGGAGTTGCGGGACCTGGCGCGGGGCATCCACCCGGCCGTCCTGACCGACCGCGGTCTGGACGCGGCGCTCTCCTCGGTCGCCTCCCGCTGCACCGTGCCGGTCAGGGTGACCGTCGACCTGGCGGAGCGTCCGGCGCCGGCCATCGAAGGCATCGCCTACTTCACCGTCTCGGAGCTGCTCCAGAACGTCAGCAAGCACAGTGGGGCGCGTTCCGCCTCCGTGGAGGTGTGGCGGTCGTCCGACCGGCTGCTCATACAGGTGGAGGACGACGGTCAGGGCGGCGCACACCTCGACGCGGGTACGGGGATGAAGGGCCTCGCCGACCGGCTCTCCGCGGTCGACGGCCTCTTCGTCATCGACTCGCCGGAGGGCGGACCGACGGCGATCACGGCCGAGCTGCCGTGGCGCGACCGCACCGCGGCGGACGCGGCTCCCGGCGCCTCCGACGCCGGCCACGCGCGGCGCACGTCCGGGACGCGGTGACGGACGGGCCCGAGGTCCCGAGGTAGGGAAAACCCCCCTCTCCAGACGCCGACGGGCTCCATGGCCCGTGGAGGTGCGGGCGAGGAGGGTGGAGTTACGACAGCAGAGCCGTAGGACGAGGAGAAGGACGGCACCGATGGCCACGGAATACGGACAGGGTTACGGGTTCGGGAGCGGGCCCGGCTTCCCCGGGGACACCGGGGCGCGTCGCCACCGGCTGCCGGCCGGGCTGCGAGCGCCGTTCGAGGCACGCAGCTGGCGGGAGTTCGGCTACGTGCTGGTGGGTCTGCCGATCAGCATCCTGCTCTTCACCTACGCGGTCACGATGGTGTCGCTGGGAGCGGGCCTGCTGGTGACGTTCCTGGGTGTGCCGGTGCTGGCGGCGGCGCTCGCCGGGTGCCGGGGCTTCGGGGTGATGGAGCGGGCGCGGGCCCGGGCGCTGCTGGGGCTCGACGTGTCCGACCCGGAGCCGCTGCGGGTGCGGAAGCACGGGGCGATGGGCTGGATGGGGGCCGTGCTCAAGAGCGGCACCTCCTGGCGGAGTCTGCTGTACGCGTTTCTTCAGTTCCCGTGGGCGGTGTTCTCGTTCGTCGTCGCCGTGAACTTCTGGGCGGTCGGGTGGGCGATGCTGACGTACCCGCTGTGGTTCTGGGTGTTCCCGATGTACGCGGGGCAGGACGGGCTCCAGCTCTACGGCGACGAGACGCACCGGATCTACCTGGACAACCCGTTCGAGATCACCGTGACCGCGCTGGTCGGGCTGCTGTTCACGCTGGCGACGCCGTGGATCGTGCGGGCGCTGACGACGGTGGACCGGGTGATGGTGCACGGGCTGCTCGGACCGTCGCGGCTGGCGACGCGGGTCGTGGAGCTGGAGTCGGACCGGGGGGTCGTGGTGGACACGGCCGCGGCCGACCTGCGGCGCATCGAGCGCGACCTGCACGACGGGGCGCAGGCCCGCCTGGTCAACCTGGCCATGGATCTCGGCCTGGCGAAGGAGAAGCTGCAGGAGGACCCGCGGGCGGCGGCGATCATGGTGGAGGAGGCGCACGGCGAGGTGAAGACGGCCCTCCAGGAGCTGCGAGACCTGGCCCGGGGCATCCACCCCGCGGTACTGACCGACCGCGGTCTGGACGCGGCGCTCTCCTCGGTCGCCTCGCGCTGCACCGTGCCGGTGCGGGTGGAGGTCGACCTCACCGAGCGGCCGGCATCGGCGATCGAGGGCATCGCGTACTTCACGGTGTCGGAGCTGCTGCAGAACATCAGCAAGCACGCGCGGGCCACGGCGGCCGCCGTCGAGGTGTGGCGGGTGGAGAACCGGCTGCTGCTCCAGGTCGTGGACAACGGCGTCGGCGGGGCGGACGTGACGGCCGGCTCGGGACTCGCCGGACTGGCGGAGCGGCTCGACGCGGTGGACGGGATCCTGGTGGTGGACTCTCCGGCCGGGGGGCCGACGCGGGTGACGGCCGAGCTGCCCTGGCGGAACGAGCCGATATCCGGCTGAGGCGCGGCGCCGCGCCCGCCCCGCTCTCCCTTACGCCACTCCGGGCGGCCCGGGCGGCCTGCGGTGACCCGTTCGCCCGGGGTCGAAATCCGGCCATCGTGGAGCCGAAGCCGGACGGTACGGCCGGGACTTCCCGTCCTCTTCCCGTTGCCCCAGGGCATCCGGCCTCCGATGCTGGAATGCTGGACCTGTCGTACGAACGGTTCGTGGACGCGGTGTGGGCCGCGGGGACCGTGAGGCGGACGGGCTGTGGGGGGCCGAAAAATCGTGGAGGACAGGGTGCGGGTGGTCATCGCCGAGGATTCAGTGCTGCTCCGAGAGGGGCTGACCCGGTTGCTGACCGACCGCGGGCACGAGGTCGTGGCCGGTGTCGGCGACGGTGAGGCACTGATCAAGACCATCACCGAGCTGGACGCCCAGGGCGAGCTGCCGGACGTCGTGGTCGCGGACGTGCGGATGCCTCCGACGCACACGGACGAGGGAGTGCGCGCGTCGATCCGGCTGCGCAAGGCGCATCCCGGCCTCGGGGTACTGGTGCTGTCGCAGTACGTGGAGGAGCGGTACGCCACGGAGCTGCTGGCCGGTTCCAGCCGGGGCGTCGGTTATCTGCTCAAGGACCGGGTGGCCGAGGTGCGGGAGTTCGTGGACGCCGTGGTGCGCGTGGCGGACGGGGGTACCGCGCTGGACCCGGAGGTGGTCGCGCAGTTGCTCGGGCGCAGCCGCAAGCAGGACGTGCTGGCGGGGCTCACCCCACGGGAGCGGGAGGTACTGGGGCTGATGGCCGAGGGCCGGACGAACTCGGCGATCGCCCGGCAGCTCGTCGTGAGCGACGGGGCGGTCGAGAAGCACGTCAGCAACATCTTCATGAAGCTGGGTCTGTCCCCGAGCGACGGTGATCACCGGCGGGTGCTGGCGGTGCTCACGTACCTCAACTCATGACTCCCGGTTCCTGAACCTCAGGGGCCACACACCGGGCCCGGCGGCCCTCCCACTCGTCCGGCTCATCCGGACGAATGAGAAACCGGAGCGTGGGCGGGGGACGTCCTCATCGGTGTCGAGGGGCGGGAAATCCCCGGAATACCGGGGCTGTGGGCCATCTCGAAGTCGTGTCCATCATGCGAATCTCCACCGGAAGTCAGCATCCGCGGACGTAGGGTTGATCCTGGGACGGTCGGTGGGAGACCAGTCCCCGGACAGCCGTCTCGAGGGAGGTCCAGTTCAGTGACCAGCCAGGTCAGCAGCCCAGCGGAGCAGGCCGACGGAACCGACGAGACCGTCGTGGGAGCGCAGCGCAAACCGGTCGGGACGAAGGACGTCCGCCGGCTGGACCGGGTGATCATCAGGTTCGCCGGAGACTCGGGCGACGGGATGCAGCTCACCGGCGACCGTTTCACCTCGGAGACCGCGTCGTTCGGGAACGACCTGTCGACGCTGCCGAACTTCCCGGCCGAGATCCGGGCGCCCGCCGGCACCCTGCCCGGTGTCTCGTCCTTCCAGCTGCACTTCGCCGACCACGACATCCTCACCCCGGGCGACGCCCCCAACGTGCTGGTCGCGATGAACCCGGCCGCGCTGAAGGCGAACGTCGGCGACCTGCCGCGCGGCGCGGAGATCATCGTCAACACGGACGAGTTCACCCGGCGGGCGATGCAGAAGGTCGGCTACGACACGTCGCCGCTGGAGGACGGTTCGCTCGACGGCTACCACCTGCATCCGGTGCCGCTGACCACGCTGACCGTCGAGGCCCTCAAGGAGTTCGACCTCAGCCGCAAGGAGGCCGAGCGCAGCAAGAACATGTTCGCGCTCGGGCTGCTGAGCTGGATGTACCACCGGCCCACCGAGGGCACGGAGAAGTTCCTGAACACGAAGTTCGCGAAGAAGCCGGACATCGCCGCGGCCAACATCGCGGCGTACCGCGCGGGCTGGAACTTCGGGGAGACCACGGAGGACTTCGCGGTCTCCTACGAGGTGGCACCGGCGGCTACGGCGTTCCCGCCGGGGGTGTACCGCAACATCTCCGGGAACCTCGCCCTGTCCTACGGTCTGATCGCGGCCTCCCGCCAGGCGGACCTGCCGCTCTTCCTGGGCTCGTACCCGATCACCCCGGCCTCGGACATCCTGCACGAGCTGAGCCGGCACAAGAACTTCGGGGTGCGGACCTTCCAGGCCGAGGACGAGATCGCCGGCATCGGCGCCGCGCTGGGCGCCGCGTTCGGCGGCTCGCTGGCGGTGACCACCACCTCGGGTCCCGGCGTGGCGCTCAAGAGCGAGACGATCGGACTCGCTGTCTCCCTCGAACTGCCGCTGCTGGTCGTGGACATCCAGCGCGGCGGGCCGTCCACCGGGCTGCCGACCAAGACGGAGCAGGCCGACCTGTTGCAGGCGATGTACGGGCGCAACGGCGAGGCGCCGGTCCCGATCGTCGCACCGCGCACCCCGGCGGACTGTTTCAACGCGGCGCTGGAGGCGGCGCGGATCGCGCTGGCGTACCGCACCCCGGTCTTCCTGCTGTCCGACGGCTACCTGGCCAACGGCAGCGAGCCCTGGCGGGTCCCGGAGCCGGACGAGCTGCCGGACCTGGCGGTGCGGTTCGCGCAGGGCCCCAACCACGCCCTGGACGACGGCACCGAGGTCTTCTGGCCGTACAAGCGCGATCCGCAGACCCTGGCCCGGCCCTGGGCCGTGCCCGGTACCCCTGGTCTGGAGCACCGGATCGGCGGCATCGAGAAGCAGGACGGTTCCGGGAACATCTCGTACGACCCGGCCAATCACGACTTCATGGTCCGCACCCGGCAGGCCAAGATCGACGGGATCGACGTCCCCGAACTGGCGGTCGACGACCCGGGCGGGGCGCGGACCCTGGTACTGGGCTGGGGTTCGACGTACGGCCCCATCACCGCCGCCGTGCGCCGGCTGCGCACCGCCGGGGTGCCGATCGCGCAGGCCCACCTCCGCCACCTCAACCCCTTGCCGCCCAACCTGGGCGAGGTGCTGAAGCGGTACGACAAGGTGGTGGTCCCCGAGATGAACCTCGGTCAGCTCGCCACCCTCATCCGGGCGAAGTACCTGGTCGACGCGCAGTCGTACAACCAGGTCAACGGCATGCCGTTCAAGGCGGAGCAGCTCGCCGCGGTGTTGAAGGAGGCCATCGATGACTGACGCCAACGCGCTGCTCCACCTCGTCCCCAAGGCCGAGGGCAAGCAGTCCATGAAGGACTTCAAGTCCGACCAGGAAGTGCGCTGGTGCCCCGGCTGCGGCGACTACGCCATCCTCGCCGCCGTGCAGGGCTTCATGCCCCAGCTCGGCCTGGCGAAGGAGAACATCGTCTTCGTCTCCGGCATCGGCTGCTCCTCCCGCTTCCCGTACTACATGAACACGTACGGGATGCACTCCATCCACGGCCGCGCCCCCGCCATCGCGACCGGGCTCGCCGCCTCCCGCCGCGACCTGTCCGTCTGGGTCGTCACCGGTGACGGCGACGCGCTCTCCATCGGCGGCAACCACCTCATCCACGCGCTGCGACGCAACGTCAACCTCAAGATCCTGCTGTTCAACAACCGGATCTACGGGCTGACCAAGGGCCAGTACTCCCCCACCTCCGAGGTCGGGAAGATCACCAAGTCGACCCCGATGGGGTCGCTGGACGCGCCCTTCAACCCGGTCTCGCTGGCCATCGGCGCGGAGGCGTCCTTCGTCGCCCGGACCGTCGACTCGGACCGCAAGCACCTCACCGAGGTACTGCGCCAGGCCGCCGAGCACCCCGGCACGGCGCTGATCGAGATCTACCAGAACTGCAACATCTTCAACGACGGCGCCTTCGACGCGCTCAAGGACCGGGAGCGGGCCGAGGAAGCGGTGATCCGGCTGGAGCACGGGCAGCCGATCCGCTTCGGCTCCGACGGCGCCAAGGGCGTCGTACGGGACCCGGGGACCGGCGACCTGAAGGTCGTCACCGTCACCGCGGACAACGAGGCGGACGTCCTGGTCCACGACGCCCACGCCACCTCGCCGACCACCGCCTTCGCCCTCTCCCGGCTGGCCGACCCGGACACCCTGCACCACACGCCCATCGGTGTGCTGCGCTCGGTGGAGCGGCCGGTCTACGACACGCTCATGTCCGACCAGCTCGACGCCGCCATCGAGCGGGACGGCAAGGGCGACCTCGCCGCGCTGCTCGCGGGCAACGACACCTGGACGGTCGTCGGCTGAGAACCGAGAACTGACAAGAACCGACGAGAACCGAGGGGCCCGGGCGGAGAACGCCCGGGCCCCTTACGCTTACCCAAACGTAAGTACCTTACTTCAAAGTGGGCACTATCCAGAAGTTAGCGCAGCTCCTATGGTTGGTGACATCGCACCCCACAAGGAGTACTGAACCCATGAGCATCGTCGTCACCGGAGCCACCGGACACCTCGGCCGCCACGTCGTGCGGCAACTGCTGGAGAAGGTGCCCGCCGACCAGGTCACCGCGGTCGTCCGGGACCGCGACAGGGCCGCCGACCTCGCCGCCCGCGGCGTACGGCTCGCGGTCGCCGACTACAACGCGCCCGAGACCTTCGACGGCCTGTTCGCGTCCGGCGACCGGGTGCTGCTGATCTCCGGCAACGAGTTCGACAAGGGCCGCGTCCAGCAGCACACGGTGGTGATCGACGCGGCGAAGAAGGCCGGCGTCGCCCTGCTCGCCTACACCAGCGCGCCCAGCAGCCTCAAGGCCGCGCTCGCGGACGACCACCGCGCCACCGAGGACGTCCTCGTCGGCTCGGGCGTGCCCTACGTGCTGCTGCGCAACGGCTGGTACCACGAGAACTACACCGAGCAGCTCGCCCCGGTCCTGGAGCACGGCGCCGTCGTGCAGGCGGCCGGCGAGGGCCGGATCTCCTCCGCCTCCCGCGCCGACTACGCGGCCGCCGCCGTCGCCGTACTGACCGGCGAGGGCCACGAGAACAAGGCGTACGAGCTGGGCGGCGACGAGGCGTGGGGCTTCGCCGAGTACGCCGCCGAGCTGAGCCGGCGGACCGGCAGGGAGATCGCCTACACCCCCGTCTCCGCCGAGGCCTACACCGGCATCCTGGCCGGCGCGGGACTGCCCGCGCCGCTGGCCGCCATCCTCGCGGGCGTGGAGGACTCCATCGAGAAGGGTGAGCTGGTCGTCACCAGCGGCGACCTCTCCCGGCTGACCGGCCGCCCCACCACGCCGCTCGCCGAGGCGGTCGCCGCCGCGGTCAGGAGCTGACGCCCGCACGGGCCCGCCCCCGCCGCCTCCTCCACGGCACGCACCCCGCCTGTCATGACCGTATGGCGATACGGGCATGACAGGCGGCCGGGTGCGGCGCTACCTTTCGTCGTGGCATGCGTCCGTCCCGGCATGCCGTGTGCGAGAAGGAGGTGCCCGTGGCCGGGTCGTCCAGGAGTGAGCAGCGCATAGGTCTGCTGAACGGCTTCACGGCGTACGGGCTGTGGGGGCTCGTCCCGCTGTTCTGGCCGTTGCTCAAGCCCGCCGGGGCCGGGGAGATCCTCGCCCACCGGATGGCGTGGTCCCTCGTCTTCGTCGCCGTCGCGCTGTTCTTCGTACGGCGCTGGGCCTGGGCCGGTGAGCTGCTGCGGCAGCCGCGCAGGCTCGGCCTGGTCACCGTGGCCGCCGCGGTCATCACCGTCAACTGGGGCGTGTACATCTGGGCCGTGAACAGCGGCCATGTCGTCGAGGCCTCGCTCGGGTACTTCATCAACCCGCTGGTCACCATCGCGATGGGCGTGCTGCTGCTCAAGGAGCGGCTGCGGCCCGCGCAGTGGGCGGCGGTCGGCACCGGCTTCGCCGCCGTCCTGGTCCTCGCCGTCGGCTACGGACAGCCGCCGTGGATCTCCCTCTGCCTCGCCTTCTCCTTCGCCACGTACGGCCTGGTGAAGAAGAAGGTCAACCTCGGGGGCGTGGAGTCGCTGGCCGCCGAGACGGCGATCCAGTTCCTGCCCGCGCTCGGCTATGTGGTGTGGCTGTCGGCGCAGGGCGAGTCGACGTTCACCACCGAGGGCGTCGGGCACTCGGCGCTGCTGGCCGCGACCGGTCTGGTCACCGCGATCCCGCTGGTCTGCTTCGGCGCGGCCGCGATCCGCGTGCCGCTGTCCACGCTGGGGCTGCTGCAGTACCTGGCGCCGGTCTTCCAGTTCGCCCTCGGGGTCCTCTACTTCCACGAGGCCATGCCGCCCGAGCGCTGGGCCGGTTTCGCCCTGGTCTGGCTGGCGCTGACGCTGCTCACCTGGGACGCGCTGCGTACGGCCCGCCGGACCGCGCGGGCGCTCAGGGAGCAGCTGGACCGGACGGGCGCGGGCGTACCGCCGGTCAAGGAGAGCGACGCGACGCGGGACTCCGGCGATTCCGTTGCCCGCTCGGTCACGTAACCCATATGACTGGTCCATGACCTCGACACCACGACCCGCTCCCCTGCACTTCAAGATCGTCATCGACGCCGCCGCCCCGCACGCGCAGGCGGACTTCTGGGCCGCCGCCCTGCACTACGAGGTGGAGGACAACAGCGCGCTCATCGGGAAACTGCTGGGCTTCGGGGCCGTACCGGAGGAGCTGACCCTGGAGTCCCACGGGCGCCGCGCCTGGCGGGACCTGGTGGCCGTACGGCACCCCGACGACCCCTACGACGAGGAGAGCGGGACGGGGCTGGGGCGGCGGCTGCTGTTCCAGCGCGTCCCGGAGACCAAGACCGGCAAGAACCGCGTCCACCTCGACGTGCACTCCCGGGAAGGGGAACGCGAGGCGGAGGTAGGCCGGCTGGAGGCGCTGGGGGCGGGCGTGCTGCGGCGGGTGGCGGAGCAGGGCGGGGAGTGGGTGGTGATGGCGGACCCCGAGGGGAACGAGTTCTGCGTGCACTAGGGGCCGTCCGACGCGGGGGCCGTGTACCGGCGGGGCGGAGCTTCCGATATCCGCGATGCCATGGCCGAATAGCGGTCTTGACGAGCGGTCAGTCCCGGCCACACCATCCAGGCACCCCATTCACTGCGGAGTTCCCTCCCCAGGGATTCCCTAGGAATTCGGAGCCCCCCACATGAAGCTCCCCTTCTCCGGACGTGCGCTGACGGCCGGTGCCGTCGCGGTCGTCACACTCGCGGCCGGCGGTTCCGTGGCCGGCGCGGCCTCCGCCACCGAGCGGTCCGGCCCCGCCTCGGGCACGGCGGCCGTCGCCGCCGCGCCCGACCTGCCGATAGCCAACGTCAAGGCCCACCTCACCCAGTTCCAGTCGATCGCCACGGCGAACGGCGGCAACCGCGCCCACGGCCGCCCCGGCTACAAGGCCTCGCTCGACTACGTGAAGGCCAAGCTGGACGCCGCCGGATTCACCACCCGCATCCAGCAGTTCACCGCCTCCGGCCGCACCGGGTACAACCTGATAGCCGACTGGCCCGGCGGTGACGCGAATCAGGTTGTCATGGCCGGGTCACACCTGGACAGCGTCGGCTCCGGGCCCGGCATCAACGACAACGCTTCCGGCTCCGCCGCCGTACTGGAGACCGCGCTCGCCGTGGCACGGTCCGGCTACCAGCCCACCAAGCACCTGCGCTTCGCCTGGTGGGGAGCGGAGGAACTGGGGCTGGTCGGGTCCCGCTACTACGTCAACCGCCTCTCCTCCGCCGACCGCGCGAAGATCAGCGGCTACCTGAACTTCGACATGATCGGCTCGCCCAACCCCGGCTACTTCGTCTACGACGACGACCCCACCATCGAGAAGACCTTCAAGGACTACTTCGCCGGGATCGGCGTCTCCACCGAGATCGAGACCGAGGGCGACGGCCGCTCCGACCACGCGCCCTTCAAGAACGTGGGCGTCCCCGTCGGCGGCCTCTTCAGCGGCGCCGACTACCGCAAGACGTCCGCCCAGGCGGCCAAGTGGGGCGGCACCGCGGGCCAGTCCTTCGACCGCTGCTACCACTCGTCCTGCGACACCACCGCCAACATCAACGACACGGCCCTGGACCGCAACGGCGACGCCATCGCGTACGCGATCTGGGAACTGTCGCAGTAGGACAGGCTTCCGAGGCGGGGCCGCCCGGTCAGCCGGCCTGGGCCCGGGCGCGTTCGGCGAGGCGGCCCATGCGGGTGCGGGCGGACTCCAGTTGCTCGGCGTCCTCCGCGGCCGGGCCCTCCTCGGCGGCGAGTTCGTCCCACAGGCCGACCAGGTCCTGCCCCAGTTCCATGCCCCGTTCGGGGTCGCGTACGGCACGCCAGGCGGTGGCCGCGCTCTGGACGTTGCCGTACGCGGCCTCGGCGTCGCCCGCGCGGCGGTGTATCCGGGCCAGGTCCAGGGAGAGGCGGAAGGCGCGGTCGGGATCGCCGGACAAGTAGGCGATGTACGCCGTGAGTTCGCGGAGCCGGAGTACCTCCGGGTGCTCCGGCCCCAGCGTCTGCGAGGCCTCCGCCACGGCCTGCTCCGCCAGCAGCGCCGCGTCCTGCGTACGGCCCTCCTTGACGGCCTCGTTGACCCGCGCGGTCGGCTGCGCGAGCAGCGCGGGGACGGTCGAGTCACCGGGCGCGGTGAGCGGTCCGTCCCCGAGCACGGCCTCGGCCACGGCGTCGAACCCGCGGGCGGGGGTCGGCTTGGGGTCGGGGTCGACGAACGGGCCCGGGTCGGCAAGGGGCTTGGCCTCGGCGACCGGCTTGGCCTCGGCGACCGGCTGCGCGTCAACGACTGGCTGCGCGTCAGCGACCGGCTGAGCGTCAGCGACCGGCTCGTGCCCGGCGAACGGGCGGGGGCCGCCGGCGGGTCGGGCCGCGGGCTCGGACACGGACGGCTCGGACACGGACGGCTCGGCCTCCGACGCGGCCCCGGGCGTCGGCACGGCCCCCGACCCGCCCCCTGACGCATACCCGGCGCCGGTGAACGGCCCGGCAGCCTCCCGAGGGACCGCCCCTTCCGCGTCCCCGGCCCCCTCCATCCGCGGCGGCGGTCCGAACTCCCCCGTCGGCGGCGCCACCGTGCCCGGCGCCGTACCGCCGGAGGCCCCCGGCAGGGCGCGGAGGGTGAACGTCGGCGGGGAGTCGCCGGACGGCGTCCGCCCGGCGTCGGGCACGGCCGGGAGCGGGAACGTCGGGGCGCTGTCCCGTACGGCCTCCAGCGACCGGAGGACGTGTGTGGGCCGGTCCCACCCGGTCGCCGCCTCCTCCTCGGGAGCCGTCGGCACCGGGTCGGCGGCGAGGTGGCTGGAGCCGTCCGGGTCGACGCGGAGCGGGACGGAGTAGCCGATGCGCCGGTCGTGGATCGTGGCGAGGACGGGGTGGCCGACGGCGAGGGCGAGGCGGTGGAGGCGGTTCAGGACGGCGTTCTGGATCTCCTCGCCGGGTGCCGCGACGACCGTCGAACCGTCGATCGTGGCGGTCTGCGCGCCGGAACCGGCCTCCGGCACGCACACGTCGATCGGCGTCGCCGCGGGGTCCGGCGAGCGCTCGGCGCGCTCGTGCTCCCGCTGCTTGTCGCGACCGAGTCGAGACATCGTTCCCCCACTCATCGGCGGCTTCCGTCGGCGGTCCCGTGTTCCCTGCCGTCCAGAGCCTGTCATACCAGTCCTGCACCTACTGTCGAGTCTCTCCGCTCGCTCGCGATTCTCACGTCACCGGGGTGTCACAGGCTCGTTCCAGGAGGTCACGCACGTATCGGCGGGTCGGTGCGGGGCCGGTGGGCGGGGTGCGTGAGCCGGGGGGAGAGCGGGCAGGCGGTCAGGCATGCGACAGGGACCGGAGATATGGATCCGCGGGCCGGTGGCGGCGCCCGAGCCGCCCGAGCCGCCCGACCGGGGGCCGACCGCCCCCGAGCCGCCACTCGCCCCTGCCCCCACCCCCGCCGAAGCGCCAGGCTTCTCCTGGATCGGCGTCCACGGCGGTGCCGGGGTGACGACGCTCGCCGGGGTGTTCGGCGGGCAGGACTGCGGGCGGGGCTGGCCCGGCCCCGGCGACCCCTCGTCGGTGCTGCTGGTGGCCCGCACGCACGCGGCCGGTCTCACGGCCGTCGGCCGGGCCGTGGAGGAGTTCCGGCTCGGACGGGTGCCCACGGGGGTCGGGCTCGACTCCGTGGTCCTCGTTGCGGACGCGCCCGGGCGGCTTCCCCGGCAGCTCGCCCAGCGCGTACGGCTGCTCGAGTCGGCCGTGGACGTCCACCGCGTCCCGTGGGTGCCCGCCTGGCGCCTGGACGGGACGTACGAGGGCCCGCCCCGGGGGACGGAGTCACTGGTCCGCCGCACGCGGCGGGTGCACTGAGCCCGGTCGGCACCCCCGGACGCCGCTAGGTGAATGCACACGCATGGACAATTGAATGCGTACGCATATAATGCATGTGCTGGTATTCGCTCATCGCCGATCACTCCAGGGGACACCATGACGCGCCGTTTTCTCTTCCTGCTGGGCAGCAGCCGCCCCGACGGCAACACCGAGCTGCTCGCCCGCCGGGCCGCCGAACAGCTCCCCGCGGACGTCGAGCAGCGCTGGATCGACCTGGCCCGCCACCCGTTGCCCGAGTTCGAGGACCTGCGGCACGACAGCGACCACACGCGCCCCACCGAGGGCAACGCCGGTCTGCTGCTCGACGCCACGCTCGACGCGACCGACCTCGTGATCGCGTCGCCGCTGTACTGGTACTCGCTGTCCACGCCGGTCAAGCGCTACCTCGACCACTGGTCGGGCTGGCTGCGCACGCCCGGCCTCGACTTCAAGGCGACCCTGGCCGGCCGCACCCTGTGGGGCGTCACCGCGCTGGCGCACGAGGAGCAGGAGGTCGCCGACCCGCTGATCGGCACCCTCAGCAACTCCGCGGCCTACATGGGGATGCGCTTCGGCGGCGTACTGCTCGGCAACGGCAGCCGTCCCGGTGACGTGCTGCGGGACACGGACGCGCTGTCCCGCGCCAAGACGTTCTTCGCGCGGGAGGCACCGCTCGCCCGGTTCCCGTACGAGGAGCCGGTGGCCGTGCCCGCGCGGTGAGGTCCTCGGGCGCGAGGCGTGACGCCCTACGCGGTGATGTCCTTCGCCGTGAACCGCGCCCACGCCGCCGAGCCGAAGACCGCCGCGTAGAGGGCCTGGAGGCCCAGGTTCTTCATCAGGTCGTCCCAGTAGACCGGTTCGCGCATCAGGTCGGCGAAGGACAGCCAGTAGTGCGAGAAGAAGTACGGCTGGAGCGCGTGCAGCTGGGGGATCTGGTCGAGGATCTGGACCGTGATCAGCAGTCCGACGGTGGTCGCCATCGCCGCGATGCCGCTGCCCGTCAGGGTCGAGACGAACAGGCCGAGGGCCGCGAGGCCGACGAGTGAGGCAGCCACCACCAGGGCGATCAGCAGCGCGCGCCCCAGGCCCTCCGCGTAGCCGATCCGGGTGCCGGAGATCGTGGTCAGGTCGCCCAGCGGGAAGAGCAGCGCCCCGACCGCGAGCGCCGAGACCGCGACCACCAGGGTGGCGGCGAGGCAGAAGGCGATCACCGTCGCGTACTTGGTGAGCAGCAGCCGGGTGCGCCCGGCCGGGGCGACGAGGAGGTAGCGCAGCGTGCCCGCGCTGGACTCGCCGGCGATCGCGTCGCCCGCGACGACGCCGACGGCCATCGGCAGGAAGAACGGGAGGGTCGCGGCGAGCGCGGTGAAGACCAGGAACAGGCCGTTGTTGCTGATCTGCGAGATGAAGGCCGGGCCCTCGCCGCCGCCACCCCCACCGCCGCCACCGAACGACGACGACCCGTCGCTGGTCTCGATCTTCACCGCGATGCCCACCAGGACCGGCACGGCGGCCAGGACGCCCAGCAGGGCGAGGGTGCGCCAGCGCCGGAAGGTGATCAGCAGTTCGCTGCGCAGCAGTCCGAGGGACCACAGCGGACTCGGCGTGCGCACCGCACCCGCGTCCACACCCGCACCCGCACCCGCACCCGGCGTCTCCGCCGGCGCCACCGGCACGTTCCCCGTCTCAGCCCGCGACATCGAATCCCTCTCCGGTCAGGGCCACGAACGCATCCTCCAGGGAGGCCCGTTCCAGTGCGAAGCCGCGGACCCGGACGTGGGCCGCGACCAGGGCCGCGTTGACCTCGGCCAGGTCGCGGTCCGGGGGCTCGGCCGTCACCCGGTCCTCGGCGACGACCACGTCCCCGGCCCCCTGCTCCTTCAGCACCCGGGCCGCGTCGCCCGCGTCCGGCGTGGTCACCACCAGCCGGCCGCGCGCCCCGGCCGACAGGTCGGCGACCGCGCCCTGGGTGATCAGGCGTCCCTGGGCCATCACGGCGGCGTGCGTGCAGACCTGCTCGATCTCGTCCAGCAGGTGGGAGGAGAGGAAGACGGTGGTGCCGTCGGAGGCGAGTTCGCGGACCAGCGCGCGGATCTCGCGCATGCCCTGGGGGTCGAGCCCGTTGGTCGGCTCGTCCAGGACCAGCAGGCGGCGCGGCTGGAGCAGCGCGGCGGCGAGGCCGAGCCGCTGCTTCATGCCGAGCGAGTACGCCTTCGCCTTCTTGCCGGCGGCGGCCGCGAGGCCCACCCGGTCCAGCGCCGCCGCGACGCGCTCGCGCCGGGTGCGCGGGTCGGCGGTCGGGTCGGCGGCGTCGTAGCGCAGCAGGTTGTCGCGGCCGGAGAGGAAGCCGTACAGGGCCGGGCCCTCGATGAGGGCGCCGACCCTGGGCAGGACGGTGCGGGCCGCGCGCGGCATGGGCCGGCCGAGGACCCGGGCGCTGCCCGAGGTCGGTTCGATCAGGCCCATCAGCATGCGGATGGTGGTGGTCTTGCCGGAACCGTTGGGGCCGAGGAAGCCGAAGACGCTGCCCGCCGGGACGGTCAGGTCGAGACCGTCGACGGCGAGTTGTCCGCCGCGGTAGCGCTTGGTGAGCCCGCGGGTGGAGATGACGGCGTCGTCCGCCCGCTCCGGCTCCGTGACGGACGGTTCGGCCATCGGCTTCCTCTCCTGTGCCCCTGCTCCGCTACTTCGCGGCGTTCGCGGCCTTCACCAGCGCGTCCTTGGTGACCGCACCGGCGTAGACCTTGCCGTCCTCGGTGATCAGGGCGTTGACCAGGCGGGTCTTGAAGACCGTGCCCGAGCCGAAGTCGCCCTTGACCTGGTCGCCCAGGGAGCCGAGGAAGCCGCCGAGGTCGCCGCCGCCCGCGGCGCCCGTGGGCAGGCCCTGGCCGCCGGTGTCGAAGGCGGCGATCGAGTTCCAGCCCTCGCCGATGACCTTCAGGCCGTCCAGCTTGGCGAGGTCGCCCTCGGCCTTGCGCCCGTGCTCCGGAGTCTTGGCGGCCTTCTCGTCGGCCTCGGTCACCTTCGCGCCCTTGGGCGGGGTGAAGTCGAACGTCGACGCGTCCGGCTTCGCGAAGCTGACCTTGGTGAAGCCCGCGTCCACGACGGCGGCGCCGCCGCTCGCCGGGGTCAGCGTGAACTTCAGCGGGGTGCCGGTCTCGGCGTCCACGGCGACGGTGATCGCACCGACCGTGGAACCCTTCTGCTTGGGCTCGACGACGAGCCGGTACGCGTCGCGGCCGGCCACCTGGGCGGTGCCGCCGACCTTCACGGACGTGGTGTCGTCGATCGACTTGAGCGCCTGGTCGGCGAAGTCCTTCGGGGTGGCCGGCACGTCCTTCTCCGGCCGCTCTCCGCCGTCGGAGGTGGAGTGGTAGACCTCGTTGGACTTGCTGTCGTAGCCCCAGACGTCCTTGCCGTCGTGGATGAGGCTGTACTCGGCGGCGTCCTCCAGCAGGGACACCTTCTGCCGGTCGGGGCCGTCGGCCGCGACGCGCAGGGTGTGGGAGCCGGAGACCAGCTGGGTGAGCTTGGCCGAGGGGTCGGCGGACGAGCCGCCGTCCTTCCCGTCCCCGCCCGGACCGCCGGACATTCCGGACATCAGGCCGCTCTCCAGGCCGCCGAGGTCCGGCAGGCCCAGGTCGGTGCTGATCCGGACCGTGCCGGAGAGCTGCTGGACGTCCGACTCGGCGATCCTCTGGACGAGTTCCTCCGCCGTGACCTTCGGCAGGTCGGGGTCCCCGGAGTCGGCGAGCGCGGGGACCAGCCCGATCGTCGCGGCCGCCACTCCCATCACCGCGACCGGGACGACGTACCGCGCGGCCTTGCGCCGTCGGGCGCTCAGCTCCTCGCCCGCCCCGGCGGTCGTGTTGTCGTCGGAATCGATCGGTGCCATGTGTGCCCTACCTCCGTCGTCGGCGGCGGCTGTCTCGCGACCTCGCACTCGTTCACCCGTGAGCCGCCATTCTCACCCGAATCGGTGAGGATTGGTGTTTTCCGTGGTGTCCATCTGACCAAATCACCGGAGCGCAATCGTCAGACCGCGGGCTCAACTCCACGTACTCCTGCGGGATGACACCGGAGGGCGGCTGCTCCCCCGCCCCGTAGGGGACGGGTACGCCGCCCGCCGACGGCGGGCACCCGCCCGTGGCGCGGCGCACGGGCGGGGCGGGGTTCAGCCGGCCCGGTGCACCACGGCGTCGCACAGTTCCACCAGCGCGGCCTTCGCCTCGCACTCCCGCAGCGGAGCCAGGGCCGCGCGGGCGTCCTTGGCGTAGCGGACGGTGTCCCGCCGGGCGTGCTCCAGCGCGGGGTGGGCGCGCAGCAGGCGCAGCGCCTCGGCGTGCCGGGCGTCGTCGCTCAGGTCGGAGTCGAGCAGCTCGCTCAGCGCGATGTCCTCGGCGAGGCCCAGCCGGGCCGCGCGCTCGCGCAGCCGGAGCACCGGCAGGGTGGGGATGCCCTCGCGCAGGTCCGTGCCGGGCGTCTTGCCCGACTCGTGGGAGTCGGAGGCGATGTCCAGGACGTCGTCCGCGAGCTGGAAGGCGACGCCGAGCCGCTCGCCGTACTGGGTCAGCACGTCCACCACCGTCTCGTCGGCGCCGGACATCATCGCGCCGAACCGGCAGGAGACGGCCACCAGCGAGCCCGTCTTGCCGCCCAGCACGTCCAGGTAGTGGTCGACGGGGTCCCGGCCGTCCTGCGGTCC
The DNA here is from genome assembly GCF_042263835.1 of Streptomyces sp. NPDC056128. NCBI lineage: Bacteria > Bacillati > Actinomycetota > Actinomycetes > Kitasatosporales > Streptomycetaceae > Streptomyces > Streptomyces sp. NPDC056128. The sequence goes on along the minus strand of NZ_JBHJVQ010000003.1, from coordinate 221,246 downwards.
GGCCGTCTCCAGGATCTGGCCGGTGACCAGCCGCTCGAACGCGAGGGCCTGCACGCGGACCGCCTCGGGACCGAGGTCGGCGAGGATCTGGGAGGCGCGGGCGAAGAGGAAGTCGCCGGTCAGCACCGCGACCGAGTTGTCCCAGCGGACGTTGGCGCTGGCGACCCCGCGCCGCACGGCGGCCTCGTCCATCACGTCGTCGTGGTACAGCGTGGCCAGGTGGGTCAGCTCCACCACCACGGCCGAGGGCACGATCCCGGGGGCGTAGGGGTCGCCGAACTGGGCCGAGAGCATCACCAGGAGCGGCCGGAACCGCTTGCCGCCGGCCCGCACCAGGTGCTGGGCGGCCTCCGTGATGAAGGGCACCTCGCTTTTGGTTGCTTCAAGCAACCCTTCCTCGACCGCGACCAATCCGGCCTGGACATCGGCTTCCAGAGCCTGGTCCCGCACGCTCAGCCCGAACGGCCCGACGACGGTCACGAGGGGTCTCCTGTCTGCTGGTGCCTACTGGCGATTACCTGGTTTGTCGATAGGTCGCTGCCACCACTCGAGTCAGCGTATCCGGTCACCTTTCGATCACCGCTAGCGCCCACCGTTACAGGCCGGTCGGTATCGGATCATGAGCGGTATGTTTTTGATCAGTCGATATGAGCACATATTGGCCGATTTCAATATCGCCTCCCCGGTCCCGAACGGATGCCCTCCCGGCGCGCGAAAACACCGGACGGGTGAAGCACTCTGCATCGAGGGCCGGTTGGGGCGCAGTTGGGATTAATGCCCGTTTTGCCGCGCTTGTTGAGGCCCGTGAGTTGGCTCACTCTGCAGCACCCTCGGGCAACCCCGCCGCAACCTGTGCCCTCCCTTTGCGCCGCAAGCCAGTTGAGGCTTGGCAACCGCAAAGGATCAAGACCCCGAAATGCCTCAGACCAAGGTCAACAGGACGTTGGGTGATTCCTGCACTTGTTCCGGACATGTGCTCTCGCATACGTTCCCGGCCTGTCGGGCGGACGCCGAATCCTGCCATCGCCCGGACACACAGTCATCCACTCAACTCACTCGCCGGCAGGAGCGGGGGACCCAGGTAAGTCGCCGCACCGGTCACCACCGGAGCGGCTCGGGGTGAAGCCGTACCCGTCAGGGCGCGGCCGGGCACCTCCCCGCCCGAACCCGACAGCTCACCTCGCAGGCGTCAGGAGAGGGACACAGCATGTCTGCCATCGGTCAGAACCGTCACGCCCGGACCACCCGCATCGCCCGCAAGCTCGCCGTGGCCGGCACCGGTGCCGCGGTGCTCGCCCTGCCGCTCATCGGCGCCACCGGCGCGTCCGCGGCCACCCCGGCCGCCACCAAGACCGCCGCCACGGCGGCGACGACGTACCCGGACAACCTCGACGGCTGGATCCGCGAGTCGATGGACATCATGGCGCAGCACGGCATCCCCGGCTCGTACGACAGCATCCACCGCAACATCATGCGGGAGTCGTCCGGCAACCCGCTGGCCATCAACAACTGGGACATCAACGCCATCAACGGCACCCCGTCCAAGGGCCTGCTCCAGGTGATCGCCCCGACCTTCCAGGCGTACCACGTCGAGGGCACCTCCTGGGACCCGTACGACCCGGTCGCCAACATCACCGCCGCCTGCAACTACGCGGCCGACCGCTACGGCTCGATCGACAACGTCTTCGGCGCGTACTGAGCCGTACTGAGCTGTACAGGGACGTTCAGAAGATCCGTTCGAGGACGACGGCCACGCCGTCGTCCTCGTTCGTCGTGGTGACCTCGTCGGCCACCGCCTTGAGTTCGGAGTGGGCACCGGCCATGGCGACGCCGTGCGCCGCCCAGTCGAACATGGGGATGTCGTTGGGCATGTCGCCGAAGGCGATCGTGCGCCGGCGGCCCACCCCCAGGTGCTCGGCGGCCAGCGCCAGGCCGGTCGCCTTGGTGATGCCGCACGGCTGCAGCTCCACCGTGCCGGGCCCCGACATGGTGACCGTCGCGAGGGAGCCGACCACCGCGCGCGCGGTCGACGCCAACTCGTCGTCGCTCAGGTCGGGGTGGCGCAGCAGCACCTTGCTGATCGGGGTGCGCCACAGCTGGTCGCGCCGCTCCACCCGCACCGCGGGCAGCGTGGGGTGGGGCATCAGGTACCCGGGCTCGATGAGGGTCAGGCCGTCGACGCCGTCCTGGTCGACCGCGGCGTACACCTGGCCCACCTCGGCCTCGATCTTGCCGAGCGCGGTCTCCGCCAGCTCCCGGTCCAGGGTCACCGACCACAGCATCCGGTGCGCGCCGGCGTCGTACACCTGCGCGCCCTGCCCGCACACCGCGAGCCCCGTGCACCCCAGGCGGTCGAGCAGGGGCCGCACCCGGGGTGCCGGGCGCCCCGTCACCACCAGATGGCGCGCACCCGCCCGGGCCACCCGCGCCAGCGCGGCCAGCGACCGTTCGGAGACGGTGTCGTCGCCGCGGAGCAGCGTGCCGTCGAGGTCGGTGGCGACGAGTGAGTATGCGGTGCGGTCCATGATCAGAGAATACGGACGCGGCAGCGGTCCGACTCACCCGCGACCGGTTCCGAACGAGGACGCGGCGAGTACGTTCGAACGCGCACGACGGCGCACGAACATGTCCGAAACCTGGCACATCATCGGCTAAAGCCGGTTAAGGGCCTGTGCACCGGTTGGCAACAACATGGTCTGCTACCTACCCCCCGGGGCGGCCCCCGGGGTACCTTCCTGTTGTCCAGGGGGGACTTGATCGGGGGGTCGGGTTGAACAGCGGACGCGTACGTGTGCTCAGGCCACAGGAGCTGGGCGAGGGGGAACGGGAGCACTGGCGGGAGCTGCGCGCCAAGTCGACGGCGCCGCGCAACCCGTTCATGGAACCGGAGTTCACCGACGTCGTGGGCCGGGTACGGCCGCGCGCGCGGGTGGCGGTGCTGTACGACGGCGGTGAGGCGGCCGGATTCCTGCCGCACGAACGCGGGCCGCTGGGCCAGGGCCGGGCGATCGGGCTGGGGGTGTCGGACTGCCAGGGCGCGATACTGCGCCAGGGCCTCGCCCCGGACCCCCGCCGCCTGCTGCGGGCCTGCTCCCTGTCGAGCCTCGCCTTCGACAACCTGGAGGCCGAGCAGGGGCTGTTCGTGCCGTACGCCGCCGAGGAGCACACCACCTACGTCATCGACGTGGAGAAGGGCTACGAGGCGTACGAGAACGTCCTGCGCACCCAGTCGCCGAAGTTCCTGAAGACCACGCTCGCCAAGGAGCGCAGGCTGGGCCGCCAGGCCGGCGACGTGCGCTTCGTCTTCGACGAGCGTGAGCCGGCCGCGCTGCGCACGCTCATGGAGTGGAAGTCGGCGCAGTACCGCAGGACGGGACGCCGGGACCGGTTCGCGCAGGAGTGGATCAGCCGCCTCGTCGCCCGGCTCGCGGAGACGCGGGCGCGGGAGTGCACGGGCACCCTGTCCGTGCTCTACGCGGGCGGCCGGCCGGTCGCCGCCCACTTCGGGCTGCGTTCGGCGACGGTCCTGGCGTGCTGGTTCCCGGCGTACGACCCGGACTTCGCCAAGTACTCGCCGGGGCTCGTCCTGCACCTGCGGATGGCTCAGGCCGCGGCCGCCGAGGGCATCGGACTGCTGGACATGGGGCGGGGCCCGGCGGAGTACAAGGATTCGCTGAAGACCGGGGAACTGCCGGTGTACGAGGGGGCGGCGACGCGTCCGGGGGCGGGCGCCGCCCTGCACTGGCTCGGCCGCGAACCGGCCCGCCGCGCGCACGGCTTCGTGCGCGACCGGCCCCGGCTGGCGTCGCTCGCGGTACGGACGTTGAGGGGCGCGGCCCGGCTGCGCCGGTCCTGACGAGGTCAACCACGAGGGGGTGGGCGCATGGCCGGTGTGCGGCGTGCGCGGCAGGAGACATTGCGGGAGACGCGACGGGAGATCGACGACTTCCTGCGTATCGGGGCGGTGCAGGTCGCCGAGCTGGACCTCGGCGACGACACCGGCGCGGCGGTGGAGGAGGCGGCGGCGGTACTGAGACCGGGCCCGGGGAGCCCGCCGGTGACGTCCGGCGCGGTGTTCGTCCTGGTCAGACGGGCGGGACTGCCCGTGGGCACGCTGCTCGGGCAGGTCCCCGAGGGCGCGGACCCCACGCGGGTGCTGGCCGGGCTCGCGCGGGAGCTGCCCCGGGGAGCGCCGCCCGAGCCATCGCCCGCGCCACCGTCCGCCAGTGTCGTGGTCGCCACCCGGGAACGCGCGGACCAGCTCGCCCGCGCCCTCGACTCGCTGCTCGCCCAGGACCACCCGGACTTCGAGATCGTCGTGGTCGACAACGCGCCCGTGACCGGCGAGACCCGGGAACTGGTCGAGCGGAAGTACGGCGAGCGGGTGCGGTACGTGTGCGAGCCGGTCCCCGGACTCGCCGTCGCGCACAACCGGGGCCTCGCGGTGGTCCGGGGCGAGGTGGTCGCGTTCACCGACGACGACGTGGTCGCCGACCCGCGCTGGCTCACCGAACTGACCGCGCCGTTCGCCGCCGACCCGCACCTCGGCTGTGCCACCGGCCTGATCCTGCCCGCGCGGCTGCGCACCCCCGCCCAGGTGCTCCTGGAGAGCCACGGCGGCTTCGCGAAGGGGTTCGTCCCGCGGACGTACGACCCGGAGCACCCGCCCGCCGACGAGCCGCTGTTCCCGTTCACCGCGGGCCGGTTCGGCTCGGGCGCCAACATGGCCTTCCGTACGGCGGTGCTGCGGACGGTCGGCGGCTTCGACCCGGCGACCGGCGCGGGCACCCGCGCGCGGGGCGGCGACGACCTCTACGGGTTCGTCCGCGTCCTCGCCCAGGGGCAGCGGCTGCGCTACACGCCCCGGGCGCTCGTCTGGCACCACCACCGGGAGACCTGGCGCGACCTGGAGACCCAGGCGTACGGCTACGGCGCCGGCCTCACCGCGTACCTCACGGCGATCCTGGTGAACCGGCCCGCGCTGCTGCCGGCCCTCCTCGCCCGGGTGCCGGGCGGACTCGCGCACGCCCGGCGCCTGACCGCCGTACGCGCCACCGGCGAGGGCGAGAGCGCGGGCGAGCGCGCGGGCGCGGAGGCGGTTGGAGCGCCGGGCGGGCACGACTCCCGTACCCATCCCTGGCCGCGGCGCCTGGCGCGGTTGCAGCGCCGGGGCATGCTGTACGGCCCCGTCGGCTATCTGCGCGCCCGGCGCGCGCTGCGTGCGGCCGGGGTGGAGGCGCGGTGAGCGGGGCTGGGGCCGGCTCGTCGGGAGCGGGCGGGGGCGGGGCGCGGGAGGGCGTCCCGGCGCCGGGCGGCGGGCACATACCCGTGTTCCTCTACCACGCGGTGATGGAGGATCCGCCGTCGTGGATCGCCGAGTTCACCGTCACGCCGAAGGAGTTCGCGGCCCAGCTGGATGCGATCGTCGACAGCGGCATGACGCCCGTCACGATCAGTGTGCTCGCCGACCATCTCGCCGGGCGGGCGCCCCTGCCGCCCCGGCCGGTGCTGCTCACCTTCGACGACGGCTTCGCCGACCTGCCCGGGCCCACCGCCGAGGCGCTGGCCGAGCGGGCGCTGCCCGCCACCGCGTATCTCACCACCGGGGCGATCGCGCCGGGCGGCCGCAGTCTGCTGCCGCCCGCCCCGATGATGACGCTGGACGCGGTGGCCGGGCTGGAACGTTCCGGCATGGAGATCGGCAGCCACACCGTCACGCACGCGCAGCTCGACACCCTGTCCGGCACGGCCCTGGCGCACGAACTCCGCGAGTCCAAGGCGGTCCTGGAGGACGCCCTCGGGCATCCGGTCCGCCACCTCGCCTACCCGCACGGCTACAACAGCGCCAAGGTGCGGGCGTCGTCGGCCCGGGCCGGGTACGAGACGGCGACCGCCGTGCGGCACGCGCTCAGCTCGGACCGCGACGAGCGGTACCGCATCGCCCGGCTGATCGTGCGGCGGAGCCACACGGTCGCCGACGTCGAGTCCTGGCTGGCGGGCGGCGGCGCCCGCGTCGCCCCCTACCGCGACGGCCCGAAGACCGTCGCGTGGCGCTGGTACCGGCGGGGGCGGGCGATGGTGCGGGGCCCCGAGTTCGCGGGTTAGGGCCTGTCCAGCAGGGGTGGCGGTCAGTCGTGCGGCTGGTTGAGGTGCGGGTCGGCGGCCACCTCCCGCAGGCTGTCCCACGCCTGATCGTTCGCCACGGCCAGGTCGCAGTGCGGTCCCGGGTCGCGGTAGTTCCACTGGAGGGCCGCCTTGACGCCCTCCAGGTCCTTGAGCACCCGGGGCACCTGCGCGTACCAGTCCGCCTGCCGGTCCGGGCGCTTCGGGTCGGAGGCGCTGCCGAACTCCGAGAGCATCAGGGGCTTGTCGTCGGAGATGTTGGCGCGGATCCAGTCGTGGGTGGCGTACTGCGTCTGCGCGAAGCTGAGCCAGCCGGTCTTGTGGCAGAGGTAGTAGTTGTACTGGTTGTAGCCGATCCAGTCGACGTAGTCGTCGCCCGGGTACATCCGCTCGAACAGGTCGCCGTGGTTCAGGTATCCGGTGATGATCCAGGTCCACACCACGTTGTCGACGCCCAGTGCGCGGAAGCGGTCGTGGATGTGGCGGTAGGCGCGGACGTAGTCGGCGGGGGTGCCGTTGTCCGGGGTGCGGGTGTCCATCTCCAGGTCGAAGGAGAGGAACACCTTCTTGCCCGTGCGCTGCCCGTACTCCTTGACGCGCCGCGCCTGGACGTCGATCACGGACTCGTCCAGGTCGCCGGCGGCGATCTGCTTCCAGGTGGGCTGCTGGCCCTTGGTGCCGCCCCACCACTTGCTCTCCCAGGACAGCAGCAGCATGCGGTCCTCGCCGACGCGCTGTTCCTGCTCGGTGAGGAGCTGGCCCTCCAGCCGGGTCTCCGTGACGGCGGACATGTCGTGGTACGTGTACACGATGTCGAGCCCGCGGCCGACGTTCTTCTCGTACTCCCGGACCTTCGCGGCCAGGTCGGACTTGTCGTGCGGCACGAAGGCGCCGAACCAGGCGCCGCAGGGCGGTTCGAGGAGGGCGGTGGGGCGGCACCTCGGGTCGTCGGCCGGGTCGGCGGGTCCCGAGGCGTCGCGCAGGGCGAGCACCGCGACCAGGACCGCGCAGGTGGCGGTGATGGACGTGATCAGCAGGCGGCGCCTGCCGGGGGGCGCGGGGCGGGCGGGGTGCGTGCGGTGCGTTGGTCGGCGGTGCTGTCCGGTCGTCGAGTCCGCGTTCGTGCGGCGAGCGGGACGGGCGAACCTCACAGAGTGGAACCCTTCCGTGTCGGTGGCGCGGCGCCCGGCGCCGTCCTGGGCGCCGGGAGGGCACGCAGGCTCGGGCAGAAGGCGGCGAGGGTGGTCAGCAGGGTGAGCGTCAGCAGGACGCGGTCCCCGCTGAGGGCGTGCGCGGCGACCAGCACCGTGGCGACGAGCATCGCGGCGCTCACGCTCAGCAGGACGGCCAGCATCAGCTGTTCCAGCAGGTCGGAGTGGCGCTCGAAGGCGTCGTCCCGGCGCTCGGCCGGGGCCCCGGCACGGCGGGCCCGGAGCGCGGGCCCGCAGATTCTGACCAGGGCGGCGCCGGGGCCGACGGCCAGGAAGACGGCGACGGCCGCGCCGCGCAGCGGGGAGCCGCCGGGCAGGGCGAGCGCGGCGAGCGCCAGCCAGCCGGCGAACGGGGGCAGCATACGTATCACGAGGTCCTGCGGTGTCATGGGTGCGTGCCCCTCCTCAGCTCGCCGGTTTCAGGACGTACAGCACGCCCGCGCTGTTCTGCGCCACGCGCTCGAAGCGCGGCGAGTCCGCGACGGACTCCCGGACGCGTCTCAACTGGGCCGTGTTCAGCTGGCCGTTCATCTCGGAGTTGGCCACCTGCCCCTGGGTGAGCAGGAAGTAGGCGCGGGCCGGTGCGTCCACGCCGGCCATGTCGCGGGCGAGGACGGCCGCCGGGTCGCGCACGATGTCGTCGACGTGGGCCCGGGTGTCCTCGAGGAACCAGTAGTGGTCGACCCGCCAGTACTGCTCGTAGGCGAGCGGGTAGTTGCGGTTGGCGGCGACGACCAGGGAGTCGTCCGGCGCCTGGTCGAAGAGCTGCCGCACGAGCGCCACCTCGCCGGGCGGGAAGTAGTTGACGCGGTCCTTGCCCGAGTAGCTCGGCACGAACGCGAGGGTCCCGGCGAGCAGCACGAGCGGTGACAGCCAGGCTGCGTACCGCAGGGGCGGCAGCGAGGGCAGGCGGGATCGGCGGCGGTGGGCGGGGGGAGGCGGCGCCCCCCGCTCCGCCCCCCGCTCCGTCTCCCGCGCGTCGGCGGTCAGCGTGCGGGCCCTGGGCAGCAGCGCGGCGGCGGCGAAGAAGGCCGCGCCGGGCAGCATGAACATCAGCACCCGGAAGATCATCTCGCTGCCGTAACTGCTCGCCACGAACATCGGCAGCGGGGCCGCCGCGACCAGCAGCAGCGGCAGCGCCCGCTGCCGCAGCGCCCTTTGGCGCAGTACTCCGGCCAGCGCCAGCAGCAGTACGGAACCCGAGAGCAGCCGGGCCGCCCAGGAGGTGGCAACCGCGCCGGTGCCGGTGGGCGTGGACCCGTACCCGGTCTCGACGTTGGCCCCGATGTCGCCGACGGAACGGATCATGTCCGGCATGGCCGCGGACAGGAAGGGCAGCGCGGCGGTGAGACACCAGGCCAGGAAGATCACGACCGTGGTGACCAGCGGCACCCAGTCGCGGTGGCGTCGGGTGAAGGCCAGCACGAGGAGCGTGACGACGAGCATGCCGGGGGTCAGCTGGTGCGAGACGACGATGGCGATGACCAGCACGCTGAGCAGCACGGTCCACACCGCCTGCCGCTGCCGGTCGCCCCGGCCGCCCGTACGGCCGTAGCGGCGCAGGACGACCGCGAGGACGCCCAGGTGCAGGGCGAAGGCGACGGACTGCGGCGAGAAGTAGTCCTGGCCCACCCAGTTGCCGACGCAGAACAGCCACACGCCGGTCCAGATCAGGCGCCGGTCCTCGGTGAAGGTCCGGTAGATCAGCAGCAGCGGCAGGAGCAGCAGCACGCTGGAGACCAGCGGCCACCACGCCATGTACATCGCCGCGTTGTCCACGCCAAGCAGCCGCACCAGCGCGGCCTGCGCCGCGAAGAAGCCGGGCCACTGGTCGTACACGGCCATGTCGCCGAGCTGGTCCGCGCTCTGGAGTCCGCCGGACGTCAGCAGGTGGTCGATGACCGCGTCGTGCTTCCACGCCCACGCGTACAGCGGGGTCGGGTAGAGCACGGCCTGGGTGGCCCGCTCCATCACCAGCAGGCCGAGGACGTACGCCAGCGGCCAGCCGGCCCGGCGGCGCGGGTCGCGGACCGTGAACCAGAAGCCCGCGGTGAGCACGGCGAGGCCCGCCCAGAAGGTGGGGTGCAGCGCGCTGACGAGGCCGTAGTCGTCCAGGGCGGACACGTCGGTGTGCCGCACCGCGTAGACCCACAGGGCGAGCGCGGCGAGCAGCGGAACGGCGGGCCAGGCGGCCGCCACGCGCGCCGGACGGGCGGCGGGGGTGGGGGCGGACGGGTCCGGCCGGGCGGAGGCCTCGTGCGAACGCGTGGTGGCCGACTCCTGCGAGGTGCGGGAGTCGTGCTCGGGGTGTTCGGAGTGTTCGGGGTGTTCGGGGGTCTCCCCGGTCTCGGGCACGGGCTCTGGTACGGATCTCTCCCGTGGAGTTGCTGGCGGACGCACGACGGTTCCCCCCTGGCGAATCGGCTCTGTGCTTGATCAGTCCCGGAACGTGTCTGTCGGTCTGGTGTGGCTGGTGTTGTGTTGGGTGTGGCTGGTGTGTTCGGCGTGTCTTGTGTGGTGCGGAGCCTCGGCCGGGCGGCGCAGTGACAGGAGCAGGGCGGCGAGGACGAGCAGCAGGAGGAGCGGCGGTGCGACCGGCGCGAGTTCCTGCCGCCAGAGCCAGCTCCCGACCGCGGCGAGATAGAGGACACCCCAGCGTCCCTGCCAGGGCAGCCGGTCGCCCGCCTTCGTGAGCAGCGTCCACAGCGGCACGAGGCACAGCAACTGGAGGACGAGCGGCGCCCAGCGCAGGACCGGGCCGGGTCCGTCGAGGCCCAGCGCCTCCGCGAGGAATCCGGCCGCCCTCGCGTACAACTCCCCGCCGACCGCCTCCGGTTCCCGGCCGAGGGCGACGGGCGCCGCGTGCAGCGCGAGTACGGCGGAGCCCAGCGCGGCACCGGGCAGCCACGGGTCGGGGCGGACGGACAGGGTCACCGCCCCGACGAACACCACGAGCAGCACGGCGCCCGCGACCAGCGCCGGCAGGGGCAGCCCGCGCAGCAGCTCCCGGCCGGTGAGTTCGGCGCCGGTCCCGGACGGGCCGTCCAGCCAGGGCAGTCCGCGCAACGCCGCCCAGAAGACGACCGTGGCGGCGGCGAACAGCAGCCACAGGGCGGGCCTGAGGTAGCGCTCGGGGATCGGGCCCGGGTCGTCGTCGTGGGGACCGTGGGTGTCGGCATCCGTGTTGTGGACGTGGGCGTCCGGGGCGTGGACGTGCGTGTTCGGGTCGGGGACGTGCGTGTTCGGGTCGGGGTGGCGCGGCCGGCGGATCACCGCGAGGGTGTCCGCCTCCAGGGCCTCCCGTTCGTACCCGGGGCGCCCTATGAACAGGGCGACGGTGTCCTCCCCGGACGCGTCCTCGGGCCGTCCGTGCTCGGACGCCGCCTGCCGTGCCCAGGTCGTGCCGTACCCGGCGGTGGCGTTCAGCCGGGCCGGGCCGGTGCCGTGGCCGGTACCGGGCCGTGGCTTCGGTCCGAGCAGCGGGCCGGTGTCCACCGTGGCACCCGGGTCGCCGGAACGACCGGCCCCGTCGATGCCCCGCAGCGCGGAGCGCAGGCCGGGTGCGCAGCCCAGGGCGACCACCGTCATGCTCACCAGCACCGCCCAGCCGGCACCGGAGATCCCGGCCGGCGTGAACAGCATCGTCGCGCTGCCCAGGACGAGGACGCACATGGCGCCCTGCACCGCGGCGAGTACGCCGGTGCGCCCCTGGACGCGGAGTACGCCGATGTACAGCTCGACCACGATCCGCGGCAGCGCCCCGAGGGCGAGCAGCCGCAGCACCGTGGAGCCGTGTTCGGCGTAGTCCTCGTCGAAGGGCGCGAGGATCTGCGGGGCGAAGACGACCAGGAAGAGCACCACCGGCACCAGCAGCACCGTCATGCGGCGCAGCGCTCCCCGGATGCCGTCGGCGAGGCGGCGCGGGTCGTGCGAGGCGTGCGCGGTGAGCGAGGAGGCCATGTTGATGGCCATGAACTCCATCGTGCCGCCGACGGTGTAGGCGACGTAGAAGTAGCCGTTCTGCGCGGCGCTGAAGTTGACCGCGACCATCACCGGCAGCAGGTTGATCATCGCCAGGCTGAAGAGTGCTCCCAGCGAGTCCCCGGCCAGGAAGCGGCCCATCTCGCGGGTCTTCGGCGGCTCCACGTCGCGGTCGGCCTCGGCCTGGCGCGGGATCAGCCTGCGGAAGATCAGCCAGCCCAGCGGCAGGGTGGAGAAGGCGATGGCCACGGCCCAGGACACGAAGATGCCGAGCACCGGCAGCGAGGTGGCGAAGACGGCAAGCAGGATCAGCTTCCCGACCGAGAACACCGCATTCCCCGCGGGCACCCACTCCGCCTTGCGCAGGCCGGTCAGCACGCCGTCCTGGAGGGTGAGCAGCGCCCAGGCCACGCACGCCAGGACGAACAGGGTCCCCATCGCGGCGGTGCCCAGCGGGGCGTACGAGGCACCCCAGAGGTCGAGGGTGAGCAGGAAGACCACGGCGGCGACGGCGACGACCACCGAACTCGCCGCGTACGCACGCCACACCAGCGGTCCGGTGGCGCGGCCGGCGCGCGGCACGAAGCGGACCACGGCGCCGATCATCGTCGTCGCCGTGATGCTGGCGAGCAGCCGCATGGCGGCGATGGCGGCGGAGCCCTGTCCGACGGCCTCCTCCGAGTAGTAGCGGGCGGCCACGAGCCAGAAGCCCAGGCCGAGCACGGCCGAGACGCCGGTGCTGAGCATCAGGAAGTAGGCGTTCTTGAAGAGCGAGTCGCCCCCGTGCCCGCTCTCGGGCAGCGCGGTGCCGCCGTCCGCCGGTTCGACGGCCGTCTCGTGCACCCGGGTCTCAGCCACCGGACGGAATCAACCCCTCCGGTGCCTCGGCCGGTCGTACGCCGGACTCCTCGAGCGCCGCGATCACGGCGCGGGCCCGCAGCGGTTCGACGGGCAGCGCGTGCCGCGCGAACCAGCGTGCCCCCTCGGGCGCGGGCGACGGGTCGGTGAAGGCGGCGCCCGCGTAGTCGTCGAGCGGGGGGTCATAGAGGTAGCCCACGATGATGCCGCGCCGGGCCAGCGCCCGGACCGCCGCGTCCCGGTCGGCCACGAGCAACGGCACGCGGAACAAGGGCTGTGCCTTGCCGGGAGTCCGGCTCCGCGTTCCCTCCCACGCGGCCGGTCCCGCCCAGGGCGTCGACAGCAGCAGCTCCGTCCCCGCCCGGCAGTCCGCCAGTACCTGGTCCAGCCGGTCGAGCCCGCGCCCGATCCGGCCGAGCCGGAACCGGCCGCCCCGCAGCCGGTAGTCGTGCATGTCGACGCGGACCCAGGGGTCGTGGGCGTCGAGGCCGGGTGCCGAGGCTGCGGCGCGGGCCAGCTCCTCCGGACGCAGCGGCATCCGGATCTCCTCGCGCTCCATCCGCCCCAGCAGCCGCAGCGTGGCCCAGGCGGCCCGGCGCAGCCCCAGCCCGCGCACGGCGGCCTCCGCGTACGGTCTTACGGCGTAGGCGGCTTCGGCCCTCGTACGGCGCGGCAGCAGCAGGTCCTCGCAGGTCTTCGCCAGCGTCTCCCGCAGCCCCGGGTCGGCGACCGCGAGGATGCCCCCGGCCTTGGCGCCGACGTGCTTGGACAGGCTGAAGACGGAGGCGTCGCCCCAGGATCCGACCGGTCGGCCGCCCACCTCGCTGCCGATGGCGTGCGCCGCGTCCTCGAACAGCGGGATGCCCAGGGCGTCGCAGCGGGCCCGCAGCCGGGGCGCCTGGTCCGGGTTGCCGTACAGGTTGGTCGTCAGTACGGCGGACAGCGAGCCCCAGACGTCGTCGGGCACGGCGTCGACGTCGATGGACGCGTCCGACGGGTCGAGCGGCGCCTGTACGGGGCGCAGTCCGGCCGCGAGCACGACGAAGAAGATGACGTCGTCGTTGACCGGCGACATCAGGACCCGGCCGCCGGGCGGGCACCAGTGACGCAGTGCCGCGTACAGCCCGAATCGGCATGACGGTACATACACGCATTCCCGGTCGAGCCGGCCGCGCATGGTCTCTTCCAGCCGTCTGCTCGGCCGTGAACCATCCCGCCCCGGACCCGGACCGGCCTCCCCAATGGCCATCCGTTCCCCCCAGATGTGCCGTCGAAGGCCCCCTCCCCGAGACCTCCCGGCACCCGCCCAGAGTCTCCCTGTTCGCACCGCTCCGTCAAGATTGCGTCCGGGCCTGTGGACAACTTCCCGCACACGAACGGACGCGGAGCGCCACATCCACGACCGTGCGCGCGGGCGTGCGCCGTCGGCGAAGGCCCCGTCCCACGGTCACTTTCCGTCTCCCGCGCACCGGCGCGCGGGCCGCTCCGCGCACGTCAGCCCGCCTGCGCACGCCCTCGTCCCCCACATGGAGCCACCTCCCGCCGCACTGCCCAAGACGGCCGTGTCACCCGTAACGTGTGGCCAGTCCACGCACCACGCGGCGCACACCGGCCACGTGGCGCACACGGCGCGCACGGCGCACATGGCGAGCACGAAAGCGAGGCAGCACCCGATGCCCCCCTTCGATGTCCCCGAGGGCGACCCCTTCGGCCCGCACAACCTTCCGTACGGCGTGTTCTCGATCCCCGGCACGCGGGAGCGGACGGTGGGCGTCCGGCTCGGCGACCACGTCCTCGACGCCGGCGCGGCGGCCCACGCGCTCGGCTCGCCGTACGCCTCCCTGCTCGCGCGGCCCACCCTCAACCCGCTGCTGGCGGCCGGGCGCACGGCCTGGTCCGACGTGCGGCGCGCGCTGACGGCCTGGGTGACGGTGCCCTCCCACCGCGAGACGCTGGAACCCCTCTTCCACCCGCTGTCGTCGGTGACCCTGCACCTGCCCTTCGAGGTCGCGGACTACGTCGACTTCTACGCCTCCGAGAACCACGCCCGGAACGTCGGCCAGATCTTCCGCCCCGACGCCGCCGACTCCCTCACCCCGAACTGGAAGCACCTCCCGATCGGCTACCACGGCCGCTCCGGCACGGTGTTCGTCTCGGGCACGGACGTCGTGCGGCCGTCCGGGCAGCGCAAGGCACCGGCCGACGAGGCGCCGGTCTTCGGCCCGTCCGTCCGCCTCGACATCGAGGCCGAGGTCGGGTTCGTGGTGGGGGTGCCGTCCGCACCGGGCGACCCGGTCGCGCTCGGCGACTTCCGCGAGCACGTCTTCGGGCTCTGCCTGCTCAACGACTGGTCCGCGCGGGACGTCCAGGCCTGGGAGTACGTCCCCCTCGGCCCGTTCCTCGGCAAGTCCTTCGCCACCTCGGTGTCGGCATGGATCACGCCGCTGGACGCCCTGGAGGAGGCTCGGGTGGCGCCCCCCGCGCGCACGCACGAGCTGCTGCCCTACCTGGACGACACGGCCGACGACCACGCCGAGCCCGGCGGCTACGACCTGCGGATCACCGTCGCGGTCAACGGTCACGCCGTCTCCGAACCGCCGTTCTCCACCATGTACTGGACGGCCGCCCAGCAGTTGGCCCACATGACCGTCAACGGCGCCTCACTGCGCACCGGCGACCTCTACGGCTCGGGCACGGTGAGCGGACCGGGCGAACGCGAACGCGGGTCGCTGCTGGAACTGACCTGGAACGGCCGCGACGCGCTGGAACTCCCCGACGGCAAGCGGACGTTCCTGGAGGACGGGGACGTGGTGACCCTGTCGGCGTGGGCACCGGGTCCGGACGGGATCCGGGTGGGGCTGGGCGAGGTGACGGGACGCGTGGTCGGACGGGGGGTCTGAGGGCCGGGACGGCTCCGAGGCTCCCGAATCCGGTGGCCGCCGGCACCTGACTCACACCGCCCGGCAGCGGCATACTGGCGTCGGGCGGTGTGCGCGGCACCCCGCCCCGCGTTTCCGCCCCGCCCTGCCAGAGCCGCCCGTCCTCTCGACCAGGATCCGGAGCCAGTGGCATGACCGTCTGCCTGCTCCTGCTGTTCGTCGTCGCCGTGACCGCCGCGGTGCCGGTGCCGCGCGCGCTGACCCGGTCCGCGTGGCCCGAGCGGGACCCCGTGGTCGCGCTGTGGGTGTGGCAGTGCCTGGTCGCCACCGTCCTGCTGTGCTGTCTGACGGCCCTGGCTCTCGGCGCCACCGCCGTCTTCGGCACCGTCCGCGCCCAGCTCTTCGCGCCGGCGCCGCCCGCGGTGACCGCCGCGTACAACCTCTCCGCCGGACCGGCCTGGGCGGCCGCCCTCACCCTGCTGCTGGCCGCCGGTGCCGCCTGGACGACCGCGATGCTGGGCCGCGAACTCGTCGAGGCCCGCAGGCGGCGCGCCCGGTCCCGCGCGCACCTGCGCGAGCGCGCCCCCGACCTGCCCGCCGGGCTCCCCGCCGCCCGCGGGCCGCTGCTGGTCCTGGAGGACGAGTACCCGGACGCCTGGTGGCTGCCGGGCAGTCCCGCCCAGCTGATCGTCACCACGGGCGCCCTGCACCGCCTCACCGACCATCAGCTCGACGCCGTGCTCACCCACGAGCGCGGCCACGCCCGGGCCCGCCACGACTGGCTGCTGCACCTGTCCACCGCGCTGGCCACCGGCTTCCCGCGCGTCCCGCTCTTCACCCACTTCTGCGACCAGACCCATCGCCTGGTCGAGCTCTCCGCCGACGACACCGCCTCCCGTCGCTGCGGCCACCTGACCACGGCGCTGGCCCTGATCGAGCTGAACCAGCACCGCGGCGTCCTGTCCTGCGCCTCCAGCCACCGCCTCCTCGGCGAACGAGTCGACCGCCTCCTGGAGCCCTCACCCCGCCTGACCCCACGCCACCGCGCCCTGACGACGGCAACGGCGGCGCTGGTGCCCCTCCTCCCTCTCTTGATCACCTTCGCACCGGGGTTGACGGCGCTGACGTAACCCGCGTGAGCTGCGGGCAGTCGTCCCCCGCCCCAGCTGCGGGCAGTCGTGCCGCTGGGGCGGCACGGGTGGGCGCAGCGGCACCCCGCAACGCCGGGCCGCGACACCCACCCCCGGCCCACAGCGACGCCGGGCCACCGGACAACGCAGGGCCCGCACGTGGCAGAAGTCCGCCCACCCTCCCAGAAACCCCCAGCTCATCCCCCCACCCGGCGGAGCCCCCGGTGGCGCAACAATCCAGCAACACCACCAACCCCACCGGATAGGTATGGTTCCAGCCATGCCGCCCACCGACCGCATCCGCGACCACGCCGGCCAGGGCGCGACCACCGTCGCCGCCCACCGCGCGCGCCGCCGGTTGCGCGCCGACCGGGCCCGCCAGCTCGCCGACCTGCTCCGCCGCCAACTCCTGGACGACGCCTTCCCCGACGGCACACTCCCCCACGAGGACGCCCTCGCCGTCGACTACGGCGCCACCCGCAACACCGTCCGCCAGGCCCTCGACCTGCTGCGCGCCGAGGGCCTCGTGGCCCGCCAGCCCGGCATCGGGACCGTGGTCGTGGCCCGCAAGTACGCCCATGGGCTCGACCGCCTGATGGGCCTCGCGGAGACCCTGCACGAACAGGGCCGCGTCACCAACGAGGTCCGCACCACGGTCCCCGTACCGGCCCCCGCCCCGGTCGCCGAACGCCTGCGCGTACCGCCCGGCGCCGACGTCCTCTACATCGAGCGTCTGCGCCGCCTGGGCGGCGTCCCCCTCTCCCTCGACCTCACCTACCTGCCCCTCGACATCGGCACCGCCCTGCTCGGCGCCGACCTGGAGAACACCGACGTCTTCCGGCTCCTGGAATCCGTCACCGGCCGGCCGCTCGGCCACGCCGACATCACCCTGGAGGCGGTGACCGCGGACGCGCACACCGCCGCCGTGCTGGAGGCGCCGCGGGGCACCGCCGTCCTCATGCTGGAACGGCTCACCCACCTCGACGACGGCCGCCCCGTGGACCTGGAGTTCGTCCGCTTCCGCGGCGACCGCATCGCGATGAGCGGCCTGCTGCACCGGTCGCTCTGAACCCCCTTTCGCGCACCCTCCCTGGAGACAGCCATGCCCTTGGCGCCCCAGCGGGCCGACGTGCCCGTGACCATCGACGAGTCGAAGTGCATCGAAGGCTGCACCCTCTGCGTGGACATGTGCCCGCTGGACTCCCTCGCCATCGACGAGCGCAACGGCAAGGCCTACATGCACGTCGACGAGTGCTGGTACTGCGGCCCGTGCGCCGCCCGCTGCCCCACCGGGGCGGTCACGGTCAACATGCCCTACCTGCTCCGGTGAGAGGCCGACTCCCATGAAACCGAAACGCACCGCGCTCCCCGCCACCGCGTCCGCGGCCGCCGTGGCCCTGCTCCTCTCCCTCACCGCCTGCGGCGGCGACGCCTCGGCCGACGGGGACGGCTCCACGGTCACCGTGACCGTCGGCTACCAGTCCCGGACGATCAACACGGTCACCGCCGGCACCCTTCTGCGCTCCCTAGGCCACTTCGAGCAGCAGCTCAACGCCCTCGGCGACGGCGTCACCTACAAGGTGGACTGGCAGGACTACGCCACCGGCGCCCCCATCACCGCCCAGATGACCGCCGGGAAGATCGACATAGGCTCGATGGGCGACTTCCCGCTGCTCATCAACGCGGCCCGCGGCAAGCAGCTCGGCAAGCCGACCCGCCTGGTCTCGGTCACCGGCTACAACCTCCGCGGCGGCCTCAACACCATCGTGACCGCGCCCGGTTCCTCGCTCACCTCCCTGAAGGACCTCAAGGGCAAGAAGGTCTCGACGAGCGTCGGCTCGGCCGCCGACGGCACGCTCGTACGCGCCCTGCAACGCGCCGGCCTCGACCCCGCCAAGGACATCGAGAAACTCAACCAGCAGCCCGCGGTGGGCGCCTCGGCCCTCTCCTCGGGCAGCGCGGACGCCCTGTCGCAGTTCGTCGCGTGGCCCGGCCTGCTCGCTCACCAGGGCAAGGCGAAGGCCCTGTACGACGGTGCGCGGCTCGACCTGCCCACCTTCCACGGCGTCACCGCCCGCGAGGACTTCGCCAAGGAGCGCCCCGCCGTGCTGGAGGCGTTCCTGAGGGCCCAGACGCAGGCGACCGACTATCTCGACGCCCACCCGGTGGCCGCCGCCGAGAAGGTCGCGAAGGCCACCGGCCTGCCCGCCGAGGCCGTCTACCTCTACAACGGCGCCCAGGGCATCGCCACCTTCGACCCGGCGATCAAGCCCCAGCTCGTCGCCGCCCTCAAGAAGGACGTGTCGATCCTCCGGGACGCGAAACTCACCGGCGACGTGGACGTGGACGCCTTCGTCGACGACCGGTACGTGAAGAAGGCGCTCGGTCCGGCCGCGTACGCCGAGCGGCTCGCCGCCGGGCCCCCGAAGCCGGCCGGCGAGGTCTGGCCGAAGGAAGCGCGCAAGACCCTCTCCTTCACCTCCCCCGGCGCCCTGCTGAAGCACGTGGCCGCCCACCGCGACGACGTGCGCGCCGCCTACGTCCCCGACGCCACCACCGGCACCCTGTGGTTCGCCGACCAGTCGGTGTGGGTCGCCGACGGCACCGAACTGCTGCCCTTCCTCGCACCGGAGACCGCGCGGGAGTACGTCGCCGGGCACGGCGGAGCCCGCGTCGTCACATACACCGAGGCGCTGGAGCGGGCGTCGTGATCCGGTACGCGCTGCGCGTCGTCTCGCTCGCCGCCGCCCTCGGTCTCTGGCAGCTGCTGACCAGCCGGGACGTCGATCTGTGGCTGCGCTTCTCGCAGTTCCCCACTGTCACCGACGTGGCCCACGCCTTCGCCGACCGGCTGGCGGGGCCCGACTACTGGACCGACCTCACCGACAGCCTCACCCGCATCCTCACCGGCTTCCTGCTCGCCGCCGTCCTGGGCGTGGCCACCGGTGTGCTCGTGGCCCGCTCGCGGCTGGCCGAGGACCTGCTCGGCCCGGTGCTGGAGGTGATCCGCCCCGTCCCCGCGATCGCCCTCGTCCCCGTGGCGATCCTCCTCTTCCCCTCCAACGAGCAGGGCATCGTCTTCATCACCTGCACCGCCGCCTTCTTCCCCGTGCTGGTCTCCACCCGGCACGCGGTCCGCGCGCTCGCCCCGACCTGGGAGGAGGCGGTCCGCACCATGGGCGGCGGCCGGTGGCGGGTGCTCGCCTCGGTGGTCCTGCCGGGCGCCCTGCCCGGCGTGTTCGGCGGTCTGTCGGTCGGCATCGGCGTCTCGTGGATCTGCGTGATCTCCGCCGAGATGATCTCCGGCCAGTACGGCGTCGGCTACCGCACCTGGCAGGACTACACCGTCGTCGACTACCCGGGCGTCTTCGTCGGCATGGTCACCATCGGCGTACTCGGCTGGCTGACCTCCACCGCCGTCGAACTGCTGGGCCGCCGCCTGACCCACTGGCTGCCCCGCACGGCGTACGTCCCCGCCGCCCGGCCGAAGTCCCCGCGGACCCGCCCGGCGACCCCGCCCGCGCGCACCGCCGCGCCCAAGGGCACCGAACCCGAGGAGGCACGCGATGAGCACCTCGTCCGAGACTGAGACCGGGACCGACACCGAGGCCGGGACCGCGACCGGAACCGCCGCCGAGACGGCAACCGCCACCGGGACCCGCGCCCCGCGCGGCACCCGGCTCACTCTCCGCGACGCCACCCTCGGCCGCCCCGGCGCCGCCGCGCTGACCGGCGTGGACGTCGACGTCTCCCCCGGCGAGATCCTCACCGTCGTCGGCCCCTCGGGCTGCGGCAAGTCGACCCTGCTGCGCACCCTGGCCGGGCTGCTGCCCCCACTGGCCGGGACGGCGGAACAGGACGGGCACCTGATCACCGGCCCGGGTACGGACCGCGCGCTGGTCTTCCAGGAGGACGCCCTCCTGCCCTGGCGCACCCTGCGCGCCAACGTCGAACTCCCCCTCGCCATCCAGGGCCTGCCCCGCGCCGAACGCCGGGACCAGGCGGCGTCCTGGCTGGACCGCGTCGGGCTCACCGCGCAGGCACGGCAGTTGCCGCACCGCGTCTCCGGCGGGCAGCGCCAGCGCGCCCAGCTGGCCCGCGCGCTGGCCGGACGCCCCCGCGCCGTCCTGATGGACGAACCCTTCGGCGCCCTCGACGCCCAGACCCGCGCCGGCATGCAGGACCTGCTGGTGGAGGTGTTGCGCGGCACCGGCGCCACCGTCGCCTTCGTCACCCACGACGTGGACGAGGCCCTGTTCCTCGGCGACCGGGTGGCCCTGCTCGGCGCCGGCCGCCTCACCGCCGTACGCGACGTGCCCCGGCCCCGGGAGCGTGCCGCGCACGACGATCCGGCGCGGGTGGCGCTGCGGCGCGACGTACTGACATCCCTCGGCACCTGAAAGGCCCTCTGGTGGAGATCCCCGCGCTCACCGACGCCGAAGAACTCTCCTGCGACGTCCTCGTCATCGGCGGCGGTACCGCCGGCACGATGGCCGCGCTGACCGCGGCCGAGCACGGCGCGGACGTACTGCTCCTGGAGAAGGCCCACGTCCGCCACTCCGGCGCCCTCGCCATGGGCATGGACGGCGTCAACAACGCGGTCGTCCCCGGCCGGGCCGAACCCGACGACTACGTCGCCGAGATCACCCGCGCCAACGACGGCATCGTCGACCAGTCCACCGTCCGCCAGACCGCCACCCGCGGCTTCGCCATGGTCCAGCGGCTGGAGTCGTACGGGGTGAAGTTCGAGAAGGACGAGCACGGCGACTACGCGGTCCGGCAGGTGCACCGGTCCGGCTCCTACGTACTGCCGATGCCGGAGGGCAAGGACGTCAAGAAGGTCCTGTACCGGCAGTTGCGGCGGCGCGAGATGCGCGAGCGGATCCGCATCGAGAACCGCGTGATGCCGGTGCGGGTCCTGACGGCGGAGGGCCGGGCGGTGGGCGCGGCCGGGTTCAACACCCGCACGGGCGCGTTCGTGACCGTCCGCGCGGGCGCGGTGATCCTGGCGACCGGAGCCGCCGGTCGGCTCGGCCTGCCCGCGTCCGGTTACCTCTACGGCACCTACGAGAACCCCACCAACGCCGGTGACGGCTACGCCATGGCCTACCACGCGGGCGCCGAACTGACCGGCATCGAGTGCTTCCAGATCAACCCGCTGATCAAGGACTACAACGGCCCCGCCTGCGCGTACGTCGCCAACCCCTTCGGCGGCTACCAGGTCAACCGGCACGGCGAGCGCTTCGTCGACTCCGACTACTGGTCGGGCCAGATGATGGCCGAGTTCGCCGCGGAGGTGGCCGGCGACCGCGGACCGGTCTACCTGAAGCTCAGCCATCTCCCGGAGGAGTCCGTCTCCGCCCTGGAGTCGATCCTGCACTCGACGGAGCGCCCGACGCGCGGCACCTTCCACGCGGGCCGCGGGCACGACTACCGCACCCACGACGTCGAGATGCACATCTCCGAGATCGGCCTGTGCGGCGGCCACTCCGCCTCGGGGGTACGGGTGGACGACCACGCCCGCACCACCGTCCCCCACCTCTACGCCGCCGGCGACCTGGCCTGCGTGCCGCACAACTACATGATCGGCGCGTTCGTCTTCGGCGACCTGGCGGGCGCGGACGCCTCGCGCTACACGGCGTACGCGGGCGAACTGCCGCCCGACCAGCTGCGTGAGGCGCACGAGCTGGTCTACCGCCCGCTGCGCAACCCCGACGGCCCGCCGCAGCCCCAGGTCGAGTACAAGCTGCGCCGCTTCGTCAACGACTACGTGGCCCCGCCGAAGTCCGGCGCCCGGCTGTCGCTCGCCCTGGAGTCCTTCGAGCGGATGCGGGCGGACATCGCGGCGATGGGCGCGCGCACCCCGCACGAGCTGATGCGCTGCGCCGAGGTCTCCTTCATCCGCGACTGCGCGGAGATGGCCGCCCGGGCCTCGCTGGCCCGCACCGAGTCCCGCTGGGGTCTCTACCACGAGCGCGTGGACATCCCCGAGCGCGACGACGCCGCCTGGTTCCATCATCTCGATCTGCACAAGTCCCCCTCCGGTGCAATGGAGTTCACGGCCCGTCCCGTGGCTCCGTATCTGGTGCCGATCGACGAATTCACGCCGGTCGGCGGTGTCTCCCGGCACCTTGGCGAGGTGCACCCGGAGCAGGTGGCGACGGCCGGCCCGCGCGACGCGGCGCCCCGTGCCACGGGTACGCCTTCCACGGGCGCCGGCGACGCGGGCGGAGGCGGCTCCGCCGAGCCCACCGCCACGGCCTCCCCCCGCCTCCTCGAACTGCTCGCCCTCGCCGACAACGAACCCGAACTGCCCGTCCTCCGGCCCTACCTGTCCGATCCCGAACCCGCGGTACGGCGCACGGCGGTCACCGTGCTCACCGAGACCACCCCCGTCGGCACCGGGCCCGTCCTGGCCGCCGCCCTGTCCGACGCGGACGGCGAGGTGCGCGCCGCCGCCGCGGCCTCGCTGCGCGAACTGGCCGACACGCTGGCGCCCGAACCGGCCCTGGGCGACCCCCTGGTGCGGGCGCTGGGCCAGGACGACCCGGTGGTCCGCGCCACCGCCCTCGACCTGCTGCGCATTCTGCGGCTGGGCGAAACCGGCACCTTCACCACGTACCTCGGCGACCCGGACCCCTCGGTGCGCATCGAGGCGGTGCGCGGGCTGGTGTCCCTGGACGCGGCGGAGTCGCTCTCCCCGGCGGCGGCGGATCCGTCCCGCGAGGTCCGGGTCACCGTCGCCAAGGCGCTGGGGACGCTGCGGGCGGCCACCGGTGCCGGCGGTGCGCTCGACCGGCTCACCGAGGACCCCGACGCCCTGGTCCGCGGCGCGGCCTTCGCGGCCCTGGCCCGGACGGGCTGCCCGGCGCCGCTGGCGGAACGGGCGGTCGCCGCGCTGTCCGACCCCGCCTGGCAGGTCCGGGCCGGAGCGGCCGGCGCCCTGTCCGCCGCGGTCCCCGGCAGCGCGGTCCCCGTCCTCGCCAAGGCCCTCGCCGATCCGAACGCCGACGTGCGCAAGACCGCCGTCCTGGCCCTGACCCGGCACGCGGACGGTACGCCGGACGCCAGGTCGGCCCTCGCCACGGCGACCACCGACAGCGACGCCGACGTCAGGGCGTACGCGGCCCGGGCCCTGTGACGCCGAGGACCGGCCGGGAAGTCAGGCGCCCGGACGCGTCCTCTATATCCAGTCCTCGGGCTCCGGCTCGGGCTCGGCATCGGGCCACTCGTCCGGGCCGGGCCCGGTGTCGCCGCCGGAGGCGGAAGCCGCCTGCGTCGCCGCACCCGAGAGTCCCGCGAGCACGGCGATCACTCCCTCCCCGTAGGTCGCGAGCTTCTTCTCACCGACGCCGCTGATGCCGCCGAGCTGCCCCACGGAGGTGGGCCATACCGTGGCAATCTCCCTGAGCGTGGCGTCGTGGAAGATCACGTAGGCCGGGACGCCCTGCTCGCGGGCCTGCTCGGCCCGCCAGGCGCGCAACGCCTCGAACGCCGGCTGAAGCTCCTCGGGCAGCTCGGCCACGGCCGCCTTGGCCTTGCGCTCGCCGCGCGAGGCCGACCCCCGTGCCGCCGCCTTCTTGGGCTCCTTGCGCAGCGGCACCTCCCGCTCCCGCCGCAGCACCGCCCCGCTGTCGTCGGTCAGCACCAGCGTGCCGTACTCCCCCTCGACGGCGAGCAGTCCCTGGGCGAGGAGCTGCCGGGCGACGCCCCGCCACTCGCTCTCGGCGAGATCCTCACCGATGCCGAACACGGAGAGCTGGTCGTGGTCGAACTGGATCACCTTGGCGGTGCGCTTGCCCAGCAGGATGTCGATGATCTGTCCGGCGCCGAACTTCTGCCCGCGCTCCCGCTTCAGCCGCACCACCGTGGACAGCACCTTCTGCGCCGCCACCGTGCCGTCCCAGGTCTCGGGAGGGGTGAGGCAGGTGTCGCAGTTGCCGCAGGCGGACGCGTCCGGGTCCTGGCCGAAGTAGGCGAGGAGCTGGCCGCGGCGGCAGCGGACGGTCTCGCAGAGCGCGAGCATGGAGTCCAGGTGGGACTGGGCCCGGCGGCGGAAGGCCTCGTCGCCCTCGCCGGACTGGATCAGCTTGCGCTGCTGAATGACGTCGTTGAGTCCGTACGCCATCCACGCGGTCGACGGCAGTCCGTCGCGGCCGGCGCGGCCGGTCTCCTGGTAGTAGCCCTCGACCGACTTTGGCAGGTCCAGGTGGGCGACGAACCGCACGTCCGGCTTGTCGATGCCCATACCGAAGGCGATGGTCGCCACGACCACCAGGCCCTCCTCCCGCAGGAACCGGGACTGGTGCGCCGCGCGGGTGCCCGCGTCCAGACCCGCGTGGTACGGCACCGCCTCCACGCCGTTGCGGGACAGGAACTCGGCGGTCTTCTCGACGGAGTTGCGCGAGAGGCAGTACACGATGCCCGCGTCGCCCGGGTGCTCCTCTCGCAGGAAGCTCAGCAGCTGCTTCTTGGGGTCCGTCTTCGGCACGATCCGGTACTGGATGTTGGGCCGGTCGAAGCTGGCCACGAAGTGCCGCGCCGTCGGCATGTTCAGCCGCTCGGTCAGCTCGCGGTGGGTCGCGTGCGTGGCCGTCGCCGTGAGCGCGAGGCGGGGGACGTCCGGCCAGCGCTCGCCGAGCAGCGACAGGGCGAGGTAGTCGGGCCGGAAGTCGTGGCCCCACTGCGAGACGCAGTGGGCCTCGTCGATGGCGAAGAGCGAGATCTTGCCGCGGGAGAGCAGGTCGAGGGTGCCCTCCAGACGCAGCCGCTCGGGCGCCAGGTAGAGCAGGTCCAGCTCGCCGGCGAGGAACTCGGCCTCCACCATGCGCCGCTCGTCGAAGTCCTGCGTGGAGTTCATGAAGCCGGCCCGCACGCCGAGCGCCCGCAGCGCGTCCACCTGGTCCTGCATCAGCGCGATGAGCGGCGAGACCACGACGCCGGTGCCGGGCCTGACCAGGGCCGGAATCTGGTAGCACAGCGACTTTCCGGCGCCGGTCGGCATCAGCACGACGGCGTCGCCGCCCGCCACCACGTGGTCGACGACCTCTTCCTGCTCGCCGCGGAAGGCCTCGTATCCGAAGACCCGGTGCAACGTGGCCAGCGTCTCGCTGCCCTCGCCGTCCACGCGCCTCGCCTCTGCCGCCTCTGCCATCTCGCCGATCACACCCGTCCCGCCCATCGTCCCGTCCCCCGTACGCCTTGCCTCGCCCGTCTGGTCTGCCTGGTCCGTCTGGTCCGCCCTGCCCCGACCACTGCCTCAACGATAGGGGCCCGCGCCGACAGCCTCCGAGTTATCCACAGGCTTCACTCGTCGCCGACCGTTACCATTCGATAGCCTGAAGTGACAACAGGGACTCCTACCGTTGGGCTTCCATGAGAGTGGCATCCGAGGCCTCACCGCCTGACTGGCCCATCCCTCCCGACGGGGGCTGGACCGCTGACGATCTGGACCGCCTCCCCAACCTGCCTCCGCATACGCAGCTGATCGATGCCGGGCTTGTCTTCCCCTGCCCGCAATCGATCTTTCACGAGCGGGCAACGTCCTTCTTCGGTCGGCAGCTCTCCGTAGCGGCGACACAAGGGCTCGATGTTCTGTGCAGATTCACCGTCGACGTAGACCGGCAGAACAGGTTGGAGCCGGATGTGCTGCTACTACAGGAAGAAGCGCTCACAAGTCCCGCCCAGACCCGCGTCCCGGCGACGGCCGTCGTGCTGGCCGTGGAGGTCGTCTCGCCGGACTCCGTCTCCCGCGACCGCGAGACCAAGCCCCTCAAGTACGCCCGGGCCGGAATCCCCCACTACTGGCGCGTGGAGAACGAGAAGAGCCTCGCCGTCGTCCACGCCTTCGAGCTGGAGCCGGCCACCGGCGCCTACGTGAGCGTCGGCATCTTCCGTGAGCGCATGAAGCTGAGCGCCCCGTTCCCGATGGACCTGGACCTCACCGCCATCAAGGCACGCCGCGGCGGCGAGTAGCCCCGCACGCACGACGGCGGCCCGGCACCCCGAGGGGGTGCCGGGCCGCCGCCTCAAGAACAGCGAGCGCCGCGTCAGCGCACGAACACCCCCGCCTGACCGGCAAGGTCCAGGAAGTACTGCGGCGCCACGCCGAGTACCACCGTGACCGCGACTCCGACGCCGATCGCCGTCATCGTCAGGGGGGAGGGGACCGCCACCGTCGGGCCCTCCGGCCGTGGCTCGCTGAAGAACATCAGGACGATCACGCGGATGTAGAAGAATGCCGCGATCGCCGAGGAGATCACGCCGATCACGACCAGCGGGGCCGCGCCGCCCTCCGCCGCCGCCTTGAACACGGCGAACTTGCCGGAGAACCCGGAGGTCAGCGGGATGCCCGCGAAGGCCAGCAGGAAGATCGCGAACACCGCCGCCACCAGCGGTGACCTGCGGCCGAGCCCGGCCCACTTGGACAGGTGCGTCGCCTCGCCGCCCGCGTCGCGCACCAGCGTCACCACGGCGAAGGCGCCGATCGTGACGAAGGAGTACGCGGCCAGGTAGAAGAGGACGGACGAGATGCCTTCCGGCGTGGTCGCGATGACACCGGCGAGGATGAAGCCCGCGTGCGCGATCGACGAGTACGCCAGCAGCCGCTTGATGTCGGTCTGCGTGATCGCGACGATCGCGCCGCCCAGCATGGTGACGATCGCCACGGCCCACATCACCGGCCGCCAGTCCCAGCGCAGGCCGGGCAGGACGACGTAGAGGATGCGCAGCAGCGCGCCGAAGGCGGCCACCTTGGTCGCCGCCGCCATGAAGCCGGTCACCGGCGTCGGCGCGCCCTGGTACACGTCCGGCGTCCACATGTGGAACGGCACCGCGCCCACCTTGAACAGCAGGCCCATGACGATCAGCGCGGAGCCCACCAGCAGCAGCGCGTCGTTGCCCATGGTGTCGGCGAGCGCCGGGGTGACGTTCTGCACGGTGCCGTCGACGACCTGGGCGATCGTGCCGTACGACATGGAACCCGCGTAGCCGTAGAGCAGGGCGATGCCGAACAGGGTGAACGCGGAGGCGAAGGCGCCGAGCAGGAAGTACTTGACCGCCGCCTCCTGCGACATGAGCCGCTTGCGGCGGGCCAGCGCGCAGAGCAGGTACAGCGGGAGGGAGAAGACCTCCAGGGCCACGAAGAGCGTCAGCAGGTCGTTGGCGGCCGGGAAGACCAGCATGCCGGCGACCGCGAAGAGCAGGAGCGGGAACACCTCCGTGGTGGTGAAGCCGGCCTTGACCGCCTTCTGCTCGCTCTCGCTGCCCGGTACGGCGGCGGCCTGCGCGGCGAAGGAGTCGACGCGGTTGCCGTGCGCCTCCGGGTCGAGCCGCCGCTCGGCGAAGGTGAACAGGCCGACCAGCGCCACCAGCAGGATCGTGCCCTGCAGGAAGAGGGCCGGTCCGTCGACGGCGATGGCACCCATCGCCGCGATGCCCGCCTTGGTCGTGCCGTAGCCGCCCGCCGCGAGCGCGACGACCGCGGCGAAGGCGGCGACCAGCGCGACGACCGACACGAACATCTGCACGTAGTAGCGGGCCCTGCGCGGCACGAAGGCCTCGATCAGGATTCCGATGATCGCCGCGCCGACGATGATGAGGGTGGGCGCGAGCTGCCCGTACTCGATCTTCGGCGCGTCGATCTTGGCGATCGGGTCGGCCGCCGCCGTTGTCCACAGGCTGTGGACGGCTGTTGCGCTCACTTGGCCGCCTCCACCTCAGGCTGGGGGTCCTTCTTGTGTACGTCGGACATGGTCTGCTCCACCGCGGGGTTGACGATGTCCGTGAGGGGCTTCGGGAAGACGCCCAGGAAGATCAGCAGCGCCACCAGCGGCGCCACCACGACCAGCTCACGCACCCGCAGGTCGGGCATCGCGGAGACCTCCGGCTTCACCGGGCCCGTCATCGTCCGCTGGTAGAGGACGAGGGTGTAGAGCGCGGCGAGCACGATGCCGAAGGTGGCGATGATGCCGATCACGGGGTAGCGCGTGAACGTGCCGACCAGGACCAGGAACTCACTGATGAAGGGCGCGAGGCCCGGCAGGGAGAGGGTCGCGAGGCCGCCGATCAGGAAGGTGCCGGCGAGCACCGGCGCCACCTTCTGCACTCCGCCGTAGTCGGCGATGAGCCGCGAGCCGCGCCGCGAGATCAGGAAGCCGGCGATCAGCATCAGCACCGCGGTCGAGATGCCGTGGTTGACCATGTACAGCGTCGCGCCCGACTGGCCCTGGCTCGTCATCGCGAAGATGCCCATGATGATGAAGCCGAAGTGCGAGATCGACGCGTACGCGATCAGCCGCTTGATGTCGCGCTGGCCGACCGCGAGCAGCGCGCCGTAGATGATGCTGACGACCGCCAGGACCAGGATGACCGGCGTCGCCCACTTGCTCGCCTCCGGGAAGAGCTGGAGGCAGAAGCGGAGCATCGCGAAGGTGCCGACCTTGTCGACGACCGCCGTGATGAGCACGGCGACCGGGGCGGTCGACTCCTGCATGGCGTTGGGCAGCCAGGTGTGCAGCGGCCACAGCGGCGCCTTCACCGCGAAGGCGAAGAAGAAGCCGAGGAACAGCCACCGCTCGGTGCTGGTCGCCATGTCGAGTTCGCCGCTCGCGCGGGCCGCCGCGATCTCCGTCAGCGAGAAGTTCCCGGCGACCACGTACAGCCCGATCACCGCGGCCAGCATGATCAGACCGCCGGCCAGGTTGTAGAGGAGGAACTTCACCGCGGCGTACGACCGCTGCGTCGCCGCCGTCTTCTCGCCGTGCTCGTGGGCCCGGTCCCCGAAGCCGCCGATGAGGAAGTACATCGGGATGAGCATGGCTTCGAAGAAGATGTAGAAGAGGAAGACGTCAGTGGCCTCGAACGAGATGATCACCATCGCCTCGACGGCCAGGATCAGGGCGAAGAAGCCCTGCGTCGGCCGCCACCGGCTGCTGCCGGTCTCCAGCGGGTCGGCGTCGTGCCAGCCCGCGAGGATGATGAACGGGATCAGCAGCGCGGTCAGCGCGATCAGCGCCACCGCGATGCCGTCCACGCCCAGTTCGTACCGGACGCCGAAGTCCGCGATCCAGGAGTGCGACTCGGTGAGCTGGTAACGCTCGCCGCCGGGGTCGAAGCGGACCAGGACCGCGATCGCCAGCGCGAGCGTGGCCAGCGAGACTAGCAGCGCCAGCCACTTGGCCACCGTGCGTTTCGCGGCCGGCACGGCGGCCGTGGCGATCGCCCCGACGGCCGGGAGGGCCGCCGTGACTGTCAGCAGGGGAAAGGACATCGGTATCAGACCGCCCTCATCAGCAGGGTCGCGGCGACGAGGACCGCCGCACCGCCGAACATCGAGACCGCGTAACTGCGCGCGAACCCGTTCTGCAGCTTGCGCATCCGCCCGGACAGGCCGCCGACCGAGGCCGCCGTGCCGTTGACGACCCCGTCGACCAGGGTGTGGTCGACGTAGACCAGGGAGCGCGTGAGGTGCTCGCCGCCGCGGACCAGGACGACGTGGTTGAAGTCGTCCTGGAGCAGGTCGCGCCGGGCGGCCCGGGTGAGCAGCGACCCGCGCGGGGCGACGGCCGGGACCGGACGGCGCCCGTACTGCGCCCAGGCGACCGCGACACCGATCACCATCACGGCCACCGTGGAGAAGGTGACCGTCAGGGCGCTGATCGGCGCGTGTCCGTGGTCGTGCCCGGTGATGGGCTCCAGCCAGTGCACGAACCGGTCGCCGATGCTGAAGAACGCGCCGCCGAACACCGAGCCGACGGCCAGCACGATCATCGGGATCGTCATGATCTTCGGCGACTCGTGCGGGTGGGGCGGCGTGTACGCGCCGCGGGTTTCCGCCGCGGGCTCCACGTCGGGCGACGCGGGCGACGGCGTCGGGGCCTTGCGCCAGCGCTCCTCGCCGAAGAACGTCATCAGCATCACGCGCGTCATGTAGTACGCCGTGATGGCCGCGCCCAGCAGGGCGACGCCGCCGAGGATCCAGCCCTCGGTGCCGCCCTTGGCGAAGGCGGACTCGATGATCTTGTCCTTGGAGAAGAAGCCGGACAGTCCCGGGAAGCCGATGATGGCGAGGTAGCCGAGGCCGAAGGTGACGAAGGTGACCGGCATGTACTTGCGCAGTCCGCCGTAGCGGCGCATGTCGACCTCGTCGTTCATGCCGTGCATGACGGAACCCGCGCCGAGGAACAGCCCGGCCTTGAAGAAGCCGTGCGTCACCAGGTGCATGATCGCGAAGACGTAGCCGATGGGGCCGAGTCCGGCGGCCAGCACCATGTAGCCGATCTGCGACATGGTCGAACCGGCCAGCGCCTTCTTGATGTCGTCCTTGGCACAACCGACGATCGCACCGAAGAGCAGCGTGACCGCGCCCACGATGGCGACCACCAGCTGGGCGTCGGGCGCGCCGTTGAAGATCGCGCCGGAGCGGACGATCAGGTAGACGCCCGCGGTCACCATGGTCGCGGCGTGGATGAGGGCCGAGACCGGGGTCGGGCCCTCCATCGCGTCCCCGAGCCAGGACTGGAGCGGTACCTGGGCGGACTTGCCGCACGCGGCGAGCAGCAGCATCAGGGCGATCGCGGTGAGCTTGCCCTCGTCGGCCGAGCCCGCGAGCCCGGCCTCGCCCTCGCCGCCGAGCACCGGCCCGAAGGCGAAGGTGCCGAACCACAGGAACATCAGCATGATCGCGATGGACAGGCCCATGTCGCCGACGCGGTTGACCAGGAAGGCCTTCTTCGCGGCGGTGGCGGCGCTGGGCTTGTGCTGCCAGAAGCCGATCAGCAGGTAGGAGGCGAGTCCGACGCCCTCCCAGCCGACGTACAGCAGCAGGTAGTTGTCGGCGAGGACGAGCAGCAGCATCGCCGCGAGGAACAGGTTCAGATAGCCGAAGAAGCGGCGGCGGCGCTCGTCGTGCTCCATGTACGCGACCGAGTACAGGTGGATCAGCGAGCCGACGCCGGTGATCAGCAGGACGAACGTCATCGACAGCTGGTCGAGCCGGAAGGCGACGTCGGCCTGGAATCCCTCCACGGGGATCCAGCTGAACAGGTGCTGCGTCAGGGTGCGGTCCTCGGCGCCGCTGCCGAGCATGTCGGCGAAGAGGACGACGCCGATCACGAAGGACGCGGCCGCCAGCAGCGTGCCGATCCAGTGGCCGACGGCGTCGAGCCGGCGTCCGCCGCACAGCAGAACCGCAGCTCCGAGCAAGGGCGCCGCGACCAGCAGCGCAATCAGATTCTCCACGATTCAGCGACCCCTCACAGCTTCATCAGGCTGGCGTCGTCGACCGAGGCCGAGTGGCGGGAACGGAACAGGGACACGATGATCGCGAGCCCGACCACGACCTCCGCGGCGGCGACGACCATCGTGAAGAAGGCGATGATCTGGCCGTCGAGGTTGCCGTGCATGCGGGAGAAGGCGACGAACGCGAGGTTGCAGGCGTTGAGCATCAGCTCGATGCACATGAAGACCACGATCGCGTTGCGCCGGATCAGTACGCCGGTGGCGCCGATCGTGAACAACAGGGCCGCGAGGTACAGGTAGTTGACGGGGTTCACTTCGACGTCTCCTCGGACCGCTCGGAGTTGTCCGGCCCGGCCGCGCCGCGCTCCAGGCGCTCCCCGGCCCGTCGTTCCAGGGCCTTCAGGTCGCCCAGCGCCTGGGTCGACACGTCGCGGATCTGGCCCCGCTCGCGCAGCGTCTTGCTGACGGTCAGCTCGGACGGGGTGCCGTCGGGCAGCAGGCCCGCGATGTCGACCGCGTTGTGCCGGGCGTACACGCCGGGCGCCGGGAGCGGTGGCAGGTGCTTGCCCTCGCGGACGCGGCGCTCGGCCAGTTCGCGCTGGGTCGCCGCGCGTTCGGTGCGCTCGCGGTGGGTGAGCACCATGGCGCCGACGGCGGCGGTGATGAGCAGCGCGCCGGTGATCTCGAAGGCGAAGACGTACTTGGTGAAGATGAGGGAGGCGATGCCCTCCACGTTCCCGTTCGCGTTCGCCCGGGCGAGGCCGGTGGACTCCGAGACGGAGGCGTTGCCGATGCCGGCGACCAGCAGGATGCCGAAGCCGAGCCCGGACACCAGGGCCAGCCAGCGCTGGCCCTTGATGGTCTCCTTCAGGGAGTCCGCCGCGGTGACGCCGACGAGCATCACCACGAACAGGAACAGCATCATGACCGCGCCGGTGTAGACGACGATCTGCACGATGCCGAGGAAGTAGGCGCCGTTGGCGAGGTAGAACACCGCCAGGACGATCATGGTCCCGGCGAGGCAGAGCGCGCTGTGCACGGCCTTCCGCATGAAGACGGTGCACAGGGCGCCGATCACCGCGACCGTGCCGAGGATCCAGAACTGGACGGCCTCTCCGGTGGAGGTGCCGGCGGAGAGAGTCACCGCGGCGGCGAGCTGCGCGCTCATCGGCGGATCACCTTCTCCGACGCCGGTTCGGTCCCGCCGAAGGTCGAGTCGCCCTCCTGGACGACCTCGCCCTCGGAGTGCGCGACCTGCTGCTCGGTGCCGGGGGCCGCCTCGGTCACCAGGCCCCGGTAGTAGTCCTGCTCGTCCGTGCCCGGGTAGATGGCGTGGGGCGAGTCGACCATGCCCTCCTCCAGGCCGGCCAGCAGCTGGTCCTTGGTGAAGATGAGGTTGGCGCGGCTGGAGTCGGCCAGTTCGAACTCGTTGGTCATCGTCAGCGCGCGCGTGGGGCACGCCTCGATGCACAGGCCGCACAGGATGCAGCGGGCGTAGTTGATCTGGTAGACGCGGCCGTACCGCTCGCCCGGCGAGTAGCGCTCCTCGTCGGTGTTGTCCGCGCCCTCCACGTAGATGGCGTCCGCGGGGCAGGCCCAGGCGCACAGTTCGCACCCGACGCACTTCTCCAGGCCGTCCGGATGGCGGTTGAGCTGGTGCCGTCCGTGGAAGCGCGGAGCGGTGGTCTTCTGCTGCTCCGGGTACTGCTCGGTCAGCCGCTTCTTGAACATGGCCTTGAAGGTCACGCCGAAGCCGGCCACGGGGTTCTGGAAACCGGGGTTGGTCTCCTTGGGTTCCTCAGCCATCGGACGCCTCCTTTCCATCCGTAGATCCGCCCGCAGGCCCGTCACTCTGAGTATCGGGCCCACCACTGACAATCAGCTCCCGCTCCCGGCGCGGGCGGCGTCGTGGCACCGGCGGCAACTCCTGTCCGGGCATCGGCGGTACGGGGAATCCGCCGGCCATCGGGTCGAAGGCGGCGGGCTCCTCGACGGGCTCCTCGGCCCGCTTGCCCTTCTCGCGGAAGATGTCCACGACGAAGGACAACAGCAGCAGGGCCAGGACGCCGCCGCCGATGTAGAGGGCGATGTCGGCGAAGTCGTAGTTCTCGTTCCGGAGCGCCCGCACGGTCGCGACCAGCATCAGCCAGACCAGGGAGACCGGGATGAGGACCTTCCAGCCGAGCTTCATCAACTGGTCGTAGCGCACGCGCGGGAGCGTGCCGCGCAGCCAGATGAAGAAGAACAGCAGCAACTGGACCTTGACCGTGAACCAGAGCAGCGGCCACCAGCCGTGGTTGGCGCCCTCCCAGAAGGTGCTGACCGGCCACGGGGCCCGCCAGCCGCCCAGGAACAGCGTGGTGGCGACCGCCGAGACGGTCACCATGTTCACGTACTCGGCGAGCATGAACATCGCGAACTTGATCGACGAGTACTCGGTGTTGAAGCCGCCCACCAGGTCGCCCTCGGACTCCGGCATGTCGAAGGGGGCGCGGTTGGTCTCGCCGATCATCGTGACGACGTAGAGGATGAAGGAGACCGGCAGCAGCACGATGTACCAGCGGTCGTCCTGCTGCGCGACGATCTCCGACGTGGACATCGACCCGGAGTAGAGGAAGACCGAGGCGAACGCGGCGCCCATCGCGATCTCGTAGGAGATCATCTGCGCGCAGGACCGCAGCCCGCCTAGGAGCGGGTACGTCGATCCGGAGCTCCAGCCCGCCAGCACGATGCCGTAGATGCCGACCGAGGCGACCGCCAGGATGAACAGCATGGCGATCGGCAGGTCGGTGAGCTGCATCGCGGTGCGGTGGCCGAAGATCGAGACCTCGTTGCCGGCCGGGCCGAAGGGGATCACGGCGATCGCCATGAAGGCCGGGATGGCCGCGACGATCGGCGCGAGGACGTACACCGCCTTGTCGGCGCGCTTGACGATCAGGTCTTCCTTGAGCATCAGCTTGATGCCGTCGGCGAGCGACTGGAGCATGCCCCAGGGGCCGTGCCGGTTCGGGCCGATGCGCAGCTGCATCCAGGCGACGACCTTGCGCTCCCACACGATGGAGAACAGCACGGTCACCATCAGGAAGGCGAAGCAGAACACCGCCTTGATGACGACCAGCCACCAGGGGTCGGTGCCGAACATCGAGAGGTCTTCAGCGGCGAGGTACGGGCTCATGCCTCCACCTCCTTGGGGGCCTCGCCGGCGGGCGCCGCCGGACCGATGCGGACGAGGGACCCGGGCAGCACCCCGGCGTCGGAGGCGACGCCCGTGCCGGCCGAGTTCAGCGGGAGCCAGACCACCCGGTCGGGCATCTCGGTGACCTGGAGCGGGAGGGCGACGGCCCCGGCGGGGCCGGTCACGGCCAGCAGGTCGCCGTCCTTGACGCCGGCCTCCGCGGCCGTGGCGGCCGACACGCGCGCGTGCGCGGCGTGCCTGGTGCCGGCCAGCGCCTCGTCGCCCACCTGGAGCAGGCCCTGGTCGAGCAGCAGCCGGTGCCCGGCCAGTACGGCCTCACCGGCGGCCGGGCGCGGCAGCGCGCTCGCGGTCTGCAGCGGCTCGCCGGCCCGCGCCCCGCCCCATGCAGCGAGCCGGTCGATCTCCGCGCGCGTGGTGCGCAGATCCGGCAGGCCGAGGTGTACGTCCATGGCGTCGGCCAGCATCTGCAGGACGCGGCCGTCGGTGGGCGCGAGGCGGCGGGTCATCTGGTCGGGCTTGAGCGCGGCCGCGAAGAAGCGCGCCCGGCCCTCCCAGTTGAGGAAGGTGCCCGGCTTCTCGGCGACCGCGGCGACGGGCAGGACCACGTCGGCGCGTTCGGTGACCTCGCTGGGCCGCAGCTCCAGCGACACCACGAAACCGGCCTCGTCGAGCGCCGCACGCGCGCGTGCCGGGTCGGGCAGGTCGGCGACCTCCACGCCCGCCACCAGCAGCGCCTGGAGTTCGCCCCGGGCCGCGGCCTCGACGATCTCGCCGGTGTCCCGGCCGTAGCGGTGCGGGAGGTCGGCCAGGCCCCAGACCGCGGCGACCTCCTCACGCGCGCGCGGGTCGGTCGCCGGGCGGCCACCGGGCAGCAGCGACGGCAGCGCACCCGCCTCGATCGCGCCGCGCTCCCCGGCCCGGCGCGGGATCCACACCAGCCGGGCGCCGGTCGCGGCGGCCGTCCGTACGGCGGAGGTCAGACCCCCGGCCACGGAGGCCAGCCGCTCACCGACGACGATCACGGCACCCTCGGCGCGCAGCGCCTCGGCCGCCTGGCCGCCGCCGTCCTCCAGTCCGACGCCGCTCGCGAGGGCGTCCAGCCACTCGGTCTCGGTGCCGGGAGCGGCGGGAAGCAGCGTGCCGCCGGCCTTCTCCAGGCCCCGGGTGGCGTGCGTGGCCAGCGAGAAGACCTTCTGCCCGTGCCCCCGCCAGGCCTTCCGCAGCCGCAGGAAGACGCCGGGCGCCTCCTCCTCGGCCTCGAACCCGACCAGCAGGACGGCGGGCGCCTTCTCCAGCGCGGTGTAGGTGACGCCCGTACCGTCCAGGTCGCGGCCGCGTCCGGCGATCCGGGCGGCCAGGAAGTCGGCCTCCTCGGCGCTGTGCACGCGCGCGCGGAAGTCGATGTCGTTGGTGTCGAGCGCCACGCGCGCGAACTTGCTGTAGGTGTACGCGTCCTCGACGGTGAGCCGGCCGCCGGTCAGCACGCCGGTGCGGCCCCTGGAGGCAAGCAGCCCCTGCGCGGCGATCTGCAGGGCCTCCGGCCACGAGGCCGGCTCCAGGTCGCCCTCCGCGTTGCGCACCAGGGGCGTGGTCAGCCGGTCCCGCTGCTGCGCGTACCGGAACCCGAAGCGCCCCTTGTCGCAGATCCACTCCTCGTTGACCTCGGGCTCGTTGGCCGCGAGGCGCCGCATGACCTTGCCGCGCCGGTGGTCGGTGCGGGTCGCGCAACCGCCGGAGCAGTGCTCGCAGACCGACGGCGAGGAGATCAGGTCGAAGGGGCGGGAGCGGAACCGGTACGCCGCCGAGGTGAGCGCGCCGACCGGGCAGATCTGGATGGTGTTGCCGGAGAAGTACGACTCGAAGGGGTCGCCCTCGCCGGTGCCGACCTGCTGGAGCGCGCCCCGCTCGATCAGCTCGATCATCGGGTCGCCCGCGATCTGGTTGGAGAACCGGGTGCAGCGGGCGCAGAGCACGCAGCGCTCCCGGTCGAGCAGCACCTGCGTGGAGATGGGCACGGGCTTCTCGTACGTCCGCTTCTTGCCCTCGAAGCGGGACTCGGACTGGCCGTGCGACATCGCCTGGTTCTGCAGCGGGCACTCGCCGCCCTTGTCGCAGACCGGGCAGTCCAGCGGGTGGTTGATGAGCAGCAGCTCCATCACCCCGTACTGGGCCTTCTCGGCGACGGGCGAGGTGAGCTGGGTCTTGACCACCATGCCGTCGGTGCAGGTGATGGTGCAGGACGCCATCGGCTTGCGCTGGCCCTCGACCTCGACGATGCACTGCCGGCAGGCGCCGGCCGGGTCGAGGAGAGGGTGGTCGCAGAAGCGCGGGATCTCGATGCCGAGCTGTTCGGCGGCCCGGATGACCAGGGTGCCCTTGGGCACGCTGATCTCGGCGCCGTCGATCGTGAGCGACACGAGGTCCTCGGGCGGGACCGCAGCCTCTCCTCCGCCGGAGGGAGCGCTGGTGGTCACAGTCATGCGTTCACCTCCGTACGGTGGTCGGCCCAGGCCGTCGACTTGGCCGGGTCGAAGGGGCAGCCGCGGCCCGTGATGTGCTGCTCGTACTCCTCGCGGAAGTACTTGAGCGAGGAGAAGATCGGCGAGGCGGCGCCGTCGCCGAGGGCGCAGAACGACTTGCCGTTGATGTTGTCGGCGATGTCGTTCAGCTTGTCGAGGTCGGACATCACGCCCTTGCCGGCCTCGATGTCGCGCAGCAACTGCACGAGCCAGTACGTGCCCTCACGGCAGGGGGTGCACTTGCCGCAGGACTCGTGGGCGTAGAACTCGGTCCAGCGGGTGACGGCGCGCACGACGCAGGTCGTCTCGTCGAAGCACTGGAGCGCCTTGGTGCCGAGCATGGAACCCGCGGCGCCCACTCCCTCGTAGTCGAGGGGGACGTCGAGGTGCTCGTCGGTGAACATCGGCGTCGAGGAGCCGCCCGGTGTCCAGAACTTCAGCCGGTGGCCGGGCCGCATGCCGCCGCTCATGTCGAGGAGCTGGCGCAGCGTGATGCCGAGCGGGGCCTCGTACTGGCCGGGACCCGCCACGTGGCCGCTGAGCGAGTACAGCGTGAAGCCCGGGGACTTCTCGCTGCCCATCGACCTGAACCACTCCTTGCCCTTGTTGAGGATCGCGGGAACGGAAGCGATCGACTCGACGTTATTCACCACAGTCGGGCACGCGTAGAGGCCCGCGACGGCAGGGAAGGGGGGACGGAGCCGCGGTTGACCCCGGCGGCCTTCGAGCGAGTCGAGCAGTGCGGTCTCCTCACCGCAGATGTACGCGCCCGCGCCCGCGTGCACGGTGATGTCGAGGTCGAGTCCGCTGCCCAGGATGTTCTCGCCGAGGAAGCCGGCCGCGTAGGCCTCGCGCACGGCCTCGTGCAACCGCCGCAGTACCGGTACGACTTCACCACGCAGGTAGATGAAGGCGTGCGACGACCTGATGGCGTAGCACGCGATGATCATGCCCTCGATGAGGCTGTGCGGGTTCGCGAAGAGGAGCGGGATGTCCTTGCAGGTCCCCGGCTCCGATTCGTCGGCGTTGACAACAAGATAGTGAGGCTTGCCGTCACCCTGGGGAATGAACTGCCACTTCATGCCCGTCGGGAAGCCGGCGCCGCCGCGTCCACGCAGACCGGACTCCTTGACGTACGCGATCAGGTCGTCCGGCGCCATCGCCAGCGCCTTGCGGAGCCCCTCGTACCCTTCGTGCCTCCGGTAGACGTCCAGAGTCCAGGACTCGTCCTCGTCCCAGAAGGCCGACAGCACGGGTGCGAGCAGCTTCTCCGGGCTGCTGCCCTTGATCTCGGCTGCCACGGTCATCACTCCCCCTCCTCGGCGGTAGGCCCTGCCGGGTTGGCCGGGTCGGACGCCGACGTGTCCTGCGGCGCGTCGTGCGAGCTGAGGTGTTCCGTCGGTGACGGCTCGTGCACGTCCCGGTCCGGCGCGGCGTCGTGCGGTCCGCCGTCCCGCGGGTGCACCACGCGCGCGGCGGCCGTCTCGCCCTTGGCCAGCTTCAGGCCGGCCAGGGAGGCGGGGCCCGCGCTGCCGCCGGCCGCGACGGCGCCGTCCCGCTCGTCGGGGAAGCCCGCCAGGATCCGGGCGGTCTCCTTGAAGGTGCACAGCGGCGCGCCGCGCGTGGGCGTCACCTGCCGTCCCGCGCGCAGGTCGTCGACGAGGGCACGGGCGCTCGCCGGGGTCTGGTCGTCGAAGAACTCCCAGTTGACCATCACGACCGGCGCGAAGTCGCAGGCCGCGTTGCACTCGATGTGCTCCAGGGTGACCTTGCCGTCCTCGGTGGTCTCGCCGTTGCCGACGCCCAGGTGCTCCTGGAGGGACTCGAAGATGGCGTCGCCGCCCATGACCGCGCACAGCGTGTTGGTGCAGACGCCGACCTGGTAGTCGCCGCTCGGCCGGCGCCGGTACATGGAGTAGAAGGTGGCGACCGCGGTGACCTCGGCGGTGGTGAGGCCCAGCATGTCCGCGCAGAACCGCATGCCGGTGCGCGTGACGTACCCCTCCTCCGCCTGCACGAGGTGCAGCAGCGGCAGGAGGGCGGACCGGGAGTCCGGGTAGCGCGCGACGATCTCGCGCGCGTCGGTCTCCAGCCGGGCCCGGACGTCGTCCGGGTAGGCGGGCGCGGGCAGCTCCGGCATGCCCAGGCTGACGCCCCGCTCCGAAGAAGAGGTGGTCACCGGTCGACGCCTCCCATCACGGGGTCGATGGAGGCCACCGCGACGATGACGTCGGCGACCTGGCCGCCCTCGCACATCGCCGCCATGGCCTGAAGGTTGGTGAAGGACGGGTCGCGGAAGTGGACCCGGAAGGGGCGGGTGCCGCCGTCGGAGACGACGTGCACCCCCAGCTCGCCCTTGGGCGACTCGACGGCCGCGTACGCCTGTCCCGGCGGCACCCGGAAGCCCTCGGTGACCAGCTTGAAGTGGTGGATCAGGGCCTCCATGGAAGTGCCCATGATCTTCTTGATGTGGTCGAGGGAGTTGCCGAGTCCGTCCGGTCCCAGGGCGAGCTGGGCGGGCCAGGCGATCTTCTTGTCGGCGACCATGACCGGGCCGGGCTCCAGCCGGTCCAGGCACTGCTCGACGATCCTGAGCGACTGGCGCATCTCCTCCAGCCGGATCAGGAAGCGGCCGTAGGAGTCGCAGGTGTCGGCGGTCGGGACGTCGAAGTCGTACGTCTCGTAGCCGCAGTAGGGCTGGCTCTTGCGCAGGTCGTGCGGCAGGCCGGTGGACCTGAGCACCGGGCCGGTGGCGCCGAGGGCCATGCAGCCGGACAGGTCGAGGTAGCCGACGTCCTGCATGCGGCCCTTGAAGATGGGGTTCCCGGTGGCGAGCTTGTCGTACTCCGGGAGGTTCTTCTTCATCTTCTTCACGAGCTCGCGCATCTGGTCCACCGCGCCGGGCGGCAGGTCCTGGGCGAGCCCGCCGGGGCGGATGTACGCGTGGTTCATCCGGAGGCCGGTGATCAGCTCGAAGACGTCGAGAATCAGTTCACGATCGCGGAAGCCGTAGATCATGATCGTGGTGGCGCCCAGCTCCATGCCGCCGGTGGCGATGCACACCAGGTGCGAGGAGAGCCGGTTCAGCTCCATCAGCAGGACGCGGATGATCGTGGCCCGGTCCGGGATCTGGTCCTCGACGCCGAGGAGCTTCTCGACGCCCAGGCAGTACGCCGTCTCGTTGAAGAACGGCGTCAGGTAGTCCATGCGCGTCACGAAGGTGGTGCCCTGCGTCCAGGTCCGGTACTCGAGGTTCTTCTCGATGCCGGTGTGCAGGTAGCCGATGCCGCAGCGGGCCTCGCTGACCGTCTCGCCGTCGATCTCCAGGATCAGGCGGAGCACGCCGTGCGTGGACGGGTGCTGCGGGCCCATGTTGACGACGATGCGCTCGTCGTCGGCGCGGGCGGCGGACTGGACGACTTCGTCCCAGTCACCGCCGGTGACCGTGTAGACGGTGCCCTCGGTGGTCTCCCTGGGGGAGGCGTGTGAAGTGCTCACGAGTACGACCTCCGCTGGTCCGGAGCCGGGATCTGGGCGCCCTTGTACTCGACGGGGATGCCGCCGAGGGGATAGTCCTTGCGCTGCGGAAAGCCCTGCCAGTCGTCCGGCATCATGATCCGCGTCAGGGCCGGGTGATCGTCGAAGACGATGCCGAAGAAGTCGTAGGTCTCCCGCTCGTGCCAGTCGTTCGTCGGATAGACGGCGACCAGCGACGGAATGTGCGGGTCCGCGTCGGGGGCGCTGACTTCGAGGCGGATCAGCCGGTTGTGGGTGATCGAGCGCAGGTGGTAGACGGCGTGCAGCTCGCGGCCCTTGTCGTGCAGGTAGTGCACGCCGCTGACGCCGGTGCACAGCTCGAAGCGCAGGGCCGGGTCGTCGCGCAGGGTGCGGGCGACGCGGACCAGGTGCTCGCGCTCGATGTGGAAGGTCAGCTCGTCGCGGTCGACGACCGTCTTCTCGATGGCGTTGCCGGGGAGCAGTCCCTGCTCCTCCAGCGCCCCCTCCAGCTCGTCGGCGACCTCGTCGAACCAGCCGCCGTAGGGCCTGCTCGCCGGGCCGGGGAGGCGGACGGAGCGGACCAGGCCGCCGTAGCCGGAGGTGTCGCCGCCGTTGTTGGCGCCGAACATGCCGCGCTGGACGCGGATCTCCTCGCCGCCCTGGCCGCGCTGGCCCGGCAGGTTCTCCGCGGAGAGGTCCTTCTCGGGGTTCACCCCGTTCGCGTCACCCGGGGTGTTGTTGGCGTCGCTCACCGCAGCAGCCCCTTCATCTCGATCGTGGGCAGGGCCTTGAGCGCCGCTTCCTCCGCCTCGCGGGCCGCTTCCTCCGCGTTCACCCCGAGCTTGGAGCTCTGGATCTTCTGGTGGAGCTTGAGGATGGCGTCCATCAGCATCTCCGGCCGCGGCGGGCAGCCGGGGAGATAGATGTCGACCGGGACGATGTGGTCGACGCCCTGGACGATGGCGTAGTTGTTGAACATGCCGCCCGAGGAGGCGCAGACCCCCATGGAGATCACCCATTTCGGGTTCGGCATCTGGTCGTAGACCTGCCGCAGCACCGGCGCCATCTTCTGGCTGACCCGGCCCGCGACGATCATCAGGTCCGCCTGCCGCGGCGAGCCGCGGAAGACCTCCATGCCGAAGCGCGCCAGGTCGTAGCGGCCGGCGCCGGTGGTCATCATCTCGATGGCAC
Source organism: Streptomyces sp. NPDC056128 (assembly GCF_042263835.1). Classification (NCBI taxonomy): domain Bacteria; kingdom Bacillati; phylum Actinomycetota; class Actinomycetes; order Kitasatosporales; family Streptomycetaceae; genus Streptomyces; species Streptomyces sp. NPDC056128. Next base: position 179,420 of record NZ_JBHJVQ010000003.1, on the reverse strand, counting down.
AGCAGGCGAGGCCGAACGTGGCAGGGAAGACGGACGACTTGCGCACCCAGCCCGCGGCCTGCTCGACGGTGGTCAGCAGGAAGCCGCTCGGCAGTTTTTCTTCGAGTCCCATGTCAAAGGCCCCTCAGTCCCATTCCAGGCCGCCGCGCCGCCATACGTACGCGTACGCGACGAAGACGGTGAGCACGAAGAGCAGCATCTCCACGAGCCCGAAAATCCCCAGGGCGTCGAAGGTGACGGCCCAGGGGTAGAGGAAGACGATCTCGATATCGAAGATGATGAAGAGCATCGCCGTCAGGTAGTACTTGATGGGGAAGCGCCCGCCGCCGGCCGGCGTGGGGGTCGGCTCGATGCCGCACTCGTAGGCCTCGAGCTTCGCCCGGTTGTACCGCTTCGGACCGATCAGCGTGGCCATGACCACGGAGAAGATCGCAAAGCCTGCCCCGAGGGCTCCCAGTACGAGGATGGGCGCATACGCGTTCACCGCTCCTCGCTCCTCTCAGTCGGCACTGACTGCTGGCGGTTGCACTGGACTCACAGCCGCCCCAACAGCCCCACGAGCCCCGCTCGTCCCGGCGAAGATCGCGAACATGTGAAGCAGGTCACAAGCCCAACTGCCTCGCATCCTATGCCCGCCGCTCTGTGATCTGCGACACGGGGTATTGCACAAGCTTTGTGATCTCCACCACCTGACGAACGATCATGAAGTCGGATGAGCGGTGATCTTCACACAAGAAGCGTTCAGCTGATCACCAGAGGTGACATTTTCGATCGTCGCCGCTGGCCAGAGAGGGTCGCCGAGGGGCGTCTCCATATCAAGATGCTTCCCTTGCATGCAAATTGGCGCTGGACGAAGTGGCTTGATAGAGGACGCGTTCACACGTCGGAGGGAGGGGCGGGGTGCGATGTGGACACGTGCACGCGTTCACGAGCGCTGGGGCGCACCGAGACGCATGCGCCGGGGTAACCGTTCCGTGACCTGCGCCACATTCATGAGAGGCCCATGAGAACCGGGCTTGGCCATCTGAACCAACCAGTGGTAGGTGCGGGGCAATTCGGGCGTAATGATCAAAGACCGTGATCACAGGCCTGATATGGGCCGTCCGCAATGTCCGTTACGGCGTCAATAAAGAGCGACACGCCCGGCGTTCGGAGGCTCGATTGAACAACTGTGGCGCAGCACACGTTTCTTGAAGGTATGGAGGAGCTACTGATACCGGTTGTCCCTATGTCCCACACCGCTCACATACGCAGCCACCGGAAGCCCCGCCGCAGCGCGTCGAAAATCGCGATGCGGGCCGGAGTTGCCGGTGGCGTCCTCAGCACCCTGGCAGTCGCCGGTGCGTCGGGGTCGGCCAACGCGGCCGAACCGGTGACGCAGACCCTCGAACTGCCCACCCTGACGGCCGACCTGGCCGCTCAGGTCGCCCAGTCCGCCGACGTCACGCAGCAGGCGGCGTCGAGCTACGAGCTGCGTGCCGAGCGTGACGCGGCTGCCGCCAAGGCCGCCAAGCAGGCCAAGGCCGACCTCGCCGACGCCAAGAAGAAGGCCGCGGAGGCCAAGAAGAAGGCCGAGGAGGCCGAGCGCAAGGAGGCCGCCGAGCGCGCCGCCCGCAGCGCCGAGCGCACCACCCTGAGCGCCTCCGCGGACACCGGCACCTCCACCGGCTCCGACAGCGGCACCAGCACGTCCACCGCCACCGGTTCGGCCGCCGCGGTCGTCGCCTTCGCGCAGGCGCAGGTGGGCAAGGCGTACGTCTCCGGCGCCACCGGCCCGTCCGCCTACGACTGCTCCGGTCTCGTGCAGGCCGCCTTCAAGCAGGTCGGCGTCAGCCTCCCCCGGGTCTCCCAGCACCAGTCGACCGCCGGCACCCAGGTCGGCCTCGACAACCTCCAGCCGGGCGACATCCTGTACTGGGGTGGCGCGGGCAGCGCGTACCACGTGGGCATCTACGTCGGCGACGGCATGTTCGTCGGCGCGCAGAACTCCTCCACGGGCGTCGTCAAGCAAACGCTCGACTACGACCCGCCGAGCGGCGCGGTCCGCGTGCTGTAGCACTCGGGCACATCCGTACGAAGGCCGCAGCCGCTCGGGGGCTGCGGCCTTTCGGCATGCCGCCGCCTCCCGACGCCCCGGGCGCCACCGCCTCGGCGTCCCGCCGCCTCCTGGCCCCGCACGCCGCCTCCCGGCCCCCGCACGCCGCCTCCTGGCGCCACGCCGCCTCCCCGCATCTCGCCGCCTCCCGGCGTCCCGCACGCCACGTCGCGGGCGTCCCACCCTCACCCGGCCGCGCACGCCACCCCCTGGCGCCCCGCAGCCCCGTGGCGCCCCGCAGCCCCGTGGCGCCCCGCTGCCTCGTGGCGTCCCGCCGTTTCGTGGCGCCCCGCCGTTTCGTGGTGACTCGCCACTTTTCGGCATCTCGCCGTCTCTTGGCGTCCCGCACGCCACCCCCGGCCTCACACGCCACCCCCTGGCGCCCGGCAGCCTCGTGGCGCCCGCCGCCTCGTGCCGTCCCGCCGCCTCGTGGCGACTCGCCGCTCTTCGGCATCTCGCCGTCTCTCGGCGTCCCGCACGCCACACCCCGGCGTCACGCCACCCCCGGCCTCACACGCCACACCCCGGCGTCCCGCCACCCCCGGCCTCGCCCGCCGCCTCCCGGCGCCTCACCCGCCTCCCGGCGCCTCGACCGCCTCCCAGGATTCCCGCGCGGCCCCGCCGTGCCTCCTGGCATGCTCGGGCGCGGGCCGGCGCTCCCGTCGGCCGTTCGCGAGCCGGAGGAGAGAAATCGTCATGCCGAGTGTGTTCGTACAGGGGCGGCCCGCCGCCGCGTATCCGCCGCTCGCGCCCGAGGCCCGGCGCGGGTCGGTGCGACGTGTGACCGAGGTCGGTGAGGAGGTGCTGCACAAGCCCTGCCGGGACGTCACCGAGTTCGGTCCCGACCTGGCCGCGCTCATCGACGACATGTTCCGCACGATGTACGTCGCCGAAGGGGCGGGGCTGGCGGCGAATCAGGTAGGGGTCGCACTGCGGCTGTTCGTCTACGACTGCCCGGACGACGACGGTGTCCGACATGTCGGGCACATCGTGAACCCGGTCCTCGAACCCCTGGACCCGGCCGACCGGCGGCTGCTGGACGAGGGCGAGGGATGCCTGTCGGTGCCGGGCGCCGTCATGGCCGTACCGCGGCCCGACCGGGCCGTCGTGCGGGGTCTCGACAAGGACGGGGAGCCGCTGCTCGTCGAGGGCACCGGCTACTTCGCGCGCTGCCTCGCCCATGAGACCGACCACGTGAACGGGCAGGTGTACCTGGACCGGCTCTCCGCGCGCGAGCGGAAGGCCGCGCTGCGGCAGTCGGCGGACCGGCGCGCGGAGGTCTTCACGCGCCGGGACGCCAACGCCCGCGCCCTCGCCCTCGACGAGGGGCCCGAGGGCTGATCAAGCCTTCGGCGCGACCTTGCTCAGTCCGTTGATGATGCGGTCCATCGCGTCGCCGCCCGTCGGGTCCGTCAGATTGGCGAGCATCTTGAGGGTGAACTTCATCAGGACGGGGTGGGTGAGGCCGCGCTGGGCCGCGATCTGCATGACCTTCGGGTTGCCGATGAGCTTCACGAAGGCGCGGCCCAGCGTGTAGTAGCCGCCGTAGGTGTCCTTCAGGACGCGCGGGTAGCGCTGGAGGGCGATCTCCCGCTGGGCCGGCGTGGCCCGCGCGTGTGCCTGGACGATGACGTCGGCGGCGATCTGGGCGGACTCCATGGCGTAGGCGATGCCCTCGCCGTTGAAGGGGTTCACCAGGCCGCCGGCGTCGCCGACCAGGAGCAGACCCTTGGTGTAGTGGGGCTGGCGGTTGAAGGCCATGGGCAGGGCGGCGCCGCGGATCGGGCCGGTCATGTTGTCCGGGGTGTAGCCCCAGTCCTCGGGCATGGACGCGCACCAGGCCTTGAGGATCTCGCGCCAGTCGAGGTCCTTGAAGGAGGCGGAGGTGTTCAGCACGCCCAGGCCGACGTTGGAGGTGCCGTCGCCCATGCCGAAGATCCAGCCGTAGCCGGGCAGCAGGCGGTCCTGGGCGCCGCGGCGGTCCCACAGTTCCAGCCAGGACTCCAGGTAGTCGTCGTCGTGGCGGGGCGAGGTGAAGTACGTGCGGACCGCGACGCCCATCGGGCGGTCCTCGCGGCGGTGCAGGCCCATCGCCAGGGACAGCCGCGTCGAGTTGCCGTCGGCGGCCACGACCAGCGGCGCGTGGAAGGTGACCTCGCGCTTGTCCTCGCCCAGCTTGGCGTGCACGCCGGTGATGCGGCCGGTGCGGTCGTCGACCACGGGGGCGCCGACGTTGCAGCGCTCGTACAGGCGGGCGCCGGCCTTCTGGGCCTGCCGGGCGAGCTGCTCGTCGAAGTCGTCGCGCTTGCGGACGAGTCCGTAGTCCGGGAAGGAGGCCAGATCCGGCCAGTCCAGCTGGAGGCGGGAGCCGCCGCCGATGATGCGCAGGCCCTTGTTGCGCAGCCAGCCGGCCTCCTCGGAGATGTCGATGCCCATGGCGACGAGCTGCTTGACCGCGCGCGGGGTCAGCCCGTCGCCGCAGACCTTCTCCCGGGGGAAGGCGGTCTTCTCCAGCAGGAGGACGTCGAGCCCAGCCTTGGCCAGGTGGTACGCGGCCGTGGAGCCGGCTGGCCCCGCGCCCACGACGATCACATCGGCGGTGTTTTCGGAGAGGGGCTCGGTCACGGCGGGATCTCCCCAGAGTTCGAAATCTGCGTGCCGACGGGCACTGGACATGGGCAGTCTATTCAGCGTCACCGATCACCCGGCTGAAGGGCTGCCCAGTGAACCGAGCTGTGCCCGTTGTACGGTTGCGCGTCCCCACCGACGAGGACGCCGTCGCCTGGCACCGGATCTTCGCCGATCCGGACGTCATGGAGTTCCACGGCGGCCGGGCGGCGGAACTGTCCGTCTACGAGGAGCTGACCGCGCGCCAGCGCCGGCACGACGCCGAGCACGGCTTCTGCCTGTGGTCCATGGTGGACGAGTCCGGGCAGGTCATGGGCTTCACCGGCGCCCAGCCCTGGCCGGGCGACTGGGGTCCCAAGGGCGAGATCGAGATCGGGTGGCGGCTCGGGCGGGCGCACTGGGGCAAGGGGTACGTCACGGCGGCGGCCCGGCAGACGCTGGAGCGGGTGCGCGGGGCGGGCGTGGCGGAGGTGGTCGCGATGGTCAACGCGCGCAACGCCCGGTCCATCGCGGTCACGGAGCGGCTGGGCATGCGGCTCGCCGAGGTCTTCACCATCCCCGGCTCCGACAAGAAGGGCCACTGCTACCGCCTCCCCCTCCACGGAGCGTGACGCAGTGTAATCGACTGTCACAGAAAGCCACTTGGTGCTTCCGGGCGGTGCGCGGCGGAGCTACGCTGCCGGGTACCGCTGGGGGTGACGTCCGTGCGCCTGGTACCCGAGAAATCCGATGTCCACGTACCGCGCCTGGTCGGCCTGATGGCCGTGGACGCGCGGGAGACGGCACGCGCGCGGGGCCTGTCCCTGTACGCGTCGGACCGGCCCGATGTGCGACTCGCCGTCGTCGACCACGTCGTACGCCAGTTTCCGCAGCCCGGGGCGCGGGTGCCGCGGGAGTCGACGGTGTACGTGTGGTTCGACTTCGGGGAGGGCGAGGGCGGCGGGGGCATCCGCGAGCCGCGGGTGCCGCGGCCGCCGCTGGGCGGGCTCCGGCGGGAGCTGGCCGAGCCGGACAGTGAGCCGGGCGAACCGGGCGGGACACCGCCCGGCCCCGGGCCCTACTGCGCGGCCCTCAGCTCGCCTTGAAGCCCCGGTGCAACGCCACCACGCCGCCCGTCAGGTTCCGCCACGCCACCTTCGACCAGCCCGCCTCGCCCAGCCTCCGGGCGAGCGCCGGCTGGTCGGGCCAGGCGCGGATCGACTCGGCGAGGTAGACGTACGCGTCCGGGTTGGACGACACCGCGCGGGCCACCGGCGGCAGGGCGCGCATCAGATACTCGGTGTAGACGGTCCGGAACGGCGTCCAGGTCGGGTGCGAGAACTCGCAGATGACGACCCGGCCGCCGGGCCGCGTCACCCGGTACATCTCGCGCAGCGCCGCGTCCGTGTCCTGGACGTTGCGCAGCCCGAAGGAGATGGTGACGGCGTCGAAGACGTCGTCGGCGAACGGCAGTCGCGTCGCGTCGCCCGCGGTGAACGGCAGCCAGGAGTGCCGCTCCTTGCCCACCTGGAGCATGCCGAGGGAGAAGTCGCAGGGGACGACGTACGCGCCGGTGCGGGCGAAGGGCAGCGACGAGGTCGCCGTACCGGCCGCGAGGTCCAGGACCTTCTGCGCGGGCCGGGCGTCGACGGCGTCGGCGACCTCCTTGCGCCACGCCCGGTCCTGGCCGAGCGACAGCACGGCGTTCGTCAGGTCGTACCGTCGCGCGACGTGGTCGAACATCGAGGCGACTTCGTGCGGCTGCTTGTTCAGAGAGGCGCGGGTCACGGGCCCATTCTTGCAGCACCGCCGTACGGCAGCAGTCGGGGCCTCTTCCGCGCGGCGACGTCCTCCACCCAGCCGAACAGCAGCACGCACACCGCGATCAGCGCCCAGGCCACGCCCAGCAGGAACCACTGGCTCTCCAGCGGCAGATACGCCTCGAAGGCCGGCACCTCCCAGAAGCGGTCGACGACCAGCACCGCGAGGACGAGCGCCGGCTCGTGCCAGAGGTAGACGGTCACCGCGCGGGCGTTGAGCACGGTCACCAGCCGGTCGAGCCGCGGGAACCGGGCGAGCCCCGCGAGGCCGATGCCGAGCCGCGCCTTCGCGTACGTCAGCAGCGTCGCGAACCCGGCCGACCAGAAGGCCTGCGCGAGCGGGATGTCGTCGAGGTCGTAGGTGCCGTACTCGGCCTGGTGCGTGAAGGCGAACCAGGCGCCGTACGCCGACGCGGCGCACGCGGCCAGGACGACGGGGACCGGCCGCACCCGCTCCAGGACCCCCTCCTGGAGGGCGAAGCCCAGGATCCAGCAGAACAGATACGTGGCGAGGTCGGTGAGCGCGGACCCGAACCGGTTCTCCGGCGGCTGCCGACCGTACTGGAGCACGACGACGGGGGCCAGCGACAGCACCAGCACCAGGACCGGCGCGCGCCGGAAGGCCCGCAGCAGCAGCGGCGAGAGCAGCACGAACCACAGATACGTCCGCAGGTACCACAGGACCTCCCAGACCTGCTCGCCCCACGCGCTGCCCGGCGGATCGCCGAGCGGCACCACCCAGAAGACGATCTGCCACCCCGGCATCCAGCCGCGCACCAGCATCGCGCCCACCACGAACAGGCCCCAGCACCAGAACGGCGGCAGCAGGCGGCGCAGCCGGCTCCGGACCACCACCGTCGCGGGCCGCCGGAGCGACTTCGCCGTCAGGGTGCCGGCGAGGGCGAACATGACGCCCATGGAGGGAAGGACCAGTCCCGCCCACGGCCAGCCGAACGCGTGGTACGCGACCACGCGGACCAGCGCGAGGGCGCGCAGGGTGTCGAAGTACCGGTCCCGGCCCGCCACCGCCTTCCTGCTGTGCGCGCCCATCACCCGGTCCCCGCAGGTGTCCCCACCTCGCCGGTCCGCTTCAGCTTCTGCCAGCGCAGCCGGCCGCCGGTGAGGGCGGTGACGCAGGAGTGGATGAGGACGAGGTACATCATCTGCCGGTACGCGAGCTGCTGCAGCGGCATCATCAGCAGGTACCGGTACTGCTCCCGGTCGAGCCGGAAGGCGTACGCCGCGCAGACCAGCTGCACGCCCAGCACCGTCAGCCACGCGAGCAGCGCCGCCCGGAAGTCGACGAAGACCATCGAGTAGACGGTGAACACGTCGATGAGCGGGGCGAAGAGCGGCGTGACCACCTGGAAGAGCACCACCAGCGGCATGCCGACCCGGCCGAACCGGCCCGAGGGCCCCCGGTCCGTCAGGGAACGGCGGTGCTTCCACAGCGCCTGCATGGTGCCGTAGGACCAGCGGTAGCGCTGCGACCAGAGCTGCCGGAGCGAGCCGGGCGCCTCCGTCCAGGCACGGGCGTGCTCCTGGTAGACCACCCGCCATCCCGCGCGGTGCAGGGCGATGGTGATGTCCGTGTCCTCGGCGAGGGTGTCGTCGCTCATGCCGCCGGCCCCCTCCACGGCCGCCCTCCGGAACGCGCCGATCGCGCCGGGGATGGTGGGCATGCAGCGCAGCAGGTCGTACATGCGCCGGTCGAGGTTGAAGCCCATCACGTACTCGATGTGCTGCCAGGCGCCGATGAGGGTGCGCCGGTTGCCGACCTTGGCGTTGCCCGCGACCGCGCCCACGGACGGATCGGCGAAGGGCTGCACCAGCTGCCCCACGGTGTCCGGCTCGAAGACGGTGTCGCCGTCCATCATCACGACGATGTCGTACCGGGCCTGCCGGACGCCGTTGTTGAGGGCGGCGGGCTTGCCCGCGTTGGGCTGCCGGACGACCCGGACGTTCGGCAGGGCGAGGGACTCGGCGATCTCGGCGGTGCCGTCCGTCGAACCGTCGTCCACGAGGACGATCTCGATGGGATGGGTGCTGCGGGCCAGCGATCTCAGGGTCGCCTCGATGCACTCCTTCTCGTTGTACGCGGGGACGATCACGCTCACCGGCCCGCTGACGGGCGGACCCCACCGGAACCGGGGTCTGTTGCGCTGCCGGCGGTGGCGGCGGGCGAGGACCAGCATCAACGTGAACCGGCCCAGGACGGCGACGCCCACGATCACGAGCCCGGCCGACAGCGCCGGCACCGTCCACTCGGCCACGGCGACGGCCGCGACGAGTGCCCTGCCCTCGTAGAGGGTGGCGCCGGTGGCCTGGTGATGGGCGGCCTGGAGACCGTCGCCGGACCCGGACCCGGCTCCGGCGCCGTCGGCGGGCCCGTCGGTGGGCCGCTGCCCGGCCATGGCTCCGCTGACCGTGGTGAAGGTGTAGCCCTTCGCCTGCATCTTCTCGATGTACTTCGGCAACGCCTCGATCGTCTGCGACCGTTCGCCGCCGGCGTCGTGGAAGAGGACGGACGCGCCCTCGCCGTCCTCGGGCGTGGCCCACTTCACGATGTTCGAGACGCCGGGCCGCTTCCAGTCGTCGCTGTCGGTGTCGATGAAGACGCTGGTGTAGCCGTCCTCGCCGAGGTTCTCGTAGACGGGCCAGCTGTAGTCGTCGATCGCGTCCGTCTGCGAGGAGTACGGCGCCCGGAACAGCGTGGTGGTGATGCCGGCCGCGCCCGCGAGGGCGAGCTGGGTCTGCTCGATCTCGCGGGCGACGCGGGCCTCGCTCTGGTAGGAGAGGTCGATGTGCGTGAAGGTGTGCACGCCCACCTCGTTGCCCTGCTCGACCAGGTCCCGCACGATGCCCGGATGGCGCGCGACCATCGAGCCGACCAGGAAGAACGTGCCGGGCACGTCGTACTCCTCCAGGATCTCCAGCACCTGCGGGGTCCAGGTGGGGTCCGGGCCGTCGTCGAAGGTCAGCACGATCGTCTTGTCCGGGACGGAGACGGTGGTCGCCTCTGCGCCGGGGAAGGTGAGGATCGGCCCGCCGTCGAGGACGTCGTCGGGTACGTCGCTCGCGCTCGCGCCGGTGCGGACGCGCTGGTCGCCGCCGACCTCCGCGCGCAGATAGCCGTCGAGGAGCATCACGCAGGTCAGCGCGAGCAGGAGCAGTAGGGCCAGCAGAACGCGCGGGCGTTGCAGCGCGGCCGCGCGGCCGGCGGCCCGCTCGATGCGGGAGGGGGCGCGGCGGCGGCCCCGTGCGGGCGGGGCGGGGGGTGGCGTGGGCGTGGTCATGGAGGTGGGGGCGTCCGGTCAGTCGGTGGCGGTGGTGGGGGAAGCGGAGGCGGAGGGAGAGGAGGCGGCTGCGGAGGGGGCAGCGGAGGTAGTGGGGCGCGCGGGGTCGGCCGGGCTCGGCGGGGTGTCCGTGGGGGCGACGCCGCCCTGGGGACGCGCGCCGCCTCCGCCGGGCCCCGGGCCGCCCTGGCCCCCGCCGCCCCCGAAGGGCAGCAGCGAGGAAGGGTTCACCGACGTGCCGATGCCCATGAAGGCCAGGCCCAGCACGGCCGCGTAGCCGACGCAGACCGCCCCCACCAGCAGGCCGAGCCGGCGCAGCAGCCTGGCCCGGCGCCCGGAGTTGTCGACGAACACGGGCCCCGCGGCCGGCGCGGTGCCGCGTTTGCGACGGCGGCCGCGCACGGCGGCGCCGGGGGCGAAGTCTGGCTCGGAGTGCATTCCCCGGACGCTAGGGAGCTTTGCCTGCCGCGCACTCTGACCTGGCTGTGAGGTCCCGGTGAAGAGCGGCGCAGCCTGTCCGCGTCCTGTGGGACGGCGGGAAACCCCGCTCTTTCCTCAGGAAAGGCCCAGCAAGGCGTGAGACGTTCACCCGTCCGACGACGAGAACGGGAGTGTGCGCACATGAGGGCTCACCGGAAGGCGGCGGCCGGGTGCGCCCTGCTGCTCGCCCTGGCCACCACGGGGTGCGCCGGGCAGGACGGCACCACGGACGCGGCCGGCGCGGCTCCGTCCGGGTCATCGGCACCGGGCACCGCCTACGCCCCCTACGTCAGCGCCACCACCGCCTCCGCCAACGACACGGCGGGCGACCCGGCGACGTACAACCTGGCGTTCGTCCTCTCCTCCGGCGACGACTGCGTCCCGCGCTGGAACGGTGTCCAGGACATCGACGACGCCTCGGCCACCGCCCGCGTCGCGAAACTCACGGAGTCCGGCGCCACCGTCCGGGTCTCCTTCGGCGGCGCCTCCGGCACGGAGCTGGCGGCCGCCTGCGACAACGCCTCCGACCTCGCGCGGGCCTACGGCGAGGCACTGGACGCGGCCGGGGCCACCCGGGCGGACTTCGACATCGAGGGCGACGAACTGACCGACGCCGGCTCCGTCGCCCTGCGTTCACAGGCGATCGCGCTGCTCCAGGAGGAACGGAGCGACCTGGAGGTCTCCTTCACCCTCCCGGTGATGCCCTCGGGCCTGGACTCGGACTCCCTGGCGCTGCTGGCGTCCGCCAACGACCACGGCGTACGGGTCGGCGCGGTCAACCTCATGACCATGAACTACGGCGAGTCCTACACCGGCGACATGGGTGACTACGCCCTCGCCTCGGCGCGGGCCGCCCACGCCCAGCTGCGCGAGGTCTTCGGGACGTCCGACGCGGAGGCCTGGCAGGGGATGGCCCTGACGTCGATGCTCGGCGTCAACGACGTCGCCGGGGAGACGTTCACGCTCGCGGACGCGGCCGAAGTACGGGCCTTCGCGGCGGAGAAGGGGATCGCCTGGGTGTCGGTGTGGGCGTCCTTCCGCGACCAGCCGTGCGCCGACGACACCGGCACGGACGACGCGGCGACCGACTGCAGCGGAGTGACGCAGGAGGCGGGGGCGTTCGGGGCGGCGTTCGGCGGCTGACGGGCGGCTTTCGCTGGCTGAACTGGCGGCGTTCGGCGGCTGAGGCGCGGTGCTCAGCGCCTGCGGTGCACCAGGCGCCCGGCGCACACCGTGGCGACGCAGTCACCGCCGTCGTCGAGGACCGCGAGGTCGGCCCGGCCGAGGTCGGCGAGGGCGGTGGCGCGCGGCCGGGTCAGCACCACGACGTCGTTCCGCTCGGCCGCCGCCCGCAGCCCGGGCGAACCGGCGTGCTCCGCCAGCACCGCCACCGCGCCCAGCTTCAGCACGGCGTGGACCCGCTCACGCGGGGTGGGCGCGTCCGGCAGCGGGCCCTCGTGGACGCGCGCCGGGCCGAGGACGCCGGGCCAGCGCCGCACCCGCGCGCCCGGGAACCGCTCGGCCAGTTCGGCGAGCGGTCCCACGGCGGCGATCCGGGAGCCCTCGACGGCGACGGCACCGCCCTCGACGGGGGCCGAGTCCCAGGTGACGCGTACCTGGTCGGCCGCGTGAATCGTCAGCACGGCGGCCTCAGTTGGGCGCGAGCAGCTTCAGCTCGGGGTGGGCGGTGCCGCCCTCGATGGCCGTGGACGAGATGTGGGACACCACGCGCTCGTCGACGGGGTCGTTGGCCGGGTCGTCGTGCACGACCAGGTGCTCGTACGTCGTGGCGCGCTGCGCCGGGACACGTCCGGCCTTGCGGATCAGGTCGATGATCTCCAGCCGGTTGGAGCGGTGCTTGGCGCCGGCCGACGACACCACGTTCTCCTCCAGCATGATCGACCCGAGGTCGTCGGCGCCGTAGTGCAGCGAGAGCTGGCCGACCTCCTTGCCGGTGGTCAGCCACGAGCCCTGGATGTGGGCGATGTTGTCCATGAACAGGCGGGCGATGGCGATCATCCGCAGGTACTCGAAGAGCGTGGCCTGGGTGCGGCCCTTCAGGTGGTTGTTCTCGGGCTGGTAGGTGTACGGGATGAAGGCGCGGAAGCCGCCCGTGCGGTCCTGGACGTCCCGGATCATGCGCAGGTGCTCGATGCGCTCGGCGTTGGTCTCGCCGGTGCCCATCAGCATCGTGGACGTCGACTCCACGCCGAGGCCGTGCGCGATCTCCATGATCTCCAGCCAGCGCTCGCCGGACTCCTTGAGCGGCGCGATGGCCTTGCGGGGGCGCGCGGGGAGCAGTTCGGCACCGGCGCCGGCGAAGGAGTCGAGCCCGGCGGTGTGGATGCGCTGGATCGCCTCCTCCACGGAGACCTTCGAGATCCGCGCCATGTGCTCGACCTCGCTCGCCCCCAGGCTGTGGATGACGAGCTGCGGGAACTCCGCCTTGATGGCCGCGAAGTGCTTCTCGTAGTACTCCACGCCGTAGTCCGGGTGGTGGCCGCCCTGGAACATGATCTGCGTGCCGCCCAGCTCGACGGTCTCCGCGCAGCGGCGCAGGATGTCGTCGAGGTCGCGGCTCCAGCCCTTCTTGGTGTCCTTGGGGGCCGCGTAGAAGGCGCAGAACTTGCACGCGGTGACGCACACGTTCGTGTAGTTGATGTTGCGCTCGATGATGTACGTGGCGATGTGCTCGGTACCGGCGTACCTGCGCCTGCGTACGGCGTCGGCGGCGGCGCCCAGCGCGTGCAGCGGGGCGTCGCGGTAGAGGTCGAGCGCCTCTTCGGGGGTGATCCGCCCACCGGCGGCGGCGCGGTCGAGGATGGGCTGAAGGTCGGCCTTCTCGGTCACCGGCGTCCCTTTCGCAAGGTTCGTAAGGGTTGTGGACAGACCTGACCAGCGTACGCCAGGGCCTTCGGGCGTCCGCGCTCAGGCCGCGTAGGCCCCGGCCAGTACGCCGAGAAAGGCGCCCGCGATCAGGAACGGACCGAACGGGATGGCCGTCTTGCGGCCCGCGCGACGTGCGACGAGGAGGGCGCCGCCGTAGAACGCGCCGAGCAGGAACCCGGCGAAGGTGCCCAGCATCAGCGTAGGCCAGCCGTACCAGCCGAGGACGGCACCCGCGGTGAGGGCCAGCTTCACGTCGCCGAAGCCCATGCCGGCCGGGTTGATGAGGAACAGCACGAGGTAGCCGGCGCCGAGGGCGAGGGCGCCCAGCAGGGCGGTCGTCCACTCCCCCGCGTGCTCGGGCACCAGCGCGGTGAGGCCCAGGAGGGCGACGGCGGCGCCCGCCAGCGGCAGGGTGAGGGGGTCGGGCAGCCGCCGTACCCGGAGGTCGACGACGGCCAGCAGCACGCCGGGCGGCGCGAGCAGCAGCCAGACGGCCAGCTCGGGCCGGGTGCCGGTGGCGGCGGCGAGGGCGGCGCAGACGAGGGCGGTGACGAGGGCGAGGGACGCGGCGCGGTGGCCGTAGGACGGCTCTTCGGCCGGGCACTGCCCGCACCGGGCCCGCCCCAGCCAGCCGCGCACCGGATGCCCCTGCGGGCACCGCTCGCGCCACGCCTCCCCCGACGGGGCGGAGAAGCGGTAGGCGGCCCGGGGCAGCAGCCCGCCCGTCGCCGCGCCCCAGAGCGCGGCGACGAGGACGGCCAGGAGGCCGAGGTCCATACCGATGTCCATCCGGACCACGCCGGTCGCCCGGATCAGCCCGCTGCCGCGACGCCGTCGCGCCAGGTCGGCAGCAGTTCGTCGAGCAGCGCCTCGGTGCGCGGCGGCAGACCGCGCGCCCCGCTGCGGCCGATGAGGTCGGCGGCGAGGGCGCGCAGGCGGTCGGCATCCTCGGTGGCGTGCGTGGCGCGGAGCAGCTCGTGCCACAGGCGCTCGTCGGCCGGGGCGGTGCGCAGCGCGGCGTTCAGCGCCTCGATGGCCTTCTCCGCGCGGCCGCGCTCCAGGTGGAACTCGGAGAGCGCGAGCCCGGTGTCCGCGACCAGCAGCGGCAGCTGGGCGTCGATGATCTCGTGGGTCAGCCAGCGGTAGCGGCCCTCGGGACGGTCGGCGAGCAGCGGCCCGCGCACCAGCACCAGCGCGTCGGTGAGCAGCCGGCCGCGCACCTGGCGGCTGTCGACACCGCGGCCCTGCGTGGCCTCGTAGTAGAGGGAGCGCAGCACGTCGAGGTCGGAGACGACGGACTTGGCGAGGGTGAGCCGCCCGGTGGCGTCGGTGCCGAGCCTCGGCGTCCCGTCGGGGTCGGTGCCCAGCCAGGCCCGCAGCCGCTCGAGCAGCGCGTCGCGCACGTCCTCCGTCACACCGCGCGGCCACAGCGCGGAGGCCAGCACGCGCGGGTGGACGCCCTCGCGGTGCAGCAGGAGCAGCGCCAGCGCCTCGTGGAGCTGGGCGCTGCGGTCGCCGTCGGGGGCGTCCAGGCCGATGATCTCGTACGACCCGACGAGGCGCGCGTACACCGCGGGCCGCCCCTGCTCGCTGATGTCGACGAGGAACGGCGGGGTGTTGGCCGGTCCGCCGGGCCCGCGCTCGGGGTCGGCGTCGGTGAACAGCTCGACCACGGCCCGCTGCTGCGCGACCGGCAGCAACTGGGCCTCCAGCTCGAGCCCGAGGAGCGGGGCGAGCAGCTTCCCGCCCCCGGTGATCTCCATCTCCCAGGCGGCGCCGGGCAGGTCGGTGCCCTCGGTGCCGACGAGGTAGCCGATGCCGAGGCGGCCGGCGTCGGCGGCGAGTTCGGCGAGCCGCAGGGCGTCCTCGTCGGACGGCTGCGCGGCGAGCAGGACGAGGTGCGGCGCCCAACGCGTGTGCTGGGCGGGCCCGGTGCGGCCGGTGAGCACAGAGTCGTGCCCGGCGGCGCCGAGTGCGCCGCGCCGCTGCCGGGTCTCGGCGGACATGGTCTCGAAGAGGTCCTCGAAGCCGTCGAGGTGCCGTATCCGGTTGGGCGCGAGCGGGGTGAGGTCGTCGCCGAACCCGACCAGCGTGATGGTCATACGGTCCGACCATCCGTTGGTGGCCAGTTCGGCGGCGACCGACGCGAACACGGCGGCCCGGTCGGCCTCGGCGCCGCTCAGCGAGACGAGGCCGGGCACGGCCTCCAGGTTGAGCAGCAGCCGGGAGTCGTCCATGGTGCCGAGGCTGACGAGACCCGGGTAGGGGGCCGCCGTCTCGGCGTCCTCGTACCGCTCGGCGTCGGCGCGGGCCAGCATCCAGAAGGTCTGGTCCTGCCCGACCTGCCAGGGCGTCGGCGGCTTCCCGGCGGGCTGGGCCAGTTGCAGGTGGAGGTCGCCGTTGCCGCCCATCCAGGCCGCGTAGACGACGGGCAGGGCGCGCGACTCGGCGGCGAGGGAGGCGGCGAGCCCGCGCAGCGACCGGTCCAGCAGGCGTACGCCCTCGGGGTCGGCGCCGACCAGCAGCGCGTCCTGCGCGTCCTGGGCGTCGCCGGTGGGGGTGGGCGGCTCCATGCCGCGCCGTCCGCCGACGGCTCCGAGCGCCGAGTGCCACAGCGCCTGCCGGCGCCGGCGGCCGAGGGCGCCGAGCAGACCGGCGGCGAGCAGCGGGGCGGCGAGCAGGGCCTCGGGGAGCCCGAAGGAGCGCCCGGACTCCTCGGCGGCGGGGGTGGCGTGCTGCCCGCCGGTGGCGGGGCCGGGCGCCGGGGTCGCCGGGGTGACGGGCGTCGCGGGGGTGGGCGCGGGCCGCTGCTCGGGGAGCGAGACGTGGGCGTCCCCGCCTCCCTGGGCCCCGCCACTTCCCTGGGCGTGGTCGCCGCCTGTCTGGGCGTAGTCGCTGATTTGCTGCTGCACCTGCTCGGAGACGTTCGGCGCCTCGTCGGGCATCTCGACCAGCTCGCCGCCGCGGGCGTCGCCGGGCATCTCCATGATCCAGCCGGGCCGGATGAGGGACGCCTCGGACAGCTTGGACCCGTCGGGCTGCACGCGGTCCTTGTTGAGCTCGAAGATCTCCTTGTACCGGCGGCCGTCGCCGAGGTGCCGGTCGGCGACCTCCCACAGGGAGTCGTGGTGACGCCCCTCGGGGGGCTGGATCCGGTAGTACTTCGTGTCGCCGCTCGCGGCCGACGCCCCGCCGTCGGCACGGGCCGCGGCCTGGCCCGCCTGTCCGGCCTGCTCGGCGAGGGCGTTGGCGGTGGAGGCGGCCTGCTCCTGCTGCTGGGCGAAGAGTCCGGGCGTCTGCTGGGCGGCGGCGACGGACGGCTTCTGGTTGCCCTCCAGGCTCTGGCCGAGCTGCGAGAGCCCCGGTGTGAGGCTCGCCGCGGTGGCGCCGACGAGCAGCAGGGCGGCGACGAGCTGCCGGGCCAGCAGCTGGCTGGGCCCGGATCCCGGCACCCGCCCCGGCACCCCCACGCCGGACAGCGCGGCCTTGACCTCGACGAGCACGCAGGCGGTGAACTGGGCCCAGGCGAGCCAGACGATGACGGTGAGGATGCGCAGGAAGGTCTGCACGGTGATCTCGCGCTGGAGCCAGTCGAGGCCGGGCGCCCCGTTGGGCAGCGGCCAGCCGACCGTCACGGCCAGCGCGAGCGGTACCCCGGCGACCAGCGCGAGCAGCACGACGAAGGCGAGGAACGCCTTGACGAAGTCCCCGAACGACCGCCGCCGCACCCGCACCGGCTGAGGCGTGCGGTTCCTCGGCGCCGCCGGGGCAGCCGAGGGAGCCGTCGAGCTGCTGGAGGAGCTTGAGGTGCGGCGTCGCGGCATGGGCGGAGTCCTGGGTCGTGGTCGTGGGCGGCGAAGCCCGCGGAGGCGTTTGGTATGAGGGGTGTGCTGAGCCTACAGAGATCTTATGGACTGCCGCTGACAGCGTCGAAGGTGCGAGGGAAACGGAAGAGTCAACTTCCGCCCCGTATCGCCCCTTCTGCCACCTTCCACCACCCACCCCTTCACGTCCCCCACACAATCCCCCGAAACCGGTCAGGTCCCCTGCACCGCGCGCTGATAACTTCGTTCCCTGTCGCAACGCCTTACCCAGGGGGAACACCGTGGCCCGCAGAGCCGTCACCATGACCACCGCCACCTTCACCGCGACGGCAGCCCTGCTCCTGACCGCGTGCGGCGGGGGCGACGAGTCCTCGCCGGAGGACATCAAGGGGGCGGGGGGCGGGAGCCCTTCGGCTTCGGCGTCGGCGTCGGGCGGGGCGGATGTGAAGCGGCCGGATGTGAGCCTGCCCAAGGACCTGAAGCTGGTCTTCGACTTCGAGAAGCCCTCGGATGCGGACGCCGCTGCCGCGCTGGACGACGCCGCGAACTACATCAGAGCCCTGAACCACGGCATCACCGAGCAGAACGCCAAGGATCCCGCGTACGGCTTCTACTCTGCCGCCGGTGCCGCCCGCTATGCCCAGTCGCAGATCGAGGAGTACGTGAACGGCGGCTGGACCCTTACGGGTGAAGACCGGTACTACCAGGCGGAAACCAGCCCCGTGGGCGAGGGGAAGAATGCCAAGTCGATCCTCGTCACGTTCTGCGAGGACCAGTCCAAGGCGTACGGCAAGGAAGTGAAGACCGGCAAGGTCCAGCGGACCGAGGAAAGCCTGGCCAGTTACCAGAAGTTCAGCCTCCTCATGGCACCCCAGCAGGACTCCCCTGTGTGGCGGGTTCAGCAGATCACCGTCGAGGGGAAGGCCGCTGAATGCCGAGGCTGATCGCTCCCGGCCGTGCGAAGTGGACAGTGGCGCTTGCCATGGGCTCCGTGCTGTGGGGCGCGGGCACGGCCCATGCCGACAAGCCCGTGGGAGGCACCACACCGGCACCGGGAGGCGGCGACGAGCAGCCGGGCGGGGCAAACGGCCGCACCCTGCTGGCCTCGGTCTCCCAGTCCCGGATTCAGGTCACCTACCCGGACGGCCGCACCGGCAGCGGCTCCATGGAGGACCTGACCTCCGTCGACCCCAACTGGGAGCCGCCTGTCTGCTGGTACGAGCCGGTGTTCACGCCGGAAGAACTCAAGTCCGCGGTCGCGAATTTGAAGAAGAACGGCGGAATGGGCGCGGTGAACGCCCACGAGTTCTGGACCTCGGGAATCTTCGTGGACCACTACGAAGAGGGCGAGGAGCAGGACAACTTCGACGTCAACTCGTCCAAGAACACCATGGCCAAGGGCTACAAGGACTACAACACCGGCAAGGACGGGATGTTCTGGCGCAGCGTGGTCCGAAAGGGCCACGAGGACGACACCAAGGCCTGGGACTGCGGCCGCGTCATGTTCTGGCAGGACGCCGGCACCATCCCGGACGACGAACACGCCCCTGACCCGGAGACGCTCGCCGCCTACGCGTACGACCAGATCGACGTGCCCAAGACCGAGGTCGAGCTGAAGCCCCAGACGAAGTCCACGGTGAACCTGCCCACGTGGGTCTGGCTGGACAAGGGCACCTTCAAGGACGTCAAGGTCCGCGCCGAACTGCCCAACACGGGCCTGTGGGCGGAAACGACCGCCAAGCCGGTCGCCCTCCACCTGGAACCCGGCACGGACGACGCGGAGACCTTCCCCGCCTCCGGCGACTGCGAGATCAACGCCGACGGCTCCATCGGTACGCCGTACACGAAGGGCAAGTCCGACGAGACCCCGCCCTGCGGCATCCGCTACCTCCGCGCCTCGAACGGCGAGCCGTACCAGCTCAAGGCGTCGATCACCTGGGAAATCTCCTGGCAGGGCACCGGCGGCGCCACGGGCGACCTGCCGGACGGCACCTTCGAGACGACGCAGGACATGAACGTCCAGGAAATCCAGTCCATCAACCGCTGAACGGAGGGGAGCACCTGTGGCCCGCAGCGCCCTGACCATGACCGCCGCCACCCTCACCGCAACGGCGGCCGTACTCCTGACCGCCTGCGGCGAAAGCGGCGACGGCTCGTCGCCGGACGACATCAAGCAGGCGGGGAGCCACCCGACCCCATCCGGCGTCGAACGCCCGGTGATCAAGCTGCCCAGCAGCTTCCAACTGACCTTCGCAGACTGGAGAAGCAGCGACGCCCAGCAGCAGGCCGTCCTGCACGACGCCAAGGAGGAACTGCGGGCGGGATACGCAGCGATCATCGCCAATGACCCCGACAGCAGCGCCGTCTCCTTCTACGACACCGAGTCCGGCCGTGCGCAGAGCAAGAAGTGGATCAAGTCGTACACGGACAAGAACGTGACGGTCATCGGCAAGCTCCCGGTCTTCGACCCCAAGGTGACCCTGCTCGACAACGGCACCACGGCATCGCTCGCCTACTGCACCGACGAGAGCGATGCACGCACCAAGCACCGGAAGACCGGCAAGGTCGAAGGCAATCCCCCGGACATGGACCCCGAGGTCTACTACCTGGTCACGCTGCGAAAGAGCAGCGAGGGGGTGTGGCAGAACTCGTCCGTCCGCTCGGAGAGGGGGAAGTGCGCGAAGTGAGGGCTCGACACAAGCGCGGCCGTACCGGCGTCAAGCAGGGAATCCAGTCCATCAACTGCGTTGACCTTGAGCTGGTGAGCAGTGAACACGTCTTCGACACGAACCTCGTCAGCCGCATGCTCCGGGTTCCACTCTGACGGACGCCGCCTTCCAGACACCCTGCGAGGTCTTGTCCAGGCGGAGTCGGTACTGCACCACGCTCCCGGGCTTGTCAGGAGTATCGGTGACTTCGCCGGTCTTTCGGTCCTTCGTGGACGCCTGCCGCTCGTCGACGCAGTAAAGGAGCGCACCGGACCCGGTGTCCCCGATGCTGACCTGCGGATCGAAGACCCTGACCTGACCGATCAAGGTCTCGCCGTCGTCGATGAACTGCTTGATCCAGGTACGAGCGGTCGGCAAGGTGGCCTCCGAGTTGTAGAAGGCCACCGCTTCGGAATCCGAGTTCGCTTCGATGACCGCTGCGTACTGCGACCGCAACTCCTCACGACCGTCGTTCAGGATCGCCTGGAGCTCCGGGTCACTGTTCGTCCAGGTCTCGAAGTTGGCCTGGAAGGTCTTGGGGAGCGTGATCTCCGGCCGATGCACGCCCTCCGACGACCCCGAAGGCGTCGGGCCGACGGGGCGGTTCACGCTGGGCCCCGGTGGGGTGAGGAATAGCTCAAGCGAACCAACGCCATCGATGGGGCAGACGTCGCCACCAGACGGGGCCAGTGGAGGTGATGCCTCGCTGTGGAAGTCGAGGCCACGACGGATGCACTGCTGGAGGTCGACCGGGCCTGAGGCTATGCACGCCCCTTGATAACTTCGTTCCCTGTCGCAACGCCTTACCCAGGGGGAACACCAGTGGCCCGCAGACCCCTCACCGTGACCACCGCCGCCTTCACCGCCGCGACGGCCCTCCTCTTGACCGCCTGCGGCGGGGACGACTCCGCGCCGGAGGACATCAAGGGGGCGGGGGGTGGGAGTCCTTCGGCTTCGGCGTCGGCGTCGGGCGGGGCGGATGTGAAGCAGCCGGATGTGAGCCTGCCGAGCGATCTGAAAGTCGACTTCGACCTCGCCCAGCCGTCCGAGGACGGCCACGCGGCGGCCCTCGACAACGCGAAGAACTACATCCTGGCCCTGAACCACGGCATCACCGCTCAGGACCCGGAGGACCCGGCCTACCGGTTCTACTCACTCGGCGATGCCGCCAAGTACGCCAGGACACAGACCCAGGCCTGGGTGGATGACGAATGGACCGCCACCGGCACGGACAGCTACTACAAGTCCCGGACCGATGATGTCGGCGACTCCGGTGGTGTGCTCGTCACGATGTGCCGGGACCAGAGCAGGTTCTTCGGCAAGAACGTCAAGACCGACAAGGTCAAGCACACCGAGCCGAGCCTCAACGACTACCAGGAGTTCCGTCTCCTGATGAAGCCTCCGCAGGCGTCCCAGAAGATCTGGAAGGTCCTGCAGATCGAGGTGGAAGGGCGCGTGAAGGAGTGCAGGCGGTAGTGCCGAGGCGCCTCGCACGTCGCCGGGCGTCGACCCTGGCCGTGGCGACCGTCCTGTGGCCCGCCGGCACGGCGCACGCCGCGGGTCCGGAGGACAACACCAATGTGCCGCCTGCCGAGGAGCCGAGCGGCAGCTCCGACCGTGGCTCCTGGGATGTGGCCGCATTTGTTCTGGGTCGACGCGGGCCGCCCCCTCCCGAACGGCCCGAACACTCCCGCCCTGAAGACACCCGAGGTCCGTGCAACGGTCAATCTGGAGCCCGGCACGGACGCCGACGAGACCCCGCCCTGCGGCATCCGCTACCCGCGCCCCGAACGGTGAGCGACGCAGGACATGAACCTCCAGGAAATCCAGTCCATCAACCGCTGAACAGC
Organism: Streptomyces sp. NPDC056128; assembly: GCF_042263835.1. Classification (NCBI taxonomy): domain Bacteria; kingdom Bacillati; phylum Actinomycetota; class Actinomycetes; order Kitasatosporales; family Streptomycetaceae; genus Streptomyces; species Streptomyces sp. NPDC056128. Next base: position 157,851 of record NZ_JBHJVQ010000003.1, on the reverse strand, counting down.
TCTTCGGCCCGCTCCGCGGTCACCGCACGCCGGGCCCACACTTCGAGCTGCTCCAGATCCGAACAGGCAAGCACGCGCTCCCGCACAGCCTCGGACACCGGGATGGCCCGCCACTCCAAAATCCGGAGGGTCATCCCGGCCCGATCCTCAAGCCGACCCTCTTCCCGGCCTTCCTCACGGACCTTCTCGGCCACCGGGTTGGTGAAGAAGTAGCGGATCTCCGACATCAGTTCCCTCCAGAGGTTCTTGGCACGGGGATCACCCAGGCACGATTCGATGAGCTGCCCGAAAACCGCCGCGCTCTCGGCATCGACAGTCCGCAGAGCGAATGCCAGTGGCTCCAGTATGGCGGCGGCTCTGGCACCACGCCCATGAGTCATGGCCGACAGAACAGCAAGCGGAACGTCCCTCTCGGCATCCCGCTCACTCGCGATCACGGGCACGTTGTCCGGACCGATCACCAACGGCCGTACAGTCAGCGAATCCCAGCCGGGCAGCCCACGCCGGATGGGCTGCGCCGCCCAGCGCGCGGTCGCACTGCTCTGCGTGATCACGACGAGGACGGGCTCGCAGCGGTACTTCGCATACAGATACGAGAGGTAGTACGGCCAACTGCTCCGCTTCTCCTCGTCCTTCTTCCCCTGCGCCTCGATGACGAGGAGGTACGCCCCGTCATCCGTCTCCACCCGCATCAGCGTGTCCACCCGCCGTTCGACGGGCTCGATCTCCGTCACGTCGGTGTTCAGGACCGCGAAATCACGTGGTTCTGGGAACGGAACGCGCAGCACGTTCTCGAACGCTCTCGTCAGCAGCGCCGGGTCCTTCTGGAAGACCCAGTGCAACGCCTCGTGCGACGAGCTGACCATCAGCTCTCCTTCCTGTACGACGCGATCAACGAGCTACGCCGCAGCAAGGTCACTTCCAGGGGTCTGGCAACTCGCCTGGTCGGACTACGTAGGCCGGCAGACGCAACGCACCCCGACGCTCCCCTCGGTGTCTCCGGAGGCCGTGAGGGAATCCCCCGGTCTCTGTGGAGACGTGCCCGTCGCGCAGGGCGACAGCCGTACCCTTCGTATGGTGCTGGCGCAGACGTACCTCTCGGTCCCGGGAACCAGCACTGTGACCAGCACCTTCCGTTTCGTCTGACGCGCAGAGAGGACTTCGGGGCATGGGCAAGAGCGACCTCGCCATCCCGCTGACCGAGCTGGAGGACTACGGGCGCCAGCTGCGGTCGCTCAAGACGCGGCTGAACCACACCAAGAAGCTCTTCGAGTCGTACAAGGACGACATCGGCGACGGCAGCGTCAACGACGCCCTCGACAGCTTCGAGTCCAACTGGGAAGACGGCCGCGAGGACATCACCCAGCAGCTCGACGCGCTCGGCGAGATGTCGGACGCCGTGGTCCGCGAGTTCAAGAAGCTCGACGACGACCTGACCAAGAAGGTCAACGACGGCGTGAAGACAGAGGACAAGCGGGGCGGGAAAGGTGGTGCCGACAAGTAGGGCGTTCGACGTCCGAACCTGTCGGGTTCTCCGCGCGGTGTCAGCGGTTCACCGACTGAATCTCCTGCACCGTCACGTCCTGCGTCGCCCCGAACGTGCCGTCGGGGAGGTCGCCGCCCTCGCCGGTTGTGCTCGTCCAGGTGATGTTCCAGGTGACGGTGGCCTGGAGAGGGTATGGGCCGTCGGAGCCGGATGCGCGTAGGTAGGTGACGCCGCAGGGTGGGGTGTCGTTGGCCTTGCCCTTTGTGTACGGCTCGCCGATGCTGCCGTCGGCGTTGATCTCGCAGTCGCCCGAGGCCGGGTGAGTTTGCGCGTCGCTCGTGCCCGGGTCGATGTGCAGGGAGACGGGTTCGGCGGTGGTGGTCGCGGAGAGGCCCGTGCCGGGGAGGCTCGCCGTGACCGAGATCTTCTTGAACTTCGCCTTGTCCAGCCAGATCCAGGTGGGCAGGTTCACCTTCGTCGCACCGGCCGGTGCCAGGTTGATTTCCGTGTCCGGGACCGGGAGTTCGTCGTAGGCGTACTCGGCCAGGACCTGGGGGCTCAGGGCGAGGGGTTCCTCGGGGGTGTCGCCGTTGTCGACCCAGAAGGGGGGCTTGTCGCAGGCACTGGCCTCGGGGTCGTCCTTGCGGTTGGGGTTGACCGCGGCTGCCCAGAACATGCCCTCGCCCTGCTTGTCGAGGTTGTAGTCCTCGTAGGGGTGGCCGTCCTTGTACCGGTGGTCCAGGGTGTCGCCGAGGAAGTCTCCGACGCCGCCGATGAAGGGCACGCCGTCGATGCTCCGCCACAACTTGACGGTCTTCTCGATCTGCTTCGGCGAGAAGGCGGGCTCGTACCAGCAGGCCGGGGGCGTCCAGTTGCTGTCGGCGGACGAGAGTGTGCCGGTCTTGGGTGCGCTGCTGCCGTTGACGCTCGTCTGGACCTTGGTCTGGACGTACATGGTGCGGCCCTTGCGACCGCCCTCGGCGTCCTTGCTCTTCCCCGTCGTGTTGGTGCGGTCGGCCCAGGCCAGCGGCGCGGCCTGCGAGGTGATCAGCAGCGCGACGACGGTACCGAGGGCTGTGCGACGGGCGGCACGGTTCACGGCTGGCACACCTCGCTGCCGCGTTCCGAGGTGCTCTTGGTCGTCTGCCAGACTCCCTTGTCGTTCTTCCGCAGGCGGTCGTTGTAGTGGACGTAAGAGTCCTTGGTCGCCTCGGTCACGTTGATTTTGTCGGTCTTGACGTCCCTGGTGTAGCCCTTGGACTCGTCCGCGCAGTAGGTCAGCCCGGCCGAGCCGTCCTTGCTGAAGGTCACCTGCCGATCGAAGTAGCGGACCGTACCCGTCACCGTGACGCCGTCCTTGACGAAGCCGGTGATCCACTCCACCGAGCCGAGGTAGGCCGAGTCCTTGCTGTAGAAGGCCACCGAATCCGACTTGGGGTCCTGTTTTCCGATCGCTTCGTCGACGGAGCGCAGGTACTCCGCGTTGTCCCTCAGTACGGCGTCCGCCTTGGCGTCTCCCGTGGACTCCGGGGTGAAGACCAGGCTGTCGCCCTCCGGCAGGCTGACCTCGGGACGGTCGATGCCGTCATCGGCCGCCGTCGGCGACGCGGACGCCGAAGCCCCCGTGTCCGCTCCCGCGATCTTGTCCTTGCCCGAGTCCTTGGGCTCGGAGTCGGAGCCGCCGCAGCCGGAGAGGAGCAGGGCCACGGCCGTCGTCAGGGCGGCTGCCGCGGTGGCGGTGGTCGAGGGCGTGCGTGTGCGCATGGGGGTCGTACCTCCGTTTGTGTGTGTGGGGGGGGGTGGCGAGGAGAAGGGGCGGCGTTGCGTCAGCCCACCTCGTTCTCCGCCACCGCCTGGCCGTGGACCACCACGTCGCCGCCGTAGAACATGCCGGTGAAGACCGGGGAGTACGTGAGCTGGACCTCGACCTCGACCTGGGCCGCGTCGGCCGTGACGCAGTGGGTCGCGGCGATGTCCGCGCCGGTCATGTCCATCTCCGCGGCGAAGGCCTTGACCCGGGCGTCGCAGTTCTCGTAGTTGATGGGGGCGGGGCCGCCCACGTCGTCGTAGAGGGCCTCGCGGTCGATGTCCTGGGCGGCGTAGCGCGCGGCCTGTTCGGCGATGTCCGCGGCGCGTTCGCGCTTCGAGATGGACATGCCGCCGTCGATGACGAAGGCGGAGAGGGAGAGGAAGACCAGGGCGAAGATGATGACCGCGCCGGCGCCCGAGCCGCGGTCGTCCAGGTGGGCGCGCCGGGCCGCGAGCCACTCGCGTACGGGAGATCTCACGCGGTCCTCCGGTACGGGTCCAGCGGGGAGCTGAAGGTCGCCGACAGGGTCGTCGGGACGTTCAGGCCGATCGAGTCCAGGCCGCGTACCTCGCAGCTCACCTCGACCGTGAAGAGGGTGTCCGGTTCGAAGCCGGCGCTCTTCTGGACGACCGAGACGGGGCCGGAGCAGACGTCCGTGAGGTTGGACTCCGCCGCCTTCCTCGCCTCCGCGATGGCCGTGCCGTGGTCCTTCTGGATCGAGCCCGCGCGGGCGGCGTCCCGCGCCGCGCCGTCGAGCGCGCCCCGGCCGTCGACCAACTGGCCGAAGGCCACCAGGACCAGGATGAAGAGGATCATCACCGGGGCCAGGATGACCACCTCGATGGTGGACAGGCCCGCGTCCGTCCCGGGCCGGCGGCGGCGGCTCTTCGTGATGCTGGAGAGGTTCATCTAGTTCTCGCCCTCCTGCACGAAGCGTTCCACCGGACCCATCGACTGCGCGTGCACCGTCAGGTCCAGGCCCGGGAACACCGTCGGGATGCGAGCCGTGATCTCCACGCCCACCGTGTCCTGTTCCGGCTGGAGCAGCTTCACGTCCGGGGACAGGACCAGCTGCGGGCCGAGTTGGCGGATGTAGCTGTCGACCACGTCCTGGGCCTCGCCGCGCCAGCCGCCGGGCTGGGCGTCGGCCGTCGCGCGGGCCTTGCGCGCGCCAGCCTGGGCCGCCGCCTGCGCCACGTGGTCGGCGAAGAAGTACAGCCCGAACTGCACCGTCGCGAAGATCATGAAGAACAGCACCGGCGTGAGCAGCACGAACTCGATCGCGGTCATGCCGGAGTCGTCGCCACGGGTGGCCGCGGCCTCCCGCGCGGTCTCCACCCTGCGGCGCACCCGTCTGCGTACGCCGCCCAAGGCGCCGCCGAGTACGCCGAGTACGCCGCGCGCGGCACCCGGCATCCCCGTCCCCGTCCGTCCCGTCACATCGTCCCCGTCAGCGCCGTACGTCGGCCGGTCAGCAGGTCTTGCCCGCGTCCGCGCCCTTGATGCAGTCGCCGACCTTGTTGGCGCCGTCGCTGAGCGCGGCGTTGATGATGGCGGCCACCACGCCGACGATCGCGACGACGACCGCGGAGATGATGACCCACTCGACCGCGGACGCGCCGCGGTCCAGTTCGCCGGAGCGGGCGCGGTCCACGCGGGCCCGCAGGAAGGTGATCAGGAAGTCCACGGGCACGATGCCGGTGGTGCCGGTGCGGAAGTTCCGTCCGTTCATGGTGAGTCTGTCCTCTCGTGTCAGTTCTGGGAGCGAAGCGGCCCGGAGTGGCCTGGCGGCTGGCGTCACTGGCGTCACACCTGGAACACCCGCATCGCCGCGGGATAGATCAGGAACACCAGGAACCCGGCGCACAGCAGGAGCTGCGCCACGAGCATCGACTGGGACTTCTCGCCCGCGCTGCCCTCGATCTCGGACAGTTCGCGGTGGCGCATGGTCTCCGCGCGGGAGGCCAGGGACTCCCGGACCTTCGCGCCGTCGTCCGCCACCAGGGCGAGCGAGGCGGAGAGGTCCTTGAGTTCCTCGACGCCCAGGTCCTCGCCGAGCTGGCCCAGCGCCTGCCACTGGCTGGTGCCGGTGATGCGCGCGTCGGCCAGGGCGTTGCGGATGCGGTGGGTCGCCCAGCCGTCCGACACCTCCGCCGCCGCCATCAGGGCCTCGGGCAGACCGCGTCCGCCGGCCAGGCTCATGGAGACCAGGTCCAGGTACGCGCCGATGACGCGCCGCAGGTCACGGCGCTTCTCCTGCGCGTCCCGGCGCACCTCCAGGTCGGGGAGGAAGAAGAAGATCGCCGCACAGAGCAGGGCCAGCCAGACCGGGACGATCGGACTGTCGTTGAAGCCGAGGGTCCACACGATCGCGAACAGGAGCGGGCCGAAGAACAGACCGCCCGCCGCCAGCAGCGCCTTCGTCGCCAGGAACTTCTCCCAGCTGCGGTCCAGCACCGCCAGGTCCGCGCGCAGCGAGCGCTGCTCCCAGCCCTGCTGGAGGTACAGCTCGGCGACGCGCGCGCCGACCTGGGCCCGCAGCGAGCCGAGGCGGCTGGTGTCCTGCGCCGCCCGCGACGACCCGTACGCCGCCCCGCGCGCCCGCATCGCGTCGATCCGGGCGACCTGCTGGATCGGGCTGCGTCTGCTCGGCATCAGGGCGCGGACCAGGGCGTAGATGCCCAGGCCGATGACGGCGCCGACCAGGACCGGCATGGTCAAGTTCATCGTCGTACCCCCTCGTCCCCAGACGCCTGCGACGGCTGTGCCGGTTGCGGCAGTCGCTGCGCGGGCTGCCCCGGCTGACCCGGAAGACTGGAGTTGGCCTGCTGACCCGGGGTGCGGGGACGTACGAACTGCACATCCGAACCGTCCCGGACCAGGAAGCGCTCCGGCGTCTCGATGGTCGACAGCTTGCGCAGCCACCAGAAGCCCAGCGCGAACAGCCCGCACACGCAGGCCAGCACGAGCTGGCCGACGGGCGAACCGTACGGCTCGACGAAGTCACGGTTGAAGACGGACAGGCCGAGGACGAACAGCACCGACACCGCGACGACGATCTGCACCGAGCGGCGGGTCGACGCGCGCTGCGCCATCACGCGCTGGCGCATGTCGACCTCCTCGCGCGCCGACTTGGCGAGCGCGCCGAGGACCTGCCGCAGACCGGGGCCGCGCAGCCGGGCGTTGAGGATCAGCGCCGCGACGATGATGTCGGCGGACGCGTCGTTGATCTCGTCGGCCAGGTGCTGGAGCGCGTCGGGCAGCGGGGTGCGCGAGCGCAGCCGGTCGACCAGGGAGTCCAGGTGCGGGCGGAGGACCGGGGCGGCGGCGCGGGCCGAGGCGGGGATGGCCTGCTCCAGGCCGACCGCGCCGGCGATGGTGTCGCGCAGCGACTCGGTCCAGGAGGCGAGGGCCTCCACCCGCTTCATGGCGGCGCGTTCCTCGGCGGCACCGCCGAAGAGGCGGTCCCAGAAGAAGACGAGGACGCCGGCCGCGATGCCCAGCACCGCCCAGCGGGTGAGCAGCAGGACGACGAGACCGACGATGGCCGCGAGGGAGCCGCGCCGGCCCGCCCAGCGGATGAGTTCGTTGGCCCGCTCGCTCGCCTGCCGCTTCTCGTGCTCGGGCTTGACGGGCAGTCCGCGTACGGCGACGAGGAACAGGGCGAGGCCGCCGCCGACGGCGACGCCGCACCCGATCGAGTAGAGGACGGTCGTGGAGAACAGGCCGCCCATGGAGCCGAGCGAGTCGAGGGCCGCGAGGGTGTTCATCTCCATCTCCGCGTCACCCCCACGTTCCGTTGGGCCGGTAGCCGTAGGCGATGAGTTCCTCCAGGCAGGCTATGGGTGCGTGCGGTACGACCTGGCCGTCGGGCGCCTCGGCGAACACCTCGCTGGACAGCACGCGGCCGTCGACGCCGTTCACCTCGCGGACCGAGGTGACCACGCGCTGGAGACGGCCGCCGCTCTGGAAGTTGTTGCGCCGCTGGACGAAGACGACGAAGTTCACGGCACCGGCCACCAGCATCTGACTGGCCTCGATCGGCAGCCGCTCCGTCGCCTGGAGGGCGTACGTGGAGATGCGGTTGAAGACCTCGTGCGAGCTGTTGGCGTGGATCGTGGAGAGCGAGCCGTCGTTGCCCTGCGACATCGCGTTCAGCATGGTCACGATCTCGTCGCCGAGCACCTCGCCGACGATGACGCGGGAGGGGTTCATACGGAGGCTGCGGCGGACCAGTTCCGCCATGCTGATGGTGCCCTGGCCCTCGGAGTTGGGCAGCCGTTCCTCGAACGCGACCACGTTGGGGTGCAGGTCGGGGAAGGTGTCGAGGCCGAGTTCCAGCGCGCGCTCCACCGTGATCAGCCGCTCGTGCGGCGGGATCTCGTTGGCGAGGGCGCGCAGCAGCGTCGTCTTTCCGGCGTTGGTCGCGCCCGCGATCATGATGTTCTTGCGGGCGCGGACCGCGCAGGCCAGGAAGTGGCCCAGCTCGGGGGCGAGGGTGCCGTTGCCGACCAGGTCGGAGATGAAGACCTTGCCCATGCGGGCGCGGCGGATGGAGAGCGCGGGGCGGCGGGCGACGTCCATGACCGCCGACAGACGCGAACCGTCCGGCAGGCGCAGGTCGAGCTGCGGGTTGGCGGAGTCGAAGGGGCGGGACGACAGACCCGAGTAGGCGCCGAGGATCTGGATCAGCTCGATGAGCTCCTCGTCGGTCTCGGCGACCGGCTCGCCGCGCGCCTCGCGGCCGTCGGAGTAGCCGACGAAGACGTGGTCGCAGCCGTTGATGTCGATGTTCTCGACCTCGGGGTCGTCGAGGAGCGGCTGGAGCCGCCCGACGCCGAACAGCGCGGCGTGCACGGCGGCGGCGTACGCCTCCTCCGTCTCCGCGTCCAGCGGCGTACGCCCGGCGTTGATCTCGGCGCGGGCGTACTCCTCCAGGATCTGGGCTATGACCGCGCGCGCGTAGTGCCGTTCGTCCTCGGTGGACATCGGCGTGACGCCGCCGACCTGGTCCTGGCGGCGCTGCTCTGCGATGCGGTCGCCGGCGTCCTGCCGGAACCGCTTGACCAACGAGTGGTCGACAGCGGTCATCGGCCGGCCCCCGCGTGGCCGGACATGCCGGTGCCGGCGGGTCCGGCGGGTCCAGTGGGCCCGGGTCCGGGTCCGGGTCCGGGTCCGGTGGGCATCGACCAGGCGGCGCCGAACTGCTGGTACAGGTCCGACGTGACCTTGCGGGCCGAGCGGATGAGCAGCGACTTCTCCAGCCGCCCGCGCCTGCGCCCGGCCAACTGGTCGGCTCCCGCCGGGTCGTCGGCGATCGTGCCGACCACGCGCGCGCCGGTCTGGGCGTGCACGAGCATGTCGTTGACCTGGCCGGACAGCTTGGCGGCGTTGTTCGTGTCGGCGACGAGGACGACGCCGATCAGCGGCATACCGGCGTTCGCGGCGCCGCGCGGGCCGCCGTGCAGCTTGTTGGACAGGGCGGCGGCCCGGTCGCGCACGCGGGCGATGGCCTCCGGCTCGGTACGGGAGACGAGGAGGACTAGCGCGGCGTGCGGGAACAGCTCCGCCACGGGGGTGTCGCCGCTGACGCGGCCGCAGTCGGCGATGACGTCGGCGGGCGCGTTCGGGGAGTCGGCGAGGGAGGCGAAGGCCCGGCCGAGGGTGGGCCACAGGCCCGCGAGCCCGGCGGCCTGCTCGGAGATGCCGAGCCCGACGAGGACTTCGAGGCCGCCGCTGAGGGGCTGTACGTGGTCCCAGAGCTGGTCGGGTACGAGGCCGCGGCGCGCGGTGGCGGCGATCGACAGCATGCCGGTGTTCGGGTTCAGCGGACCGCCGTGCGCGGCGGCGGACCGGTACACCAGGTCACCGCCGGCCGGGTCGGTCTCGGCCAGCAGGACACGGCGCGGCCAGACCGCCGCGAGGGCGACGGCCGCGGTGGTGACGCCGGGGGAACCCTTGTCGGCGGCCAATGCGATGAGGGCCATGGGATGTGGGGTCGCCTTCTAGTTGCCGGGGATCAGAACGACGGCGACCTCACCGGCGGACGCGGCCTGCGTCAAGGCCGCGGCGTCGGCGGCGTCGACGGTCAGCGTCACGGGCAGGTTGGTGCTGGTGATGGTGTCGCCCCCGGCCTCTTCGGCGTCCTTGACCACCGCGCGCTCGACGAGCAGGGAGTTGTCGGCACCGGCCGAACCGGAGGCGCCGTCCTGGTCGCCGCTGCCGGAGGTCTTGCTGCCGACGCGGTAGACGGCGACGTTGTCGCCCGAGGACAGGCCCTTCGGGTACTGGCCCTCCTTGAGGGAGGCGCCGACCGTGACCTTGCCCTGCTCCATCTGGGTCTTGGCGGCGAACATCTGGCCCACGACCACGGTGCCGCTGTAGATCGTGGACTTGGCCTGGAACTTCATCAGACCCTTGCGCTGGTCCCACGGCACGAAGTCGGCGCCGGAGTCGTCGTTCACCATGACGACCTTGATGTTGTCCTTGTTGATGGACTCACCGGGCTTGATGTCCGCCGTCACCTGGATCGCCTCGACCCGGTCCCCGACCCGCAGCACGAGCATCGTCGCCCCGAGCGCGCCCAGCAGAATCAGCAGCACCGCCAACGCCGCGAGCGCGGGCTTGCGCTCGCGAGGAGGGCTGGGAAGCCGGTCACCGACCGACGGCTGAGCCGGAGCCGCGGAACGCCCCGCGCCCGCCCCCGTACGCTCCTGGATCTTCACGCAACCGCTCCCCGTACGACCAAGAATTTGTCTGTCACATTCACACCCGAATACAGACCCGAATGCACACCCGAGCCATGACGACCCAAGTACGCAGAATCATCTGCAAATTCGGACACTCCGCCCGCGTCCACCCGACCGGTGGCGTCCCGGGACATCCCCTGACGCACCCGTCCGACCTGGGCGAATAGCCAGCAGTGAGGCGGGTGTCAAGCCATCGCACCGTATCAGCCGCACATAAGCCCCTCAAGGCGTCCCCGCCCCCCGTCTCCCCACCCCGTCCACCGTTACTCATCTGCAACTTCGCGTCCACGGAACCCCCTTGAGTACCGCGCGACAAACGGCACTTCAACTGTGCACGCGCGAATCCACGAGCGGTACCGGCGGACGCCGTCCGCGTGCTCTTCGTCACGGTGCAGCCATGATGCCTGCACGATTCACTCACGAGGGAGCGGAGCGGCCGTGCCATGATCTTCGCTCGGATCAGTGACGGGGCGAGCACGGAGAGATCACCGGGGCATCGATGGACCTTCTTCCTGTGAACGGGGCGGCGTTGGCCGCCGACCCGCGGGCCGCGGAGGCGATACGCGCCGTGAGCGCCCGGCACGAGGTCGACTACATGGACGACGGCGCGGTGAGCGCGTTGCTCGCGGAGCGGCGGCGGGCGATGGACGCGGAGCGTCGGCACCCGTCCGCATGGCTCGGGATACTCGCACTGACGGTGGGCCTGCTCCTGCCGTTCGTCGTTCCGATGATCCGCACGCTGAGCGAGCACCGCCTGATCGCGGTACTGGCCGCCTCGGGGTGCCTCGTCGTGGTCGGCACGGCCCTGGTCGTATACGCGTACACCCGCTGGAAGCGCGCGCTGAACCACCCCACGCTGGCCGGCTACCGCGAGACCTTGGGCATCGCCCGCGCACACGGCATCCCACTGACGCACGTCCCGCCGTGGCTGGAGGGCAAGTCGTCGCCCGCGGGCGGGAAGGGGGCGGCGCCGGTCCCGTCGTATCCGCCGGTAGAGCCTTCCGCCGAGGCCGACCAGATGCGGCAGGCTGACAACCTCGCCCCCGCGACCCCCACCCCCGCCCCCGTCGCCGTACCGCCGAAGCCCGCCGCCGTGTCGGAGTACGAGTGGAGGGTCAACGAGGGCGGTTGGCACACCGAGGCGGGCTGTCTGCTGATCCTGCTCGGCGGTGGCGGCGCGGCCTACGCCGCGACGTCGAGCGAGCCGGTCGGCTACGGCGCTCTCGTCCTCGTGCCCGTGGCCCTGTACGCCTGGCTGGTCGGCAGCCGCCAGGGCAACGAGAAGGAGCGCCTGCGACAGGAGGCGCTGACCTACGTACGGGCGATCGCGGACGCACAGGCGGCCGGCGCCCAGGTGCCGGAACTCTCCTTCGAACTGCGGAAGCTGGTGGACGAGGCCTAGCCGCCGAAGCTGCAGCCACCTGCCCTTATCTCTTCCTCTCTCTCCCCCCCACCAAGGAGCCCCTGATGAACCGCGCCACGAAGACCACCACCCTCTCCGCCCTGACCCTGCTCTCCCTCGCCGCGCTCACGGCGTGTGGTGGGGACTCCGGCTCGGACGCGGACTCGGCGGAGAAACCGGCGGCGACCGCTTCGGCGGAGAAGCAGGAGACAGCTGAGGAACGGCTGAAGCAGTTGGTGATCACCAAGGCGGACGTCTCCGGCATGGACGTGTCCGATGCGGATGTGTCGAACTCCGACAACAGCGAGTTCGCCTTCGCCAAGTCCCAGCAGGAGGTCACGGTCGAGAAGCCCGTCTGCGCCCCGCTGGCCTACGCCATGAACCAGCTCCCCCTCGGCAAACCGCAGGCCGACCTCACGCGTTCCGTCTCCAAGGGTCTCAACGATCCGTTCACGTACGTGATGCTCGCGACGTACGAGTCGGGACAGGCCAAGTCCGAACTGACCGGCCTGTCCAAGGCGGTGGACGCGTGCGGTGACGGCTTCACGGCCAAGGCGAACGGCAACACGAGCACGTACGACTCCGTAACCGCCGAGAAGCCCGTGGCGGAGGCCGGTGAGGAATCCGTCGCGTTCCGGTCGACGCTGACGTTCCAGGGCGTCACACACACCGTGCACACCCAGGCCGCACGCAGCGGTGACGTGCTCGCCGTGTACTTCTCGGTCGACGGCATGGCGATAGCCAACGCCAGGCCGAGCGACGCGAAGCTCTCGCCGACCGTGGTGAAGGCCCAGAACGCGAAGCTGGGTTGAGGAAGCGCGTTTTCACGGCGGCGAAGCCGTCAGTAGAGTGCCGCGGGCACGAAACCCACGACCGGGACGGGGGCACGGGGAGTGCGAGTGGTGACCACACTCACGAAGGCTGGACGGCCGCCGACCGACCACACCGCGAGCAGCGTGATCCGCCTGCTGCTCACCCTCTGCGGCCTCACCGTCCTGCTCCTCACCTCGGCGACCCTGGCGGCCGTCCCGGCCCGGGCCGACGACGCGTCCGCGGCGAACCAGCCGCCCGCCCAGGCCGCCTACCTGGCCGAGCGCCTCCGCGAGAACCCGGTCCACGTCACCGACCAGCTCCCCCGCGAGATCCCGCGCTCCATGGCGCCCGACTTTGCCCGACTGGCCGAGCGCACCGGTGTACCGACGTACGTACTCGTCCTGCCGAGCCAGAGCGGCTTCGGCGAGGACCTGCTGGGCGCGGTGCACGACAGGCTCGGGCGCGACGGGCTCTACGTTCTCCTCGACGAATCGGGAGTGAGAAAGGCGGCGGCATACGGCGTAAGCGCCCCCGCAGAGGCCGCCCAAAGGACCGCCGCCTACGAGCTCCCCTTCGACGCGGGCGCGCTGCGCAACTTCGAACGCTTCGTGGACGTCGTATCGCAGGGCCCAGAGAAGGCCGAGGCGCGGGCGGACGCGGCCGGCGAGAAGCTCCGGGACGGCTACGAGCCCGAGGAGATGTACATCGGCCCGTCCGACCGTCAGAACCAGTCCTTCGTCACGGGCATCGCGCTCACCGGCGTACCGCTGACGATCCTGCTGCTGGCGCCGTGCGTGCGGAGGGCGCGGCGCCGCTTCCCGCGAGCGAAGCCGCCCCGCCCCGCCGCGACCCGCCCGAAGTGGCGGCGCCTGCTCACCCCGGGCCTCGCCCTCGCGACCGCGACCGCGATCGCCCTCACCGCTCCGCTCGTCTTCGACCAGACGAAACGAAGTGCCGCTCCGGTGCCCAGCGCCGGCGACATGACAGCACGCGTTGAACGGGTCGCGGAGGGCCTGGCCCGCGACCCGGTCTACGTCGACCCGGAGAGCCCGCAGCTCCTGGACGCGGCCCAGCTCTCCCGGCTGCACGACCGCATCGAGCGGTTCGGGCGTTCGGAGGGCGGCGGCCCGGTGTACGTCACCGTCGTGCCGCACCTGTCCGAGGACGCGTCCGCCGGCGACGAGGAGTTGTTCGCGGCCGCGGTGCGCGCAAAACTCAGAAAGGCTGACGGGGTCGGCGAGGCAGACGGCGTGTACGTCGTCGCCGACCCGCTGACCGGCTACATCGACGCCGTCAACCACGGCCTGCGCCTCGAAAGTCTCCGCCTCCTCTTCGACCTCCCCGAGTCCATCGCCTACGGCGACGACCGGGCGAACGAGGCCGACGACCACCTCTTGGGCGAGCGCCTCGACGCGCTGATGACGTACCTCGACAAGTCACCGCGCACCGAGGAGCCGACCACCTCCGGGGACCCCATGCGCGCCCCCAGCCCCAAGGCGGAGAACAGCCTCCCGCCGCTCTTCGCCACCGACTTCTGGCCGGGCCTGTTCGTCGGCGTGGTGGCGGCGCTGCTGCTGCTCGGCCTGGTGGCGGGCGTCCTGGGGATCGTGGGCGCGGTGCTGCGCCGGCGCAGTCCGGCCCCGCTGCCGACGGAGGGGTTGCCCCTGGTGTCACCGACGGAGCCGTCGGAGGCGTATCTGCGCCGTACGGCGCGTGCGGAACTCGAGGCGGCCGCGTTTGCCTTCACGACCGTCGACGAGGCGCCCGACGCGGAGGGTGAGGGCTCCGCGTCCCGCATCGCTCCCGCCTGGGACCGTTTCGACGCCGCCATGCTCCTCGTCGGCGGCGACGTGGACGGCCTGGGCTCCCCGAGCACCGACCCGGCGACTCTCCTGGCGGTCATCGTCCTCGCCCGCGCGGCCCGCAACGCCCTCGAGGGCGACACCAACAACCGCTGCTGCGGCGTCAACCCGCTCCACGGCCCCTCGGCCGGCCGCCGCCACGTACGAGTCTCCGCGGAGGGCAACCGCAGGCGCATGCTGTCGCTCTGCCCCCTCTGCCTGGACTCGGCCGTCGCCGCACCGCGCGAACTGCGCGAGCGGATGCTGACGCTGCCGGGCCCGGCGGGCACCCGGATGCCGTACGAGGAGCCGGAGGGGAGCCTGCTGTCGGTGCTGGGCGACGGGATCTCACGGCTGGCGGACAGGGTGCGGGAGACATCGCCTGTCGATTGAGCTCGGGGCTGCTCCCCCTGCTGGTGCCGGTCGGAGGAGGCACCCGAGCCGACTACCGTCCGGCGGCAGCGCGGCGGCTCTTGCCCTTGCCCCTCTTGCGCAGCTTCCGCAAACGCTCCCGCTCCCGCGCACGGCGCTCTTCCGTAACGGCGCGGCGCCAACGGTAGTAGAGCCAGCCCATTCCGCCCGCGACGGCGACATACGCGAGCGCTGCCGGCCCTGCTCCGGGGATGTACGCACAACCCGGCTCGTACGATCGACAGTTCTTCCCCGGAAGGCCACTGATCAGAAACACCATCGGCGCTATCGCGGCCACACCGCCCGCAACTCGGACCACGATGTCCACCGCACGCGGCAACCCACTCGTGCGGGCCGCGCCGCCGAAGCCGTCGAACCGGCCCCGCAGAACACCGGCCCACCCGACAAGACTGAGCAGTCCCAGCACGCCCCCGACTGCCCAGGGCCCACCAGGCATGTCGTAAAGAGTCGGCGCGACGTGACGCGAGAACCACCGCGTGCCGCCAATGGCGAAGAACAGTGCCGGCCCGCCCACCGCGAGGTACAACAGCAGCCCGGACACGTCCCGCTTCCGGAATCGAGCTTCCCCGCTCGCCTTCTCCTTGGCCGGCACCTGCTCACCCTCCGTTGTACGCACGGTCCCACCTGCTCTGCCGCACTCCGCCCCAGGTGCCCATCACGACCGCCGCCCCGAAGAGCACCGCGAGCAACCCTCCGTTCGAGCTGCTGTCCCTGTCCGTGGTCGGGCTGGCGATGCCTTCGGGGTCGTACCGGACGCGCAGCTCGTCGCCCTTCTCCACCCAGTCCTCGCAGCCGTCACCCTCCGAGAGCGAGGGCGAAATCTCCCGCCCGTCGCCCGAGCGCAGGTCGCAGTGGTTGGTGCTGCTGTCGTCCATGTCGACGACCACCGCCTCGGTCCACGCACCCCGGTCCGCCAGGGCGACCTGACCACCGGCGTCGGTCCCCAGGAAGCCCATGGCCATCCCGGCGGTCAGCGGCACGATGAGCTGCCACGCGAGCTTCCTCTTCTTGCGAGGAACCCGCCGCAACGTGAGCAACGGAATGAGCAGCGACGCAAGCGGGAGCACCAGGATGGCAAGCAGCGCCCCTGCGCCCCGCACCGCAGACGGGAACGGCACGACAGGCCCCAGCCAGGAGAGCCCCAACGAGCCCCCGGCGCACACCAGACTGAACAGCAGCCACCGGACCCAGTCCACGCGCCACCACACGTCCATGCCGCGTCGCTCCGGCCGAACAGCGGCCCTGGCCCCATCCTCGGATATGTCGTCTGCCACGTAGCCCCTCGCCCCTCAGCCGCACCTCGCGTGTCCGGGGCTCACCCTAACGAGCGCGCGTCGCCGCAACTGCCCGCGGGAACGCGGGCGCCGGCCCGAGGTCACGTACTCAACCCGCGTCGCGCCTCGGGAACGTCCCCGTATCGATCTCGACCTTGTAGCCCTCGGGGACGGCACCCCGCTCGATCAGGACGACCGCCCCGGCACGTCTACTCCTCGGGAGCGCCGTCCGTCGCCTCTTCGGTCTCGGGGGGATACGCGACGAAGGTGCCCTTGGCGGGGAGAGTGACGACCAGACCACGATCACGCAGCTCTCGGGTTGCCCGGCGAGCGGTCAGATGCGCGACTCCGTACTCCGCGGCAAGGTCACGCTCACCCGGCAGTCGGGCGCCAGGCCGCAGCTCTCCCCTGGAGATCCGTTCGGCGATGTGATCGGCCATCTGCATGTACACGTAGGCGATCTTGTTCGGGTCAATCGGCGACTGCCCTGAATCCGGCGTCATATCGAACAACGTACGACAGTGGTCAGCACCACGTTTCGCTGGAGCACACCTAACCGCTATACACCGCCCAGCTGCACTTTGTAGCGTTTAGCTCCGTGACAATACCCCGGCGACGGGTGGAGACCGTCCCGGGGCATGGCCGACGCTGCAAAGGAGCGCCAACATGCTGGACCTTACCGTCCGCTTCCTCGCGTGGATGCTGAGCATCTTCACGCCGAGCCCGCCGGGCCGCCACCGCCTGGGCGCGACGCCACCCCTCCGATTCATCCCCGCACCGCCACCCCGTTTCACGGAGATCCTCGACGGCAACGCTTCCCGGCTCGTGCGCCCCTACGTCCTGGACCCGACCGAACGCCGGCATCAGCGCGAACGCCGACGCGCCGCCCATCTGGCGACACTCGGCATCGATGTCGGCCCGAAGCACATCCACGGCGTACGAGTACCGGCGGCCACCCGATGACCCGCCCCACCGTGCGGATGTGCGCCCGCTGCCAGCGCACCACGGACGAACCTGTCCTGGTCCACGAGGTCCACGCCGCCACAGGCCCCGGCTTCAACGTCTACGCGTGCCCGGAGTGCGCTCCGCAGTACCCGCCGATGACAGACCCACTCGGAATCCTCGACTCCGCCGCCCGCCGCCGCTCCCGCCTCACGCTCCGCGTCTACAGGGTCGACGCGGAAGGGTCCGTGACCGACTCAGGACGCAGGGTCGAGGTCCAGGCAGGCGGCCCCTCCGAGCCGATCCCTTGTTCCTCGGCGTACCCGCCGTGCGCATGCCCGAGGTGCGAGAGCCCGAGGTAGCAACGAAGACACCACACACCAACCCTCACCCCGCCCCGGACGCGACAATCAACCCGTCCGGGGCGGTCGCCCGTTTGAGCACAATCAGGCCACAGGACACGACCCACGATCATGCATAGGCACCGAATTGCCCCGATTCTCGGCGTAGTTCGCTCTGGCGAAACCGGGAACCTCACAGATACCGTCAGTAGCGTCGACCGCACTTCTGTCTCACGGGGAGTTCACTGTGAAGCGCCGTTCTTTGCCCGTTGCTGCCGCGCTTGCCGCGTCAGCAGCCCTGCTGCTGACGGCCTGCGGCAGTGGGGGAGGTAAGTCCAACGACGAGGACAAGATCGCTGGAGCTGACACCGGCGACTCGTCGACATCGGCGCCGGCGTCGCAAGGCGCCGGAGCTGATGTCAGCCGTCCTGACCTCTCCCTGCCTGCTGACGTGAAGGAAGTCTTCGAGGACTGGAAGACCGGCGACGCCATCAAGGACGCCGTCCTCGCAGACGCGGGACACTCGATGACCGCGGTCACTCGGGCCATCACAGACGGAGCCACCGAGTCACCTGCTCTCACCTTCTACTACAAGGACGAGGCGCTGGCGGGAGCTGCGCAATGGGTGCAGACCTTCGTGGACCACGATGCGACCATCACCGGTACCACGCGCTACTACGCGCCAACTGTGGACCTGTCCGGCAAGACCACGGCGGCGGTCACGCTCTGCGCGGACGAGAGTAAGGCGTTCAACAAGTCCCGAAAGACGAACAAGGTCGACCGCAGCGCCCCCTCCGACAACTCCTACGTGTACTACGTCAGCCGAATGGAGCAGAACTCCAAGGGGATCTGGGTCACAACCAAGGTCATTTCCAAGCGGGGGAACGAGAAATGCATTCCGTAATGTCGACCAGAAGGCTGGCGCTGCCCGCAGCAATACTCTTTGTCAGCACCTTCCTAACCACGGGTTCAGCCCACGCGGAGATCGGCTTCGGCGGATCACGAGGAGAGGCCGACACCAGCAGCGATGCAAGCGGGCGCACCATCACTTCGCAGGTCACGTTCAACACCTCCAAGAACGGCAGCGGCGAGTCGACGGGTTCCCTGACTGCCGTCGGCGACTACGACCCGCCTGCCTGTTGGTACGAGCCGAAGTGGACGCCCGAGGAGTATGAGAAGGAGTTCAAGCGACGCTGGAACGTCGGACACTTCAGTGGCGCGGGACAGGGGTATGCCGCCGAGAAGTCTCGCTACGTCGAAGGGGATCCCTACAAGGACTTCAACAAGGAGAAGTCCGGCGAAGGCATGTTCTGGGGAACGGTCTACGACTGGGACCGCCTCGAAGGAGATGACTACCTGGCGTGCAGCCAAGCCGACTTCTGGGTCGACAACGGCGACGATCCCCCCGTAGAGGGGGCCATCGACAGCGAGACTCTGGCGAAGCTCGCATACAAGCAACTCCAGGTCCCTGACACCGAGGTCACTCTCGCCCCCGAAGAGGCTACAAAGGTCAACCTTCCGACCTGGGCCTGGCTGGACAAGGCCGACTTCCACGAGGTTTCCGTCACCGCGTCCCTCAACGTGGGCGGTTGGAATCTCTCTGCCACCACGACGGCCAAGCCCGTCTCGCTGAAGCTGGAACCGGGAACCGGGGACGCCACCATATTCCCCGCCTCCGGCGAGTGCACCATCAGTGCCGACGGCTCCGTCGGTGAGCCCTACGCCAAGGGCAAGTCCGATGAGACCCCGCCCTGTGGTGTCACATACCTCCGGTCCTCCGGTGAAGGCACGTATGACCTCAAGGCGACCGTTACCTGGGAAATCGCCTGGGAAGGCTCCAACGGCGAGGCCGGCACGCTCCCGGACGGCACCTTCGGCAATGAGCAGGCTGTGACGGTCCAGGAGATCCAGGCGGTCAATCGCTGATGGGCCGGGGGCCGGGGAAAGTTGACGCGGGTCGCGCGCTCCCGCCTCGGCATTCAGGCCGAGTGTGCCGCCTGGTGCCGGATCGCCAAGATTCCGAAGCCGCCAGGGCAACTGCACAGCGCTGCCGGCGGCGAGCCGTTGCGGCCCGCCCTCATCAGGCCACTCGGGATCCGCGGCGTAGCGGGAGCCGCTCTTCTTAGAAGCCCACGGTCAGCGTCTCCGCAATACTGTCCGCGGCATCCTCCATCTCCTCAGCCAAGCCCGGCACAGTCCACGACATGAGCAGCATCAGCGCCGACTCGGCGCCGGTCGGCAGGACCCCGTATGTCAGCGTTTCCATGAGGGTTCCCGGGCGGCGACGTGAACGACTGTCGGTGGCGAAGTTCTGCCTGATGCGCACCGCAGGGCCGATAGGCAGGTCAGTGTGGGAGATCTTCGGGGGGCCGAAATCGTCGGCGCTGAAGGTCTCTGCCAGCCAGTCGAGAGTGATCTCCGGGACTGTGTCGTCGGGGTGGATTAGGTCGACTTCCAGGATCGCGAGGGCGAAGTCGAAACCATCGGGGTAGAGAGCAAAGGCGTAGAAGGGTTCGCGGCTGCGACTGTCCTCGGCCCGGGACCGCAGATCCCTCCTCAGAGCCGCCTTGTCGAGGTCGTAGCCCTCCGCCTTGCTGCGGTCCCGAAGCTCCGCCGCAGTGGCCTTTGACCAAATCCGGACATCGTCCGACGGCTCGATCGGGAGCGGCACCCAGTCGTTTGAGGTCACAATGCCGACGGCACTGATGTCACTCACCGGTGCCGTCACCGCCCATCCACGTCAGCGATCCCGCTACAGGGTCGAAGAGATCAACCATGGCGTCGGCAATCTGTACCAACGGCGTGGAGAAGGTCATGAGCAAGTGGGCCCCGGTTCCTGGCACTGGCAGCTGGTAGTCGAGCCTGACCGACGGCAGCGTTCCTCAGCTGTCCCCGGCAGGCCGGCGGGCGGCGCCTGATCAGGCCCACCTGTTGCTCGGCGAACGCGTACGGCTGTTCCCGCGGCGAGTTCGACGGCCTCAACTTCCGCCTGCCCGTCGGACGCCAATCGGGGCGCGATGGCCTCAAGGCTCGGGGCAGTTCCGCTGGGCGGGGCCGGCACAAAAGTGATCAGGAGAGAGGCCGGAATCGTCCAGGGCCCTGCTTGCTGCAAGCTGAGGTACAACTCGATCCCGCCCTCGTGGAACGCAGCAGTTCCCTGCTCAAGCAAGTCCTGCCGCAGCTGCCGTTTGATGTGCGGGGCATTATCCATGCCCTCGAACCGGCGGGTCACCAAGGCATCGACCGAGCGCTCACGTCGCTCGGGGTCGATGTCCAGACGAAATCAGCCCTTCCGCAGGGTTCGCCCGGTTCTTGAAGTCGCGGTGGATCTTGGAGAGAGCGCTGCCGCTCTCCTTGATACGCGTAAGGTCGGCAGCCTGATCCGACATTACCCGCCTGCGACATACGGTCACATTCGGGCTGAAATATGACTTCTCATACTACCCTCTATCGACAGGATGCCTATGCGCTCACATGCCACCCCTTGAGGAATTCCAGGCATCTGCTTCCTCATCCGGACTCATCCGAATGGTGCGGGCGAATTCATCGATATCATCGAGAGCTCGGAGAATCCGGCCGGCGTCAGGGTCGGCCAGGATGATCAGGACGTCCGCGGCTTCCGTGCCCTTCTCGTAGCGCCAGGCGTAGCGGAGGCCTACGTGCACCTCGTTGCTGTCTTCGTCCTGGTAGTAGCGCAGTACCCGCAAGCCGGTTCCCAGATGCGGGGAGTCGAAGTCCTCGACGATGGGGGGCTCGACGGTGTAGCTCGCGTCGGCGTGGGTCAGCGCACGCAGTGCCGTTTCCCGGTCCTCGCCTTCCTCGATCTCCACCAGATCGACGTACACGGGGAGTGGGATTTCCCGTGGGTGCGGGAGATGGAGGAAGACCTCGAAGTCGGGAAAGGCTGCGGGGGCCCTGATGGCGAACATCAGCAGCATGTTGGTTAGCAGGCCGACTTCGCCCGGTTCTGGCTTCTCCGACGCGAAATCCTCCCAGAGACCCTCGGCAAAGTAACGGGCCCACGCCTCAGGCGTTTGTGCCTCCTCGACGTCCTCAAGCCCCGGTTCAGGCCACATGAGCGGGATGCGAATCCAAGGGGACAGGTCCATGGCGTGCTTGACGTTGAGCCAGCTCACTCGTAGCTCCATTTAAACGTGGTGACCACCGCGTCGAACAACTCGACCAGCACGCCGGTGAATTCACTGTCGAGATCGCCGTCACCCGGTGTGGAGAAGTTGATGCTGATCCAGCGACCGGGATCGTCCGGCACGGGAATCACATAGTCGACCCGCCACGTCGGCAGGGCGGTCTGCTGTACGGCTTCGGGTGCGGAACTCAGCTTCTCCTCGTCAGGAGTGGAGCGATACGCTCGGCGGAGTGCGGATGCCCCTGCCACGTCAACCTTTGTCCCTGTACCACCGGGTACGTCCTCGTTGGCCAGTTGAGTGATCACTGCCTGGTGAGGAACCGCGTGGGCTTGGCCGATCGGCAGCTCTGCGACGATGAAAGAGGCCATGAGGAAGATGCCCCCGCGCGGCAGCACCGGAAGGTAGAGGTCAAGGCCACCGTTTCTTCTGGCCGTACGCGCCTGCCTCTCCAACTGGCGACGCACGTCCAGTCGAAAGCGCATCGCGTCGTCCCGGGGAATACCCTCCGGGACTTCCCCCATGTGCGAGAAGAGGATCCTCTCCAGCGCTTCCTTCGTGCCCTCACGCAAGGGGATGCGGACCCAACCGGGCGGCAGGATGAGCTCATAGCCGCGGGGAGCGGTCACCTCGACGCGGGGCGACTGTTGCTCCGAATCGGACGTGCTCATGCGCCGGCCCGCCTCTTGAGCTGCCGGTCGGCCACCAGGATCGTCAGGCAGGAGAGCATCGGAATCACAGCCAACCAGCTGTAGCCGATGGCTCCGATGATGTTCCAGACCAGGTACATGACTGCAACGATCTTGATCGTCTGGGAGAAGTTGGCGCCAACCTGCGGATTGCGGATTAGTTCTCGGTTCCTGAAAAACAGGATTAGCATCAGTACTGGCGCGATCATCATCGGCCAAGCCACGTAACCGTAGGTGAGCCAGTCGATTCCTGCGTATTCACTTCCGATATCCTGGAAGGCAAGACAGAGAATCGGCGCCAGCGTGCACGCGGCAAGGAACTTCATGGCCTGCGATTCCTGTGGACTCTTTGCCGGGATTGTCGCCACTATCTCCGCTCCCTCGGATTGCGATTTGAATGCCGTCCCACCCTTTTGCTTTCGGTCGATTCGCACTCTGGAGTGGTCACCAACGGCTCCCGACTTCACGCGTCAGGACATCCTTCGCGTCACCGTACTGCTCCCCGAAGGGTCCCTTTTCTCCGAGTTTGTCGCCTACGTCCACCAGGGTGGCAGCGCCGTAGTTCAGCCTAAACTTCAGTGCAGCCTTGCCCACCGCATCGGCCGCCTTCACCACATCGGTATTCCCACTGAACTCGGCGCGCATGGCCTTGGCGAACTTGGTTGCGCTGACGACCTCCCTATCACCGCCCACCAGGCGTTCGAGCGGGTTGGACCCAGGCCGTGTTTCCCTCGACCCCATCTGGCGCAGCGCATCCTTCGCACGCACAGCTTTCGCACCGCGGGCCGAGTTGGTGCCGTATCGCATGACGTTCCTGTCGAGCAGCTTGCGTAGATTCGCGTACCGCTGGAACCGTCCCGCCCTGCTTGTGTTCTTGAGCGCTGTCGTCGCGGCCTTCACGCCCTTCATCGCCACGCTGCCGAATCCCAGCGTCGCCAGCGCGAAGACGTCCATGGCGACATCTGTCCAGCTCCCGTCACCGGAGAGGGCCAGCATCGTGTGCCCGACGCCGACGATCGCCGTGAGGCTGATGGCGGTCACCATGATGAGGGTCGCCATCCATCCGACGGGCGTGAGGAGGAGGGCGATAGCACCAATGAGGGTCGCTGCGGTACTCAGTTTGTCAACGACGGACTTGATCGTGTCCGCATGCTCGTGTACCCAGTCCTTGAAGTTCTCCCACTTGCTGTCCTTGATGATGTCGGAGATGTCACGGCCGATGTTCTCTGCGTAACGCTGGGCGCGGGAGTCGCGATCGGAGATGACCTCGTTGAGCTGCTTGTGGTACGAGGACAGATGACTGTTGGGGTCGGCCTCTGCCGACGGCTTCTTGTCGCCGTCCTTCTTGGCTTCGGCTTCCTTTTTCTTCACCTCGGCAGCATGTTCCTCGTCGGCCTGCTTCGCGGCGCGGAGGATGCCGTCGGCCCGTTCCTGGAATCCCTCCAGCTCATTGGCCCACTTGCCGAGGTCGCCGACGACACGTTCGTAGCGGCCCGCCGTCTCGCGGAAGCGCTTCTCGAGGTCGCCGGACTTCTCCCGGATCTTCTCGGCGTACTTGCCCTTCAGGGCGTCGCCGTCGGCGGCCTGGCGCAGAATGGCAGCCTGGTCACGTAGGGTTGAGGCGAGGTTCTTCATCCTGGTGACCTCGTCGCGGATGTCCTCCGGATCGCCGGGGACCGGGTCCTTCTCCGCAAGCGGATGCCAGTCGGCCGGCCGACGCCTGCCCTTACCCGTACCCATCGGTCAATTTCCCCCGTTTTTTCCTTGTTTCTTCTCGGTCACGTTCTTGAGATCGAGGTCCAGCTTCTCAAAGCTCTTGAGTGACGTATCTACTTGCTTACCCAAGTCCTCGACATTTGCGAGGAGTTCGCGCCGGTAGTTGTCCCAGTTGTTGACGAATTCGTCCATCTTTCCGGCGATGCCGCCATGACCCCAGATGTCATGGATGTCGGCGCGGTGTTTTTCGATATCTTTAAGGGCTCTCTTGATGTCGTTGAGATTTTTCTTCGAAGACTCAAGAAGTGTGAAGTCGACCAGCAGGCGGTCGTGCTCCCCCATGGGCCCCTCCTCGGGGATTCCTTGATCAGGCCAAGGTCGTGGGCGACATGCCCGGGCGCGGCAGGACACTTTATGCACCCCACCGCGCCCGGGCGGCGCAGTGGCCGCCGCCGGCAGCACTAGCCCTTGGCAGTCTTCGCCAGCTGCTCGTCCAGGTCCTCGTACGCCTTCTTGGCGTTGGTCAGGAACTTGGAGAGTCCCTCCAGGCCCTTGACGGTCTTGGCCGCGCCCTTGGTGAAGTCCTTGATGGACTCGTCGTAGGCACCGGAGGCCTTCTGCGTGGTGAAGCCGTTGGCGACGAGTTCCTCGACACCCTTCTCGATGGCCTTCAACATGTCTTCCATGTCACCCATCGCCTTGATGAGATCGGTGGCCTTCTTCTCCATCTCGGCGTATGTAAGGTCTGCGTCCTTGGCCATGACAGCTCTCCCTCCCGTTGCCGCAGGGCCTTCCCCCGTGGCGTGACTGACGCGGTCCGCCCGGTCGTCTACGGGCCGTCCGCACGAGCAAAGATCCTACGGGTGAGGCTCTGGGGACGACAGGGATACCCTGCAGAGGAAGACGTGAACCGGTGCACATCCCGGTCGGGCTGCTCGGGGACCTGCGGAAGATCCGCCATAGCTTCAGTCGTGCGATGCCGCGCTCGACCGGCGCCCGTGCTGTGGACAGCGCGCGGTTGACGGTTTGCTGGGTCGGCGTGAGGTCTCGGTTCGGTGGGTGCCTCAGGGGTGTCAGCCAGGGGCCGGCTCCCATGTAGGCACGGTCGGCGAGGATCGCGATGCCCTGGCGCTCGCGGATCCGGATGATGCGGTGGGCGCGGGCCCGCGTGAGGTCATGCTGGAGGCCGGGCAGCGTTGGCGAGGTCCACAGCAGTCGCCCGCCCGGGTCGGTCACCGCCGCCCGTTTACCCTGTGTCGGCGGTGCTTGTGGGAGAAGTCGGCCCGACTGTCGCCGCCCGGAGGCACCCCGCCAGGGTGCCGTCGGGCAGGACGTAGTCGGGATCCGCCTCGCGCAGGGCATACAACAGGCCGGGGCGCGGTCGGCGAGCAGGATGACGGCGGCTGTCGTTTAGGCGTGGGCGGTGCCGACGACGATGCCGAACCCGGCCGCGAGCTGGGCGAGGGTGTCGTGCCGGCGCAGTACACCAGGCCAACCAGAGCACGCTGGTGGGGCGGGAGCTTCCAGCGGCGGTCAGCCTCGCGGGTGACGGGGCAAGGTCTTGTGCGGTCGCAGGTCAAGGGCACCGATGCTTCTCGCCTCGGGAAGCCACCCCACGAGGGGGCACATGTAGGAGGTCTTGCCCCTTCTCCCGCATGAAGACCAGGACACCCCAGCGGTCCGCTGGGCGCTTCTACACGATCCCCCACACGTCTTTGGGCGGGTAGAAGTCCGGTCCGTCGGCGTACAGCCGAGCCCGGCGTACGACGTGAGCACTGTGCGGTGGCATACCCCCTGGGCGTGCCACCGGCTCGCGCGGATGGCCCGGCACACCACCCCGTCCAGGCTGCTCAGACATCACTCGCCCGCTCGCCACCGAGATGACCGCCGCTCGAGCCAGTGGTCTCTCTCTCCCCCCCCCGGCTCACTCATCGCGGGTCACCCCCAGTGCAGCGTCCCCGCCACGGTGTCGAACAGCGCCACCATCTGGTCCGCAAGCTGATCGACGGGTGTCGAGAAGTTCAGCAGCAGCCAGCGAGTGGTGGCGGGAATCGGCACGTAGTAGGTCAGGGTCGTGGTCGGCAGGGTGTTGCCCAACTGCCTTGCGGGGTCGGGTGCTTCTCGGCGGCGGTGTCGTACGGTCGTGCCCGCATTCGTCAGTTCCACCACGCTGATCTCTTCGTCGCGGTGCCGGTCCGCCAAGTGCTCGGCCAGCGCCGCGGCGTCGGAGGTCTCGGGCCACTCACCGGGGCCAGGAACACTGATGAGGAGTGAGGATGCCAAGGGCACGGGGCCGACGGCCATCGTGGAGAGGTAGAGCTCCGTGCCGCCGACCTGGTAGGCGTCCTTCGCCTTCCGCTGAAGGTCCTGCATGAACTGCTTCTTGAGATGCGGGGCGTTGTCCTGGCCGCGGAACGTCAACTCGGCGAGTGCCACGATGCCGCGGTCACGATCCTCCGGGTCGAGTGAGAGCTGGAACCAGCCGTCCGGGACGACGACGTTGTAGTCCGCGGGCGGCGAGGTGAACTGGTCGGCCGTCTTCATGCCGTGCCTCCACCGGCGGACGTCGATGCGCCTCCCGTCGAGAGCGGAGTGATCCGCATGGTCCGAACCGCTTCGTCGGCCAGTTCGGTGATCTGTTCTGTGAGGGCGATCTTCTCCCAGGTCACCGTGACGACGATGAGACTCTCCATGCCGGGCGGGAAGACGGCGTATTTGATGAACTCGGTCAGCTTGCGGCCGAAGCCGAGCATCCGCTTGACCTTGAGCATCGCCTGGATGCGCACGGCAGGTCCCGCGGCCAACTCGAGGTGAGTGATCTGGGGTGCACCCGTGACCTCCGCGTTTCCCCACTGCAGAAGCAGCGGGACGACGTCGTCCGCGTCGGGACGGGATACGCCCTCGTCGCCGTACGAGTCGACCATGAGGTTGGCCAGGGCTTCCCCCGCCTCGGAGTAGTACGCCGCCGCGAGTGTGGGCACGTCGTCGTTGAGGTCCACGGCCCGCTCGACCATGTCGTCGAAGACCGCGCTCTTCTCGATCTCAAGGCCGAGCGGATTGAGCCGGTTCACGACCTCCGTGGCCAGTGCCTTGGCCTCGGCCTTGGTCCCGTCGCGCAGCGTGAGATCCACCCAGCCAGGCTGGAACTCGAAGGTGCACTCGAAGGTCTCATCCAGCGGAGCGGGATCGTCCGGTGCGGTCATGATCGGTCCTTTCGTGCGGATACGGACGGGTCTCAGCCGATTCCGACCATTTTCTGGAGGTTTCCGTCCAGACTCAACCCGCCCAGCGTAATACCGGACCCGACGACCGACAGACGGGTGGCCGTCTTGGAGATCTGGTTGACGGCGTTGGCATCGAATTGGCCACCCAAGGCCGCGGTTCCCATTTTGACTGATTTCAGGTCGGAGGCGACACCGGGATCGGCCATGGAGAAGGATTTGGGGATTCCCTTGAGAGCACTTCCGTCACCACGCAGGCTCAACTCGTTCTTGGCCGCGCTCCAGTTTCCGCCGCCCGGCTTCAGCGTCTTCAGGTTCTTCGCCCATGCGGCCTTGGAGAAGGGCTCCGTGAAGGGTTCCTTGAGCGACTTAAGAACGTCACCCTTTCCAAGCTTGACGTCCTTGTAAGCCGACCGGCGAAGGTTCTTGTTGGCCCGGCTCATCTGACGCGCGGTGCGCGCTGATCCGGCCTTGCCGAGCCGCCCCAGCGTCCCCTTCGCGAACTTTCCTGCGATCTTGGAGAAACCCTTGCCCACGCCCATCATGAGGAAGCCGAGGGCCGCCATCCCCACGTCCATCCAGTCGGCGTTGCCCTGAGCGACCTGAACAAGTGTGGCGATGAAGTTGATGAGTGTGGCGATCATGGCTATCGCGCCCAGTACTCCGGCCAGAGCCTGCCCGATCACCGGGATCCAGCCAACGAGCAACGATAGAATCCCACATACTGTGGCGACCCAGGATGTGATCGTCGCGATGTCGTCGACCAGGGTCTCCCAGAACCCGTCCTTGAGGGAGTCATGGTTGATGACCGCGTCCAAGGACTCCCGGGCACGCTTGGCGGCGTCGTCCCGGATCCGCTTCGCGTCGTTGATCTTCTCGCGTGCCGTGTCGATCTCGTCACCGGCCGCATTCCTCTTCGCCTCAAGTTCCTTGCGGTCCTTGTCGACGTCGCCTTTGCTCCCGCCCTTGTCCGAAAGGTTGTCGAGGCTCTTCTGGGACGCGCTCTTCCGCTCCTCGGCGTCCTTCGCTTCCTTGAGCGCGGCGTCGGCGACCTCCTGGGCTCGGTTGAGGTCGGAGGCGTAGTTCCGCGGACTGGCCGTCACCTTGTCCTGGTGTCCGCCGCCCACTTCCTCGACCCGCGTGCCGATCACCGTGGCAGCGGTGTCATATCTCTTGAATGCCGCCTCGAGTTTTTTGACGTTTCCCGAGGCCTTCTCGCGGAATTCCTTGCCGGCCTTGCTGTCCCAGGCGTCCACCTCTGCAACGGCCTTCAGGTTGCGGATCTGCTGGTCGAGCTCATCCGCCGTCTTGCGTAGTTGCTTGCCCAGGGACGCCATGCGGTCCGCGTCTCCGGGAATGGGGTCGCTGTCCGCAACCGGATGCCAGTCGCGCGGCCTTCCCGCCATCAGTCAGCTCGCCTTCTTCGGGTCCTGGGCATCGCGAAGCGCCTGAGCCAGTTGGTGATCGATGTCTTCGTACGCCTTGCCGGCGGCCTTGGCTATCTGGGCCAACGCGTCGACCTCCTCGGTCAGCCTCTTGCGGCTGAGCTCCCAGTTGCCGGCGAAGTCCTCGAACATGTCGGCCAGGTCGCCGTTCCCGAAGTCGTCCTCGTACTTGCCGCTCAGGTCCTCCAGGCCGTCGAACGCCTTCTTGATATTGCCGAGTCCTTTGCCCATCCCCTTGATCACTTCAAGATCGAGCCGCTGATCGCTCCCGCCGGCCATGGCGCCCCCTCATGTCGATCTGCCAGCCTGCTGGCGTCCGTCACAAACAGCCCGGTGTGACAGGGCGTTAGCGTCCTGTCACACCGGGCTGTGTCGCGTGTGCCGCGGCTCAGCCCTTCGCGGTCTTCGCCAGCTGCTCGTCCAGGTCCTCGTACGCCTTCTTGGCGTTGGTCAGGAACTTGGAGAGTCCCTCCAGGCCCTTGACGGTCTTGGCCGCGCCCTTGGTGAAGTCCTTGATGGACTCGTCGTAGGCACCGGAGGCCTTCTGCGTGGTGAAGCCGTTGGCGACGAGTTCCTCGACACCCTTCTCGATGGCCTTCAACATGTCTTCCATGTCGCCCATCGCCTTGATGAGATCGGTGGCCTTCTTCTCCATCTCGGCGTATGTAAGGTCTGCGTCCTTGGCCATGACAGCTCTCCCTCCCGTTGCCGCAGGGCCTTCCCCCGTGGCGTGACTGACGCGGTCCGCCCGGTCGTCTACGGGCCGTCCGCACGAGCAAAGATCCTACGGGTGAGGCTCTGGGGACGACAGGGATACCCTGCGGCGGAAACGTGAACCCGTGCACATCCGGGCCTGTGAAGCCCTGTGCCTCCCGTTGCACGGGGGCAAGGTGCGGCGGCTATGGTCACTCCACTGTGTTAAGCGTTCCGGGGGAAGCCTCAGCCCAGCAAGGAGGACGAACGTGCGCCTGAGTCTGACCGTCGTCGATCCGATCGGCGGAGCCAGCGCCGATGTGGTGCTCGACGCCGATCCGGAGTCGTCGGTCGGCGACATCACTCGGGAACTGGCACGCCATGTCGGTGTTGCCGGTGGTGCGGAGATCATCCCCATCGGCGGGCGTCCCGGCCCCGGCGGCACACCGCAGGCCTTCGTCGACGGCTACCCCCTCGATCCCGACGCCAACATCGTCGGCTCACCGCTGCGCGAGGGCGCTGTCGTCAGCCTGCACGATCCGGCCGGCTGCGTTCCCGGTGAGCCGACCGGTGTCGTGGAGTTCCGCGTGGCCGGCGGTCCCGCCGCCGGTGTCGTGCACCGGCTGGGCGTGGGCCGGTACGACATCGGCAGCGGCCCCGCCGCACACATCCGCATCGACGATCCCGAACTCGTCTCGCGCGCCGCCACTTTGTCCATCTCCATGGACGGCACCTGCGACGTCGCCCTTCACGGCATCGAGAAGAAGAACACCGGGGACAACGAAGAGGAAAAGAAGAAGAGGAAGAAGCGGAAGGGGGAGGAGGAGGACAGGGAGAAGGAGGAGAAGGGGCGCGACAGTAATCACCCCCGCCTCGACGGCGACGACTTCGACGGCGGCTCCTGGCCCCTCGGCTCCCAACTCGCCCTCGGCAACACGCTTCTGGAGATCGACGGCTACTCCCTCCCCAACGCTGCCCTGAAATGGTCGGAAGACGGAGCCGGGCTCGACTACAACCGGCCACCGCGACTGCGCCCGGCAGAGCGCGAGACCCACTTCCGGCTGCCTACTCCGCCCAGGGACTACGAAGCCCGCCCGCTGCCCTGGCTGATGGCGCTGTTCCCGCTGGTCGGCGCGGTCGTGTCCGTCATGATCTTCGGGCGCTGGTACTACATGATCATGGCGCTGTTGAGCCCGGTCATGCTCTTCGGCAACTACTTCATGGACAAGAAGCACGGGCGCAAGTCCCATGCGCAGCAGGTCAAGGAGTACAAGGAGACCAAGGAACGGATCGAGAAGGACGCCCAGGACGCGTTGCGGCTGGAGCGGCTCGAGCGACGCGGCGCCATCCCCGATCCCGCCGCTGTGCTCGCTTTCGGCACCGGCCCTCGTACCCGGTTGTGGGAGCGGCGGCGCACGGACGCCGACCATCTACTCCTTCGGGTCGGCACCGGCCGCGTGCCGTCCGAAGTCGTACTGGACGATCCGGAGCAGGACGACCACAAGCGTCAGGTCACCTGGGATATCGAGGACTCGCCCGTCGCGCTGCCTCTGGCGGAACTGGGCGTCATCGGAGTCGCGGGGCCCGGCGACTCGGCACAGGCACTCGCGCGATGGGCCGTGGCGCAGACCGCTGTGCTGCACAGCCCGATGGATGTTCAGTTCTACGTGCTCACCGAGAACCACGCACAGCCGCGCTGGGACTGGGTCCGCTGGCTCCCGCACGCCCGCCCTGCGAACGGCCAGGACGTCAACGTGATGGTGGGGACGGACTCCGAGACCGTGAGTGCCCGGGTCGGTGAGCTGACGCAGTTGCTCGACGCCAGGCAGAAGGCCCTGAAGGAGAACAACCGCAGTGGCGCCGGACCCGCCTTCACCGACCCGGACATCGTCGTCGTATGGGACGGGTCGCGTCGGCTGAGGTCGCTGCCGGGCGTCGTACGACTGCTGCGGGAAGGGCCGGCGGTCGCCATGTACGCGATCTGCCTGGACGAGGAGGAGCGCTTCCTGCCCGGCGAGTGCCAGGCTTTCGTCGTCGCCGAGCCGCTGCGCCACAGCGAGACCGTCGCCGCTCAGCCCGGCAACGCCCCTCAGGCCCCCGCCGGCGGCTTCCCTTCCTTCCATGCCTGGCACCAAGGCGCCCAAGACACCCAGCAGGCCGCCGAGCGGGCACCCGAACTGCGACTGCGCGTCGAGCAGACCGGTGCCCGGCGCAGGTCCGGTGTACGGCCCGACCTCGTCTCCCCCGCCTGGTGCGCCCGGCTGTCCCGGGCGCTGTCGCCCCTGCGCGACATCAGCGGCGAGACCGAGGACTCCGCGCTCCCGTCCTCGAGCCGGCTCCTCGACGTGCTCCAGCTGGAGCCCCCGACGCACGACGACGTCGCCGCGCGCTGGCGCATGGGCGGTCAGTCCACCATGGCGGTCATCGGTGAGTCGTACGACGGCCCCTTCGGCATCGACCTCCGGCGCGACGGCCCGCACGGACTCATCGCCGGTACGACCGGTTCAGGTAAGTCGGAGCTGCTCCAGACCATCGTGGCCGCGCTCGCCGTCGCCAACACCCCCGAGAACATGACGTTCGTCCTGGTCGACTACAAGGGCGGGTCCGCCTTCAAGGACTGCGTCAAACTCCCGCACACCGTCGGCATGGTCACCGACCTCGACGCACACCTCGTCGAACGCGCCCTGGAATCGCTGGGCGCGGAGCTGAAGCGGCGCGAGCACATCCTCGCCGCCGCCGATGCCAAGGACATCGAGGACTACCAGGACCTGGTGCGCCGTGACCCGTCCCACGCACCCATACCCCGACTGCTCATCGTCATCGACGAGTTCGCGTCCATGGTGCGCGACCTGCCCGACTTCGTGACGGGTCTCGTCAACATCGCCCAGCGAGGCCGCTCCCTCGGCATTCACCTCCTGCTGGCCACGCAGCGACCGAGTGGTGTCGTATCGCCCGAGATCCGCGCCAACACCAACCTGCGGATCGCCCTGCGGGTGACCGACGCCGGTGAGTCGACCGATGTCATCGACGCTCCCGATGCCGGTCACATCGCCAAGAGCACGCCGGGCCGCGCGTACGTCCGTCTCGGCCACGCCTCCCTCGTCCCCTTCCAGTCCGGCCGCGTCGGTGGCCGCCGCCCCGGTGCCGCCGATCCGGCGGCACTCGCCCCGTGGGCCGGGCAGCTCTCCTGGCAGGATTTGGGACGGGCCGGGCTCGCCAAGCCCAAGTCCGAGGCGCGGGAGGACGACGAGATCACCGATCTCAAGGTCCTGGTGGACGCCATCCGGGAGGCCAATGAGGCCATCGGCATTCCGGCCCAGCACTCTCCGTGGCTGCCCGCCCTGAACGAGTCGCTGCTGTTGGACGACATTCCCGAGGTACACAGCCAGGGGGCGCTGCCGGCGGCTCCCTACGGCATCGCGGACCTGCCGGCCGAACAGGCCCGCCGCCCGGTGGTCGTCGACTTCGCCACCTTTGGGCACCTGCTCATCGCCGGTGGCCCGCGCAGCGGCCGCTCGCAGGTGCTGCGTACCGTCGCGGGCTCCCTGGCCCGCACCCTGTCGAGCGCCGACGTCCACGTGTACGGCATCGACTGCGGCAACGGCGCCCTGAACGCACTGACTCGGCTGCCGCACTGCGGCGCGGTCGTCAGCCGCAATCAGCAGGAGCGGGTCATCCGGCTCTTCAACCGGCTCACCGGCGAACTCACCCGGCGGCAGGATCTGCTGGCGGAGAAGGGCTATGCCGACATCGGGGAGCAGCGAGCCACCGCGGCCGAGGACGAGCGACTGCCTCATCTCGTGGTCTTCCTGGACCGCTGGGAGGGCTGGCTGCCCACGCTCGGCGAGTACAACCACGGCGACCTCACCGACCAGGTGATGGCGATGATGCGCGAGGGCGCGAGCGTCGGCCTGCACCTGGTGATCACCGGTGACCGTCAACTGCTGACGGGGCGGATCTCCTCCCTCACCGAAGACAAGTACGGTCTGCGGCTCGCGGACCGCGGCGACTTCTCGTTGCTGGACATCAACGCGCGCAAGATCCCCGACGAGATCCCGCCCGGCCGCGGCTTCGCGAGCGGTACGGCGATCGAGACCCAGTTCGCCCTGCTCGCCGAGGACACCACCGGCCAGGGTCAGGCTGCCGCTCTCATGGCGATCGGCGAGGCGGCGACCGCCCGGGACACCGGGCTGCCGCGCTCCCGCCGCCCGTTCCGCGTCGACGTCCTGCCCAGCCGGATCTCGTTCGCCGATGCCTGGGCCATGCGCGACCCGGTGGCGAGCGCCTCTCCGCTGTGGGCGCTGGTGGGTGTCGGCGGCGACGAACTGACCGCCTTCGGCCCCGACCTCGCCCAGGGTGTCCCGGCATTCGTGATCGGCGGGCCCGCGAAGTCCGGGCGCAGCACGGTGCTGCTGAACGTCGCGCGCTCCTGCCTCGCCCAGGGCGTACGGGTGATTCTGGCGGCACCTCGCCCGTCCCCGCTGCGTGAACTGGAGGGGACGGAAGGCGTCCTGAAGGTCATCACCGGCCGGGACATCGAAGAGGACGAGATGGAGGAGCTCATCGAGTCGGCCAGTCCCGAGCAGCCGATCGTCGTCCTGGTCGACGACGCTGAGGTGCACGACGACTGCGACGCCGAGGACATCTTCAAGCGCATCGTCGAACGCGGTGTGGAGGAGGGCCTGGCCGTCGTCATCGCCGGTGACGAGGAGGAGATCTGCGACGGCTTCTCCGGTTGGCAGGTCGACATGAAGAAGGCCCGCCGCGGCATCCTGCTGTCTCCGCAGGACAGCTCCGCGGGAGAGTTGATCGGCATCCGCACGAACCGGAGCATGGTCGGCGGCCAGATCACCCCGGGCAAGGGCATGCTGCACCTCGGCAGCGGCGAGCATCTGACGGTCACCACGCCGATGTGATGGGCACCGGCCGCCCAGAACGGACGACGGGCCGCAGGACCGAGAGGTTCCTGCGACTCGTCGTGCTCGCTAGACGGCCGGCAAGGCGTAGATCTCAGGGCCGTGCGTCGCCAGCAGCCGGTTTCCGGAGAGGGCGACCTGCCACGGCTCGCCCACACCCTTGCTGTCGCTGTAGGCCCAGCGGAACTTGCCCGTCCCGGCCTCCAGGGCGACGATGCCGCCGTCCAGAGAGCCGGTGGCGCCGTACAGTGTCGCCCCTGCCCGCAGGAATGTCTCCGGGCCCTCGACGTCCAGCTCGTCGCAGAGCCAGGTCCGCTTGCCGGTCTTGACGTCCACGGCCCATACGCCGTCGTCGTGGTCGCTGGTGTAGAGGACGCCGTCGATGACCGTCGGGTTGTTGAAGCCGCGGCGGCCGGCCGGGGACAGCGTCCAGACGGTGCTGCCCTTGTCCGCGTCGACGGCCGTCAGTTCGTCGCCCGGCAGGAAGACGAGGCCGTTCGCGACCGTGGGTCGCCAGGTCCACTCCTCACCGATCTTCTTGGTCCACAGCTGACCGCCGGTGGCGGTGTCCCTCACGGTGAGGTTGAGGTTCGAGTCGGCGTAGACCAGGTACTTGCCCGACACGCTGCCTTGGACGTCGTAGTCCTTGGTGCCCCAGTCCCGGTGCTGGATCCACGCCTGCTTTCCCGTGGCGTGGCTGATGGCCGCGACGGCCGTGCGGTACTTGGTGGCACTCTGCGACTGGCCGTAGTCGGTCGCCGTGACGTAGACGTTCTTGTCGTCGATCGCGATCGTGTCCTCGACCGACAGCTTCTTGCCGAGTCGGCTGCGCCAGACCTCCTGGCCCTTCATGACGTCGTAGGCGACCAGGACACCGTCGTAGTCCCCGTCGGCGAGGAACACCTTGCCGTCGTGGAAGAGGAGCTGGGCTCCGGGCCGGCAGATGCCCGGCTTGGTCCAGCGGGCCTTCCCTGTCTTGACGTCGTAGGCCACGAGCGGATCCCCGCTGACCAGGAGCAGTCCGTCGTGCGTGAGGAGGGGTACGCCCGTCGTGGTGCTGTCCTCCGCGGCCGACTTGTGCCACAGCGGCTGAGGGGCGACACCCGCCGGTGGCGTAGTGAAGGTCTCGTCCACCGGCTGGGCCGAACCGCCCTTGCCCGGAGTACCCGTCGCGCCATCGGATCCGTCGTCACCCGACGCCAGCATCCAGGCAGCGCCGCCCCCGGCCGCCGCGACGACCGCGACACCGCCGAGCGCCATACCCAGCACCCGGCGACGGGACCGGGCGGGAGCGGGTGTCCCGTCCGCTCCGAGTGAGACCGTGCCGGGCAGGGGGGTTCCGTACGCGGGCGCCGGTGTACCGCCGGGCGGCGTGCCGTACCCGGCCGGTCCGGTCGAAGACGTCCCGTCCAGCATCGTCGGCGCCGGGCCGAAGGTGGCCGCGGCCTGGGCCTGCGGGGCGGTCCGGGGTGCCTCGGGCGCCTCCAGGTCCAGGATGCCCGCGGCGTGGGTCGCGATGGTCGAGGCGACGGCCGACGGCAGCCAGTCGTGCAGAGCGGCGTCGATGCCCTGCCCGGCCAGGGCGGTGACGATCTCCCCCGGCGCCGGGCGCTGTGCCGGGTCCTTCATGAGGCAGGCGCGGATGAGCCCGAGCAGGGACGCGGGTACGTCCGTCAGGTCGGCCTCACCGTGCACGACCTGGTAGAGCAGCGAAGCGTGCGAGGCCGTGCCGTCCCCGAAGGCGCCCCGCCCGGTGGCCGCGAACGCGAGCACGGAACCGAGTGAGAAGACGTCGCCCGCCGTGCCGACGTCCTTGCCCATCGCCTGCTCCGGCGACATGTAACCGGGCGAGCCGACCACCACTCCGGTCTGCGTCATCCGGCTGCCGTCCACCGCCCGCGCGATGCCGAAGTCGATGAGGCGGGGGCCGTCGGCGGCCAGCAGGACATTGGAGGGCTTGAGGTCGCGGTGGATCAGTCCCGCCGCGTGGATGTCCTGCAGTGCCGCGGCCAGCCCGGCCGCCAGCGCGCGGACGGTGTGCTCGGGCAGCGCCCCGTGGGCGGCGACCACGTCCGTCAGATCGGGGCCGAGGACGTACGACGTGGCGAGCCACGGCAGCGGGGCGTCCGGGTCGGAGTCCACGACGGGGGCGGTGAACCGGCCGGAGACCGCCTTCGCGATCTCCACCTCGTGCCGGAAACGTGCGCGGAAGTCGGTGTCCGCCGCGAGGTCGGGGCGGACGACCTTCACTGCGACGGTACGGCCGCCGGGCGATCGGGCGAGGTAGACGCGGCCCATGCCACCGGCGCCGAGTCTTCCCAGGATGCGGTAACTTCCCAGCTCCCGCGGGTCGTCCGATTGCAGTGTCTCCATGGCGGGCCTTCCCCGTCGTGACGCGTTGACGAACACATGGCTCGTGCGGTGGTGTTCGCTGTCGCAGACACATTAGTGACAGGTGTGACCGAGGGAGTTGCAGGGGCATGACCACCGAGACCGGGGGATGCCCGTCGCCTACTCGACCTTCGACAACCGTGCCTTAGGCCGCCCCGAGTCCTCGCTGTCCGACTCGTACTGGAGGTCGTCGCCGACCGGGGTGAGGCGGACCGTGTGGCGGGCCTGGTTGCAGACGTCGCGGTTGCCCTTGGCGCCCACGGCGCTCGCGACGACCTGCTTCTCGGTCACCTTCTTCAGGGTCAGTACGTCGTCGCAGGTGCCGCCGAAGATGTCGGTGTGGCGCAGGGTGCCCAGCTGGGCGCCGACCGCGGCCTCGCGGACGGTCAGGCGGAAGGTGCCGAGGGGCAGGTTGCCCTCGACCGCGACGGCCTGGCCCTCCCAGGTGCCCAAGTAGCGGCCGGGGACGGGCTGGGCTTCCCCGTCGGAACCTGGCTCCGAGGGCGCGGTCGCCGACGGGTTCCGGCCGCCGTCGTCGGCGTTGTTGTCGCTGCCGCCGCCCGGCAGCAGCTCGAGGACGAAGACCGACCCGACCGTCACCGCGGCCATCGCCCCGGCCACCGCGAGGGCCACCGTGCAGCTGACTCGGCGGCCGCGCCGCCCCTCGCCCTCGCGGGTGGAGGTCGCCGCGACGGAGACGGACAGCTTGCCGGGAGCGGGAGACGGAGGGCGGTCGCCGTCACGCGGACCCGGCACGTGCGCTGCCGGGACCGACGGCGCCACCGTCGGCGTGGGCATCACCGGCGCCGGCCCGAAGACGCCGGGATCCGGCGCACCGCCGTTCGGGTCCGGCGCTCCGACCGACGGGCTGCTGAAGCCCACGGGCCCCGACACCGGCCCCGCCGACGACGCGTCCGCCGCCTCCAGGTTCAGCAGCTGTACGGCGCTCCGGCTGACCCGCTCCACCAGCGTCCCCGGCAGCCAGCCGCCGGTCACCAGGCGGGCCGCGCCCTCGGGGGCCAGGCGCCGGGCGACCTCGCCGGGGGCCGGTCGGGCGGCCGGGTCCTTGGCGAGGCAGGCCGCGACCAGGTCACGCAGGTCCCCGTCCAGGGCGTCGAGCCGCGGCTCCTCGTGGACGACCTTGTAGAGCAGCGCGGCCGAGGAGTCCCCCGGGAAGGGCGGCGTGCCCGTCGCCGCGAACGCGAGGACGGCACCCAGCGAGAACACGTCCGCCGCGCCCGTCACGCCCTTGCCGAGGATCTGCTCGGGCGACATGTAGCCGGGCGAGCCGACCGAGACGCCGGTGGAGGTCAGGGACGCCGTGCCGTCCGTCGCGCGGGCGATGCCGAAGTCGATCAGGAGGGGGCCGTCGAGGGTGAGCAGGACGTTGGAGGGCTTCACGTCCCGGTGGACGAGGCCCAGCTCGTGCACCGCGGCCAGCGCCTCGCCCAGGCCCGCGCCGAGCGCCCGTACCGAGTGGACGGGCAGCGGGCCGCCGTCCGCGACGGCCGCCGTGAGGGACGGACCGGCCGCGTAGGCCGTGGCGACCCACGGCACCCGGGCCTCGGGGTCCGCGTCCAGTACGGGCGCGGTCCAGGCGCCGCCGACCCTGCGCGCGGCGTCCACCTCGCGCCGGAACCGGGCCCGGAACTCCTCGTCCAGCGCGAAGTGCGGGTGCACGATCTTCACGGCGACCGTGCGGCCACCGGCGCTGCGGCCCAGGTAGACCCGGCCCATGCCGCCGGATCCCAGCCGGCCGAGCAGCCGGTAGGGCCCCACGACGGTGGGCTCGTCGACTTCGAGCGGCCGCATGGCGTCCACCCCTCCCCCGTCAGCAGGTACGCCAGTCCCTGGGAGCAGGGTAGTGGGCGGCCCCGTTCGGGGGTCCGGTGCGGATCAGGGGCGCAGCAGCTCCACGTTCACGTCCGCCGGGAAGCCCGTGGTGGGGCCGACCCGGCGGGCGAACTCGGTGACCGCCTCCAGCTGCGGGGCGCCGAAGCGGAAGTCGAGGGTGGTGAAGTACTTCGCGAGGGTCTCCTCGTCGAACGCCTCCCAGCGGGCCGCCTGCTCGGCGACCTTGTCGACCTCCTCCAGGGAGAGGTTGCGGGAGGCGAGGAACGCCTCGTGCACCTTGCGGGTGAGCACCGGCTCCCGCTCCGCGTAGTCCCGGCGCGCCGCCCAGACCGCGAAGACGAACGGCAGGCCGGTCCACTCCTTCCACAGCGCGCCGAGATCGTGCACGTCGAGGCCGTAGCGCGGGCCGTCGATCATGTTGGCGCGCAGGGCCGCGTCACCGATCAGGACGGCCGCGTCCGCCTCCTGCATCATCAGGCTCAGGTCGGGCGGGCACGTGTAGTAGTCGGGCTGGACGCCGAAGCGCTCGGCCAGCAGCAGCTGGGCGAGGCGTACGGAGGTGCGTGAGGTCGAGCCGAGGGCGACCCGGGCACCGTCCAGGCGGTCCAGCGGGACCTGCGAGACGATCACGCAGGACATCACCGGCCCGTCGCACCCGACGGCGATGTCGGGGAAGGCGACGAGGTCGTCGGCGTTCTTGAGGAATTCGACCAGCGTGACGGGACCGATGTCGAGATCACCGCGCACCAGCTGCTCGCTGAGCTTCTCCGGGGTGTCCTTCGTCAGCTCGAAGTCGAGGAGCGTGCCTGTTCTCGCGAGCCCCCAGTACAGGGGCAGGCAGTTCAGGAACTGGATGTGGCCGACGCGCGGCCGGGTGCGAGAATTGTCCACATCGCGAGGCTAGACCTCCCCTCGGATGCGTCCGCCGCCGACCCCCGGCGTCAGCCGAACGGCTGAGGTGTTCAAACGTCCGGGTGAAGTGATCTTGACCTCTGTTGCGCCGGGGTGCCCGCGTGCTAGGCTCACAGCAAGTTGCAGTTTGGTTTCCCTTGCAGTACAGAGCCTGCGGAGCATGTGACCGCGGGCTCTCGTCGTTCTCAGACGTATGCAGTTGTGCGGAATTCCCGTCTTCACATTTGCTGGTTCTGGAGCAGGGCAACCCTTTGGGCCCAAGGAGGGCTTATGGCTACCGGAACCGTGAAGTGGTTCAACGCCGAAAAGGGCTTTGGTTTCATCGCCCAGGAAGGCGGCGGCCCGGACGTCTTCGTCCACTACTCCGCGATCAACGCTCAGGGATTCCGTTCCCTTGAGGAGAACC
The DNA here is from genome assembly GCF_042263835.1 of Streptomyces sp. NPDC056128. Lineage (NCBI taxonomy): Bacteria > Bacillati > Actinomycetota > Actinomycetes > Kitasatosporales > Streptomycetaceae > Streptomyces > Streptomyces sp. NPDC056128. The sequence continues at coordinate 118,373 of NZ_JBHJVQ010000003.1, read as the reverse complement.
AGCAGGTGTCCTTCGACGTCACGCAGGGTCCGAAGGGCCCGCAGGCGGAGAACGTCACTCCTGTCTGATTGACAGCAGTACCCAAGGAGCCCCGCGCCGTTCCGGCGACGGGGCTCCTGCCCTTTCCGGGCGTCCGGGCCGACTGTCGGTGCCTCCCACTAGGGTCCCGCCATGACTGACGCCGCCTTCGTGACCACCACCCGGACGTTCTACGACGCCATCGCCGAGGACTACGCCGACCACCACCGCTCCACCGGAGCCGGCACCCCGCTCGACCGCGCCCTGATGGCCGCCTTCGCCGAACTGGTGGGGCCGGACGGACAGGTGGCCGACCTCGGCTGCGGGCCCGGTCGCGTCACCGCGCACCTCGCCTCGCTGGGCCTGCGGGTCTTCGGCCTTGACCTGTCCGCGTCCATGCTCGCGATCGCGCGCCGCGAGAACCCGGGGCTGCGGTTCGAGCAGGGTTCGATGCTGGAGCTGGACCTGCCCGACGGCGCGCTCGCGGGGGCCGTCTCCTGGTACTCGTCGATCCACACGCCGGCCGAGCGGCTGCCGGACCTCTTCGGGGAGATCCGGCGCGTGCTGGCCCCGGGCGGGCATCTGCTGCTCGGCTTCCAGGTCGGCGACGAGCCGAGCCTGCTCGACCGCCCGTTCGGCCACCCGGTCGCCCTGGAGTTCGAGCGGCGGCGGCCGGAGGCGATGGCCGAGCTGCTGGAGCGGGCCGGGTTCACCGTGCTGTCGCGGACGGTGCGCGTACAGGAGGCGGACACCTCCGCGAAGGTCCCGCAGGCCTGCCTGATCGCCCGCTGCTAGGGCCTGTCCGGCGGATCAGGTCGCAGGAAAGTGGCGGCGCCTGATCAGCGCAGACGGGCGTGCCAGACCCCGCGTCTGCGGCATGATCCGCCGGACAGGCCCTGGGGCGGACGCGCGGCCTACGTGTCGTACAGCCCCTCCACCGCGCCCGCGAAGTCCCGCATGATCACCTCTCGGCGCAGCTTCATCGAGGGGGTCAGGTGGCCCTCCCACTCCGTGAAGTCCCTCGGCAGGACGGCGAAGCGGCGGATGGACTCCGGGCGGGAGACCAGCTTGTTGGCCTCGTCGACCGCGCGCTGGAGGACCGCCAGGACCTCCTCGTCGTCGGTGAGCAGCTCCGGCGGCACCGGGTGCTTGCCGTTCATGCGGCGCCAGTGGGTGACACCGTCGGGGTCGAGGGTGAACAGGGCGGAGACGTAGGGGCGGCGGTCGCCCAGGACGATGCACTGGGAGATGAGGGGGTGGGAGCGCAGCCAGTTCTCCAGCGGGGCGGGGGCCACACTCTTGCCGCCCGCGGTGATCAGCAGTTCCTTCTTGCGGCCGGTGATCGTCAGGTAGCCCTCGTCGTCCAGGCTGCCGATGTCGCCGGTGGCGAACCAGCCGTCGGGGGCGGCCGGGACGACGCCGCCCGCCTGTGGCTCCCAGTAGCCGTGCAGGACCTGCTCGCCGGCGACGAGGATCTCGCCGTCGGCGGCGATGCGGATACGGGTGCCGGGCAGCGGCCAGCCGACCGTGCCGAGGCGCGGCTTGAGCGGGGGCGTGACGGTGGCGGCGGCCGTGGTCTCGGTGAGGCCGTAGCCCTCGAAGATCTCGATGCCGGCGCCGGCGTAGAAGGCGGCGAGCCGGCGGCCGAGCGGGGAGCCGCCGCAGATGGCGTACTTGACCTGGCCGCCCATGGCGTTGCGGATCTTGCGGTAGACGAGGGGGTCGTAGAAGGCGCGGGCGGTCTTCAGGCCGCGGCCGGGGCCGCCGCCCGTGCCGGTCTGGTGGGCCTCCCGGGCCTCGCCGTAGCGCACGGCCACCGAGGCGGCGCGGTCGAAGGCGGAGGCCCGGCCGCCGGACTCGGCCTTGGCGCGGGCGCCGTTGTAGATCTTCTCCAGCATGTACGGGATGGTCAGCAGGCAGGTCGGGCGGAAGGCGGCGAGGTCGGGGAGCAGGTCCTCCGGCTTCAGGCTCGGCGCGTGGCCGAGGCGGACCCGGGCGCGGACGCAGGCCACGGCGACCATGCGACCGAAGACGTGGGACATCGGCAGGAAGAGCAGGATCGAGGGCTCCTCGCCGGTCTCCGCCTTGAAGACGGGGTAGAGCAGCTCGATCGCGTTGTCCACCTCGGCGAAGAAGTTGCCGTGGGTGAGCACACAGCCCTTGGGGCGGCCGGTGGTGCCGGAGGTGTAGATGAGGGTGGCGAGGGTGCTGGGGCCCAGCATGCCGCGCCGTACCTCGACCTCCGCGTCCGGCACCTGCGCGCCCAGCTCCGCCAGCCGCTCGACGTGCCCCTTCTCCATGACCCACAGGTGCTGGAGGTCGGGGATGCGGTCCAGCTCGGGGCCGAGGGCCGCGGCCTGCGCGGTGGTCTCGGTGACGAGGGTGACCGCGCCGGAGTCCTGGAGGATCCAGCGGGTCTGGAAGAGGGAGGAGGTCGGGTAGACGGGGACGGTGACCAGGCCGGCCGCCCACGCGGCGAAGTCCAGCAGGGTCCACTCGTACGTCGTCCGCGCCATGATCGCGATGCGGTCGCCCGGCATCAGGCCCTCCGCGATCATGCCCTTGGCCACGGCGTGCACCTGGTCGGCGAAGTCCGCCGCCGTCACGTCGGACCAGTCGCCGTCCGCGGAGCGGCGGCTGAGGACTACCTGGCCGGGGACGGCCGCCGCGTTGTCGAAGGGCAGGTCGGCGAGGGACCCGCGGCGCACCGGCGGGGCGAACGGCGGTACGTGGGCCTCCCGTACGGCGCCGTCCAGCCGCCGCGTCTCGGGCGCCACCAGGGTGGGGCCGGGCGAGTCGGCGTAGGCGGCGGATGCGGCGAAGGAGGGAAGCGGGGTGGACACGGGCGGCTCCTGGGACGTGCAGCGGCGAGACCGCTCTGCTGTCGGTGCTCTGCTGCATGACGTACGTGCCTCGCGCGCCGAGGCGTTCATCGCCGGTACCGGGCAGCGGGGGGTTACCGGCGGTCAGTCTCGGGATCGTACGGGGCCCGCGTGGGGAGTTGGTGCGTGTTCGGGGATGGTCCGGCGCCGGGGGTGTGCAGTCTCGGGGGTTACCTGCGGGTAGGTACCGTTCGTTCCAGAATGGCCGTCACGCCCTGGCCGCCCGCCGCGCAGACCGAGATCAGGCCGCGCCCCGGGCCCTCCCGTTCGGCGAGCAGGGTGGCCAGGGTCGCGACGACGCGGGCGCCGGTCGCGGCGAAGGGGTGGCCGGTGGCGAGGGAGGAGCCGGCCGCGTTCAGCCGGGCCCGGTCCACCGGGGCCAGCCCGCGCTTCTCCCAGGCCGCCAGCGTGGCCAGCACCTGGGAGGCGAACGCCTCGTGGATCTCGACGAGGTCGAAGTCCTCGATCCCCAGCCCCGCGCGCTCCAGCATGCGCGGGACCGCGTACGCCGGGGCCATCAGCAGCCCGTCCTCGCCGCCGGCCGCGTCGCCGCCGACGAAGTCCACGGCCGCCGTCTCGTACGCCGTCAGATACGCCAGCGGTTCGAGGCCCCGGGCCGCGGCCCACTCCTCGCTCGCCAGCAGCACGGTGGCCGCGCCGTCGGTCAGGGGCGTGGAGTTGCCCGCCGTCATGGTCGGTTCGGCGCCGGAGAGTCCGAACACCGGCTTCAGCGCGGCCAGTTTCTCCACCGTCGAGCCCGGGCGCAGGTTCTGGTCGCGGGCCAGGCCGCGGAAGGGGACCACGAGGTCCCGGAACAGGCCGCGTTCGTAGGCCGCCGCCAGTCGCTGGTGGCTGGTCGCGGCCAGTTCGTCCTGGTCCTCGCGGGCGATGCCCCAGACCCGGGCGGTGACCGCGGCGTGCTCGCCCATCGACAGGCCGGTGCGCGGCTCGGCGTTGCGCGGGATGTCGGGGACCAGGTGGCCGGGGCGGATCCTCGCCAGCGCCTTCGCCCGGCCGCCGAGGGACTTCGCGCGGCGGGCCTCCAACAGGATGCGGCGCAGGCGGTCGTTGACGCCGAGCGGGGCGTCGCTCGCCGTGTCCGCGCCGCCCGCGACCGCCGACTCGGTCTGCCCGAGGGCGATCTTGTTGGCGGCGGCGATCACGGCCTGGAGCCCGGTGCCGCAGGCCTGCTGGATGTCGTACGCCGGGGTGCGCGGGTCGAGCGCCGAGCCGAGGACCGTCTCGCGGGCGAGGTTGAAGTCGCGGCTGTGCTTGAGGACCGCGCCGGCCACGAACTCGCCGACGGCGCCGGGCTCCTGGAGGCCGTAGCGGCCGACCAGGCCGTCGAGGGCCGCGGTGAGCATCTCCTGGTTGGACGCGGTGGCGTAGGGCCCGTCGGAGCGGGCGAAGGGGACGCGGGCGCCGCCGATGACCGCGACGCGGCGCGTGGGCTGCGCTGCCAGAGGGCTCATCTCGACCTGCTCCTCACCCGTGACGTAGGCTTACCTCCGGTAACCTTACTCCAGAGTAAGCACATGTGGGTATGACAGAGGGCTTGGGGAGACAGGACATGGCCGACCGCTATCTCAGCTTCACCGGCACCGCGCCCGGCCGCTTCCTCACCCGGCGACTGGGGCTGCCGCGGCCCGCCGCGCTGGAACGCGGCGCGTTCTCCGGCGGCCTGCTGCACCTCACCGCCGGCAAGACCGACCTCGACCTCGCGCCCGTCCTCGCCCGCACCGGCCTCGGCCCGGACGGCACCGGCCGCCCCGCCGCCGTCGTCCTCGACGCCACCGGTGTCCGGGACGTCGACGCGCTCGCCGAGGTGCACGCCGCGCTGCACCCCGTCGTACGGTCCGTCGCGACGAGCGGACGGGTGGTGGTGCTCGGTACGCAGCCCGACCCGGCCGACCATCACCAGGCCGCCGTCCAGCAGGCGTTGGAGGGCTTCACCCGCTCGCTCGGCAAGGAGATCGGGCGGGGCAGGACGGTCAATCTGCTGCGGCTGACCGACGCGCACGCCGCCGAGTCCACCCTCCGCTTCCTCCTCTCCCCCGCCTCCGCCTACGTCAGCGGGCAAGTGGTCGAGGTGGGACCCGCCTCCGGGACCGCTGCCCCGGACGACTGGGAGCTGCCGCTGGCCGGACGCACCGCGCTGGTCACCGGCGCCGCCCGCGGCATCGGCGCCGCCGTCGCCGAGACACTGGCCGGACAGGGCGCCCAGGTCGTCGTCCTCGACGTCCCACAGGCCGAGGAGGAGGCACGCCGGGCCGCGGAACGCCTCGGCGGCACCGCCCTCGCGCTCGACATCACGGCCGGCGACGCGGGCGAGCGCATCGCCGCCGCCGTGCCCGGCGGGCTCGACGTCCTCGTCCACAACGCCGGGATCACCCGCGACCGGCGCCTGGCCAACATGCCCGCCGACCGCTGGAGTTCCGTCCTCGACGTCAACCTCGCGAGCGTCCTGCGCACCACGGACGCGCTGCTCGCCGCGGGCGCGGTCAACCGGGGCGGGCGGATCGTGGCGACGGCCTCCATCGCCGGGCTCGCGGGCAACGCGGGCCAGACCAACTACGGCGCGAGCAAGGCGGGGATCGTCGGCCTGGTCCGCTCACTGGCGCCGCGCGCGCTGGCCGGGCACGGGGTGACGGTGAACGCGGTGGCGCCGGGGTTCATCGAGACGCGGATGACCGCGGCCGTCCCGCTCTTCATCCGCGAGGCGGGCCGGCGCATGAACTCCCTCGCCCAGGGCGGCCTGCCGGCCGACGTCGCCGAGACCACCGCCTGGCTGGCCCACCCGGCCTCCGGCGCGGTCAACGGCCAGGTCGTCCGGGTCTGCGGCCAGAGCCTGCTGGGGGCGTGATGAGCACCGCGAACCCCACGACCAGCACCCTGACCGGGCCGCCCGCCCTCGCGCCGCTGCTCGCCCGCGGCGCCCTGCTGTCGCCCCTCAAGCGGCCCCGCCCGGACGCGGACTTCCCCCGCACCCGGCTGGTCCTGCCCGGCCTACGCGTGGACCTGGCGCGGCTGGCGGCGTACGAGCGGGTGTGCGGCTTTCCCACCGGGGCGGACGCGCTTCCGGTGACGTATCCGCACGTCCTGGGCTTCCCGCTGGCCATGCGCCTGATGAGCGGCCGGGACTTCCCGCTGCCCCTCCTCGGGCTCGTCCACACGTCGATCACCCTCACCCGGTACGCCGCCATGCCGACGACCGCCGCGTACGAACTCACCGCGTACGTCGAGGGCCTGGCACCGCACCGGCGCGGCACCGAGGCCACGGTGGCGACGGAGGTCCGGGCCGACGGGGAGGTGGTGTGGGAGTCACGCAGCACGTACCTGGCCCGGCACGGGGGTGCGGGGGCCTCCGGCCGGGAACCCGGGTCGCCGGCGCCGGCCGAGCCCGGCCGCGACAGCCCTCCGAACCCCGCGCCTCTCCCCACCCACCGCGAGTGGCGCCTCGCCGGTGACGTCGGACGGCGCTACGGTGCCGCCTCCGGGGACCGCAACCCCATCCACCTGCACCCCCTCACCGCCCGCCTCTTCGGCTTCCCCCGGGCCATCGCGCACGGCATGTGGACGGTGGCCCGCTGTCTCGCCGAGCACGGGACACCGGACGCGGCGGTGGTGCGGGCGGAGTTCCGGGCGCCGGTGCTGCTGCCGGGGACGGTGACGTACGGGGCCGAGGGGGGCCGGTTCGAGCTGCGCGGCGACTCGGGGCGACGGCTGCACCTGTCCGGCGAGGCCGGGCCCTACCCGGCGGCCTGAGCCAGCGGCTCCGGCCCGGTGTCCTCGGGCTCGGACCAGGGGCGGCCCGCCATCAGGTCGCCCAGCCCGGCCCAGGCGAAGTTCATCAGGGTCGCCGCCGCCTGCCTCGCGGTGACGCCCTCGGTGGCGCCCGCCCAGTCGGCGAGCGACTCGGCGGCGCCGACCAGCGCCTCGGCGAGCCCGGCGACCTCGCCCTCGGGCAGATGCGGATCGCGGTGCGCGTCCCGCGCCGCCGCCGCGATGAGCTGCGTCACGAACGCGACGATCTCCTCGCGCATCGCCGCCACCTCGGCCGCGAACCGCTCACCGTGGGTACGGGCGTGCAGGTGCAGCACCCGCCACGCGTCCGGGTACCGCGCAGTGTGGGTGAAGAACGCCCGCAGCCCCGACCACAGTTGCCCGTCGGCGGACAGCCCCGGACGCACGCCGGCCCGGACCGCCTCGGTGAGGGCCCGGGCCTCGCGCCGGATGCACGCGGTGAACAGGTCGTCCTTCGAGTTCAGGTACAGGTACACCAGCGGCTTGGAGACACCCGCCAGTTCGGCGATCTCGTCCATCGACGCCGCCATGTACCCGCGCTGTCCGAAGACGCGCACGGCGGCGTCCAGCATCTGCTGCTCACGCACCGCACGCGGCATCCGCTTGGTCTTCCCGGCACCCATGCGCATCAGCGTACGGTCCGCGCGGCGGTGATCAGGACGTCACCGCCTCGGCTTGGACGTCCCGACGAACCTTGGCCGGCCGCCCCGTGTCTTCTCTCGAAGGTGAGCCGCTGCCGTCGCAGGCGTGGGCGGCCACCAGCCAGAATCCCCGCCATGACCAGTGACCAGAACCTCGTCCCTCTCCGCTCGACGCACTCATCGCCCGTGGTGTTCGGCGCGGGCGCGGCCATCGGCGCCCTGGGCGGGATGATCGGTCTGGGCGGCGCGGAGTTCCGCCTGCCGCTGCTGATCGGCCTCTTCGGATTCGCCGCGCTCTCCGCCGTCATCCTGAACAAGGCGATGAGCCTGGTCGTGGTCCTGGTCGCGCTGCCCGCCCGGCTGATGGCCGTACCGGCCGCCGAAGTGGGCGCGCGCTGGCCCGTGGCGATCAACCTGCTGGCCGGCAGCCTCCTGGGAGCCTGGGCCGGGGCGAGCTGGGCGGTGCGCATGCGCAGCGCCACCCTCTACAAGGTGCTGGCGGCCCTGATGGTGCTCATGGCGGCGGCCCTGCTGGTCACGCACGCCACCACGCTGGACACGCTCTCGCTGCCGCTGTGGGCCCAGGTGCCCTGCGGGGTCGTGGCCGGGTTCGGCATCGGGGTGGTCGCGGCGATCATGGGGGTGGCCGGGGGCGAGCTGCTCATCCCGACGATCGTGCTGCTCTTCGGCGAGGACATCAAGACGGCCGGAAGCCTCTCCCTGCTGGTCTCGCTGCCGACGATGCTGGTCGCGTTCGCCCGTTACAGCCGTGACGGGAGCTTCGCGGTACTCGGGGCGAACCTCCGCTTCACCCTGGTCATGGCCGCCGGCTCGGTCGTCGGCGCCGTGCTGGGCGGGTTGCTCCTGGGCGTGTTCCCGGACCTGGTGCTCATCCCCTTGCTGGCCGTGATCCTGCTGGTCTCCGCCGTCAAGCTCGCACGGTACGACTGACGCCCCGCGCCGGGGTGCCGGCGCGGGGCGTCTTCTGTCGGATCAGCCAGTGATCAGGCGGGGGCGGGGACCGGCTCCGGTGCCTGCTTCTCGCGCTCCGGCTCGTCGATCGGCGAGGCATGCGCCTCGTCGTAGGCCTTGCGGTCGAGGATGCCCTCGCGGGCCGAGACGATGACCGGGACCAGCGCCTGGCCGGCGACGTTGGTCGCGGTGCGCATCATGTCCAGGATCGGGTCGATGGCGAGGAGCAGGCCGACGCCCTCCATGGGCAGGCCCAGGGTGGAGAGGGTCAGGGTCAGCATGACCGTGGCGCCGGTGAGGCCCGCCGTGGCAGCGGAGCCGACCACCGAGACGAAGGCGATCAGCAGGTAGTCGCCGATACCGAGCTGGATGTCGAAGATCTGCGCGACGAAGATCGCGGCGATCGCCGGGTAGATCGCGGCGCAGCCGTCCATCTTGGTCGTCGCGCCGAACGGCACCGCGAAGGACGCGTACTCCTTCGGCACGCCGAGGCGCTCGGTGACCTTCTGGGTCAGCGGCATGGTGCCGACCGAGGAGCGGGAGACGAAGGCCAGCTGGATCGCGGGCCAGGCGCCCTTGAAGAACTGGATCGGGTTGGCCTTGGCGACGGTGGCGAGCAGCGTCGGGTAGACCACGAACATCACGATGGCGCAGCCGACGTAGATGTCGGCGGTGAAGGTGGCGTACTTGCCGATCAGGTCCCAGCCGTAGGTGGCGATGGCGTTGCCGATGAGGCCGACGGTGCCGAGCGGGGCGAGGCGGATGACCCACCACAGGGCCTTCTGGAGGAGTTCGAGGATCGACTCGCTCAGGTTCAGGATCGGCTGGGCCTTCTCGCCGAGCTGGAGGGCGGCGATGCCGGCGACGGCGGCCATGAAGACGATCTGGAGGACGTTCAGTTCGGTGAACGGCGTGATGACGTCGGTCGGCACGATGCCGGTCAGGAAGTCGATCCAGGACCCGGTGCTCTCGGGCTTGGCGCCGTCGGCCGGGGTGAGGCCGGTGCCGGCGCCGGGGTTGGTGACCAGGCCGATGACGAGGCCGATGGCCACCGCGATCAGCGAGGTGATCATGAACCAGAGGAGGGTGCGGGACGCCAGGCGGGCCGCGTTGTTGACCTTCCGCAGGTTGGTGATCGACACCAGGATCGCGAAGAAGACGAGCGGTGCGACGGCCAGCTTCAGCAGGCCGATGAAGGTGTCACCGACCTTCTCCAGGGTGGTGACCAGCCAGGATATGTCCTGGCTTCTGGCCAGCCAGCCCAGCAGGACGCCGAGCACGAGGCCGGCGAGTATCTGGGCCCAGAAGGGCACCTTGAAGTACTTCGTGACTGAGGACGCTGAAGACACGGACATGCTCCGTAAGGGGACGGGACGCGGGGACGGACGCGCTGGACTGACGTGGAGAACGACGGATGGGGGAGAACGTCAGGGGCGACAGTTCGCGGACGCGCACCGACAGAGGTCCACGTGCAGGCGCGCCACGAGCCCGAGGCTCGGCGGTGTGGCGGGCGCGGCTGCTTGCTTCATGCACACGACTTTAACACCCATGCTTTGGGACACTCAAAGCCTCTCTTTGAGAGGCTGGAGTCCACTATCGCCCGCAAAACGCAAAGCGCCCCGGTTTCCTGTGAATTAGGAAACCGGGGCGTGCACGTGGTGTGACGGACGTTACGAGGTCTGCTCCCGCGTCCGCGCCTGCGCCCGTGCGGAGTCGTCGGCGAGGTCCTCCTGGCCGCGGTTGGCCTCCAGGTTGGCCTTCATGCGGTCCACCCGGCCGACGACCTGTACGGAGGCCCGGTCCCGCTCCTTGCGCAGCGCGACGTAGCTGATGGGGGCGGAGATCAACAGGGCGAGCAGGATGACCCACATGCCGTTGGAGTCACCGAGGCCGCGCGGGAGCGCGCCGGCGTAGACGAGGCCCCAGACGACCACGAGGCAGGCCACGAAGATCCCGAGCCGCATCAGCGTGTACCGGAGCATCTCAATCCACTCTTCCGTTTCTGGCACAAAGAGGCACTGCCCAGTGAAGCATGCCGGGGCGTGGGCCCCGCAGGGGGGTGGAGTCAGGCCAGCGGCAGGAGGAGGAAGATGTCGTCGCGGTCGTCGCCCGGGGCCACCCGGATCGCGCCGGGCACCCGGCCGACCTCCTTGTAGCCGCAGGACTCGTAGAACCGCTCCAGGCCGAGGCCGCCGCGGCAGGTGAGGCGTATCGCCTCGATGCCGTCGACGGTGCGGGCCGCGTCCGCGGCGGCGGTCATCAGGTCCCGGCCGTAGCCCCGGCCCTGGTGGCGCGGGTGGACCATCACCGTGTAGAGCCACAGCCAGTGGCCCATCAGCCGGTGCGTGTTCAGGGCGAGGAACGCGGTGGCGGCCACCTGCCCCTCCGCGTCGTGCCCGACGAGGAGGCGGGTGCGGCCCTCGGCCATGCCGGTCAGGTGTTTGAGCAGTTCGGGACGGATGTCCTCCCGCGTCACGGGCGGCACGAAGCCCACGGAGCCGCCGGCGTTGGTGACGTCGGTCCACAGGTCGAGTACGCCGTCGCGGAGGTCGGGGGTGACGGGCGGATCGAAGGCGAAGGTAAGGGACACGGGGTCATGGTAGCCATTACCGGCAGCTGCGGGTTGAGTGTGGTTGCTCGCGCAGTTCCCCGCGCCCCTTTACAGGGGCGCCCAGTGCACGTCCCTCTAGGGGCGCGGGGAACTGCGCGACCAGCCCCCACTCACCCGCAGCCGAAGAACAACCGGAAACTCACACCCGCATCGGCTGCGGCGACTCCCGACGTGCCGCGTCGGGCCCCTCGTACTCCCGGAGGACTTCGTAACGCGTGTTGCGCTCGACCGGCCGGAACCCCGCATCGCGGATCAGGTCGAGCAGATCCTCCCGCGTCAGTTTGTTCGGCGTGCCGAAGTCGTCCGCGTCGTGGGTGATCTTGTACTCGACCACCGAGCCGTCCATGTCGTCCGCACCGTGCTGGAGCGCCAGCTGGGCCGTCTGGACGCCGTGCATGACCCAGAAGACCTTGACGTGCGGGACGTTGTCGAAGAGGAGACGGGAGACCGCGAAGGTCTTCAGGGCCTCCGCGCCGGTCGCCATCTGCGTGCGCGCCTGGAGCCGGTTGCGGACCTTGCCGTCCTTCATGTCGACGAAGTCGTGCTGGTAGCGCAGCGGGATGAAGACCTGGAAGCCGCCGGTCTCGTCCTGGAGTTCGCGCAGGCGCAGCACGTGGTCCACGCGGTGGCGCGGTTCCTCGATGTGGCCGTAGAGCATGGTGCACGGGGTCTTCAGACCCTTCTCGTGCGCCAGGCGGTGGATGCGCGACCAGTCCTCCCAGTGGGTGCGGTGGTCGACGATGTGCTGCCGCACCTCCCAGTCGAAGATCTCGGCGCCGCCGCCGGTCAGGGACTCCAGACCGGCGTCGATCAGCTCGTCGAGGATGTCGGAGGCGGACATCCCGGAGATGGTCTCGAAGTGATGGATCTCGGTGGCGGTGAACGCCTTGAGCGAGACGTCCGGCAGCGCGGCCTTCAACTCCCGCAGCGAGCGCGGGTAGTAGCGCCACGGCAGGTTCGGGTGCAGGCCGTTGACGATGTGCAGCTCGGTGAGGTTGTCGCCCTCCATCGCCTTGGCGAGCTTCACCGCCTCCTCGATGCGCATCGTGTACGCGTCCTTCTCCCCCGGCTTGCGCTGGAAGGAGCAGTACGCGCAGGAGGCGGTGCACACGTTGGTCATGTTGAGGTGGCGGTTGACGTTGAAGTGGACGACGTCGCCGTTCTTCCGCGTCCGCACCTCGTGCGCGAGGCCGCCGAGCCAGGCGAGATCGTCCGACTCGTACAGCGCGATGCCGTCCTCGCGGGTCAGCCGCTCCCCGGAGCGGACCTTCTGCTCCAGCTCCCGCTTGAGCCCGGCGTCCATGCGATACCTCTTTCTGAGACAGACTCGTAAACCGTACGCCCCTGGTGCCGGGCCTCGGTGTCAGACCTCGTCCGGCAGCTCGCCCACCCGGTTCTCCCACTTCGTGGAGAGCACGATGGTGGTGCGGGTGCGGGAGACGCCCTTGGTGCCCGAGAGCCGGCGGATGATGCTCTCCAGGCCGTCCACGTCGGTGGCCCGCACCTTGAGCATGTAGGAGTCGTCGCCGGCGATGAACCAGCAGTCCTCGATCTCGCTCAGGTCCTTCAGCCGCTGCGCCACGTCCTCGTGGTCGGCGGCGTCGGAGAGCGAGATGCCGATCAGGGCGATGACGCCGAGACCGAGCGAGGCGGAGTCCACGGTCGCCCGGTAGCCGGTGATGACGCCGGCCGCCTCCAGCCGGTTGATGCGGTCGGTGACGCTGGGTCCCGACAGTCCGACGAGGCGCCCCAGCTCCGCGTAGGAGGCCCGGCCGTTCTCCCTCAGGGCCTGGATGAGCTGCCTGTCCACCGCGTCCATGCGATCGAAGCCTTCCACTGAAGAGTTCTGAAGATGTGGGTAACCAACGTGTGGGGGGGAGCTGGTGCTCAGGTGGTGGGGCGGGCCCCACCGAGGTCGCCGCGCCAGCGGCGGTAGAGATCGTGTCCGACCCCGGCCGCGTCCAGGACGCGTCCGGCGACGAAGTCCACGAGGTCCTGGATGTGCGTCGCCCCGGCGTAGAAGGCGGGGGACGCGGGCACCACGGCCGCTCCCGCGTCGTCCAGGGTCACCAGGTGGCGCAGGGTCCGGCCGTCCAGCGGGGTCTCGCGTACGGCCACGACCAGCTTGCGCCCCTCCTTCAGGGTCACGCTCGCCGACCGCTGGAGCAGGTCCTTCGACAGCCCCAGCGCGACCCCGGCCACGCACGCCGTCGACGCGGGCACGATCAGCATGCCCTTCGTCCGGTACGACCCCGAGGACGGCCCGGCCGCGAGGTCGCCGGCGCTCCAGTGCCGCACCCGGTCGTCGCCCAGGTCGACGTCGAAGGCGCCGGGCTTGCCGTCGGCTCCGCGGGCCAGCCATTCGCGCAGGTCGTGCCGCCAGTGGGCGTCGCGGAAGGAGATGCCGGTCTCGTCGAGCAGGGTGAGCCGCGAGGCCCGGCTGACCACCAGGTCGACGCTCTCGCCGGCGGCGAGCAGCGCGCGCAGCACGGCGGCGGCGTAGGGGGTACCGGATGCTCCGGAGACCCCCACGATCCAAGGCACGCGCTGCGTCTGTCCTGGGTTCATGATGTCGAGCCTAGTCGCAGGCTCGTGGTCTTCAGACCGTGAGGCCCCGCACCAGCAGATCCAGCAGCGCGCACACGAACAGGGCGATGCCGATGAAGCCGTTGACGCTGAAGAACGCCCTGTTGAGGCGGGTCAGGTCGGTGGGCCGGACGATGGTGTGCTCGTAGACGAAGGCGCCCGCGACGATCAGCAGGCCGAGCCAGAAGAGAACACCGGCGTCGGTGGCGAGGGCGTACCAGACGAACAGCGCGGTGGTCACCGCGTGGCAGGCGCGGGCGCCCCAGACGGCCGCCGGGACGCCGAAGCGGGCCGGGACCGACTTCACGCCGACCTCGCGGTCCGTCTCCACGTCCTGGCAGGCGTAGATCAGGTCGAAGCCGCCGATCCAGATGCCGACCGCGAGGCCGAGGATCACCGCGTCCCAGGACCAGCTGCCGGTGATGGCGAGCCAGCCGCCGATCGGCCCCATCGCCTGGGCGAGGCCGAGGATGGCCTGCGGGAAGTTCGTGAACCGCTTGCCGTACGGGTAGACCACCATCGGGATCACCGCGAGGGGGGCGAGCGCGAGGCAGAGCGGGTTGAGCAGGGCCGCCGCGCCCAGGAAGACGACCAGGGCGATCAGCGCGCCGGTCCACGCGTGCCGGACCGACATCGCGCCGGTGACCAGTTCGCGGTGGGCGGTGCGCGGGTTGCGGGCGTCGATCTCGCGGTCGATGATCCGGTTGACCGCCATCGCGAAGGTGCGCAGGCCGACCATGGCGACGGTGACCAGGAGCAGCCGGCCCCAGTGGATGTTCTCGTCCCACTCGTACATCGCGGTCAGGGCGGCGATGTAGGCGAAGGGCAGCGCGAACACCGAATGTTCGATCATTACCAGCCGCAGAAACGCCGGAACACCCCCGCGTTTGCGGGGAGCATGGTTCGCGCTGCCCTCGCCAAGGATGGCTTCGCCGCTCACAGCCCGTACTCCTTCCAGCGGCGCGTCACCCGATCGTGTGTCTCCGGGTCGGACAGCACCATGTCCGGCCAGCCCCCGTCGCGCGTGTAGCCCTCCTCGGGCAGCTTCTTCGTCGCGTCGATGCCCGCCTTGCCGCCCCAGAACTGCTGGTAGGAGGCGTGGTCGAGGTGGTCGACCGGGCCTTCCACGACGGTCAGGTCGCGCCCGTAGTCGGTGTTGCCGAGCGCGCGCCAGGCGACCTCGTGCAGGTCGTGGACGTCGCAGTCGGAGTCCACGACCACGATCAGCTTGGTCAGGGACATCATGTGGGCGCCCCAGATGGCGTGCATGACCTTCTGGGCGTGCTTGGGGTACTTCTTGTCGATCGAGACGATCGCGCAGTTGTGGAAGCCGCCGGCCTCGGGGAGGTGGTAGTCCACGATGTCCGGGACGATGATCTTGAGGAGCGGGAGGAAGAAGCGCTCCGTCGCCCGTCCCAGCGGGCCGTCCTCCGTCGGCGGGCGGCCGACCACGATCGACTGGAGGAGCGGACGCTTCCGCATCGTCACGCAGTCGATCTTCAGGGCGGGGAAGGGCTCCTGCGGGGTGTAGAAGCCGGTGTGGTCGCCGAAGGGGCCCTCGGGGAGCATCTCGCCGGGCTCCAGCCAGCCCTCGATGACGACCTCGGCCTGGGCGGGGACCTGGAGCGGGACCGTCTTGCAGTCGACCATCTCGACCCGCTTGCCCTGCAGGAACCCGGCGAACAGGTACTCGTCGATGTCGCCGGGGAGCGGGGCGGTGGAGGCGTAGGTCACGGCGGGCGGGCAGCCGAAGGCGATGGCGACCGGCAGGCGCTCGCCGCGCCGGGCGGCCACCTGGTAGTGGTTCCGGCTGTCCTTGTGGATCTGCCAGTGCATGCCGATGGTGCGCTTGTCGTGGCGCTGGAGCCGGTACAGGCCCAGGTTCCGGACGCCCGTCTCCGGGTCCTTGGTGTGGGTGAGGCCCAGGTTGAAGAAGGAGCCGCCGTCGTCCGGCCAGGTGAAGAGCGCGGGGAGCCGGTCGAGGTCGACGTCGTCGCCGGTGAGGACGGTCTCCTGGACGGGCGCGCTGCCCGGCTTCACCTTCTTCGGCGGCACGTGCGTCATCGTGCCCAGCTTCCCGAACGCCTCGCGCATCCCGACGAAGCCCTGCGGCAGCTCGGGACGGAGCAGGCCGCCGATCTTGTCGGAGATGTCGGAGTACGACTTGAGCCCGAGGGCCTTGAGCAGGCGGCGGTCGGTGCCGAAGACGTTCATCGCGAGGGGCATGTCGGAGCCCTTCACGTTCTCGAAGAGGAGGGCGGGGCCGCCGGCCTTGTTCACCCGGTCGACGATCTCCCCGACTTCCAGGTACGGGTCCACCTCGGCCTTGATGCGCTTGAGGTCACCCTCGCGCTCCAGCGCCCTGAGCAGGGAGCGAAGATCGTCGTAAGCCATGCCGTCCAGTATCCCCGAGCCGCTACCCTGGCCCTGTACCTGGGGGCCCGTGACGCGTCCCCACCCCCCGCTTCCGCTGGAGACGCCCATGCTCCGGGTGCTGATGTTCCTCGTGCCACTGGCCCTGAGCGTCTACGCGTTCATCGACTGCATCAGCACCAAGGACGCCGACATCCGCCACATGCCCAAGCCGCTGTGGGCGATCCTCGTGCTGGTGTTCCCGCTGGTCGGGTCCATCTCCTGGATCATCGCCGGCAAGAAGCGGCAGCCGGCGGGTGCGTCGCCCCGGCAGGGCGGCGGCCGGCGGCAGTGGGTCGCGCCGGACGACAACCCCGACTTCCTGAAGTCCCTGGGGAAGGACGACCAGAAGGACCTGGACCCGGACGGGGACGCGGACGGGAACGGCGGCGAGGACCGGGACGCCGACAAGGACGACCGGCCGGACGGCGAGCGCGGCGGGAAGTGACCCGTCACGCCCCGCGCCTCACCCCCGGGTCCAGCGCTGGAGCGCCGAGCCGTCGCACGTCTGCATCATGATCGTGCCGCTCACCGTCGACTCCTCCATGCACTTGCCGGTGTTGGTGGCGACGACGGAGTCGCCCGAACCGAGGCGCCACTCCTGACCGCTCTGTGAGCTGCAGCCACCGCTGTGGAGCGCGCCGTAGCTGCTCAGGCAGTTGCCGGACGCCCGGTGGACGATCCGGTAGGTGCCGGAGGACGTGCCGCGCAGGTCCCAGACGGCGGCGTCGGCGGTGCAGGAGCCGGGGCGGACGCCGCCCTGCGACGCGGTGACGCAGTGCCCGGTCGATCCGTTGCGCAGGACGGTGCCGCCCGTCGACGGGGCGTCGGTCCCGGTGTCGTCGCCGGAGGAGGAACCGCCGCCCCCGCCCCCGCCGGCGCCGCTGCCGCTGTTGCCCTCGCCGTCGGCGTCGCCGCCCGAGCCGGTGCCCGAGCCGCCGTCGCCCTTCGGGCCGGTGTTGCCGTTGCCCGCGCCGGGGCCCGCCCCGGGTGCGGTCGCCGACTCCTTCGCGCCGGGCTCCGGCTTCTTCGAGGAGGACGCGGCGGTGGACGGCGACGGCTTCGCGGAGCCTTCGGCGGCGGTCCCCGACGGGGACGCGGGGGCGGAGGCCGTGACGGACGAGGAGGGGCCCTTCGGCCCCGCGGCGTCGCTGGAGTCGGTGACGTAGGGCAGGAGTTGGAAGGCGAGGGTGCCGCCCGCCACGACGACCACGACGGGGACGAACACGGGCAGGATGCGGCGGCGGCGCTCCTTGCGGGGCGGCTCGGGCTTGCGTGCCGCGTTCTCCGGTTCCGCGTCGGGTTCCGCCTTCTTAGGCTCTGTCTTCGATTCCGCCGCCGGTCCGTGTTCCGGCCTCAGCTCCGGTTCCGTCGCGGGCAGTGCCAGGTCGGCCGGTTCCGGGGTGCGGGCCGCGAAGGCGGCGCGCTCGGCCAGCCGCTCGGTGATGACCGCGGGCCACAGCGGTGCCGCCGACGGGGCGTGGGGCGCGGCGCGTTCGACCAGCTCGGCGGCGGTCGGCCGGCCCTCGTGGTCCTTGTCGAGGCAGGCCGCGACGACACCGGCGAGTTCGGGGTCCAGCTCGCGCAGCGGCTGGAGGTCGGGCTCCTCGTGCACGATGCGGTAGAGCACGGCGTGCCCGGACTCGTCACCGAAGGGCGGTCGGCCCGACGCCGCGTACGCGATCACCGAGCCCAGCGCGAACACGTCCACGACGCCGCTCGACGCCCTTTTCCCGGAGGCCTGTTCGGGCGACATGTAGGCGGGCGTGCCCACCACCATGCCGGTCCTGGTCAACTGGCTCTGGTCGGCGGCCCTGGCCACGCCGAAGTCGATGAGGGTGAGGCCGTCGAGGGTGAGCATCGCGTTGGACGGCTTGAGGTCGCGGTGGACCATGTCCAGGGCGTGCACCGCCGCCAGTCCGGTGGCGGCCTCCCTGAGCAGGAGCCACAGCGCCGCCGGGGGCAGCGGCCCGTGCAGGTCGACGGCCTCGCGCAGGGTGATGCCGGGCACGTAGGCGGTGGCGAACCACGGCGGCCGGGCGTCCCGGTCACCCGCGAGCAGCGGCGCGGTGGCCCCGGCGGGCAGCCGGGCGAGGTTGTCCAGTTCGTGCCCGAAGCGGCGCAGGAAGTCCTTGTCCTCACCGGCGACCGAGGTCAGGACCTGCTTGACGGCCGCGTACCGGCCCTCGTGGACGCCCAGGTAGACGCGGCCCATGCCGCCCGCCCCGAGCCGCCCCAGCAGCGGGACCGGTCCGATCCGGCGCGGGTCGTCGTCCTCCAACGGCTCGGCGCCACTGCCCGTGAGGCCGACTCCGGCTTCCCCGCTCAACTCTCCCCCGTTCACCGGCTGCCGCGCGCTCCCGTGCGGGACCTCTCGGCCACTGATTGAGAGCTACATCTTTAGCACGGCACGCCCAACTGGCGCCTCGCGGAACGATGGTGAGTACGCATCAGTCCTGTCACACGAGTTGGCCGACCTCGGCCGGGGGCAGCGCCCGGTCGAAGGCGCGTACGTCCCGGACGGCGCCGGGGAAGAAGTCGGCGGCCGTTCCGTCGTAGGAGGCCCGGCCGATCATGAAGGCACCGGTGGCGGGGGCCGCGCCGGTGTCGTCGATCTCCGCCTCCTGGACGCCGTTGACGTAGAGGCGGAGCTTGCGGGTCCGGCCGTCGCAGACTCCGGTCAGGTGGGTCCAGACGCCGGCGGCCGGTGCGGTGCGGCCGACGGCGCGCAGGCCGGGACGGGAGAAGGCCCAGCCGCCGTCCTCGCTGGCGTACTGGAGGTAGAAGCCGCTGGCGGTGTCGCTGTCCTGGCTGACGGCGGTGGCGAAGGTGCCCGGTACGGCGGTCAGGCTGACCCAGGCCGCGACGGTGAAGCTCCGGCCCTCGCCGGTCTCCAGGACCGGCCCGTCGGTGACGATCTGGCTGCCGTTCCCGTCGAAGGCGGCCCCGCCCCCGTCGGCCTGCCACGTGACGCCGGTCGCGGTGCCGTCGTGTCCGCCCGCCGTGTCCCGCGCGATCCCGCCGTCGGCCTCGTCGAGGGGCCAGCGCCCGACCGGGCCCGGGGGCAGCGGGGTGGCGGTAGAGGGCGAGGGGGTGGGCTCGGGCGCGGGGGCGTCCGAGGCGGCGGGGCGGTTGAGCCAGAACCCGGTGCCCACGCCGAGCGCGGCGACCGCGCCCGCGCCGGAGAGCAGGAAGGCCCGCCGGCTGCGGCGGCCACCGCCACCGGCCGCCGTGGGGCGCGCGCCCGCCGGTGCGGGCGGCGGCGGAGGCGTGGTGTCGACGCGGGTGTGCGGGTGCGCCACCGGCATCCCGGGAGGCGGGACGACCATGGTGGGTACCGCGTCCGCGCGGGTCGGACGGGCCGCCGGCGTCCACTGGTGGGCGTGCGGCAGAGCCGTCGCGCTCTCGCCGCCCAGCGGGCCGATCCGGGCGAGGATCTCGCGCGGGCTGGGACGGCGGGCCGGGTCCTTGGCGAGGCAGTCGGCGATCAGGGCGCGCAGGGCCGGGTCGGTCACCGCGTCCACGTCGGGGGCGTTGTGCACCACGCGGTAGAGCAGCGCGGGGGTGGGGCCGCCGCCGAAGGGGTTGGCGCCGGTCGCCGCGAAGGCCAGCACCGCGCCCAGGCAGAACACGTCGCTGGCCCAGGTGACCTCGTCCCCGCTGACCTGCTCGGGGGACATGAACCCCGGGGAGCCCGCCATGTGCCCGGTGCCGGTGATGGAGTCGGCGTCGACGCTGCGGACGATGCCGAAGTCGATGACGCGCGGCCCGTCCTCGGCGAGGAGGACGTTGGAGGGCTTGAGGTCGCGGTGGACGAGGTGCGCCGCGTGGATCGACACCAGGGCCTCGGCCAGCCCGGCCGCCAGCGCGAGCACCGCCCGCGGGTCGAAGGGCCCCTGCTCGGCGACCGCGCGCTCCAGTGACGGCCCGGCGATGTAGCTGGTGACCAGCCAGGGCAGCGGCGCGTCCGGGTCGGCGTCGACGACCGGCGCGGTGAAGGCGCCGCTGACCATCCGGGCGGCCTGGACCTCGCGGCGGAAGCGGTCGCGGAACTCGGGCCTGCGCAGCAGCTCGGCGTGCACCACCTTGACCGCGACCAGCCGTCCGCCCGGAGAACGCCCGAGGAAGACCCGGCCCATGCCGCCCACACCCAGCCGGCTCAGCAACCGGTACTCCCCGACGGAGCGCGGGTCGTCCGGCTCCAGCGCTGACACAGATGCCTCCCGGCGTGCGATCTTGACCCCCGTCGCCGGTCCAGCATAGGGGGGCCGTCAGCGGGCGGAGTCGGCGAACTTCTCGATGGCGGCCGGGCTGACCGGGGTGAAGAGGTTGACCAGGTTGCCGTCCGGGTCGCGGAAGAGGAGCGCGCGGTTGCCCCAGGGCATCGTCGTGGGCTCCTTGACGAACTCCGTGACGAAGCCGGTCAGATTCCGGTGCGCGGCGTCCACGTCGTCGACGAGGAACTCGATGATGACGCTCCGGTTATCCGCCGGGCGGGCGGAGCCGGGGGCGAAGAGCGGGACGGTACGGGTGCTGCCGATCGCGAGGGTGCCGGAGGCGGTGCGCAGTTCGGCGAAGTCCTCGGTGGACCAGGTCGCGCGCACGCCGGTGACGCGCTCGTAGAAGTCGACGAGGCGGGCGACGTCGTGCGTGATGACGCGGAGAGAGACGAGGTTCATGGGGGCCTCCTGGCCGATCGTTGCTGACGACTCGCTTGCTTACGACTCGCTGCTTGCGTCCTCACGCTAGGAGCAATACCGGACGGAATCCGACCCGTATCGGCGGCAGACTTGGAGGTATGTCCCGTCCCGTGTCGCGCGTGCTCACCCTGCTGGAACTCCTCCAGGCCGGAGGCGTCCGGACCGTCACCGACCTCGCCGAACGGCTCGGCGTCGCCGAGCGCACGGTGCGCCGGTACGTCGACCACCTCATCGACCTCGACGTCCCCGTGGAGTCGGTGCGCGGCCGCTACGGCGGCTACCGGCTCGCCCCCGGCCACCGCATGCCGCCGCTGATGCTGACCGACGACGAGGCGCTGGCCGTACTGCTGGGCCTGGTCTCCGGGCGGCGGACCGGGCTCACCGCGGCGGCGGGCACGGCGGGCGAGACGGCCTCGGCGAAGATCCGGCGGGTGCTGCCGGAGCGCCTGCGCCGCCGCCTGGACGCCGTACTGGACTCCGTCGCCTTCACGGCCCCGGCGGCCGAGTCGGCCGTCCCGGAGACCGCGGTCCTGCTCCCGGTCGCCGACGCGGTACGCCATCACCGGCCGTTGGCGATCCGGTACACCGGCGGCCGGGGCGGGGACGGCGAACGCACGCTGTACGCGTACGGGCTCGTCGCGCACGCCGGCCGGTGGTACGTGACCGGACGGGACCTCTCGGTCGGTGCCGACCGGACGTTCCGGCTGGACCGCGTCGCCGGGGTGCGGATCCTGTCCGGCTCCTTCGAACCGCCGCCCGGTCCCGACCCGGCGGAGCGGGTCCTGACGGCACTGGCCACCGCCCCCTACCGGCACGCGGTGACGGTGTGGATCCAGGGGACGGCCGAGGAGATCCGCACCCGGTTGCCGGGCAGCGTGGCGATCGTGGCGGCACAGGCGCCGGGGCCCGGCGGCGTTTGCGACTGGGCCCGTTCGGAGTCGGAGCCGGAGACCTGGTCGCGGGTCGAGATGCGGGCCGAGCGGCTCGACTGGCTGCCCGGTGTGCTCGCCTCGCTGGACCGCCCGTTCGCCGTCGATCGGCCCGACGAACTGCGGGAACTCGTCGCGGACTTCGCGGACCGGCTCATGGACTCGGCCCGGCGCACACCACCACACGGCTGATGCGCACCGCCCCCCGCCCCGCCCCGCCCCGTCACAGCCAGGTCGTGGCGAGCCAGACGGTGACGGCCGCGGTGGCGAGCAGCGTGAGGTTGAGGGCAACCTCACGGTCCCCGAGCCGCAGGTGCACCCCGGTCGCGCCGATCTGGAGGACCACGAAGCCGACCGCCGCGGCCAGGGCGAGCCAGGGCGCGACGCCGGTCAGCGGAGGGAGCACCAGTCCGGCCGCGCCGAGCAGTTCGGCCAGTCCGACGGCCCGGACGACCGGCATCGGCACACTGTCGACCCAGTCCATCATCGGCCGGAGACCGTCCCGGTCGCGGATCACCTTCAGCGCGCCCCCGTAGAGGTAGAAGGCGGCGAGCAGACCGGCGACGATCCAGTACGCGACGTTCACGACCCGGTCCCCCGGGCGAAGTCGGCGGCGGGCTCGGTCGCGTACCGGCTCATGGTCCGGACGCCGTCCTGCGGGGTCGGGTGGCGCCCGTCGGCGTACAGGTCCCGCAGGTCCCGGAAGTACTGGACGTACAGGTCGGGTGTGAAGGTGCTGAGCATGACGGCCGGTTCGCCGGTGACGTTGGCGAAGGTGTGCGGTGCGCCGGGCGGGACCATCACGAGCGTGCCCGCCGTGGCGTCGTGGTCCTCGTCCCCGACGGTGAAGCGCACGGTGCCGGAGATGACGTAGAAGCCCTCGTCGTGCCGGGCGTGGCGGTGCTGGGGCGGTCCGGGGGTGTGCGGGGCGAGTACGGACTCGGCCATGCCGAGGCGGTGCCCGGTGTGGGTGCCGTCCTCCAGGACGCGCATCCGGGTGGTGCCCAGGACGAGGGTCTCCCCGTCGTCGGGGCCGACCACCGACACGGCGGGGTCCCGGTCCGGCTCGGTGGCCGGTTCGGTGGCCGGTTCGGTGTCCGGCTCGGTGTCCGGCTCGCTGGTCTGCGGTTCTTCGGTCATGCCCCGATTCCACCGCCGGGTGACCGGGACCGTCCAAGACCTGTTCCGCGCCCTCGATACCGTACGGGTATCGTCGCAGGATGGAGCTACGTACGCTGCGCTACTTCGTGGCGGTCGCCGAGGAACTCCACTTCGGCCGGGCGGCCGTGCGGCTGCACATGAGCCAGCCGCCGCTGAGCCGGGCGGTCAAGGGCCTGGAGACGGAGCTGGGCGCCACGCTCTTCCACCGGACCTCCGCCGGCGTCACGCTCACCGACGCGGGCGCGGTGCTGCTCGACGAGGCGCGCGGGCTGCTGGACCGGGCCGACCGGGTCCGCGCACGCGTGGCCGCCGCGGCCGGCGACGCCGCCCTCACCGTCGGCATCCTCGGGGACAGCACCGACCCGGACGTCGTCCGGCTGGCCGACGCCTACCGCCGCCGCCACCCCCACGTCGAGGTCACCATCCGGGAGACCGACCTGACCGACCCCACCTGCGGGCTGCACGCGGGCCTGGTCGACGTGGCGCTGACCCGCGGCCCCTTCGACCGGACCGGCCTGACCACGTACGAGTTGCGCGCCGACCCGGTGGGGGCGCTGCTGCGCGCCGACGATCCGCTCGCCCACCGCGCCGCCCTGGCGCCGGGCGAACTGGCCGACCGCCGCTGGTTCCGCTTCCCGGAGGGCACCGACCCCGAGTGGCAGACGTACTGGAACGGCGGGGAGGTGCGGCCCGGTCCGGTGGTACGCACCGTGCGGGAATGCCGGCAGGCCGTGCTCTGGAACGGCACGGTCGGGATGACCCTCGTCGGCCACGAGCCCGGTGAGGGGCTCACCGTGGTGCCGCTGACCGGACTGCCGCCGAGCCGCGTCCTGGTGGCCTGGCGCGAGGCCGACCACCAGAACCCGCTGATCCGCTCCTTCGTCCGGACGACGGTCGCCACGTACGACGCCCGCCGTGGGCCGTCGGACGGGTCCTAGGGCCTGTCTGATGGGACGGCCGTGCGCTCAAGGCGTCTACTTGGGGCCGCGGTTGAACTGTGCCGTCGACCAGCGCTAGCCGAGGAGCGTGAGGCCGAGGCACCAGGCAATGGCGATCCACCAGTTGTTGCCGATCTCGGCTCCGAGAAGGAGTCCGCGCAGCGTCTCGATGGCGGGCGTGAACGGCTGGTACTCGGCGATCGGCCGGAACCAGCCGGGCATGGTGTCGGCCGGGATGAAGGCGCTGGAGATGAGCGGCAGGAGGATCAGCGGCATGGCCATGTTGCCGGCCGCCTCGGGGTTCGGACTGGCCGCGCCCATCCCGACCGCGATCCAGGTGAGTGCCAGGGCGAACAGCGTGATCAGCCCGAACGCCGCGATCCACTCCAGTGCCGTGGCGTCCGTGGACCGGAAGCCCATCGCCACGCCGACGGCGCCGACGAGGACCACGCTCATCAGGCACTGCAGTACGCCGCCGACGACATGCCCGACGAGCAGAGAGCCCCGGTAGATCGCCATGGTGCGGAAGCGGGCGGTGAGGCCCTGGGTCATGTCCACGCAGACGGACACCGCGGCCCCGATGACGGTGCTGCCGACGGTCATCAGCAGCAGGCCGGGGACGATGTAGGCGATGTAGTCGGAGCGGTCCGCGCCGCCGCCACCGATGCCGGCGCTCATCACGTCGCCGAAGATGTAGACGAAGAGCAGCAGCATCATGATCGGCGTGAGCAGCAGGTTCAGGGTCCCGGACGGGTAGCGCCACGCGTGCAGCAGGTTGCGCCGCAGCATGGTGTTCGAGTCGCGCACAACGTCAGTGAGGGAGCTCATCGGGCGTTCTCCATGGGCTGGTTGGGGACGTTGGCGGGGCCGGTGAGGGCGAAGAACACGTCGTCGAGGTCGGGGGTGTGCACGGTCAGCTCGTCGGCCTCGATACCGGCCGAGTCCAGCCGGTCGAGGATGGAGCGCAGCGCGCGCTGGCTGCCGTCGCTGGAGATCTGCAGCGCGAGCGCCTCGTCGTCCCGGGTGACGTCGCGCAGTGCGACGACGGCGCTCCGGTACGCGGACGGGTCGGCGAAGCGGAGTTGGACGTGGCCGCCCGGGATGAGCCGCTTGAGCTCCTCGGCGGTGCCCTCGGCGGCGATCTTGCCGTCGTTCAACACAGCGATACGGTCCGCGAGTTCGTCCGCCTCCTCCAGGTACTGGGTGGTCAGGAAGACGGTGACGCCGCCCGTGACCAGCTCGCGGATGATCTGCCACATGTTGTGTCGGCTGCGCGGGTCGAGGCCGGTGGTCGGCTCGTCGAGGAAGATGATCCGGGGGTCGCCGACCAGCGTCATGGCGATGTCGAGACGCCGCTTCATGCCGCCGGAGTAGCTCTGGGCGGGCTTCTTGGCGGCCTCCACCAGGTCGAACCGCTCCAGCAGTTCGGCGGCGACCCGCCGTCCGTCGGGCTTGGACAGGTGGTGCAGGTCCGCCATGAGGAGCATGTTCTCCTCGCCGGTGATCAGCCCGTCCACGGCCGAGAACTGGCCGGTGACCCCGATTGCCGCCCGCACCCCGGCGGGTGCCTCGGCGAGGTCGTGGCCCGCGACCTGGGCCTGCCCGCCGTCGGCGGCGATGAGCGTGGACAGGATCTTCACGACGGTGGTCTTGCCGGCACCGTTCGGGCCGAGCAGCGCGAATACGGACCCGGCCGGGATGCGCAGATCGATCCCGTCGAGCACGACCTTGTCGCCGTACGACTTGCGCAGGCCGACGGTGGAGACAGCGGCGGGCGCGTGTGGTTCGCTGCCCGGAATGGATGTGGGCATGACAGAAGAAAGCATGGGCCCTCCCGTTCGAAGGATGTCTCGAGGAATGACTCGAAGGATGAAAAGGATGAGAAGGAAAGGGGATTGGGTTGAGTGGAGCGAGAGCCCGTCAGGCGCCGACGGGCGGCACCCACTCCACGATCTGGATCACTACACCGTTGGGGTCGAGGAGTTGCAGCACCCATTCACCCCACGGCTCCTGGCGCAACGGCGTCGTGATCCGCGCGCCCTCCCGCCGCAGCCGCTCGTGTTCGGCCGCCAGGTCGGTGACCGTGAAGGACACCATCACTTCGGCGTGCGCGGCGGGCTGCTGCCCCGGATGCGGCTGCGTGTCGCACCCGGGGTCGCACCGCCGCACGACAAGGTCGGTGGCCGCGTCGTCGCGTGAAAGGTGGATGGCATCGTCGGCCACCAGCACCTCCCGGAACCCCAGATGGCTGGTGAAGAACCGGCTCGACGCCGCCGGGTGGCCGACGGTCAGCAGCACCGCCGACGCGATGATGTTCATCCGCTGAGTTCCTTTCGCGTTGCCCGCCGCCGTCACGGTCAAGCATCAACGCTGTCGACGGGCGCATCAACGACGTATCGTGCAACGTCGGTTAACACAGGGATTCACGAATCGGGGGCGGCGGGCGTGGAGCTGCGGGAGATACAGATCTTCCTGGCCTTGGCGGAGGAGCTGCATTTCGGCCGGACGGCGGACCGGTTGCACGTCACTCCCGCCCGCGTCAGCCAGGTCATCAAGAAACAGGAACGTGCCATTGGCGCCGAACTGTTCAAGCGGACCAGCCGCAACGTCCAGCTGACACCCGTCGGGGAACAGCTGAGAGACGGCCTGGGCGCCGGCTATCGGCAGATCCAGGAAGCGCTGGCCACCGCTGCCACCGCCGGCCGGAAGATCACCGGGGAAATCAGCGTCGGCTACTCCGCCGCGTGGTGCGGCAACCTCGTCGTGGCGGCGGCCGACATCTTCCGGGCCCGTCACCCCGACTGCGTGGTCCACATCCAGGACTCCCAGCTGCACGACCCGCTCGGACCGTTGCGCGACGGCAGCCGCGACCTCCAGCTGATCGAGCTGCCCATCGACGAGCCGGACATCGTCAACGGCCCGGTGCTCTTCTCCGAGCCCCGCGCCCTCGCCGTCCCCGCCGGCCACCCGTTCGCCGAGCGGGAGACCGTCTCCCTGGAGGACCTCGCCGACGCCCCGATGATCACCGTCACCGGACAGCCCGAGTACGTCCTCGACTTCCACTACCCCCACCGCACACCGAAGGGCCGGCCCATCCCGCGCGGACCGTCGACCACCGCCTGGCAGGAAGTGCTCGCCCTGGTCGGCGCGGGCAAGGGAGTCTCCCCCACCTCCGCACGGGCGGCGCACTACTACTCCCGCCCGGACATCGCCTACGTCCCCTTCAGCGACGCCCCGCCGGTGGAGTACGGCCTCCTGTGGCCGGCCACGGGGAACACCCCGAAGGTGCGCGCGTTCGTCCGCACCGTCGTCGAAACGGCCGCCCTGCAGCGGGTGCGGCCTGACCCGGACGAAAGGCCCTAGTTCCGCGTCCATTTCTGGGACGCCGCGCCGGACCCGCAGGTCTGGGTGTCGACGCCCGGGCCGAAGGCCAGGTCGAGGCAGCCTCCGCTGAAGACGCTGCGCAGGGTGGAGCCGGAGCCGGTCCGCCACAGGAGCGCGGTGCTGTTGGTGGCGCAGTCACCGGTGAAGACGGCCTGGCCCTTCATGTTGGCGCTCAGGCAGGAGCCCGACTTGTTGACGACCTTGACCGCGCCGTTCCCGGCGCCGCGGAAGGTCCAGTGGGCGGCCATGTCCGTGCAGAATCCGGTGTCGGCCCTGTTGAGGACCTGGATGAGGCACTTGCCCTCCTCACCGTTCTTGAGGCCGAAGTAGCCGGAGGCGGGCGGGTACGCGTCGTCCGTGTCGTCGGACCCGGATCCGGCCGACCCGTTCGAGCCGCCCGAGCCGCCCGAGCCGCCAGCGCTGCCGGACCCACCCGAACCGTCCGAGCCGTCCGAGCCGCTTGAACCGGCCGATCCGTTCCCGTCGTTGCTGCCGCTGCCGGTGCCGGTACCGGTACCGGCGGTCGCGCCGGAACGGCCCTCTCCCGCTCCCCCTCCGACGGCCCCGCCGTCTCCCCCCTTGTCCCCGGACGATGAGGACGACGACGAGGACGAGGCGGACGTCGACGGCGACGCCGACGTGCTGGCCGTCGGGCTCTCCCCCGGCTTCGAAGGGGAGTCCGCGGGGTCGGCCGACGCCGAGACGGAGGAGGTCGGAGCGGCGCCCGCCTCGGCGCCCGAGTCCGTGGCATGGGGCAGGAGTTGGATGGCGATGGTGCTCGCGGCGCCGACCACGACCGGGAGCACGGCGAAGACGACGCGCGTACGGCGTCGGCGCTCGCGCCGCTCCGGCTCGGCGGCGACGACGACGGCGGGCGGCACGACGGGCACCTCGGCGGGCACCTCCGCGGGCACCTCGGCGGGAAGATCCGCCGCGTCCGGGACCGTCCCGGCGAAGGCGGCCCGCGCGGCCAGTGGCCCGGTGACGGACTCCGGCCACAGCGGCGGCGCGAACGGCCCGTGCCGGTCGGCGATCCCGACCAGTTCGGCGGCGGTCGGCCGCCCTTCGTGATCCTTGTCCAGGCAGGCCGTGACCACATCGGCGAGGTCCGGGTCCAGCTCGCGCACGGCGCCGAGGTCGGGTTCCTCGTGCACGATCCGGTAGAGCACCGCGTGCCCGGACTCCTCGCCGAAGGGCGGCCGGCCGCTCGCCGCGTAGGCGAGGACGGAGCCGAGCGCGAAAACGTCGACGGCACCGGACGAACTCCTGGCCCCCGACGCCTGTTCGGGCGACATGTAGGCGGGCGTGCCGACCACCATGCCGGTGCGGGTGAGCCGGCTCTGCTCGGCGGCGCGGGCCACCCCGAAGTCGATGAGGGTGAGGCCGTCGAGGGTGAGCATCACGTTGGACGGCTTGAGGTCCCGGTGCACCATGTCCATCGCGTGCACCGCCGCCAGCCCCGAGGCGGCCTCGCGCAGCAGCAGCCACAGCGCGTCGGCGGGCAGCGGGCCCCCGTGGACGTCGATGGCCTCGTTCAGGGTGAGCCCCGGGACGTAGGCGGTGGCGAACCACGGCGGACTGGCGGTGCGGTCGCCCGCGAGGAGCGGCGCGGTCGCCTCGGCGGGTAAGCGCGCGAGGTTGTCCAGCTCGTGTCCGAAGCGGCGCAGGAAGTCCTTGTCCTCGGCGACGATCGAGGGCAGCAGTTGCTTGACGGCGGCGTACCGCCCCTCGTGGACGCCGAGGTAGACGCGGCCCATGCCGCCCGCGCCGAGGCGTCCGATCAGCGGGATCGGCCCGATCCGCCGCGGGTCCTCGTCCTCCAGTGGCTCGGCACCGCTGCCGTCCAGCTCCAACACGCCTGCCCCGTCTCCCCGTTGTCCTGACGACCGCGGACCCGCGGCCCGCCCGATCCCCTCCTGAATCCGGGCGGACGCGCGCGTCCGACGTGGGACAGTCTGAGCCAGGAGGACGTAGAATTGGAAGTGCTTTCTAGAAACTGACTCTAGAAACACATCGAGAACGAGCCCCAGCAGGGACGACGAGAACGGCCTGTCCATGAGCCCCAAGCAGCACCGCGGTGAGGTCACCTCCGACCGGCTCCTGGACGCCGCGCTGCGCCTCTACACGGAGTCGGGCGAACAGGGCGTCACCGTCACCGCCGTCACCCGGACCAGCGGCGTCAGTCTCGGCAGCCTGTACCACCACTTCGGCAGCCTGGACGGCCTGCTCACGGCCCTCACGGAACGCTGGACGGGCAGGCTGATGGGGCAGTTGGTCACCGCGCTGCTCGCCACGGAGGGCGCACGGGCCGGGATCCGCGCGGTGGTGGAGGCGTACTTCGCCTTCGTCCGCGACCACCCGGGCGCGGCCCTGCTCCTCCACTCCCCCTACGCCGACGAGCGCATGATGCCCCGGGCGCAGGAGACGCGGGAGGCGCAGGCGCCGGCCGTGTCGGCGTTCGCGGCGTGGGCCCAGCCGCACATCGCCTCCGGGGAACTGGCCCCGCTGCCCCAGCCCGTACTGGAGTCCCTGGTCCTGGGCCCGGTCGTGGCCGTCGCCCGCCGCCACGTGGCCGGCATCCGGGACCTGGACCTGGAGGAGGCGGCGCGGGTGCTGCCGGACCGGATCTGGCGGTCGATCAGCACGGGCGGGGAGTAGACGGGGCGGCTTGTCCCCCGGGGGAGCTACACGCAGGTGTCCACCGCGGGGTGACGATCGCGGACGGTCGCGTCCCTAGAGTCTTCACCAGTCGCCGAGCACGACCGGCCGAACCGGGGCCGCCGGAGGCCGACCGAGGCCGACGGAGAAGACCCCCACTCACCCACTGCCCCACCCCCACCATGCCTGCTGGAGGCCCCCATGTTCCGCACCCTCGCCAAGGCCACCGCCGCCATCGCCGTGGTCTGCACCGTCGCCGGTGCGGGACTCGTCCTCGACGAGGAGTACGCCAAGGCCACCACCGACACCGAGGCGGCCTCGACGGGAGCCGCCTTCACCGGCACGAAGAAGCTCCGCGTCGACGGCCACACGGTCAACGTCTCCTGCTCTGGCAACGCCACCGACGCCGACGAGCCCCTCGTCCTCCTGATGGCCGGCGGCGGCGAGGGCCTGGACAACATGGCCCCCCTCCAGAAGACGGTGAGCAGGACGAACCGCGTCTGCTCCTACGACCGCCTCGGCGAGGGCGCCAGCGACAAGCCCGCCCCGGGCACCCTGCAGACCATGGACGACACCGGCAGGCTCCTCACCAAGGTCCTCGACCGCCTCGCCGGCGACCGCCCCGTCGTCCTGGCCGGCCACTCCCTCGGCGGCTACATCGCCGCCCGCTACACCCCCCACCACACCGACCGCGTCAAGGGCCTCGTCCTCCTCGACGCCACCGTCCCCCACCTCACCCGCGACATGAACCGCACCATCCCCGCCGACGCCACCGGCATCCCGGCCCAGGTCCGCGCCGGCGCCCTCGCCGTCAACGAGGGCCAGAACCCGGAGCAGTTCGTCATCGCCGACGGCAGGGTCCACTCCGCGGGCCGCATCCCCGTCGAGATCCTCAAGCACGAGTCCCAGTACGCCGAGGTCCCCCAGTACGGCCCCGCCCTGGAGCGCATGTGGACCAAGGGCCAGCGCGAATGGCGCGCCCTCTCCACCCACAGCCACCTCACCACCGCCAAGGGCACCGGCCACTACATCCACACCGACCGCCCCGACCTCGCCCTCAAGGCCATCAAGAAGGTCACCCACCACGCAGCAAACGCCCGCTAGCCCCGCCCTCCGCATACCGGCCCTGGGCCGTGGCCTCCCCTGCCACGCCCAGGGCCACCTTCGCGGCGCCACGATGCGCACGGCGCTGTTCACGGCCTTCGTCGCGGATTTCACCGCTTCACTCAAAAGCCCAGGTAGATGATCTGGACGACGAAAACGCGCTCGCTTCGCACGACGGTCTGGTACGTGAACATGCCACCGGGGACGATGATGTCCCCGCCCTTGGGGTCGGTGCCTTCGTGTCCTCGCCCGTGCACGTACAGTGCCTCCGCTGCTCTGACCAGCTCGTCCGCTCTGCTCTCCACCCCCGCCAGGAAGGACCGCGGTGCGCTGCGCGCTGCTTCCTCCGCGCCGAAGACGTACTCCCAGCGCCAGCTCAAGTGCTTACAGCCCGCATCGCCTCGCTGAGGACATCGCTCAGCTCCCGCAACGCCTTCTGCGCCGCCTCCGGGTCCTCGTCCTCCAGCCTGCTCTTGGCACGGGCGTGGCGTGCGGACAGGTCGGGGCGTCGGGCGATCTCAATGTCTCTCGCCCAGGCCATGACCCAGCTTCGCACCGGGCTGAGGGACTCCCATTCCACGGCCTTCGCGAAGGCGTCGTCCTTCGACTGCTGCATCTCCGTGAGGCGGCCGGGCGCGACGACGGCGAGAGCTGCCCGCAAGGCGTCGGGGGTCTGCTCGGGGCGAGGAACCAGCTCGTGCCCGTGATCGGCCTGAGTGCTCATGATGTCCTCCCGGGAGTGCACTGGCCAGGTTAGTCGCCCGGGGCGAAAGGGGCGGGAGGTTGCGGGCACGCGGATGACCGGCCTGTTCATCGCTGGGAGGAGGGAGTGGGCGGGGCCGGGCACTTCGCCGCTCGGCAGTCTCGGCACAGGCCGGGTTCGGGGCCCCGGAAGCCTCGATCGCAGCCGTCGCAGTTCCGGAGCGGGTATCGGGGTGGCGGCGGTGCGGCTGCCACGGGGCGGAACGGGGCCGGGGGCGGCAGCTGAGCCGCGAGGCGGTGGGCCAGCAGGGCGGCCGGGCGGTGCAGGGGCTCGTCGGGCAGGCCGGCGGTCAGGGCGTGGCGTACGGCTGTGGAGCGGACGTCGCGCTCCAGCCAGGCCGCGACGCCGGGCGCCAGGTGCGCCGTGTCGGTCGCGGAAAGCAGCAGGCGGGAGTCATGCCGCCGCAGGTCGGTGAGCAGGTCGGTGGCGGCCCGGAGCAGCGCGGGGGCGGTGCAGCTCGGCTGCGGTACGGCGGGGAGCGCCTTGCGGACGACGGCCCTGCGTTCGGGGCGTACCGGGGTCTTCGGCCGGGCGGGGCAGTCGGTGGCTGCCGCCCGCTACCGGGCCCGGGGATCGTTGCAGGAGACGGTGCGGGTGACGATACGGCCGTCAGCCGCGCGCCTGCGCTCGCGCCGCAGGTAGCCGTGGGCCTCCAACTCGCGCAGCGCGGCGGCGATGCGGACCGTGCCCTCCTTGAAGCGGGCGGCCAGGCTCTTGATGTCCACGGAGGTGCCGCCGCGCACGGACTGAATGTG
This sequence comes from Streptomyces sp. NPDC056128, assembly GCF_042263835.1. Lineage (NCBI taxonomy): Bacteria > Bacillati > Actinomycetota > Actinomycetes > Kitasatosporales > Streptomycetaceae > Streptomyces > Streptomyces sp. NPDC056128. The sequence goes on along the minus strand of NZ_JBHJVQ010000003.1, from coordinate 86,055 downwards.
CAGGCCCAGACCGATCGCCAGCAGGGAGAGGTCCGGGTGCTGGGCGAGGTGGTTGCCGACCACGGTGAAGTTCGCGGTGTGGCGGACGTTGTCGTGGATGACCCCCGAACGGGGGTGGTTGGCGCCAACGGCGGACTGTGCGCGCGGGGGCGCGCTAAGGTCTTGGGTATCCATCAGGAAGGGTTCGCTTCCTCGGTGGTCAGGCCCTCGCGGGGATCGCTAGTCCCCGGCGGGGGCCGACATATGTCAGCGGTTGTTGCGCTGAGCGTAAGGGAGTTGGGGGCTCCGAAATCCAGCCCAACCGGTGATGTTCACCCAGGCGAGTGAGTCGACGTCGTGGGCGGGAGGGGTGGGGCTTGGTGAGGTTCTTTCTTCCCCATCGTCCTTTGGGAATTACCGCCCGTGGGCCCGGAACTCGAAGACGCGGGTTCCGGTGAACGCGGCCCAGGCGGACCGGCTGACGACCAGGACGGGGCCGTCAGGGTTCTTGCTGTCGCGGACGGGGACGACGTCCATACAACCGGGGGCCACCTCGACGCAGTTGCCGCCGTTCTCGCCGCTGTAGCTGCTCTTGATCCAGGTCGCCGCGTTCAGATCGCAGACTCCCATGCCGCTCCGGTCAGAGCAGGGTTGAGGTGAAGGACGCCCAGGCGGAACGAGTGACGACCAAGACGGGGCCGTCAGGGCTCTTGCTGTCCCGGACCGGGACGACGGCGGGGAAACCGGGGGCGATTTCGACGCAGTTGCCGCCGTTGTTGTCGCTGTAGCTGCTCTTGACCCAGGTCGCCGCGCTGATCTCGAACCCGTCCATGCTGCTCGTACCCTTCCATAACGTCGCTGATCAGAGCGGCGGACTCCCGGGCTGACGGAATGTCTGCCCTGAACACATCATAGGTCTGGCTGTGGCGTGCGTAGACTGCCGGATCGTTGTTGAAATGGCCACGGTCGAGCGATTCCGAGTACACCCAACGCCCGTCCCGCAGTTCGATCAACGACATGGAGCCCCTGGGGCGGACGAGCCCAAAGAGGCCCGCCGGAGCCACCTGGATACGGATGTTGGGGCGTAGCCCGACGCTCAGCAGGTGTGCGCACTGGTCGCGCATGACCTCTGGGCTCCCCACCACGTTGCGCAGGCAGCTCTCGTCCAGGACGGCGATATACAGGGGACCGCCGCCAGCAAGAAAGCGCGGTTGGCGGCTCAGTCGGGCCCGGACACGCTCTTCTACATCTTCACCGCTCGCGATCTGCGAGAACAGCGCGTGCGCGTAGCCCGGCGCCTGCAACAGCCCTGGCATCACTCGCTCCTGATACTCCCGCAGCGACACCGCCTTCGCATCCATCTCGGCCCGCCGCCGGAACCAGTCCGGATGCTCCACCTCCGGATACCAGTCGATCCGCCCCCACAACCGCGCCAACACCCCACCCGTGCCCAGCAACTCGTCGCACGTCTTCGCGAACGTGTCTTGCGGCACCCGCGTCCCCGCCTCCACCCGGGCGATGTGCGAGCGGTCGCAGGGGATGCGGGCCGCGAGGCCGTCCTGGGTGAGCGCCGCGGCCTCCCGGAAGTGGCGGAGGACCTCGCCGAAAACGGCAGCCGTACTCGCGCCCGAGCCACCGGCGTTGCGTCGCGCCAATGTGCCCCTCCCCCTCCGTGACAATGGACGTGTGTCACGCGTCAGGCGTTGATACCGACGATTCCCCTGCGCGACTCTCGATACACCCAGAGTCACGGAGGTTGCACGATGGATCGCGAGGAGCGGCTGAGCGCCGCGGTGCGGGCGGTCAACGACCGTTCGGTCACCGACACTTTGATGGCGCGGACGCTGGTCGCGCTGCCGCCACCGCCCGTGCCGGTGCCCGGCTGCGTGGCCTGCACGGAGCTGGCGGTACTGCGCGCGCACGCCCGCGCGGTCGGCGACGGGAGCGCGGAGACCGACGCGGATGTGCTGCTCGCCCGGCACCAGCGGCGGGACCACGACGGCGGATGCCGGGTGTTCCGTTACGTACCGTTCGCGATCGTCCAGGACTCGTCCGCGCTGCCGGAGTACCAGGCGTACTGCGTGTCCGGCGACGACACGGACTGCGGCGCCACGTCCGGGCCCTGCCCCGCCCCGACGGACGTCGAGGAGTGGCAGCGCACACACACCCAGCAGACCCGCCACACCCGCTACCGCCGCTGCTTCGCCGACTACGCGGTGCTGGAGTGCCGGGCCTGACGACCCGGCAGCCGGGTGCCGACGATCACCGCGAGGTCCGGGGCGAGGCGGAGTTCGGTGGAGCGCAGGGCGGGGTGGTCGAGCCAGTGCAGGCGGGGGTGGTCGGGGGCGCCGTCGAAGAGGGGTGGCCAGGTGGTGGCCGGGGTGAAGTCGTCGACCACCAGCGTGCCGCCGGGGGTGAGGAGGCGGTCGGGGTCGGCCGCGCCGTCGCCCTTGGCCTGGCCGCCGCCGTCGAGCACGAGCAGGTCGTACGGGCCGTGTTCCTCGACGCGCCGCCAGTCGCCGTGCAGGATCTCGACCTGGGGGTGGTCCCGGAACACGGACGCGGCGACACCGGCCCGCTCCGGGTCGCGTTCGACGCTGACCAGCCGGACGCCCGGGCGGGCGCCGGAGGCCAGCCACGCCAGGCCCACGCCGCAGCCCGTGCCCGTCTCGGCGATGCCGTGCGGCGCCCCCGCGGCCAGCAGGTGGAGCAGGCGCCCCTGTTCGGGCCGGCACGAGAAGGCGAAGCCGTGCGCACGGGCCGCCGCAACCGCCCGGGCAACCAGCGCCGGCAGGGTGCCGTCGTCCCGGTAGGTGTCCGTTCCCTGAAGCGACATGCCCCGGATTATGCTCACCCGGGCGGCCGCACCGCCGTTCGAAAGGCCATCCGTTCCGTTGAACCGTGGCGACACGGCGCGTGCGCGGTCGTGGAGACGGCATTCCCTTGGTCGGGTCTGTTACATCTGCGAACGGAGACCCCTCGTGCGAATGACCGACATCCACCGCTGCGAGATCCGGCCCGGGCGCCTCGTCGAGTGGACGCTCAGTCCCAGGACGCTCGACATCGCGGCGGCGCTGCCCGAGGATGCGCGACCACCCGCCTATATCCAGGAGTCGCACATCCGCACGGCCCGATCGGTGCGCGAGGACGGGCTGTTCGTGCCGACCTGGCTCGGCGCGGCCTTCGACATCCCCGGCCCGGTCGACCTCGACGTGCTCCAGGAGGCGCTGCGCGCCTGGACCCTGCGGCACGAGACCCTGCGCAGCGGCTTCCGGTGGGGCGGCGAGAGCGGCGACGACATGCGGCGGTTCACCCTCGACGCCGACTCCGTGTCCCTGCACCGCGAGGACGTCGGTGACTTCCCGGACGCGACCGGCCTCGCCCGCCACCTCCAGGACCGCTTCGACCGGGTCGCGGACGCGCTGCGCTGGCCCAACCTCATCTACACGGCGGTCGTCCGCGACGACGGCGTCAGCGTCTACATGGCCTTCGACCACAGCAACGTCGACGCCTACTCCATCTACCGCATCCCCGCCGAGGTCCACGAGCTGTACGCGGCCGGCGTCGCGGGCCGGACCGTGCCGCGGTCGCGCGTCGGCTCCTACGTCGACTTCTGCGAGGCCGAGCGGGCCGACGCGGACCGGATCGACGGTACCCACGACATCGTGGCCCGCTGGCGGGAGTTCATCCGGCGGTGCGACGGGCGGCTGCCGTCCTTCCCCGTCGAGCTCGGGGTCGAGCCGGGCGGCACGCTGCCCGAACAGCGGATGCTGCGCGAGCCGTTGGTGGACGCGGCCGACGCCGCCGCCTTCGAGGCGTACTGCCGCCCGTACGGCGGCAGCCTGGTCGGTGTCCTGGCCGCCACCGCCCTGATCGTCCACGAGATCGGCGGCGAGCCCGTCTACCGCACCGTCGTCCCCTTCCACACCCGCTCCCGCTCCCAGTGGTCGGAGTCCGTGGGCTGGTACGTGGGCGGCGCCCCGATCGAGGTCCCGGTGGCGCGGGCGCACGACTTCCCGAGCGCCCTGCGCACCGTACGCGCCGAACTCCAGGCCAACCGGCGGCTGTCCCGCATGCCGATCGACCGGGTGCTGCGCCTGCTCGGCACGGACTTCCGGCCGACCTCGCCCGACCTGTACTCGATCGTCTCGTACGTCGACGCCCGCGACGTCCCCGGCGCCGGCCACTGGCCGGACCAGTCGGCGTACGCCCTGCTCCGGGTCTCGTACGGCGACCAGGTGTGCGCGTGGGTCACCCGGCTCCCCGAGGGCCTCTGGTTCGCCAGCCGCTACCCGGACACCGACGTGGCGCACAAGAACCTGCGGCTGTACGTCGAGCGCCTGCGGGACGTCATCACGGGCGTGGCCCGCTCCCGTCCGGCGACGGCGACGGCGAACCGGCCGCACGGTCACGTGGTGTAGGAGATCTGTCGGCGGCATGTCGGTCGCGGATGTGACCTTGGCGGAGTCGGCGTCACCACCCGGCGCCGCCGCCCGAGCACAAGGAGTCCGCGCTCATGTCCTTCGCACCCCGGAACCGACCGTGGGACGTTCACCGACCGCCGCCCGCCACGGGAAGCACCTTCCTCGTCACCGGAGGCAATGCCGGCATCGGCTACTTCGTCGCGGAGCAACTGGCCGCCACCGGCGCCGTCGTGGTGCTCGGCAGCCGCGATCCCGGGAAGGCCGGCGCCGCCGCGGACTCGATCCGTTCGCGTGTCCCCGACGCCCGGGTGCGGCACCTCCGGCTGGACCTCGCCGACCTGCCGTCGCTGGAGTCCGCGGTGGAGCGGCTGGACGTGGAACGCCTCGACGCCGTCGTCCACAACGCGGGGGTCGCGCTGGACGACCCGCCCCGGCGGGAGACCGGGGACGGGCACGAGCTGATGTTCGGGACCAATCACCTCGGCCACTTCGCGCTGACCCGGTGGCTGGCCCCGCTGCTGACCGCCGCCCCGGCCGCCCGGATCGTGACCGTGGGGAGCTTCGCGGCACGGTCGGAACGGCTCGACGTGGACGACCTGGAGTCCGCCCGGGACTACCGGCCGGCGCGCACCTACGGCCGGTCCAAGCTGGCCCAGATGACCTTCGGCTTCGCACTCGACCGGCGTCTACGGGCGGTCGGCAGCACCGTCTCCAGCGTGGTGGCCCATCCCGGCGGCGCGCTGGACTCCCTCACGCCCGCCCGTCCGCCGGTCCACACCAGGACCGCCGGGGAACGGCTGCGCGGCCTGCCCGCCGCGCTGCTGGTGCAGGGCAAGGAGGCCGGCGCGTGGCCGGTCGTACGGGCCGTCCTCGACCCGCACGTGGCGGGCGGGCAACTGTGGGGACCGAGGGTCTTCGGACTGCGCGGCACCCCGCGCTCCGAACCCGTCCCGGCCCACATGTCCGACGCCGCCGTGGCCGCCCGGCTGTGGGCGGCCTCCTGCGAACTGACCGGCGTGGAACCCGGCCTGGGCCTGGGGCTCCTGGCTCAGAAGCCCACCGACTGAAGGGCGCCCAGGCCCACGTCCGCGTACGAGTGCTTGCCGGAGACGAAGATGTTGACGCCGTAGTAGTTGAACAGCCAGCAGCCGAAGGCGATCAGGGCCAGGTAGGCGGCCTTGCGGCCCTTCCAGCCGGCGGTGGCGCGGGCGTGCAGGTAGCAGGCGTAGGCGACCCAGGTGATGAAGGACCAGGTCTCCTTGGGGTCCCAGCCCCAGTAGCGGCCCCAGGCGTCGCCCGCCCAGATCGCGCCCGCGATGATCGTGAACGTCCACAGCGGGAAGACGGCGGCGTTGACGCGGTAGGCGAACTTGTCGAGGGAGGCGGCGGCGGGCAGCCGGTCCAGGACCGAGTTGGCGAAGCGGCCGGGCGTGCCGCCGGAGGCGAGCTTGTTCTCGAACGAGTCCTTGAAGAGGTACAGGATCGTGGAGACCGCGCCCACGTAGAAGACCGCGCCGCAGAAGATCGCCGTGGAGACGTGGATGTACAGCCAGTACGAGTGCAGGGCCGGGACGAGCTGGTCGCTGGCGGTGTAGAGGACCGTGACGGCGAGGCCGAGGTCGAGCAGGACCGTGGTGATCAGGGGCAGGCCCAGCCAGCGGACGTTCTTCTTCAGGGCGAGCAGCACCAGGTACACGCCGACGGCCGTCGTGGTGAACGTGATGTTGAACTCGTACATGTTGCCCCACGGCGCCCGCTCCACGGACAGGGCACGGGTGAGGACGCCGCCCGCCTCGATGGCGAAGGCGAGGAGGGTGAGCGAGATGGCGATCCGCCCGTACAGGTCGCCCTGCTCGGTGCCGCCGTGCGCGCCGGGACCGTCGGGCACGTCACGGGAGCCGGAAGCGGCGCGGACGACGACCTCGGGGCGCTCCAGTACGGCGGTGCCGCCGGCCTTGTTCACGGTGACGGCCGGTCCGGTCTTCGCCTTGGCCGCCGTGGTCTCGTTGGTGGCGGTGAGCGCGGCGGCGGTACGGCCGACCTTGCTGCGGCTGCCGAAGAGCCACTCGGCGATGTACGCGAAGAAGGCCAGGGTGTAGACGGCCATCGACGAGTAGATCAGCGTATTGCTGACGTTCGCGAGATTCTCGTTGGTCGCGGCGGCGAGCTCGGTTGCGGCGGCGAGAGTCACTTTCTCAGCACTCCTTCGGGTGAATGTCCCGGCACCAAGCGGTCGGGCGGTGCAGTCTGCAGCAGGATGGCGTGCGTGTTACCGGGCTGGTTTCAACCCGGCCGGCGTTGATCGTGGAAGACCTGGAAGGCCGCTGGCCGACCGGGCGGCGAGAGCCGGGAATCTCCCTTGTTCCGCGGGGGAGAGGATTCAATTCTCAGCCCCTTCGGCAGACGCGGAATCGGAGTCGGAGTCGGACAAGCCGTCCGGCTCCGCCCCCGCGTCCGGTGCCCGGTCGTACAGGACCCCCGCCAGGTCGCCCAGTTCCTCGGGGACCTTCGCGGACTCGCTGCGGCCGAGGCCCGCCATCTCGACGAGCGTGACGCCGTCGGCGCCGCGCACGGCCCGTACCCAGACCCGGCGGCGCTGGATGAACAGGGACCCGGCCAGACCGAGGATGGCGACGACGGCGCCGCCGAGCGCCCAGCCGCTGCCGGGCTGCTGCGTGACCTGGAAGCCGGCCCACTCGTGGATGCCGTTGAAGGTGACCGAGCCGGCGCCGTTCGGGAGGGTCATGGTCTCGCCGACCTTCAGCTGCTTCTTGAACAGCTTGCCGTCGGAGCCCTTGAACTCCTTCAGGTTGGTCTTGTCGAGCTGGTAGATGCTCTGCGGGAAGCCCGCGTCGACACCGAGGTCGCCGTGGTAGGCGGAGAGCGCGAGCATCGGGTTGATCAGCGCCGGGAAGGTGGAGAGCATCGTGCTGCCCTTGCCGCCGTAGGTCGGCAGGAAGAACGCGTTGAAGCCGAGCTGCTCCTTCTCGCCCTTCGCGTTGCGGTAGCCGTCCATGACCTTGATGGCGCCGGAGGACGTGACGTTGGAGTCCAGCGGCAGCAGGGCCACGGCCTGCTTGTCCATCACGACGTCGCCCTTGGCGTCCTTGACGGTGACGACGGGCGCGTAGCCGTGGCTGACGAGGTAGACCTTGGAGCCGTCGATCTCCAGCGGCTTGTTGACCTTGATGGTCTTGGTCTTCTCGGCGCCGTCGGCGCCCTCGCTGTAGGTGACGTGGGCCTCGTAGATCCGCGGGGTGCCGCGGTTGGGGCCGGTCGGCTCGTAGGTGCCGCGGAAGTTCTTCAGGGAGAAGCTGAACGGGTCGAGCTGGTCCTGGTCGAAGAGGTTCCCGGACTTGAAGTCGTCGTACTGGGTGAGGGTGTTGGCGAAGCCGTCGCCCTCCAGGATCAGCTTGTTGCCCTCGTACTTGAACAGCTGGCCCCACGCGAAGGCGATCAGCATCACGATCAGCGCGATGTGGAAGGCGAGGTTGCCGACCTCCCGCAGGTAGCCCTTCTCGGCCGCGACGGCGTCGCCGACGGCGTGCGCGCGGAAGCGGCGCTTCTTCAGCAGCGTCAGCGCGGCCTCGCGCACCTCCTCGGGCTCGGCCCCGGTGCGCCAGCTGGTGTAGGCGGGCAGCCGGTCCAGGCGGCGCGGGGCGCCCGGCGGGCGGCCGCGGAGCTGGCCGACGAACTGCCAGGTGCGCGGGACGATGCAGCCGATGAGGGAGATGAACAGCAGGATGTAGATCGCGGAGAACCACACCGAGCTGTAGACGTGGAAGAGGCCGAGCTTGTCGTAGACCGGCGCCAGGATGTCGTGGTTCTGCCGGAACTCCTCGACCTTCATCGCGTCGACGCCGTCCTGCGGGATCAGCGACCCGGGGATCGCGCCCAGCGACAGCAGCAGGAGCAGCAGCAGCGCGACGCGCATCGAGGTGAGCTGGCGCCAGAACCAGCGGGCCCAGCCGATCACGCCGAGCGAGGGGAGGTTCGGGGCCTCCTCCTTGGGGGCGGTGGAGAGCTGGGAGCCGGCGGCGCCGAGGTCCCCTTCCTCGGTGGCTGTCGGGGTGTCGCCCGTTGTCGTCTTGCTCATCGGTCAGATCCCCACAGTGAAGCCGTTGGACCAGGTCTGCATGGACTGCACGATGCTGTCCCACGCGCCGGTGACCAGCAGCAGGCCGGTCGCGATCATCATGACGCCGCCCACGCGCATCACCCAGACATAGTGCCGCTTGATCCAGCCGAAGGCGCCGAGCGCCTTGCGGAAGGCGACCGCGGCGAGGACGAAGGGGACGCCGAGGCCGAGGCAGTAGGCGACGGTCAGTATGGCGCCCCGGCCGGCGGTGCCCTGGTCGGCGGAGAGCGCGAGTACGGAGGCGAGGGTCGGGCCGATGCAGGGGGTCCAGCCGATGCCGAACAGGGCGCCGAGTACCGGGGCGCCGACCAGGCCGTTCACGGGCTTCTTGTGGAAGCGGAACTCGCGCTGGGTGAGCCAGGGCATCAGCCCCATGAAGAACACGCCCATGAGGATCATGAACACGCCCAGGATGGTACTCAGCACGCCCCGGTTCTCCTGGAGCGTCGCGCCGAAGTAGCCGAACAGCGCCCCGCTGGAGACGAAGACGGCGGTGAAGCCGAGGACGAAGAGGGAGGCGCCGGCCACCATCCGGCCGCGCCGGGCCTCGCCGAGGTCGGTGCCGGTGACCCCGGTCACGTAGGAGAGGTAGCCGGGGACCAGGGGCAGGACGCAGGGCGAGAAGAAGGAGACGAGACCGCCGAGCAGGGCGATGGGGAGGGCCACCAGCAGGGCGCCGTTGAGCACCGTGCCGTTGTAGCCCTCGGCGGCCAGCGTGGTCACTGCGGACACGTCACTTCTCCGACTTGCCGGAGTCGGCGGATCCGTCGGTGAGGAACGGGTCGAGCATCTTGCGCAGCTTCTCCTCGCTGAGCGCCTGGAGCGTGCGCGCGGCGACCTTGCCCTCCCGGTCGATGATGAGCGTCGAGGGGATGGCCTGCGGGTTGAGGGTGCCCTTCTCGAAGCGGAGCATCAGCTTGCCGGTCGGGTCGTACAGGCTCGGGTACGTGATCCCGTAGTCCTTCTCGAAGGCGCGGGCCGGACCGGTGGAGGTGTCGCGGGTGTTGATGCCGACGAACTGGACGCCCTGGTCCTTGGTGTCCTTGTAGACCGTCTCCAGGTTCTTGGCCTCGGCGCGGCAGGGCCCGCACCAGGAACCCCAGACATTGAGGACGACGATCTTGCCCTTGAAGTCGGCGACGTCGACCTGTCCGCCGTCGACGGTCTTGCCGGACAGCTCGGGGGCGTCGGCGCGCTCACCCTTCTTGGCGGTGGCGATGCCGTCCGAGCCGGTGATGAAGCCCGTCTGGCCGCCGCCGCCCGAGGTGCCGCCGGAGCTGCACGCGGACACGAGCAGCGCCGCGGCGGCGGTGCCGACGGCGAGGACGGCGCGACCACGGACACGGGCGGCGGTGCGGGTCGTGCGGTTCGAGCGGTTCGAGCGCAGGGGGGCGCGGCTGGCGGCACTCATGTGAAAAGTTTCGCATGTCCGTTCCGAGGATCTTGCGCACCCCCCTCACGGGCGGAAACCCGCATTTCAGGCGGCGTTCGAGGGCGCTCCCGAAGTGGCCGGCGCGTCCTTGAGGAAGGCGTTCCAGCCACCGGCCGGCCGCTGGCCCACCTCGACGGTGCGCAGCTTGGCCAGCACCTCCGGGTTCTGCACGTCCATCCAGTCGGTGAACTGGCGGAAGGAGACGAGCCGGATGTCCTCGCCCTTCTCCTTCTCCCGCGCGACGTGCTTGAGGACGTTCTCGACGGCGTCCATGTAGATGCCGCCGTTCCACTCCTCGAAGTGGTTGCCTATGAAGAAGGGTGCCCGGTTCGACTCGTACGCCCGCTTGAAGCCCGATATGTACGCGTTCGTGGCCTGTTCGCGCCAGCCCGGGTAGTTGTGGGCGGGGGCCTTGGTCGAGTTGACCGACTGGTTGGCGAGGATGTTGTAGTCCATCGACAGGACCTCGAAGGAGTGCCCGGGGAACGGTATCTGCTGCAGCGGGAAGTCCCAGACGCCGTCCTTCTTCGCCGGCCACACCTGACGGCCGCCGGGCGAGGAGGCGTCGTAGCGCCAGCCCAGCTCGCGGGCGGTGGGCAGCAGCTTGTCCTGGCCGAGCAGACAGGGCGTGCGGCCGCCGACGAGTTCCTTGTCGTAGTCGAAGGGCAGGGACGGCAGGTCGGTCCAGCCGCTGTTGGTCCGCCACTCCTTGACGAAGGACTTGGCCTGGTCGATCTCGCTGCGCCACTGCGCGGACGTCCAGTTGCCCACCGAGCCGCCGCCACCGCAGAAGTGGCCGTTGAAGTGGGTGCCTATCTCGTGGCCGTCCAGCCAGGCCCGGTGGACGTTCTTCAGCGTGTCCTTGATGTGGGCGTCGGTGAGGTAGCCGATGTCGGAGGCGCCGCGCGGGTTGTTCGGCGGGTCGTAGAGGCGCTTCTTCGACTCGGGCAGCAGGTACAGGCCCGAGAGGAAGAACGTCATGTGCGCGCCGTGCTCCTGCGCGAGGTCGAGGAAGCGCGGGAAGAGCCCGTTGCCGACCTCGCCGGCACCGTCCCAGGAGAACACGACGAACTGCGGGGGCGTCTGGCCGGGCTCCAACGGCACCGGCGCGTCCGGCTGGTGCGGCTGCTTGCCGGTGTACGACGTGGAGCCGTCGCCGATCGGCTTCGCCGGGGCCTTGCCGCTGCCGGAAGGCGAGGGCTTCCCGGAGTCACCGGCCTGGTGCGAGCCGTCCGACGACTGGTGGGAACCGGAGCCGCAGCCCGCGAGCCCGACGGCCGCCGCGGCGCCCGCGCCGAGTCCGAGCATCCCCCTGCGGGTGAGAGTGCGGTTGGAAGTGCGCATCGCAACCTCGTTCGTCGCGTCCTTGGGTGGTCACTAGGTGAGAGGACGCGACGAACGAGCGGGTTCCGGAAATTTGTGCGGGTTCAGTAACAGGCGTCACACCCCGCGGGGTCGTACGGGTAGTAGGGGGCTCCTACGTTAGGGGGCTCCTACGTGTCGTACGGCTCTCAGGCGCCGTACGCCTTGCCCTGCCCCTTGACGGGCTTGGCGCCCGCGAGGAGGTGGGCCGGGACGAGGTCGCGGGCGGGTTCGGTGTAGCCGACGGAGACGATCCGGTCGCCCCGGTACGTGAACGTCGTCAGGGACGCCAGCGTGCACTGCCGCCTGCGCGGGTCATGCCACAGCCGCCGCCGCTCGACGTACGAGCGCAGGATCCAGATCGGCAGCTGGTGGCTGACGATCACGGCCTCGTGGCCGCGGGCCTTGTCGCGGGCCGCGTCCAGCGCGCCCTTCATCCGGACGACCTGGTCGACGTACGGCTCGCCCCAGGACGGCCGGAACGGGTTGACCACGTGCTTCCAGTTGCCGGGCCGGCGCAGCGCGCCGTCCCCGATGCCGAAGGTCTTGCCCTGGAAGACGTTGCCGGCCTCGATGAGCCGCGCGTCGGTGTCGAGGTCGACGCCGTGCGACTTGGCGATCGGCGTCGCCGTCTCCTGCGCCCGCTCCAGCGGGGAGGCCACGACGTAGGTCACGTCGCGGGGGGCGAGGTGGTCGGCGACCCGGTCGGCCATGCGCCGGCCCAGCTCGGAGAGGTGGTAGCCGGGCAGCCGTCCGTAGAGGACGCCGGTGGGGTTCTCGACCTCGCCGTGCCGCATCACGTGGACGACGGTGAGGTCGTCGTCGCGCGTCTCGCTCGTCTCGCTCATGCCGTCGCCTCCGCGGCCGCGCGGGCCGCCGCCGGGAGGGCGTCGGCGATGCGCTGGACGGCCCGCTCGTCGTGGGCGGTGGAGACGAACCAGGACTCGAAGGAGGACGGCGGCAGGTAGACGCCGTGCGCGAGGAGCGAGTGGAAGAACGCGGTGAACCGGAAGGACTCCTGCGCCTTCGCGTCCTCGTAGTTGGTGACCGGCCGGTCGGTGAAGAACACGGAGAACATGTTGGAGGCGTTCTGGAGCGTGTGCGTGACGCCTTCCTTGCTCAGCGCCTCGGTGACGAGCCCCTGGATCTGCTGCGACACGGCGTCGACCGTGTCGTACGCCGCGTCGTCGAGGAGCCGCAGCTGGGCGAGGCCGGCGGCGGTGGCGACGGGGTTACCGGAGAGGGTGCCGGCCTGGTAGACGGGGCCGGCCGGGGCGAGGTGCGCCATGACGTCGGCGCGCCCGCCGAAGGCCGCGGCGGGGAACCCACCGCCCATGACCTTGCCGAAGGTCATGAGGTCGGGGACGACCCCTTCCACGCCGTACCACCCGGCGCGGCTGGTCCGGAACCCGGTCATCACTTCATCGGAGACGAACAGCGCGCCATTGGCGGCGCAGGCGTCCTTCAGCCCCTGGTTGAACCCGGGCAGCGGCGGCACGACGCCCATGTTGCCGGGGGACGCCTCGGTGATCACGCAGGCGATCTCGCCGGGGTGCGCGGCGAAGGCGGCATGCACCGCCTCCAGGTCGTTGTACGGCAGCACGATCGTGTCGCTCGCCTGGGCGCCGGTGACGCCGGGGGTGTCGGGGAGCGCGAAGGTGGCGACGCCGGAGCCGGCGGCGGCCAGCAGCGAGTCGACGTGACCGTGGTAACACCCGGCGAACTTGATCACCTTGGTGCGCCGCGTGAACCCGCGGGCGAGCCGGATCGCCGACATGGTCGCCTCGGTCCCACTCGACACGAGCCGCACCTCCTCCAGCGGCGCGACCCGCTCGACCATCGCCTCGGCGAGGGCGACCTCACCCTCGGCGGGCGTGCCGAACGACGTCCCGCGCGCGACCGCCTCCTGCACGGCGGCGATCACCTCGGGGTGGGCGTGCCCGAGGATCATCGGACCCCAGGAGCAGACGAGGTCGACGTACTCCCGCCCGTCCGCGTCGGTCAGGTACGGCCCGGTGCCGGACACCATGAACCGCGGCGTGCCGCCGACCGCACGGAAGGCGCGCACCGGGGAGTTCACGCCGCCGGGTGTGACGGCCGCCGCGCGGTCGAACAGAGCCTGCGAGGCCGGTGCTTCGTATGGATATGCCAGTTCGCTCATGACCTGCGACTTCTCCGACCTTCTCGACCTTCTCCGACGTATCGGACTCTGCGTGGCCCCGGCCCGGGCCATGCGCGGACCCTGATCGGCCCCGGCCCGGCCTCTGGTTGCCCAGGGTGACCTTGACAAGGGTAGACAACCGCCCCGATCGCCGTGCCGTCTGCCAGACTGGAGCCCGTCCACGCAGCTCAATGAGGCGGCGCGGGCGCGGCTGCCGACCGTCCTGCGGACTCGTGACGGACAGATGTTTCACCGCACGTTTCGGCGAGCGGCCGTGGGGGAGGTCACTGACACGATGATCGGGTTGCGCGGCGGGGGCCACGCGTCCTAGAAAAGCAGTCGGGTGGAGATATGCATCGCGGTGGCGGACTGGGCGAGGGGACCGACGACCTGGGTCCTCGACGTGCCCGGCGGGGAAGGCACCGACGCGAGGCGGAGGAAGCGTCCGAAGCACGTCAGACACACGGCACACCGAGCGACCCCGACCGGGACGCGCGGCACGCCGACCGGCCGGGGGCGGAGAGCAGGAATGGTGGTCGGGTGGGGGTGACCTACAAGTACTTCGGCGCGCCCGACGGCGCGACCGCGGCCCGCGTCCCGATCTCGATGCGCCCCGAGGAACTCGGCGGCGACGAGCTCGGGATGAACGGCATGTTCACCAAGATCAAGCCGGAGACCATGGCCGCCATGGTCCTCACCGGCATCGAGGGCGTGCCCCTGCACAAGGTCCCCCCGCTGGAACTGGTCGTCCTCCACCCCGACTACGCGGTGGTGAAACTCCCCATGACCGTCGTCGACCCCCTGCGCGGCATCGGCGAGGAAGCGGTCGGCGCGGCAGCCTTCATCTGGTCGACGGTCCCGGACCGGGGCGGGCCGCGGGACGCGTTCAACGTGTACCAGTTGCTGCACGAGTGGCAGGACTTCTCCCACCGGCTGCATGAGGCGGGGCATCAGCCGTATTGCCTGGTGTGGCCCTGAGCTGGGATTTCTTGGCTAGGGCGAGGTTTTTGGGCTTCGCCCTATTCGGGCGGGATCACGACCGCGCGGACAGCCCGGGAGCGAGCAGCTCCAGGACTTCCTCCCAGCGGTAGCGATCGGCGCCGCCGCCCGCCTTCGGCCGGTGCGGTTCGTAGGAGCCGATGAGGACGCCCATCGCGCGCAGCAGGTCCAGGCTCTGGCGGTATGCCGGGTGCGCCGCCTGGGCCGAGTTCAGATACGGCAGCACGGCGACCGGAACACCCATGGCGGGCGCTTCGCACAGGATGCCCAGCGCGAGGTTGTCCGAGATCCCGGCGGCCCACTTGTTGACCGTGTTGAAGGTGGCCGGGGCGACCGCGATCGCATCCGCAGGTCGACTCGGGCGCGGCTCTCCCGGTGATCGCCAGGCCGAGCGGATGGGACGGCCGGTCTGGGCCTCGACCGCCTCCGCATCAAGGAAGCCAAGTCCTTGCGGAGTGGCGACGACGCCGACATCCCAGTGCCGCTCCTGTGCCGCGGTGATCAGCCGGCCGACATCGGCGGCGACCCCGGCCGCGCAGACCACGACCTGGAGGAACGGCTTGTCGTGCTGGTCACTCACGCGGGCACTCCCAATTGGCGGCTGACGTGGCGCACGTGCGCTCGGGCAGGGTCTCACTGCCTTAGGGAGCGTTGATCTCTGTGACCCGCCAGATGGAACCCACCCGGTCGACACGGACCCAGGTGTATCCCTCCGCGCAGTCGATGTCGACGCGGACGGATTCCGCGGTGTCCTGGGGGTCGCCCTCGGTCTTGTAGCTGTTCGGCGAGTTGACGCAGGTGGTCTGGGTGAAGACGTATCGGTCGTCCGCCGCAAGCTCGGTGAGTGCTTCGGCACAGGACCTTCCCCTGTTGGACGCAAAGGAACGCAGCCGGGCGTCGGCCAGTCCGCAAGCCAGGGTCGCGTCTCCTCGTGTCAGAGCCTGCGCGAACCGCTGCGCCGCCTCCCGCGCGGTGGTGGCCGGCTCCGCGACGGCAGGTGCGGTGGTTGCCGCCGTCGCGGGACCCGAGGGAGGCGTCGAGGCCGCTGCAGACGAACCGGACGGCGCGCTGCTCTCGGACTCGGCGCACCCTGTGGTGCCCATCAAGACCAACAGACATGTGGCGGTGAGGCGGAGGGCGCTCTTAGTGATCACCCGCGTACCGTAACAACCACCAATATCACGCCGTGAGTTGATGGTGGTTTCGGCACTTGAAGCCGATCTACCATCAGCCCCATGGACTGGCTGGAGCGGATCGGGAAGCTGAGGCAGTGGACCAGGAGCGGCACCCGCGCTCCGCACAAGCCACTGCTGCTCCTGTACGCACTCGGCCGGTTCCAGGACGATGCGGACGGCGGCCTGCGCTACACCGCCGTGGAACAGGACCTGCAGCGCCTGCTGATCGAGTACGGCCCGCCCCACAAGACGACACCCGCCTACCCCTTCCACCACCTGGTCAGCGACGGCGTGTGGGACGTCCGCACCGATCGCGGACCGGGCAGCCCCGGCACCGGAGTACGGGACCTCCGGGAGACGGGCGCCACCGGGCAGCTCGCGCCGGACTTGAGAGCGGCCCTGCGACGGGAACCCGACCTGCTCGGCAGAATCACGCGACTGCTGCTCGACCTGCACTTCCCACCCTCCCTGCACGGGGAACTGTGCGAAGCCGTCGGCCTGGAGCTGGAGCCGAGGGAGGCCGGGTGGGTCTCGGCGGTACGCAGGCAGCGGGACCCACGGATGCGGGAGCTGGTGCTCACCGCCTACGAGTACCGGTGCGCCTTCTGCGGATACGACGGCAGGATCGGCGCGGTACCGGTCGGGCTGGAAGCCGCCCACGTGCGGTGGTGGGCGTTCGGCGGACCCGACGAGGTCGGGAACGGGCTGTGCCTGTGCGCGCTGCACCACAAGCTCTTCGACAAGGGCGTCTTCGGCGTGGGAGACGATCACCGCATCCTGGTCTCACAACGCTTCGTCGGTCACAGCCCCGCCGCCCGCGAGCACGTCATAGCCCTCGCGGGCCGCCCGCTCATCGGGCCGCAACCCGGCTCGCTCCCTGTCGCTGCGGCTCACCGTGACTGGCATGCCGAGCAGGTCTTCCACGGTGAACCCCGCCCGGCCGCGGCTGCCCAACCCGAACGGGGCCCGTCTCCCGTCAGTGGCCGCCCGTCAGTTCGCCCGTGAGCCTGCCGTGCAGGTCGGCGCTCGGGGTGTTCAGGCCGGTGATCCGGACGGTCTTGCCGCGCCGGGCGTACCGGGTCTCGACGGTGTCGAGGGCGGCGACCGAGGAGGCGTCCCAGATGTGGGCGGCGGAGAGGTCGATGACGACGTCGTCGGGGTCGCCCGCGTAGTCGAAGCGGTGGACGAGGTCGTTGGACGACGCGAAGAAGAGCTCGCCCGTGACGGCGTAGACGACCTGGGTCCCGTCGGGGTCGGTGACGGCGGTGACGTGGGCGAGTCGGGCCACGCGCCGGGCGAAGACGACCATGGCCGTGACGGTGCCGACGACGACGCCGATCGCGAGGTTGTGGGTGGCGACCACGACGGCCACGGTGAGGGCCATGACGGCGATCTCCCCCGCGGGCATCCGCTTGAGGGTCTTCGGCGAGACGGAGTGCCAGTCGAAGGTGCCGAAGGCGACCATGACCATGACGGCGACCAGGGCGGCCATGGGGATGTCGGAGACGACCGGGCCGAAGGCGACGCACAGCACCATCAGGAACGCGCCCGCGAGGAACGTGGAGACGCGGGTGCGGGCGCCGGACACCTTCACGTTGATCATCGTCTGGCCGATCATGGCGCAGCCGCCCATGCCGCCGAAGAGACCGGTGACGATGTTGGCGACACCCTGGCCGATGGACTCGCGGGTCTTGGAGGAGCGGGTGTCGGTGATCTCGTCGACCAGTTTGGCGGTCATCAGGGACTCCATCAGGCCGACCAGCGCCATGGCGAGGGCGTACGGGGCGATGGTGGTCAGGGTGTCCAGGGTGAAGGGCACGTCCGGCAGGCCGGGCACCGGGAGCGAGGAGGGCAGTTCGCCCTTGTCCCCGACGGTGGGCACGGCGATCCCCGCGGCCACGGTGATCACGGTGAGGATCACGATGGAGACCAGGGGCGCCGGGACGACGCGGGTGATCCTCGGGAAGAACACCATCAGTGCGAGCCCGCCGATGATCAGGGGGTAGACCGGCCAGGGCACGTCGCGCATCTCCGGCACCTGCGCCATGAAGATCAGGACGGCGAGGGCGTTGACGAAGCCGGTCATCACCGAGCGGGGGACGAACCGCATGAGCTTGGCGACGCCCACGGCACCGAGGACGACCTGGAAGACGCCGGCCAGGATGACGGTGGCGACCAGGTGTCCCAAGCCGTGTTCGCGGTTCACGGGCGCGATCACCAGGGCGACCGCACCGGTCGCGGCGGAGATCATCGCGCGGCGTCCGCCGACCACGGAGACCGTCACGGCCATCGTGAACGACGCGAACAGTCCGATGGCCGGATCGACCCCGGCGATGATCGAGAAGGAGATCGCCTCCGGGATCAGCGCCAGGGCGACGACCAGCCCGCCGAGGACCTCGGTGCGCCAGACCCTGGGGTCGTTCAGCCAGTCGGGCTTGAGGGCGCGCAGCCGCGCGGCGGGGCTGACAGCAGCAGAAGACAAGGAGATGCGTACCTGTCGTACTCGGGCACACCCGGGCGGGACCGGGGTGTACGGGAAGGACGTGCGGGGCCGGGCGGCTGCGAGAATCGGCTCTTCGCCGGGGGCGTCATCGGTCCCGGAAGCAGCGGTGGCGGGGCGGTCGGGCCGCCCTCACCGACCACAACTCTACCCTGACGTTAGGGTAGAGATGGGCGAGGTCCATGGCGGGCGCCGCCCGCCATGACACGAAGGGCCAGGTCACAGGGCGTGGACGACAAGCACATGCAGATCGGTGAAGTCGCCGAGCGGACCGAGCTGTCCCTGCGCACCATCCGGCACTACGAGGACACCGGACTGGTCATCCCCTCCGCCCGCTCCCAGGGCGGCTTCCGTCTCTACACCGAGCAGGACGTCGCCCGGCTCATGGTCATCCGCCGGATGAAACCGCTCGGCTTCACCCTGGACCAGATGCGCGACCTGCTCTCCGCCACCGACCGCCTGGACAGCGGCGACTCGCTGGACGCGGGTGAGCGCGAGGCGCTGGTGGACCGCGTCCGCGGGTACGAACAGGCGGCCACCGAGCAGGTCGAGAAGCTGCGCGTCCAGCTGCGCCGCGCCGAGGACTTCGCCGCCACCCTCCGAGGACGCCTCCCGGAGTCCGCTCCCCCGGCGGCATAGATCCAGGCGGAGGTCCCCCCGACGGCGTACATCCGGTAGTCCGGGCGTCGGGCCCGGGTGAGAGTGGCACAGGGCCGCCGCGTGCGGGCGGCCTCCGCACTCCGCCGGTGAGGGAGACATGACCCATCCGGGCACGCTCGTGCTGATCATGGGCATCGCCGTGCTGGCGCCGCTGCTCGTGTACGTCGGCGGGCGACGGGTGCGGGTGCCGTTGGTGATCTTCGAGATCGGGCTGGGGATTCTGGTCGGCCCTGACGTGCTCGGGTGGGCGCGGCCCGACGAGGTCGTCGACACGCTCGCCGATCTGGGGCTGTCGATGCTGATCTTCCTGGCCGGGTACGAGATCGACTTCGCGGCGGTGCGCGGGGACACCCTGCGCCGGTCCGTGCGGTCCTGGCTGCTGTCGCTGGTCCTCGGGATCGGTCTGGCCTTTCTGATCAGCGGCGGGGACGTGTTCGAGGCGTTCGTCATCGGTACCGCGCTGACCAGTACGGCGCTGGGCACCGTACTGCCGATACTGCGGGACCGCGGGGAGCTGCGCGGGCGGTTCGGCACCGTGGTCTCGGCGTTCGGGGCGGTCGGCGAGTTCGGGCCCGTGGTCGCCGTGGCGCTGCTGCTCAGCGGGCGCCGGCCGGCCGAGTCGGCCGCGCTGCTGGCCGCGTTCGGGGCGATCACGGCCCTCGCCGTCTTCTGGGCGCTGCGTCCGCGCCCGCCCTGGTTCGGCCGGCTGACCGCACGGACCCTGCACAGCAGCGCCCAGTTCGCCGTGCGGTTCGTGATGCTGCTGCTGGCCTGCATGCTGGGCCTCGCCGAGGTCTTCGGGCTCGACGTGCTGCTGGGTGCCTTCGCGGCCGGCGTCCTCACCCGCCTCGTCCTGCACCGGGCGGCGCCCGACAGCAGCGGGGAGGTCCTCGGCAAGGTGGAGGCCATGGGGTTCGGCTTCCTCGTGCCGCTCTTCTACGTCGTCACCGGCATCGAGTTCGACCTGGACGCGCTGCTCCACGACCCGGGCGCCCTGCTGCTCGTACCGGGATTCCTGCTGCTGGTCCTGCTGGTGCGCGGCGTACCGGTGTATCTGCTGGCGCCGAAGGACCTCGGGCGGCCGGACCGGGCCGCGCTGGCCCTGTTCGCGTCCACGTGTCTGCCGCTGGTGGTGGCGATCACGACCATCGGGGTGGACCAGCGGCTCATCGGCTCCGACGAGGCGGCTTCCCTGGTCGGCGCCGCGATGATCTCCGTACTGCTGCTGCCGCTGGTGGCGATGCGGCTGCGCCGGGCGGGGGCGGAGGGAGCTGGGCGGGCGGGGCGGGTGCGGGCCGGGGCGCCCGATGACTCGGAGACGTGGTGACGGGGTGCCGGGGGGACGGGTCCGGCCGAGTTGCCGCGCCCGGCCGATGCGAGAAGGTGAGGGGAGACCCGCCAAGGGGCCGACCCGCCCAGGGAGCCGACCCGCGAAGGGAGCTCGCGTGACAGGCGATCCCATCGGCGACGCCGCGGTGCTCAACGCGCTGTTCGCCAACTCACCCCAGGGTCTGTTCGTCCTCGACCCGGAGCTGAAGGTCACCCGCTACAACCCCACCGGCCGCGCGGTGCGGGACCTGCCCGCCGAGGACGTCCTCGGGCACGGCATCGACGACTTCGCGTCGGGGTTCGAGCCGGGCGAGCTGAGGTCCCTGATCGACGAGGTGCTCGCGACCGGCGAACCGCTGCGGGGCCGGCTGTTCCGCGGGCGTTCCCTGTCCGGCGCGCACCGGATGCTCGCCCTGGAGGTGTCCCTCTTCCCGCTGGACACCCCCGGCGACGGCCGGCCCGGGCTGGTCTGCGTGGTCGAGGACGTGACCGAGCGGCAGGCCGACGCGGACCGGCTCGCGGTGCTGAGCGCGGTGCACGCGGGCGTCGGCTCCACGCTGGAGGAGCGGACCACCGCCGACGAGCTGGTACGGGCGCTGGTGCCCGCCTTCGCCGACGCGGCCACCGTCGACCTGCTGGACGACAGCGGCGCCGGAGCCGCCCGCCCGGCCGGTCCCCCACCGCCGGGGGTGCCGCTGCGCCGCGTGGCCTTCGCTCCCCCGACCGCCGACGTGAGCAGGAAGCAGGAGGAAAGCCGGCGCTTCCCCTTCCCCACCCCGTACACGCAGGCCCTCAACGACCTGCGGGCCCGCCTGGTGCGGGTCTCGGCCGGTGAACCGTGGCTCTCGGCCGACCCGGACGGCTTCGCGCCGCTGCTCAGGACGGGCGTGCACTCCATGATCGTGGCCCCGCTGACGGCGCGGGACACCGTGCTCGGGCTGCTGACGCTGTACCGGCACCGGACCGACCCCTTCGAGGAGGCCGATCTGGACGTGGCCCGGCAGGCCGCGTTCACCGCGTCCGTGCACCTCGACAACGCGTGCAGCTACCGGCGCGAGCACACCGTCGCCGCCGCCCTCCAGCGCACGCTCCAGCCGGGCAGGATCCCCGACCTCTCGGCGGTGGAGACCGCGCACGTCTACCTGCCCGAGAGCGCGGGCGGCGACTGGTTCGACGTCGTCCCCCTGTCCGGCACCCGCGTGGCCCTCGTCGTCGGGGACGTCGTCGGCCACGGCATCGAGGCGGCGGCCACCATGGGGCAGCTCCGCCTCGCCCTGCGCACCCTCGCCCTCCAGGACCTGGAGACGGACGAGTTGCTGACCCGCCTGGACGAGGTGGCCGCCCAGCTCGCGGACGCCTCGAAGGGGGCGGGCACCGAGGTGGCGACCTGCGCGGTCACCGTCTACAACCCGGTCTCCCGGCAGTGCACGATGGTCCGCGCCGGACACCCCGCGCCGGTGGTCGTCGACCCCGACGGGTCCCCCCGGGCCGTGGACGTCCCCCAGGGGCCGCCGCTGGGGGCGGGCGGCGGACACGTGTTCACGCCGGCCGTGGTGGAGCTGGAACCGGGCAGCCTGCTCGCCCACTACACCAACGGCCTGCTCGCCGGCGACGGCCACGACCGCGCCTCGGGCCCCCGCCGCCTCGAACACATCCTCGCCTCCACCACCCAGCCGCTCCAGGAGCTGTGCGACACCGCCGTCTACCACATGGCCCCCTCCCGCCACGCCGACGCCGTCCTGTTGCTCGCCCGCACCCTCGCGCTGTCCGCGGAACAGGTCGCGGACTGGACGCTGCCCTCCGACGCCTCCGTCGTGTCCACGGCCCGCCGGCTGGTGGACCGGCAGCTCGCCGCCTGGCGGCTCGACGAGTCGGCGTTCACCACCGGACTCGTCGTCAGCGAACTCGTCACCAACGCCATCCGCTACGGCGACGGCCCGGTGCGGCTGCGGCTCATCCACGACCGGGGCCGGCTGCTGACCGAGGTCACGGACGCCAACAGCGCCAGCCCCCACGTGCGCCACGCCCGGGACAGTGACGAGGGCGGCCGGGGCCTGTACATCGTGATGCGGCTCAGCACGCGCTGGGGCGTCCGGCACGGCCGCCAGGGCAAGACCATCTGGGCCGAACAGCGCCTCGACGGCGAACCGCCGGACGCGTCGGCCGCCCTGGACGCGTCGGCCGCCCTGGACGCGTCGGCCGTCCCGGGCGCGTCGGCCGTCCCGGGCGCGTTCGACATGACGGACGTGATGGACGCGATGGACGCGGCGGACCTGTGACGCGCCGCCGGACGGCCGTGCGCGGGCGGCTCAGTGATGGGCGTGGGCGTGCGCGACGGCATGCCCCTTGCCGCGGCCGATCATCCACTTGTTGACCGGTGTGGTGAGCACGAAGGCGACGGCGAGCCCGCCGAGCAGGGCGCCCCAGAACAGGCCGTCCGACAGGTGGGCGTCCATGGCGCCCGGCGTGAGGGCGATGATCCCGTTGTCGACCAGTTCCATCACCGCGATGGAGACGGTGTCGGCGGCCAGCGCGACCTTGACCGCGGACTTGAGGTCCAGGCCGGACCGCACCACCGAGAACAGGGTGAAGGAGTAGCCGAAGAGGAACGCGAGCGCGATCGCCAGCGCCATGGTCGGCGCGTTGCCCCAGGCCAGGGCGGTGCCGATGACCATGCCGAGGATCTCGCCGACGGCACAGCCGGTCAGGCAGTGCAGCGTCGCCCTGGCGGCGGTCCCCCAGGACGCGTGGTGGGCCATGTGATCCATGGCGGTCTCCCCTTCCCTCGGCGTAACTCGGTCACCTGCGTCAACCATACCCCCCAGGGGTATATTCCCTCCAGGTCGGAGCGCCCGCGTGCCCCATACCGGAAGCCGATCGGAAGCGCATCGGAACGCCAGAAATCTGGATCCGGAAGCGCCGCCCCTGATCGGATCGGTCGATGCACAAGGCACATCGGCCCACTCGGGGCGCGTGCCGTATCCGCCCGTCCGGATACCGGCGGCAATGAGGTGACAGATGAGTAATACCCGCGTTCCGCCCGGCGCCCGTGGTTCCTACCCGGCACCGGGACTCGCACTCACGCCCGGCCAGGTACGCAACCAGGCCCTGACCGTCATCGCGATCCCGTTCGTCCTCATAGTCGTGCTGGCCGTCGTGCTCGCCACGACCGGCCGCGACGACGGGGCCCCCGCCACCGACGACTTCTACGGCAGCGGAGCACTGCCCGACTGGGGTTCCGACACCTCGGACGACGGGACCTCCGACAGCGACACCTACGACGACGGCACGTACGACGACGGCACCAGCCCCGACGGCTCCGGCGGCACGACCGGCGCCGGCACCGACCCGTGGGGCGACGGCACGACCGACGACCCGTACGACCCCTACGGCGACGGCACCTACGACGACGGCACCTACGACGACGGCACGGACGGCACCGCCACCGACGACCCGACGGACGACCCCTCCGAGGACCCCGCGCTCACCGGCGAGGACGGGCCGGAGGCGACGGTGACCGCGTACTTCGAGGCCATCAACAACCGCGACTTCGCGACCGCCTGGGAGCTGGGCGGCAAGAACCTCGACCCGGACTACGACCACTTCGTCGCCGGCTTCGAGACGACCGACCGCGACGACGTCACCGTGAACTCGACGACCGGCGACGAGGTGTCGGTCACCGTCGTGGCCTGGGACACCGACGGCACGTCGGCCACCTTCGAGGGCACCTACACGGTGAGCGACGGCGTCATCACCGCCGCGGACATGCGGGAAGGGAACTGAGGACCATGACCACCCACGCCGCCCCGCCGCCCCCGGACGCGACCAGCAACGTCACCCGCCTGCTCTGCGCCGGCACCTACCTCGACCCCGTCTACCGCAAGGCGGTGATCCGGGAGCTGCTGACCCACTCCTACCGGATGGTGGCCCCCTCCTACGGCTACGACGCCGCGCCCGTGCTCGCGCACGCCCTCGCCGCCCACAACCTGCGCCGCAACCAGCTGGCGGCCCTCGGCGCGGGCACCGCCGTCGTCCTGCTGCTGCTCGTCACGGGGGTGCTGAGCGGCCTCGGTGCGGCGCTGCTGTTCTTCTGGGTCGCCTGGGCCACGATGTTCCTGCGCCGCCTGGCCATCCTCCAGACCCTCGCCGAGAACCTCGCGCCGGCGGTGGCAGACCGCCCGGGATTCGACGGCGCCTACCCGATGACCTCGCGCTTCACCCCGGAGCTGGTCGGCAAGATCAACCGGCAGCAGGCCTCCGACACGGTCTACTACGGCGGCTACAAGCCGTTCGTCGGCGCCGGAAGCTCCATCCGCCGCTGGGCCAACGCCGAGCTGCTGCTGGGCGCCCCGATGTCCCGCAACGGTGTGCTCACCGGCCCGGGCGGCCTGCTCAACGGGCACTTCCCCGCCCAGCACGGCCCGGTGGACGGCGCGGGAGACCACGCCCCGGCCGAGCGCAAGCCGATCATCCCGTTCACCGTCGAGGACATCACCGGGCGCGTCAGCGAGCAGATGCTCGCCGAGCTGCGCGACAAGCCCGCGCCCAGCGACCGGATCCAGCTGCTCTCCGTCGACCGGCGCAGGTTCACCAAGGCGGTCCGGACGGCCGAGGGCAGCGACTCCGTCGCCGTACTCCTGGACGCGCCCGACCCCGACGACGGCGACGAGCACTGGCGGGAGGACTACGACGCCCGGCGCGAGTACCTGTGCATCCGCATCGGCGCCTGGCAACAGGAGCTGGTCACCTCGGTGTTCATCGGCTTCGACATCAAGGGCAGCACCCTGCACACCGAGTTCTACACCTACGTACTCGGACCCGTGCCGGAGAGCTTCCACCTCGCCGACCGGCTGCCCGCCACCATCGACGGCCGGCTGATGGTGCGCATCGCCTGGGACGTGACCCGCAGCGCGCCCGGCGAACTGCTGCGGCTGGTCTTCAACCCGCTGCGCGAGCGGCTGCCCAGCCGCTTCGGCACCGACACCGTACGGACCCTGGTGCGCCAGCCCAACGACACCAGCGAGTTCCGGCTCGGCCGCTACGCGCTCACCTCCGTGGACTGCGGCGCGCTCACCAGCGTCCGCGAACTGGCGCCCGGCAACGACTTCCACCACTTCTTCCAGGAGACGGACGCGATCAAGTACATCCAGATCATCGAGCGCCACCTGCTCCAGATCGTCGGTGACTTCCTGCGCGACCACGACGTCGACACCCGCGAGCACGACGCGAACCAGACCAACATCCTCCAGCAGAACTTCGGGGCCAACAGCACCAACAACTTCGGCGGCAACCAGAGCGTCGGCAACAACGGCACCCAGACCTTCGGCAACAACTCCGGCATCACCAGGGAGGCACGACCGGCATGAGCGCCCAGAAGTTCCAAGGCAACGACTTCGGCCAGGGCAGCACCAACAACTTCGGGGGCAATCAGAGCGTCGGCAACGGCGGCACCCAGACCTTCGGCGACGGCTCCCCGGTCCACGCCGCACCGTCCGGGCAGCCGTACGCCGACGGACTCCGGCGCGGCGCGGTGCCGATGCCCTCGGACGCCGAACGGGCCCGGAGCGTCTTCGTCGTGCACGGCCGGGACGACCAGGTGCGGCGGGAGATGTTCGAGTTGCTGCGCCGGCTCGACCTGCGCCCCAAGGAGTGGGAGGACCTGGTCAGAGCGACCGGCCACGCGTCCCCCTTTCTCGGTGACGTGGTCGCCGGCGCCCCGGCGCAGGCCCAGGCGGCGCTCGTACTGCTCACCCCGGACGACGTCGTCAGCCTCCACCGGGACCTGCGGGGCCACAACGAGCCGGAGTACGAGACCCGGCCCGTGTGCCAGCCGCGCCCGAACGTGCTGATCGAGCTGGGCATGGTGCTGATGGCGTACCCCGAGCGCACCCTGATCGTCGAGGTGGGCGGCCTGCGGCCGATCGCCGACATCGCGGGGCGCAACGTCATCCGCTTCGACGGCTCCGGGACGGCGCTCGGCAAGATCGTGGAACGGCTGAAGCTGGCGGGCTGCACGGTCAACGACACCGGTTCGGACTGGCGCCACACCTACCCGTTCCAGCACCTGTCCGCCTACCACCGCCGGCCGTAGCCCGGCGGATCCGCGCGCCGTTCGGGGGACCGGCGCAGGCGGCCCCCGGGACGCGTCCCGCACGTCGGAACGCGTCCCGGGGGCCGACCCTTGCCCGCCGCCGCCTCCGTCAGGTCCACCCGGTCCAGTGCGCCACCCGAACCGCCCGAACCGCCCGAATCCACAGCTCCCCCAAACGGACAATTGATACGCTGCCGAAACCTCCCCCGTGACCACTCGGCGGAAGAGGGCGAAACGAGTGGAGACCACTTGTATGGCGCGCATCCGTGTGAGCGTCCTGGGCCCGGCGGGTCTCGAAGTCGACGGCGAAGCAGCCCGGTTGACGCCGTTGACGACACGGCTGCTGGTCCGGCTGGTGGCGGCGGAGGGAGAGTCCGTACCGGTCCGCACGCTGCACCGCGACGTGTGGGCGGTCAACGGCGAGCAGCCGCACCAGTCCGGGCGGCACCGCAACGAGGTGCAGAAGCGCGTCCTCGAACTGCGCCGCGCCCTCGACCCCGCCCAGACCGGTGACGGCGCCCGGGTGCTGCGCACCGAGCAGCTGCTGGCCGCACCGGCCCCCGAGACCGCGTACCGGCTGGTGCTCACGCCCGAGCAGCTGGACTGCGCGGAGTTCACCGACCTGGTCAACTCGGCGCTGCTCGCGGCGCCCGCGTCGGCCGCCGACCGGCTCGCGGCGGCGCTGGCCCTGGTCCGCGGCCGTCCCCTGGCCGAGGCGGGCGACGAGGACTTCGCCCGGCCGCTGGTCCGCCGGCTGCTCGCGCTGCGCGAGACGGCCCGACGCCAGCTGATCCGCAGCCGGATGGACCTGGGCCGGCACGACCTCGCCCTGCCGGTCGCGCAGCAGATGGCCCGGGAGCGGCCGGACGACACGGACGTCGCCGAGCTGCTCGGCTCGCTGCGGGCCCGGCTGCGGGAGCGGCACGGGCAGGAACTGCTGCGTCAGCCCTTCCCCGGCGCCGGAGACCTGGTCGTGGTGCGCGGCGACCTCTTCGACCAGGAGGACGCCAATCTGGTGGTCGGGTTCACCGACACCTTCGACACCGCCACCGAACAGGACCTGGTGATCAGCCGGGACAGCGTGCAGGGGCAGCTGGTGCAGCGGCTGTTCGGCGGCGAGCGCAAGCTCCTCGACGACCGGATCCAGGCCGGGCTGCGGGCGCTCACACCGCTGCGCACGGAGCGGGCCCAGGACAAGCCGCGCGGCCGCCGGGTCCGCTATCCGCTCGGCACCACCGTGCCGCTCACGGTGGACGGCCGCCGGGTCTTCGCCGTGGCCTACTCCCGGCTCGGCAACGACCTCGTCGCCCGCTCGGGACCGGCCGACCTGCGGGCGAGCCTGGACACCCTCTGGCCGGCCGTCGCCCGGTACGGCATGTACAAGCCGGTCGCGATCCCCCTGATCGGCTCCGGGCTCGCCCGGATCGTCGAACTCGACCGCACCCAGCTGCTGTTCATGATCGTCGAAAGCTTCGCCGCGCACTGCCGCCGGGAGCCCGCCACCGCTCCCGAACTGCGCGTCGTGATCCGCCCGGCCGACCTCGAACGCACCGACCTGTCCGCCCTCGGCACCTTTCTGCGCACCTCTCCGCGGCCGGGCACCAGCACCGACGTCGGCGCCGGCACCGGGACCCGCGACACCGGTGCCGGCGCCGGCGACAGCGGTGGGGCCCACGGCCACCGGTGACGTCGACATGGGCTCAGCGCACCAGCGCACCCGCTTCCGGCACCAGCGACGATCCGCTTCCGAAGCGCTTCCGGCGCAGTGGGCCTACGGGTGCCCGGTGGGCCTACGAGTGCCGGTCCGCTCCCCCCGCCGCGTCCTCCGCGCCACCCGCCGGCGCCGGGACCACCGTGAAGCCGATCACCGAGCCGCCGCCGTCCCGCCGGTACGCGAACGGGGCGCCCCCGTGGGCCAGGGCGACCTCGCGCACGATGGACAGGCCGAGGCCCGAGCCGGGGCGGGAGCGGGCGTCGGCGGCGCGGTAGAAGCGGTCGAAGACGCGGGTCAGGTCGGCGTCGGAGATACCGGGGCCGCGGTCGAGGACCTCGACACGGATCGGGCCCGGCCGGGCGGGTCCGGCGACGGCCACCTCGATGGGACCGGTGCCGTCGGGGTCGAACTTCGCGGCGTTCTCGACCAAGTTGGAGAGCGCGCGGGT
Source organism: Streptomyces sp. NPDC056128 (assembly GCF_042263835.1). Taxonomy (NCBI): domain Bacteria; kingdom Bacillati; phylum Actinomycetota; class Actinomycetes; order Kitasatosporales; family Streptomycetaceae; genus Streptomyces; species Streptomyces sp. NPDC056128. The sequence goes on along the minus strand of NZ_JBHJVQ010000003.1, from coordinate 57,643 downwards.
CAGCATGGCGGGCCGGGCGTCGGTCGCGGTCTCGCCGCAGACGCGTACGCCGATCTCGCGGCCGGTGCGGCGCCGGGCCAGCGCCGCCACGTCGTACGCGAGGTCCGCCAGGTCGACCGGCTGCGGGGGCTCGCCCGCGGACTGGCCGGCCGCCAGCTCGACCAGTTCGTTGACCAGGTCGGTCAGCTCGCGGGCCTCCTGCCCCAGGTCGGCGACGAGTTCCTCCCGGGCGGCGGGCGGGAGTTCGTCGATCCGGCGCAGCAGCGAGATGTTGGTCCGCAGCGAGGTCAGCGGCGTCCGCAGCTCGTGCCCCGCGTCCCGCACCAGGCGCCGCTGGTCCTCCTCCGACTGGGCGAGGCGGCCCAGCATCAGGTCGAAGGCGCGGCCGAGGCGCCCCACCTCGTCGGGTCCGGTGACCGGGACCGGGACGCCGAGCCGGCGGGTGCGGGCGACGTTCTCGGCGGCGGAGGTGAGGACCACCAGACGCCGGGTGATGCGCCGGGCCAGCCACCAGCCGAACAGGCCCGCGGCGAGCACCACCGCCGCCATCAGGACCAGCGTCCGCCGCTGCAGGGCCCGCAGCAGGTCCTCGGTGTCGCTGAACTCCTGCGCCACCTGCACGGCGCCCCGGCCGCCGCCGAGGGAGACGGTCGCCACCCGGAAGACGTCGGGGCCGACGTCGACGTCGTCGTGCTGGACCACCCGCCCGGCCTCGGCGGCTCCGGCGGCCCGCCGGTCGGCGCCGGTCACCGGCAGCCGCGGCTCGGCCGGGTCCAGGACGGCGCCGTCCGGCCCGAGGACCTGTACGTCGGTGCGGGCGGGGCGCACGATGTCGTGGCCGGGCGCGGAGGAGGAGAAGTCGCCCGGCGACAGCCGCAGCCGCCGCACCTCGGCCCGCAGGTCCCGCGCGGCCTGTTCGAAGACGGACTCCTGGTCCACCCGGACCAGCCGGGCCGCCGCGTTGTAGGACAGCCCTCCGACGAGGACCGTGACCACGGCGGTGATCGTCGCGAAGGACACCGCGAACGTCGTCCGCAGCGACAGCAGCCGGGGCCGGCGCCCGAGCGGGGAGGCGCCCACTCAGTCCGCCCGCAGCACGTAACCCACGCCGCGCACGGTCTGGATCAGCTGCGGGGCGCCCGGCTGGTCGAGCTTGCGGCGCAGGTAGCCGACGTAGACGGCGAGGTTCTTGGAGCCGGGACCGAAGTCGTAGCCCCAGATGCGGTCGTAGATCGTGGAGTGGTCGAGCACGGTGCCCGCGTTGCGGACCAGCAGTTCGAGGAGTTCGAACTCGGTGCGGGTCAGTTCCAGCTCGCGTCCGTCGCGCCAGGCGCGGCGGGCCCGCGGGTCCATGCGCAGGCCGGCGGCCTCCGGGTACCGGTAGTCCGGCGCTTCCCGCTCGGCGGCCTGCTCGGTCCCGGCGGCCCGGTCGTCCGCGTCGGCCTCCGCGCGCTCGGTGGCGTCCGTGCGGTCCGTGCGGTCCGTGCGGTCCGTGCGGCGCAGCAGGGCGCGCAGGCGGGCGAAGACCTCCTCGACGTCGAAGGGCTTCACCACGTAGTCGTCGGCGCCCGCGTCCAGGCCCGCGATCCGGTCGGCGGTCTCCACCAGCGCGGTCAGCATCAGGATCGGGGTGGCGTCACCCTCGGCGCGCAGCTCCCGGCAGACCTGGAGGCCGTCGATGCCCGGCATCATCACGTCCAGCACCAGGACGTCGGGCCGGCCGCGGTGGGCCTGTGCCAGCGCCTCGACGCCGTCGGCGACCGCGGTGACCCGGTACCCCTCCAGGGTGAGGGCGCGCTCCAGGGCGTGCCGGATGGCGCGGTCGTCTTCGGCGAGCAGAACAGTCCGGGGCACCCGTCCAGTCTGCCAAGGCCGCCGGCGGCGTGATCCGACGGCCCGGTCGCTCACCGGGATCTCACCCGGCGGGCCGCAGCGCGGCGAGGCGCTGCTCGAAGGGCACGACCTCCTCGAAGGAGTCGCGCCGGGGCTGCGGGCGGGCTGCCGCGGACAGGCCCGTCATCAGCGCCGCCAGCTCGCCCGCGGCCCGCGCAATGCGTCCGTCGAGCCCTTCGGCGCCCCAGTCCTCGGAGGCGGCGTACACCCCGGTGGGGACCACGACGGCCTTCAGGTACGCGAACAGCGGCCGCAGGGCGTGGTCAAGGACCAGCGAGTGCCGGGCCGTACCGCCGGTCGCGCCGATCAGCACCGGCTTCCCGGCGAGGGCGTCCTCGTCGGTGACGCTCAGCGCGTCGAAGAACGACTTGAACAGCCCGCTGTACGACGCCGAGAACACCGGTGTGACCACGATCAGGCCATCGGCCTCCGCGACCGCGGCGAACGCGTCGGCCAGCGGCGGCGCGGGGAAACCGTTGGTGAAGGTGTGCGCGATCTCCACGGCGAGGTCGCGCAATTCGATCACCTGGACCTCCGCCGACGTCTGCCCGGCGGTGGCGGCGGCCAGCCGGTCGGCCAGCAGCCGGGTGGACGACGGGACGCTCAGTCCCGCCGAGACGACGACGAGCTTCATGCCCGTACTCCTTCCTCGCGGACGTCCTTGAGGGCGTCCTTGCGGGCGTCCTTGCGGGCGGCGGCCAGCAGGGACGCGTGGGTCGGCGCGTCCGGCACGTCCGCCGGGCGGTCCTTGGCGAACTCCTTCCGCAGCACCGGCACGACCTCCTCGCCGAGCAGGTCGAGCTGCTCCAGGACGGTCTTCAGGGGCAGCCCGGCGTGGTCCATCAGGAACAGCTGGCGCTGGTAGTCGCCGGCGTAGTCGCGGAAGGCCAGCGTCTTCTCGATCACCTGCTGCGGCGAGCCGACCGTGAGCGGCGTCTGCTCGGTGAACTCCTCCAGGGACGGGCCGTGCCCGTACACGGGCGCCACGTCGAAGTACGGCCGGAAATCCCGCACCGCGTCCTGGCTGTTCTTCCGCATGAACACCTGCCCGCCGAGGCCGACAATGGCCTGCTCGGGGGTGCCGTGCCCGTAGTGGGCGTAGCGGGCCCGGTACAGCTCGACCATGCGCTTGGTGTGGTCGGCGGGCCAGAAGATGTTGTTGTGGAAGAAGCCGTCGCCGTAGTACGCGGCCTGCTCGGCGATCTCCGGCGAGCGGATGGAGCCGTGCCAGACGAAGGGCGCGACGCCGTCCAGCGGGCGGGGCGTGGACGTGAAGCCCTGGAGCGGCGTGCGGAACTTCCCCTCCCAGTCCACGGTGTCCTCGCGCCACAGGCGGTGGAGCAGGGCGTAGTTCTCGACGGCGAGGTTGATGCCCTGCCGGATGTCCTTGCCGAACCACGGATAGACGGGCCCGGTGTTCCCGCGCCCCATCATCAGGTCCACCCGGCCGTCGGCCAGGTGCTGGAGCATCGCGAAGTCCTCGGCGATCTTCACCGGGTCGTTGGTGGTGATGAGCGTGGTGGAGGTGGACAGGACCAGCCGTTCGGTCCGCGCGGCGATGTAGCCGAGCATGGTCGTCGGCGACGAGGGGACGAACGGCGGGTTGTGGTGCTCGCCGGTCGCGAACACGTCGAGCCCGACCTCCTCGGCCTTCAGCGCGATGGCGACCATGGCCTTGATCCGCTCACGCTCGGTCGGCGTACGGCCCGTGGTCGGGTCGGGCGTGACGTCGCCGACGCTGAAAATGCCGAACTGCATGGTCGCTCAACCTCCGGTTTGTTGACTCTTCAACTATACCCGGAGAACGGAGAACGACCAGGGACTATTCCCCCGTGCGGAGCCCTCACCGCCAGTACGGATCCCTCACCGCCAGTACGGATCCCTCCCCGTCCGCGCGAGCAGCCGCTCGAACCCCGACGCCCCCTCGGCCGGCTCGACCGGCGCCCCGAACATGCCCATCTCCCTGGCCGTCGGCGCCAGCTCCGCCACCGCGCCCGCCAGCTCCGCCACGACCGCCTCGTCGGCACCCGGGTACTCCTGGCCCGTCGCCCGCGCCAGGTCCCACACGTGCACGGTCAGATCGAGCAGCGCCATCGAACCGACCAGCCGCGCGGGCATGTTCATCCCGCCGGTCTTCCCCTCCTCGGCACCGGGCGCCGACCAGGCCGCCACCAACCGGTCCGCCTCGTCCACCAGCCGCTCACGCCACTCGGGACTCCCCGCGACCCGGTCCGGAGTCTCACCGAAGTCCGACGCCTCCTTCCGGGCCAGCCGCTGGAACTGCTCGATCACCTGGAAGAGGTGATTGACCAGCGACTTCACGTCGTACTCGGCGCAGGGCGTGGGAGCGGCGAGCGCCGCGTCCGAAACGCCCCGCACCACCGGGACCGCCCGCTCACGCGCCATGGCCAGCAGCTCACCGACGCCGTACGCCTTCACACCGTTCGTGTCCATGCCCCGACCGTAGGGACGTCCGGGGCCGCCCTTCTTGAAGAAACGCGACACCCGGGGAAGCGCGACGTACGATCCGGCCATGGAGGCACCCCGCCACGACACCCGCGGGATCGTCGACCCGACCGCACTGCTCCACCACGTGCGATTCCGCCGGCACGCGCCCGCCGAGCCGCTGCGCCGGTACGTCGAGTGGTACTGGCTCATCGACTGGGACCTGCCCGCCCCCTACGCCTCCCACGTCGTACCGCACCCCTGCGTCAACCTCACCTTCCAGTGGGACGAGGACGAGGGCCCGCCCTACGCCGAGGTCACCGGCGTCGCCCTCGGCCTGTACACCCGGAAGCTGACCGGGCGGGGCCGGGTCTGCGGGGTGAAATTCCGGCCCGGCGGCTTCCGGCCGTACGCCCCCCGGACGCCGGTGTCGCGATGGACGGGGCGCGCCCTGCCCGCCCGGGAGGTGTTCCCCCAGGTGACGGACGCCACGACCGACGCCGTCGTCAGCCCCGCCGACGACCGGGACCGGGTAGCCGCCCTCGACACCTTCCTGGTCGCCCTGCCCTGCGCCCCGGACCCGCAGGCCGACCACGCCGTGGACCTCGTCGACCGCATCCGCTCCGACCGCACGGTGTGCCGCGTCGGCGACGTCGCCCGGGCGGAGGGCCTGTCGGTGCGGGCCCTGCAGCGGCTCTTCTCGACCCATGTCGGCGTCAGCCCGAAGTGGGTCATCCTCCGGTACCGCATCCACGAGGCCCTGGAACGCGCCGGCACCCGCACCGGCATCGACTGGGCCGCCCTCGCCGCCGAACTCGGCTACGCCGACCAGGCCCATCTGGTGCGCGACTTCACGGCGACGGTCGGGGTGCCGCCGACGGCGTACGCGGCGGAGACGGAGCCGGCCGACTCCGGAGACCCGGACAGCGGCATGCGAAGCTGACCGTCATGGTCATTCTCCGCTCGGCCGCCCTCTTCGTCGTCGCCGCCCTCTTCGAGATCGGCGGCGCCTGGCTGGTCTGGCAGGGGGTGCGCGAGCAGCGCGGCTGGCTCTGGGCGACCGGCGGGGTCCTCGCGCTCGGCGCGTACGGCTTCGTCGCGACCTTCCAGCCCGACGCCCACTTCGGCCGCATCCTCGCCGCGTACGGCGGCATCTTCGTGGCCGGGTCGATCCTGTGGGGCGCGGTCGCCGACGGCTACCGCCCCGACCGCTGGGACATCACCGGCGCGCTGGTCTGCCTGGCCGGGATGGCCGTGATCATGTGGGCGCCCCGCAACGGCGGCTGACTACCCTGGACGGCGACGTCCAGCACCGATCAAGGAGCAGCCCATGGCCACCGCAGCCGCCCCGTCCGCCGCCTCCCGCATCGCCGTCGTCACCGGTGCGAGCAGCGGCATCGGCGCCGCCACGGCCCGGCAGCTCGCCGCGGCGGGTTACCGGGTCGTCCTCACCGCCCGCCGCAAGGACCGCATCGAGGCGCTGGCGGAGGAGATCGAGGCGGCCGGCCACAAGGCGACGGCCTACCCCCTGGACGTCACCGACCGCGAGGCGGTCGACGAGTTCGCCACCGCCTTCAAGACGATCGGCGTCCTGGTCAACAACGCCGGCGGCGCGCTCGGCGCCGACCCGGTGGCCACCGGCGACCCGGAGGACTGGCGCCGGATGTACGAGACGAACGTCCTCGGCACCCTCAACCTCACCCAGGCCCTGCTCCCCAAGCTGGAGGCGAGCGGCGACGGCACGGTGGTCGTCGTCTCCTCGACCGCCGGGTTCGCCACCTACGAGGGCGGCGCGGGCTACGTCGCCGCCAAGCACGCCGAACACGTCCTCGCCGAGACACTGCGCCTGGAGATCGTCGGCCGCCCGGTCCGGGTCGTCGAGATCGCGCCCGGCATGGTCAAGACCGACGAGTTCGCCCTGACCCGCTTCGCCGGCGACCAGGACAAGGCGGCCAAGGTCTACCAGGGCGTCGCCGCCCCCCTGACCGCCGACGACGTCGCCGACACCATCACCTGGGCGATCACCCGCCCCGCCCACGTCAACATCGACCTCCTGGTGGTCCGCCCCCGCGCCCAGGCCTCCAACACGAAGGTGCACCGGGAGAGCTGACACCCAGGCGTAACTCACAGGAGTGAAGAACTCCGGTCACTCGAACGGCGGTTGAACTGAGTATCTAGGCTCGCGTCACAACATCAAACGTGACGGCTCTCGGCCGGGATGCCGGTCCCGACCGAGAGCCTGACCAGCAAGGAAGTGGAGCTTCCCTGTGGCTGAACGCGAGCCTAACGGCCATCAGTTCATGGACCTCACAGTCCCCGAGTACGCGTACATGTTCGGGTTCTTGCAAGCGGACGGGCATCTACAGCAAGGCGTCGGCCAGAAAGGCAAGTTGAGTGTCGAACTCGCCGCCCGCGACATCGACCTTCTGCGCCAGTTCCGCGCGCTCACGCCGTACAACAGCACCATTTCGGAGCGCACCAGGTCCACGAACTTCGCCGCGACCCACACCTCGGTCACCTGGACGTTGTGCTCCCTCGCGGCCAGAACACTCCTCAACGACCTCGGCCTCCCGTACGGGCGCAAGTCCACGACGATCGCGCCGCCACGCGGCGATTTCTCCCGTCGTGACTACCTCCGGGGCGTGATCGACGCCGACGGATCGGTGGGTTACACCAGCAAGGGATTCCCCTTCGTCTCCCTCACCACGGCCAGCACAGCCATCGGCCACTACCTGTGCGACTACGCCCGGAAGGTGAGCGGAGTCCAGCGCACCATCAAGCGCAACGCTCGGGACAACGTTTACAACGTCCTGTACGCCATGGAGGCGGCTCAACGCCTGGCAGCCGACCTGTACTACCCCGGCTGCCTGTCGTTGGCGCGCAAGCACACGGCTGCCGACTCGCTGGCCACGTGGGTGCGTCCGGCCGGCATGAGGCCCGCCCACACAGCGCGCCGCTGGAACGAGACCGAGGACCGCATCCTGTTGAAGCTCAACAGCCCAACGGCGGCCGCCGGGGTGCTCGGCAGGACACCGCAGAGCTGCAACCTGCGCATGTGGCGCCTTCGCTCCGGCCAAGTCACCATGCCCAGCTGACAGGGCCCGCGTGAACGAGGCCCCCGCGCGAGCGGGGGGCCTCGCGTCAGCCCTTCACGCAGACAACCTGCTTCAGCTTGGCCACGACCTCCACGAGGTCGCGCTGCTGGTCGATGACCTGGTCGATCGGCTTGTAGGCGCCCGGGATCTCGTCCACCACGCCCGAGTCCTTACGGCACTCCACGCCCCGCGTCTGCTCCTCCAGGTCCCTGGTGGAGAAGCGCCGCTTGGCCGCGTTCCGGCTCATGCGCCGGCCCGCGCCGTGGGAGGCGGAGTTGAAGGACTTGTCGTTCCCGAGGCCCCTCACGATGTACGAACCCGTGCCCATGGAACCGGGGATGATCCCGTAGTCCCCGGAACCCGCGCGGATCGCGCCCTTGCGGGTCACCAGCAGGTCCATGCCGTCGTACCGCTCCTCCGCCACGTAGTTGTGGTGGCAGGAGATCTCCGGCTCGAAGACCGGCTTGGCCTTCTTGAACTCCTTGCGGACCACGTCCTTGAAGAGCGCCATCATCAGGGTGCGGTTGTACTTCGCGTACTCCTGCGCCCAGAACAGGTCGTTGCGGTACGCCGCCATCTGCGGGGTGTCCGCGACGAACACCGCGAGGTCGCGGTCGATCAGGCCCTGGTTGTGCGGGAGCTTCTGGGCGACGCCGATGTGGTGCTCGGCCAGTTCCTTGCCGATGTTGCGGGAACCGGAGTGCAGCATGAGCCACACCGAATCGGATGTATCTATGCAAAACTCCACAAAATGGTTGCCCTGCCCAAGGGTTCCCATCTGAGCAGCCGCCCGCCCCCTACGGAACCGAACCGCCTCCGCGACCCCGTCGAACCGCCCCCAGAAGTCGTCCCACCCGCTGGTCGCCAGCCCATGAAAGCGCCCCGGCTCGACGGGACTGTCATGCATCCCCCGCCCCACCGGAATCGCCTGCTCGATCTTCGAGCGGAGGCGGGACAGGTCGCCGGGCAGGTCGTTCGCCGTCAGGGACGTCTTCACCGCCGACATTCCGCAGCCGATGTCGACGCCCACCGCAGCCGGGCACACCGCGCCCCGCATCGCGATCACGGAGCCGACCGTCGCGCCCTTGCCGTAGTGCACGTCCGGCATGACCGCGAGGCCCTTGATCCACGGCAGGGTCGAGACGTTGCGCAGCTGCTGCAGCGCGCCCTCCTCGACCGTCGCCGGGTCGGTCCACATCCGGATCGGCACCTTCGCGCCCGGCATCTCCACGTACGACATATCGTCCTCATTCCCCCGGAAACAAACAGAAGTATAGAAGCGCAAAAACCGGAGCCAATGGCAGCCAAAGGGACAACTGACCGGCGTTCACGGCAGCGCGTGCGATACACATTGTCTCCAGGGGGCGCCCCCCTGCGGCAAGCGATTAACCAGCGGGGACACTGGAGTCCCGAAGCGATCCGAGCGTCCCGAACCACAGCCACCCCGGCGAGAGGAGCCGCACCGTGCAGCGGAAGGCCTACGTACCCGGCGTCGCCGCCTGCCTGGCGGTGTTGCTGGCCGGCTGCACCGGCGGCTCCGGCGACGGCGCCACGTCGGACGACTCCAACCCGGGGCAGCCCGGCGTCACCACCGAGGCCGCCGAGCCGGGCAAGTACCGGACCCTGCCCGAGCCGTGCGGCGCGGTCGGCGACAAGACGCTCGACTCGCTGCTGCCCGGCATCGAGGAGATCCCGGACGAGGCGCAGCGCGAGAAGGCGTACAAGGGGGAGCCGACGCTCGCGTACGACACCGACCGCAAGGTCGGCTGCCGCTGGAAGGTCGAGTCGGCGGAGGCCACCAACCACCTCTCCGTCGACTTCGAGCGGGTGGTGTCGTACGACAACTCCGTGAGCGACGACAGCCAGGCCGAACAGCTCTTCGCCAAGCAGGTGGAGGCCGCCGACCTGCCCGAGCCGGTCGTCTCCGAGTCATCGTCTTCGTCTTCGTCCGCGTCCTCTTCCCCTTCCTCGCCCGAGTCCGGGTCTGGGTCGGGGTCCCCGTCCGGCGCCCCGTCGTCCGGCTCGCCCTCGGGCTCCGCGCCGTCCGGCGACGCCTCGTCGAGCCCCTCCGCCAGTGCGACGCCCACCGATCTGCAGCCCCGGCTCCTCGACGACCTGGGCGACGAGGGGTACGTCGACGACGAGCTGAGCGACTCCGGTTCCACCGCGAAACAGCGCACCGTGACTGTGGCGTTCCGCACGTCGAACGTCATGGTGACCATCGAGTACGCGGAGCAGTCGGCGACGCTCGGAGCCGTGCCGGACAGCGAGGAAATGCAGGACATGGCCCGGAAACTGGCCTCCCAGCTGGCGGATTCGCTCAGCGGTTGAGCCCCGTCCGGGCCCCGGCGCGTGCGCGCGCGGTGCACCCGAAGCGGGTCCGCACGATTTCTTCACCGCGTACGGTGGCTCCTCGGACCCGTTCCGACCGCAGGAACCACGAGCGTCATGAGTGAAGGAACCATGCAGCTACGAGCCCAGCGTGACCAGCGAGACAAGCGAGAGCAGCGAGAGCGGAAAGCGTCGCGGCTGACCCGCGTCGTCGTCTGCGCGGCCGCCGTCCCCGCCGTGCTGGTGGTGGCCGGCTGCTCCTCGGACTCCGGCTCCGGCGACGGGAAGGACAAGGCCGCCGCCGAGAAGTCCGCCGCGTCCAAGTCCGCGAGCCCGTCCCCGACGGTGCGGGCGGCGGCGTACGCGAAGCTTCCGGAGCCGTGCTCGGTGCTGTCGAAGAAGTCGCTGGAGGACCTGGTCCCGAAGGGCGACTCCGGCAAGGAGGGCGCCTCCAACGACACCGCCACTCGCGTCAGTTGCTCGTGGGACAGCCTCGACGACAACGGTGTGAAGGGCTCCCAGTTCCGCTGGCTGAGCGTGTCGATGCTGCGCTTCGAGTCGGACGCGACGCGCGGCGCGGGCGACGAGCTGGCGCACGACTACTACACGAAGCAGCTCAAGGACGCGCAGAGCGCCGAGGGTGCCAAGAGCCTCAAGACCACACCGGTCAGCGGCACGGGCGACGAGGCCTCGGTCGTGCGCTACGACCTGAAGAAGAAGGAAGGCACCTTCAAGCAGCAGACGGTCGTGACGCGCGTCGAGAACGTCGTCGTCACCGTCGACTACAACGGCGCGGGTCTGGCCGGCGAGAAGACGCCGGACGCGGACGACCTGGTGAAGGACGCGCAGAAGGCGGCCAAGGAGGCGGTGGCCGCGGTGACGAAGGCCAACGGCAGCGGGTCGAGCGGCTCGGCGTCGCCCTCGAAGCCGGCGTCGAAGAAGCCCTCCTCGGCGGCGTCGAAGCCGTCGTCGAAGTCGTCGTCGAAGTCCTAGCCGAAGTCGGACTGACGGGCCGTATCGACCACCGGCCACCCGTTCCCCGTACACATGTGCCACTCTGTTGCGCGCAACAACAGGCACTGGGAGGGGAGTACGGGTGGCCGCGCCACTACAGCTGACCCGGACGCATCGCGTTCTCATCGGCATGGTCGTCTTCGGTGCCGTCATCATCGCCGGGATCGGCTTCGCGGGTTCCTACGCGGCGGTGCGGGAACTGGCTTTGAAGAAGGGCTTCGGGAACTTCAGCTACGTCTTCCCGATCGGCATCGACGCGGGCATCTGCGTGCTGCTCGCCCTCGATCTGCTGCTGACCTGGATCCGCATCCCCTTCCCGCTGCTGCGCCAGACGGCGTGGCTGCTGACGGCGGCGACGATCGCGTTCAACGGCGCGGCGGCCTGGCCGGACCCGCTGGGTGTCGGCATGCACGGCGTGATCCCGATCCTGTTCGTGGTGTCCGTCGAGGCCGCCCGGCACGCGATCGGCCGGATCGCCGACATCACCGCCGACAAGCACATGGAGGGTGTCCGCCTCACCCGGTGGATGCTCTCCCCGGTGCCGACGTTCCTGCTGTGGCGCCGGATGAAGCTGTGGGAGCTGCGCTCCTACGAGCAGGTCATCAAGCTGGAGCAGGAGCGGCTGGTCTACCAGGCCCGGCTGCGCTCCCGGTTCGGCCGCTCCTGGCGCCGCAAGGCGCCCGTCGAGTCCCTGATGCCGCTGCGCCTGGCCCGCTACGGCGTCCCGCTCGCGCAGACCGCTCCGGCGGGTCTGGCGGCGGCGGGCATCGAACCGGCCCTGCTGCCGCCGGCGCCGCGGCCCGAGGAGGCCGCCGAGGGCCCCGGGGCCCAGCCTTCGCCGCCTTCGCTGCGCAAGGCCGAGCCGGCCGCGGAGCAGCGTCCCGAGCTGACGGGCGGCCGGGAGCCGGAGCCGGAGCCGGTGTGGGAGGAGCCGGAGCCCGGGCCGGACCAGAACCAGTGGCTGCACGCCCGGGATCCGCAGTCCGTCGAGTACCGCGGTGGCTACGACCCCGCGTACGACCCGGACGACCAGTACGCGCAGTGGTACGCGGAGCAGCAGCAGGCGGACGAGTACCGGCAGCAGTTCGAGGAGCCGCCGCCCGTCCAGGAGCCCTCTCCGGAGGACACCGGCAGTTTCCCCATACCGGTGGGGCCGCACCGCACCCGTGAGCTGGGCGAGGGCGGCGGCACCCCGCAGGCGGAGCCGGACGAGGACGCGTACTACCAGGTCTTCAAGCAGTCGATCAGCGGCAGCGGTTACCCGACGCCGCGGGAGTTCGGCTACAACATCGAGGCGACGTACGGGGTTTCCGTGCTGGACGCGGACGCCAAGCGGATGGTCATGCGTTTCCAGGAACGCCACACGGCGGAACTCGAGGACGAGCACATCGCGTAGCGCGCCGCCGCGCGTTGGTACTCACAGGAGGAACAGACCTCATGCTCACGTCCGTACCCGTCGTCGGGCTGGCGCTGCTCGCCGTGGCCGCCACCGCGCTGTCCAGCTGGCTGCTGGGCAGCTGGATCCCGTTCCGGAAGTTCCGCATCGCCTACCCGGTGACCATGGTGACCGGGGGCGTCCTCCTGGTGGTCGTCTGCCGCCTGAACGGCTTCGGCCTGAGCGAGGCGCTCGTCATGTACGCCTGCGCCCACATCGGCCTGACCCTCGGCATGCTTCCCCAGCGCAAGCTGTTCCGTGAGGTGCTGGAGCGGTGGCGCCGGGGCGAGGCGACGGACCACCTCACGCCCCCGCGCCGCCACCTCGCCTTCCTCGCCGTCAGCGTGGTCGGCGTCCTGTTCGCGGGCTTCGCCCTGACCCGCTGACCACTGACCGCTGCCCCGCCGACGGAGGCGGCTGCTACTCCCCGAGCAGGGTCCGCACCCGCTCCTGCCCCACCGCGAGGAGCAGCGTGGGCAGCCGCGGGCCGGTGTCGCGGCCCACGAGCAGGTGGTACAGCAGCGCGAAGAACGTCCGCTGGGCGGACTTGATCTCCGGCGGCAGCTCCTTGGGCGTGGCGTCCGCGGAAAATCCGGCCTGGACCTTGGGCACGCCGTACACGAGGTGGGTGAGCCCGTCCAGGGACCACTGCCCGGCCAGCCCGTCGAGCAGCAGCCGCAGCGACTGCCGGCTCGGCTCGTCGAGCGACTTCAGCAGCTCGGCGTCGGGCTCCTCGCGCACGATGGTGCGCTGGTCGGCGGGGACGTGGGTGTTGATCCACGCCTCGGCCTTGTCGTAGCGCGGCCGGGCCTCCGCCAGAGTCGCCAGGGGGTCGGCCGGGTCCAGCTCGCTGAGGATGCGCAGCGCCTGGTCCTCGTGCCCGGCGGTGATGTCGGCCACCGAGGCGAGCGTGCGGTACGGCAGCGGCCTGGGCGTCCTCGGCAGCTCACCGGTGGCCGTGCCCACGGCACGTGCGTGCGCGGCGGCGTCGGCGGGCAGCACGCTGCCGTCGGCGACCTTGGCGTCGAGGCGGTCCCACTCGTCGTAGAGCCGCTGGATCTCCTGGTCGAAGGCGATCTTGAAGGACTGGTTCGGGCGGCGGCGGGCGTACAGCCAGCGCAGCAGCTGCGGCTCCATGATCTTGAGCGCGTCGGCCGGGGTGGGCACCCCGCCCTTCGACGACGACATCTTCGCCATGCCGCTGATGCCGACGAACGCGTACATCGGCCCGATGGGCTGCTCGCCGCCGAAGATCCCGACGATCTGCCCGCCCACCTGGAACGACGACCCGGGCGAGGAGTGGTCGACGCCGCTGGGCTCGAAGACGACACCCTCGTACGCCCAGCGCATCGGCCAGTCGACCTTCCAGACCAGCTTGCCGCGGTTGAACTCGCTGAGCCGGACCGTCTCGGAGAAGCCGCACGCGGTGCAGGCGTACGTCAGCTCGGTCGAGTCGTCGTCGTACGCCGTGACCGTGGTCAGGTCCTTCTCGCAGTTGCCGCAGTACGGCTTGTACGGGAAGTACCCGGCGGAGCCCTGGCTGCCGTCGTCCTCGGCGGCGGCGCCGGAGCCCTCGGCGGCCTCCAGCTCGGCCTCGTCGACGGGCTTCTGCGACTTCTTGCCCGCGGTCTTCGGCTTGGTCCGGTACTGGGCGAGGATCGCGTCGATGTCCCGCCGGTGCCTCAGGGCGTGCAGGATCTGCTCGCGGTAGACACCGGAGGTGTACTGCGCGGTCTGGCTGATCCCGTCGAACTCCACGCCCATCTCGGCGAGCGACTCGACCATCGCGGCCTTGAAGTGCTCGGCCCAGTTCGGGTACGGGGAGCCCTTCGGGGCGGGGACGGAGGTGAGCGGCTTGCCGATGTGCTCGGCCCAGGACTCGTCGACGCCCGCGAGGCCGGCGGGGACCTTGCGGTAGCGGTCGTAGTCGTCCCAGGAGATCAGGTGCCGGACCTCGTGCCCCCGGCGGCGCACCTCGTCGCCGACCAGGTGCGGGGTCATGACCTCGCGGAGGTTGCCCAGGTGGATGGGTCCCGACGGGGAGAGCCCGGACGCGACGACCACAGGTTTGCCCGGGGCACGGCGCTCCGACTCGGCGATGACCTCGTCCGCGAAACGGGAGACCCAGTCGGTGGTCTCTGTGCTCTGAGCCACGATCGGCACGTCCTTCTTTCTGACTCGGGCAGCCGGTACGGTCGCACGGCTGACCCCTCTATTCTCCCAGCCCGGCCGCATCCGCGAAAACCGCCTTCACATCCGCGCCCCAAAGGGGCGCGGGGCTGTGCCCAAGTGCGGCTCCGCCGCGTGGGCGCGACCAGCCCCCACCGGCCCGCGGCCAAAAATCGGCTTGGCAACCCGTGGGATACTGACCGTGTCCAGCTGAACCCACGAGGAGAACAGGCACCCACCTCCATGGCCTCGGTCACGTCGCTCACCGATCTCGTCAACCAGCAACTCACGTCCGCCCTGTCCGCCACCCGGCCGGAGGCACCCGCGGACCCGCTGCTGCGACGTAGCGACCGGGCGGACTACCAGGCCAACGGCATCCTCGCGCTGGCCAAGAAGGCCAAGGCGAACCCCCGGGAGCTGGCCACCGAGGTCGTCGCGCACATCACCACCGGCGACCTGATCAAGGACGTCGAGGTCTCCGGCCCCGGCTTCCTGAACATCACCGTCGGCGACCGGTCGATCACCGAGAACCTGGCCGCGCGGTACGCGGACGGCGAGCGCCTCGGTGTGCCGCTGAAGAAGGACGCCGGCGTCACGGTCGTCGACTACGCCCAGCCGAACGTGGCGAAGGAGATGCACGTCGGCCACCTGCGCTCCGCGGTCATCGGCGACGCCCTGCGCGGCATGCTCGACTTCACCGGCGAGAAGACGGTCGGCCGGCACCACATCGGCGACTGGGGCACCCAGTTCGGCATGCTCATCCAGTACCTGTTCGAGCACCCCGGCGAGCTGGCCCCGGCCGAGGACGTCGACGGCGAGCAGGCCATGTCGAACCTGAACCGGGTGTACAAGGCGTCGCGTGCCGTCTTCGACGCGGACGAGGAGTTCAAGGAGCGGGCCCGCAAGCGGGTCGTCGCCCTGCAGTCCGGCGACAAGGAGACGCTCGAACTGTGGCAGCAGTTCGTGGACGAGTCGAAGGTCTACTTCTACTCGGTCTTCGAGAAGCTCGACATGGAGATCCGCGACGAGGAGATCGTCGGCGAGTCCGCGTACAACGAGGGCATGCCCGAGACCGCCCGCATCCTGGAGGAGACGGGCGTCGCGGTGCGCTCCGAGGGCGCGCTCGTCGTGTTCTTCGACGAGATCCGCGGCAAGGACGACCAGCCGGTCCCGCTGATCGTGCAGAAGGCCGACGGCGGCTTCGGCTACGCGGCCTCCGACCTCACCGCGATCCGCAACCGCGTCGTCGACCTGCACGCGACCACGCTGCTGTACGTCGTCGACGTACGCCAGTCGCTCCACTTCAAGATGGTCTTCGAGACCGCCCGCCGGGCCGGCTGGCTGAACGACGACGTCACCGCGCACAACATGGGCTACGGCACGGTGCTCGGCGCGGACGGCAAGCCCTTCAAGACGCGTGCGGGCGAGACCGTGCGCCTGGAGGACCTGCTGGACGAGGCGGTGCAGCGCGCCGCGGAGGTCGTACGGGAGAAGGCGCGGGACCTCACCGAGGACGAGATCCAGGAGCGGGCCGCGCAGGTCGGCATCGGCGCCGTGAAGTACGCGGACCTGTCCACGTCGCCGAGCCGCGACTACAAGTTCGACCTGGACCAGATGGTCTCGCTCAACGGCGACACCAGCGTGTACCTCCAGTACGCCTACGCCCGTATCCGGTCCATCCTCCGCAAGGCCGGCGAGGTCCGCCCCGCCGCCCACCCGGAGCTGGACCTGCACGCGGCGGAGCGGGCGCTGGGCCTGCACCTGGACGCGTTCGGCGACACGGTCTTCGAGGCGGCCGCGGAGTACGCCCCGCACAAGCTGACGGCGTACCTGTACCAGGTGGCGTCGCTGTTCACGTCGTTCTACGACAAGTGCCCGGTCCTGAAGGCCGAGACGCCGCAGCAGGTCGAGAACCGCCTCTTCCTGTGCGACGTCACGGCCCGCACCCTGCACCAGGGCATGGCCCTGCTGGGGATCCGGACGCCCGAGCGTCTCTGACGACGGGTCAGGCGTAGTAGCGGATCGTTCCGCGCAGCGCGGCGTCGCCACCTTCACAGTGCTGGACGAAGGTGGCGGCGAACGCCTCGACGGCACCGGCCTCGTCGCGTGCCAGGCCGGTGATCGTCAGGCTGCCGGTGACGGTGTTGCAGGCGCGCCCGTTGCCCGAGACGGAGAGCCCCGCCACGCCCTCGCCGGCGGTGTTGGCGACGGGGTAGGTGCGTCCGGCCTCGAACCGGGTGCCGGTGGGCGGCGTCATGAGCGCCGAGTAGTACTCGCGCTTGCCCTCCACGTTGTACTGGAGCCCCTCGCCGCCGGCCCACGGGCGCAGCCCGAAGATGCTGGTGGCACCCGTGTGCGTACCGCTCGCGCCCCTGGCTATCCAGTCGCCGGGGTCGCTGGAGTACGAGTAGGACAGCGGGAGGGCACGGAACTTGACCTGGCCCTTCAGCGCGGGCGCCGTGGCGCTGTCGCACCGCTGGACGTAGCTCGCGTCCAGGACGGAGATGGCACCCGTGTCGTCCGTCTCGATCTGGTTGACCGAGAACTGGCCCCACACCTCGTTGCAGCCCCGCCCGTCACCCGACACGTCGAGCCCCGGTGAGCGGCCGGTGCGGAACGAGGCCCGCTCCGCGTTCCGGTAGACGCCCGGCCGCAGCTTCTCCCCCTTGGGCGCGGCGAGTTCGACGTCCCACCAGGTGACGTCATCCGCGCTCTCCACCCAGACCCGGAAGCGCACGTACTCCGCGTCCCCGCCGGCCGTGATGGTCGCCGTCCCGGGCGTGTAGGCGGCCTTGACGCCCTGCCCGATGTAGTCACCGGCCTCGCTGTTGTGGCTGTACTTCGTGACGGCCTCCGGTGTGCCGGCGGCAGCCGCGGCGGGCGCGGACAGGCCGGCCGTCAGGCCGATGGTCGCGGTCAGGCTCGCGAGCGCGCCGAGCAGGGCGCGTCGCCATCCGGTGCGGGTACGCACGGATGCCTCCCCCTTCGTGAGACGGGCGCCGAGTCAGCGCCCGAACTGGTGTCGCACAACGACCAGTTGGCTATCCATCGTTACCTCACACAAACCACTGGAAGCGCACATTCCCCATCCGTACCCGACAGGGGGTCAGCCGAGCAGCCGCAGACCTTCCGGCGCGTCGATGCCGAAGTCCTCCGCCAGCACGCGCCGGGCCTCCGTCTCGTCGGCCGGTTTGTGTTCGGCGACCGTGCCGTCGGCGCGGGTCGTGGTGACGCGGCCCGATTCGAGGAGCAGGTGGGCGTCCGGGGTGAGGCACTGGATGTAGGGGCCGCGGACGAACGGGGAGCGGGGGTTCGTGGCGACGTGCCAGTTGATGACCTCGAAGTCGGGCTGCTCGAAGGGCTCGACGGTGAAGGCGTACTGCGCCACCCAGCCCCCTGCCCCGTGCGCCTCCAGCACCCACATCTCCAGTGGCCCCCGGTGCGGCGCGTGCACAAGCCGGTGCAGGCGTCCGGCGTCGTGGAACTCGGTGTCCGGCGTCAGCGGCACCGGTTCCAGCAGGGAGCTGACCGCGCCGAAGCCGACGTCGGCCAGGTACGCCTGCGGGTCGCCGGGGATCTCGACCAGCAGGGCCATGTGCGTGCGCGGGCGGTCCTCGAAACGCTCGGCGCCGAGGACGACCCGTGCGTTGAGCAGGGTCACCCCGAAGCCGAGCGCGTCCAGGGCCGCCGCGAACAGGGTGTTGTGCTCGTAGCAGTAGCCGCCACGCCGGCCGCCGTGCACCAGCTTGGCCATCAGGTCGTCGAGCTGGAGGGAAGGGGCCTTGCCCCCGAAGGCGTCGAGGTTCTCGAAGGGGATGGCCCGGGCGTGGGCGAGGTGCACCCCGCGGAGCGTGGCGGCGTCGGCCCGCCGCTCCCCCGCCCAGCCGATCCGGGCGAGGTACGCGTCGAGGTCGAACGGTGTCGTCGTCGGTGCGCTGTCAGCCATGGCCTGACCGTACGTTCGGGTACGGCGCCGCGGCCTCGGCTCTTGGTCCTAGGACCTGGGCCTACGCCCCCCTCAAGCCCCCGCAGCCCCGGCGCCCCGCAGCCCGCCCCCAGCCTCCGCAGCCCCTCCGCGATCTCGTCCGGCGTCTGCGTGACGAAGCACAGCCGCAGGGTGGCACGGTCGGGGGTGCCCGCGTGGAAGGGGGCGCCGGGCACGTACGCCACGTCGTGCCGGACCACCTCGGGCAGCAGGGCGGTGGTGTCGTACCCCTCGGGCAGCCGGGCCCACAGGAACATGCCGCCCTCGGGACGGGTCCACACCGACCCCGCCGGGAGCGCGTCCGCGAGGCCCGCGAGCATGGCGTCCCGGCGGGCACCGTAGGCGGCGGCGACGTGCGCGACGTGCGCGTCCAGGTCGCGGTCGGCCAGGTACCGGGCCGCGGCGAGCTGGTTGACGGTCGGCGTGTGCAGGTCGGCGGCCTGTTTGGCGACCGCGCAGGCCCGGAGCAGGTCGGCGGGCGCCCGCAGCCAGCCCAGCCGCAGGCCGGGTGCCATGACCTTGGAGAAGGAGCCGAGCAGCACGGTCCGGTCCCGGGCCCCGTCGCGGGAGGCGATCCACGGCACCCGCTCGCCCTCGAAGCGCAGCTCCCCGTACGGGTCGTCCTCGACGATCCACAGGCCGCACCGCCCGGCGACCTCGGCGACGGCGGCCCGCCGGGCGGCGGGCATGGTGCGCCCGGTGGGGTTCTGGAAGGTGGGGACCGTGTAGAGCAGCTTGGGGCGCTCGCGCACCACCAGCTCCTCCAGCGCCCCGGGATCGATCCCGTCCTCGTCACCGGGGACGGCGACGACCCGGGCGCCCGCGAAGCCGAATGCCTGGAGCGCGGCCAGATAGCAGGGGCTCTCGACAAGGACGGTGTCGCCGGGTTCGAGCAGGGCGGTGGCGAGGAGCGACAGGGCCTGCTGCGAGCCGGTGGTGACGAGGATGTCCTGGGCGTCGGTGGCCAGTCCGCGCACCGACGTACGGGCGGCGAGCGCGGCCCGCAGGGAGGGCTCGCCCTCGGTGGTGGAGTACTGCAGGGCCCGCGCGGGAGTCTCCGCGAGGACGTCCCGGTACGCGGCGGCGATGCCCTCCGCGTCGAACAGCTCGGGCGCCGGCAGCCCGCCCGCGAAGTTGATCACCTCGGGGCGGGCGGTGACGGCGAGGATGTCCCGTACGGGCGAACCGCCGATCGACCGGGCCCGCGCGGCGAGCGGGGGCAGGGGGGCGGCGGTCTCGGTCAGCGTCATGGCGGCAGCTTAGAGAAGTACGTGCCGCCTACAAGCGCCTTTCCGTGATGCGGACACACGTACGAGCCCCCGGTCGGCGCGGGCCCTTTGGCCATACGGCTGGGCAGCCCACCCAGGGGCGCGGGGAACTGCGCGAGCAACCACGGCGGACCCGCACCCGGCAACGGACAGGCACCGGCGCGGGCCAGTGGTGACCGACAACCTGGCGTCACTCGCCCTCCACGAACTCCCAGGCGTCGCTGCCGAGGGGATACGCGTAGTAGGAGCTGTCCCGGGAGGCGCTGGTGCGGAACGGCTTGCCGTGGTTGTCGACGCGCGTCGTGCCGTGCCGGCCGCCGCTGGACCACTCCAACTCCAGGTACCAGCTGACGTTCTGGCCGCTGGTGTGCGCGTTGACTTTGAAGACCTCGGGGTCGGACTCGCTGACGCTGTACGGGAAGTCCCGCTGCCCCCCGATCGGCGTGGCCAGCGGGGTGCCCAGGTCGAGGGAGACGTCGAAGGCGGTGACGTCCACCTGGCCGCCGCAGCCGTTGCCCATCACGTACTGGTTCCAGTCCAGCGCGGGCCCGGTGTCCACCACACGGACGTGCAGGTCCTCCAGGACCACCGTCTCCGGGCCGGTGCCCTGCACGGTGAGGACGGTCATCTGCCGGTTCGCGGAGACCGCGTTGAGGGGGGTGGCCCAGCCGACGGCGTCCTGCTGCGGGGGCGGCTTCGGCACGTTCTTCGGGCTGCGGTCGACCAGGAAGGCGTGGTCGCAGGGCACGTCCCAGTAGTACGGGGTGGTCGACACGGTCAGCGCGGGGCCGGCGGCGGGTGCCTCCCGGCTCGGCGACGCGGCACCCGGACGCGAGGGGGACGCGGAGGGGGAAGCGGTCGGGGAGTCCGAGGGGAAGTTGGACGGGGACGCGGAGCCGCTCGGGGAGGCGGATCCGCTGGCGGTCCCGGACACCGGCGCGGAGCTCCGCGCGACGGCCCCGGCCCGACCGTGCCCCGTACCGTCGTCCGTGCCCGGCACGAGGTTCGCCACGAGCGCGACGGCGGCGCTGACGGCCACGACGCCGGACGCGGCGTAGAGCGCGGCGCGCGGGACCCGGCGGCGGGACGGGGGCTCCTCCGCGTTCCCGACGGATTCCCCGGGCTCCCCGGATTCGCCGGATGCGCCGGACTCCTCGGCGCCCCCGGTCTCTTCGGCGCCCCCGGCCTCCCCGGCCCTCTCGGCCGCCTCCGTCCCCTCGGTCTCCGCGACCTCCCCGACCTCCCCGCTCTCCTCCTTCTTCACGCCGCGCAGCGCGTCCGCGCGGATCCAGCGGCGGTGGAGTTCGAGCAGTTCCTCGGGCGTCGCCCGGCACACGCGGGCGAGGCGTTCGACGGAGGCGAACTCGACCGGCACCACCTCTCCGCTGACGTACCGGTGCAGGGTCGAGCCGCTCATGTGCAGCCGCTTGCCCAGTGCCCCGTAGCTGAGCCCGGACCGCTCCTTCAACTCCCGCAGCAGTTCCGCGAAGTCGTCCCCCGCCACCGTTCCACCCTCTCTCGCATCCCCGTGCCGCGTCCCAGAGGGACGTTGTTCCCGCAGGTCAGAGCGTTCCGGGCGTCCCACCGTCCCGTATGCCCCGCGGTCGCTGGCGGCCGGGACGGGCCCGACCGCAAGCTGTGGTCATCCAAGCAGCCGCTCCCGGCGAACGGTCGAGCGGCTCACCTCAGTAACCAGATTCACAGGGGGACCTCCATGTCCGCACGCACCACTCGCACCCGCCTGTTCGCCGCCACCACGGTGGCGCTGGCCGCACTCTCCCTGACGGCCTGTGAGGGCGACGGCGTCGACTCGGGCGCCCCGGCCCCGGCCGCCAACACCTCCGTGGCCGGGAACGACAACCAGCCGTCCGCCAAGGGCGGCTCGGGCGACGCGAAGGCAGACGCCGGCCAGTCGTCGAACTCCGGGAACGGCGGCGGAACCGGCGCCGGTTCCGCCGCCGGCGCGGGCGAAGCCCAGTCCGACCCGGGCGTGCCCGGCAAGTGCTCCGCCTCCGACGTGCGGATCACCGCGGCGAACGCGCCCCGCCCGATCAACCACCTGCTGCTGACCGCGACCAACACCGGCTCGAAGACCTGCGCGCTGCCCGAGTACCCGGCGGCCCGGTTCGGCGAGGCCCAGTCGGTGCCGCCCGTCGCGGAGTCCAGCAAGCCGCAGTCGCTGACGACACTGGCCCCCGGCGAGTCCGGCTACGCGGGCGTGCGGCTGTCGTCCGGCGACGGCAGCGGCGAGGGCGGCTACGACACGCAGACCCTGACCATCCCCTTCGAGGACGGCTCCATCGCCCGGGTCACGCTGCCCTCGGACGGCGTGTTCGTCGACAGCGCCCTGACGGTCACGTACTGGCAGACCAGCGCCGCGAACGCGCTCGAGTACTGAAGGGGTACGCGCACCCGCACCCCGTGCGTGCAGGGCCGGCACCGGTCGGTCAGCGCAGTGTGCGAGCGACCTCGGTCGCCCAGTAGGTCAGGATGTTGCGGGCGCCCGCCCGCTTGATCCCGGTGAGCGACTCCAGGATGGCCCGGTCGCGGTCGATCCAGCCCTTCTCCGCGGCGGCCTCGATCATCGAGTACTCGCCGGAGATCTGGTAGGCGGCGACGGGCACGTCCGAGACCTCGGCGACCTTGGCGAGGATGTCGAGGTAGGGGCCGGCCGGCTTGACCATCACCATGTCGGCGCCCTCCTCCAGGTCGAGGGCCAGCTCGCGCATCGCGTCCCGCGCGTTGGCGGCGTCCTGCTGGTAGGTCTTGCGGTCCCCCTTCAGCGAGGACCCGACGGCCTCGCGGAAGGGCCCGTAGAAGGCGGAGGCGTACTTCACGGTGTACGCGAGGACGGCGACGTCCTCCCGCCCGATCTGGTCCAGCGCGTCCCGGACGACGCCGATCTGGCCGTCCATCATCCCGCTGGGGCCGACCACATGGGCGCCCGCGTCGGCCTGGACCTGGGCCATCTCGGCGTACCGCTCCAGGGTGGCGTCGTTGTCGACCCGCCCCTCGGCGTCGAGCACACCGCAGTGCCCGTGGTCGGTGAACTCGTCGAGGCAGAGGTCGGACATGACGAGCAGGTCGTCCCCGACCTCGGCCCGCACGTCGCGCAGCGCGACCTGGAGGATCCCGTCCGGGTCCGTCCCCGTCGTCCCGACGGCGTCCTTCTTCTCCTCCTCCGGCACGCCGAACAGCATGATCCCGGAGATCCCGGCCTCGACCGCCTCGGCGGCGGCCTTCTTGAGGGTGTCCCGGGTGTGCTGGACGACCCCGGGCATCGCCCCGATCGGCACCGGCTCCCGCACGCCCTCGCGCACGAAGGCGGGGAGGATGAAGTCGGCGGGGTGGAGCCGGGTCTCGGCGACCATCCGACGCATCACGGGGGTGGTCCGCAGCCGCCGGGGCCGGGTGCCGGGAAAGGATCCGTACGTCGTCATGGCTCCTACGCTACGCCCGCCCCAGCCATGCCTTTGCCGACGAGGAGTCGGGCCGGGAGGACCCTTGGCCCCTTGACCTCAACCAAACTTGAGCTTCTACGGTCGGCGCCATGGACTACTCGCACAGCGACGCCGAACTGATCCACCAGCCCATCGGCTACTGGAGCTGGGCCGCCTACAAGGCGGTCGTCACCCGCACCCGCGCGGCCCTCGCCGAGATCGGCACGACCCAGCCCCAGTGGTGGGTCCTCGCCCAGGTCGCCGGCGCCGACGCCCCGAAGACCCGCGACGAGATCTCCCGCCTCCTGCGGAACTACCTCGACGCGGGCCCGGAGGTGATGGAGTCGGAGATCGACGCGACCGTCACCCGGGCTGGATCACCCAGTCCCCCGACGGCCATCTGACCCTCACGCCAGAGGGCAGCGCCTTCCACGAGAAGGCGGCCGCCCTCCAGCGCGACCTGTGGACGGAGCGCCACGCCGGGATCTCCGACGAGGAGTACCTGACCACCGTGAAGGTGCTCCAGCGCTTCATCCACAACACGGGCGGCCGGGCCTGGCACCACTAGGCCCTGCCACCAGGCCCTGCCGCCAGCCCCTGTCCGATTCGTTCAAGAGGAAGGGGGCGGCGGCCCACTACCGTCGCTGCCATGAACGACACCGGCAGGCAATCGCGCCACCTCGGCATCCACATCGACCGCACCGTCGACGAGGTCTACGCCTACGCCTCGGACCCGGCCAACCTGCCCGCGTGGGCCCACGGTCTGGGCGGGTCCATGGAGCGGGCCGGGGACCGGTGGGTCGCGGAGTCCTCCCCCATGGGGCGGGTCGAGGTCGCCTTCGTCCCCCAAAACGAGCTGGGGGTGCTCGACCACCACGTCACGCTGCCCTCCGGGGAGACCGTCCACAACCCGGTCCGCGTGATCGCCGACGGCACCGGCAGCGAGGTGGTCTTCACCGTCCGCCGGCAACCGGGGACCAGCGACGCCGACTTCGAGCGCGACGCCTCCACGGTCGCCGCCGACCTGGCCCGCCTCAAGGAAGTGCTGGAGTCCGTCTAGGGCGCGACGGGCGGCCACGGCACCTCGGCCAGCAGCGGGAGCAGCACCTCCTCCTCGTAGTCGAGGTGGGCGTTCAGCTGTGCGGACATCTCCGCCAGCTCGGCCCGGAAGCGCCGGGGGTCGGCGACGGCGATGTCGGCCAGCAGGGCCGCCAGCTCGCCCTGGACGCGGGCGACCGTACGGTGCTCGTCGGCGAGGCGGTCGAAGACGTCCGCCAGGTGGGGGTGGTGGTGGGCGATCCCCGGGAACAGGTGCCCGTCCTCGCTCACGTGATGGAACTCCAGCGCCTGGCAGAACGCGAGGCAGCGCTGCCTGATCTGGAGCCCGAGCCCAGGCGGCGTACCGACCGCCCCCGGGGACGCGAAGTGCGCCTCGACCTCGGCCCCCACCTGCCGCAACTGCCCCCGCAGCCAGGTGTGCACCTCCAGAAGCTTGTCGGCGAGGGTACGGACCTCTTCCGGCGCCTCCCACCCCTCGGGCTCGGCCCGCTCCAGCACGACCACCGGCAGCGCGCGGGTGGTCCGGGCCTGGTAGTCGCCGTAACCGGGCGCCGCCCGTACGACGTGCGCGAACAGTTCCTCGCGCCGGGGCCCCTCGGCGGGGACCGCGAGCGCCTCGAAGGAGCGGGCGCCGATCTCCACGCCGACGACGGGATGGGCGAGCAGGTTGTGGTACCAGCCGGGATGGCGTGGTGAACCGAGGTTGGAGGCGACGACCAGGAGGGCGCCGCCGTGGCGGACGTAGCCGAGCGTTGTGGTGCGCGGGCGCCCCGTCCGGGCGCCGGTGGTGGTGAGCAGGAGCAGGTTCCCGTCCTCGTGCGTGACGGACTGCTGGGAAGACGTGGGCATACGGTTCTCGGGTCTCCGGGAAAGTGCGAGAGGGACGACGACGTGCTCAGGGGCTACGTCGTGTCAGGGCGCGGAGTAGGAACGCATCACGGACCCTTTGGGTGAAGGGCGCTCGCCCGATCGCCGGCCGGCCCACTGCTCTTTGACCGGCGCCACGCGGCACCACCCTCATTACACGCACCCGCCCGCCGCCTGTCAACGCACTTCAGGGCGGAGCCGGTTGCCCTACGCGACCCGGACGACGTGCTTGCCGCGCACCCCGCCGGCCTCCAGGGCCCGGTGGGCGTCGGCGACGCGGTCGAGCGGGTGGACGGTGTCCACGACGGGCACGAGGTCGCCGTGGTCCACGAGGCGGGTGACCTCGGCCAGTAGCGCGCTGTCGGGATTGCCGCTGAAGGCGCGGATACGGCCCCTGCCGTGCACGGCGGACGCGAGGACGCCGGCGATCCCCGCGAGCGGCCGGTCGAAGTCGATGGTGACGGCGACCATGCGCCCGCCCGGCGCGAGCAGGCGGCGGACCAGGGACTGCCGGGTCCCGACGGTGTCGAGGACGACGTCGAACCGCCCGAGCGCGGACAGGGCGGTCGTCCGGTGGTCCAGCGCGTCGTCGGCGCCCAGGCCGCGTACGAAGTTGAGGTTCTTCCCGCCCGCGAGCGCGGTGACGTGCGCCCCGAGGACCTTGCCGACCTGCACGGCGACGCTGCCCACGCCCCCGCTCCCGCCGCGCACCAGCAGCCGCTCACCGGGCTGGAGAGCGGCCTTGTCGCGCAGCGCGGTCACCGCGGTGGTCGCGCCCGCGAGCAGCGAGACGGCCTCCTGCGGGGTGAGAGCGTCCGGCGCGGACGCGATCCGCCGGGGGCTGACGGCGACGTACTGGGCCATGGCGCCGGTGCTGCGTCCCAGCAGCCCCCACACCCGCTCCCCCACCCGCACCCCGCGGACCGAGGCCCCGACCTCGGCGACCTCCCCCGCGAAGTCGATGCCGCACGTCTTGGGAAAGGTCCGGCCGGTCACCAGGCGCACCTTGCCGGTCCGGTCGAGCAGGTCACCGCCGTTGACCCCGGCGGCGCGCACCCGCACAAGCACCTCGTCGGGGGCGATGGCCGGCACGGGCCGCCGGCCGACGTGGAGCACCTCCGGAGGGCCATAGCGGTCAAAGAGAACCGCGTTCATCTCGCTCGTGATCTCGCTGGTGATCTCGCTGGTGATCT
Organism: Streptomyces sp. NPDC056128; assembly: GCF_042263835.1. Lineage (NCBI taxonomy): Bacteria > Bacillati > Actinomycetota > Actinomycetes > Kitasatosporales > Streptomycetaceae > Streptomyces > Streptomyces sp. NPDC056128. The sequence goes on along the minus strand of NZ_JBHJVQ010000003.1, from coordinate 31,449 downwards.
CGCTCATGATCTCGTCCCGGGTCGCGTTCGGGGAGCGCGGAGGCAGGGCCCGCGTCCGCTGTTACGCTCACGCTAAGCACGTAAGTGGACGACACCGTCCACTTGCCCGGAAGTGAGAAACCATGCCTGATCAGACCTCTCACAAACGGTCCCTGCGCGCGGACGCCCGCCACAACCGCGAGCGTGTCCTGGAGGCCGCGCGCGAGGTGTTCGCGGCCCAGGGAGTCGACGCCCCCATGAGCGCGGTCGCCCGCCGGGCGGGGGTCGGCGTGGCCACCCTCTACCGCCGCTTCCCCACCCGCTCCGCGCTGGTCTCGGCCGCCTTCACGGAACAGCTCTCCGTGTGCGCGGCGGCCTTCGAGGAGGCCCTGGCCGACCCCAACCCGGGCCACGGCCTGTACACCCTCCTGGAGCAGGTGTGCACCACGCTGGTCACCGACCGCGGCTTCGACACCGTGTTCATGGCGGGGTTCCCCGAGTCCCTGGACCACGCCGAGGAACGCGCCTGCGCCGAGGAACGCCTGTCCCACCTGATCGAGCGCGCCCGCGCGGCCGGACAGCTCCGCGAGGACTTCGACCCGGCCGACATCCCCCTGCTCCTCATGGCGGTGAACGGCCTGGCCGGTCAGCCCCCCGAAGTGGCCCTCCCCGGCGCCCGCCGCCTCCTCGCCTACCTCTTCCAGGCGTTCCAGGCCCACCCGCCGTCCCGCCCCGGCCCACTCCCGCCGGCGCCGGCCGCCCCGCTACCGCCCTGGGACTACCCCGCTCGTTGCAGGGGAAGTCAGCTCCTCGATTGACGTGTTCACGGGCACTCCTTGGCAGCATCGGCGCGTACCTCGGCCATCCGGGACGAGGCACGAGACCAAGGGGGAAACATGACTCGACTCCGCACCCGTTCCGCGGCCATCGGCATCGCCGCGGCCGCCGCGGCCACGCTCCTCACCGGCGGCACCGCACAGGCCGCCCCCGCGCAGACCGGCCGGTCCGACGTCTCCGTCCAGGGCTACATCCCGGGCAAGGACGCGGTGGCCGGCCAGTGCAAGGGGTGGCTCAACAAGCGGTCCGACGGGTACGTCCAGGCGGTCGGGCAGTCGTGGAACAACAACAAGTGTCTCTTCGTTCTCCAGCGCCGGCGCGTCGGATCGGGCGGCTACGGCTGGACGGCCGTGTCCCACGCGTACTGGATCCTGAACTCCAAGAACTCGACCGGCTACCACTGGAACGGCAACAACGCGGGCTCCCGCGTCTGCCTGTGGAACTACACCACCGGCGCGGAGGACTGCGGCGCCACCGCCTGGTAGGAACACCGGACGCACCACCCCGGCCGAACGGTGAGGCGGGGCCCCTCCAGGGAGGCCCCGCCTCACCTCACGTGGAGGACCGCCGCCTACGCGCCCCGGCCGCCGTTCGCTCGACCGGATCAGGCTGCCAGAAGCGCGTTGACGCCCGCGGTCCGGTCGGACCGGCAGTCGCGGCAACGACCGGGCTGCGCGGACCGGAATGCCCGTTCACACCCGTCGCAGGTCTGAAAGGGGTCGGGCCGGCTCGCGGCGGCGGCCGGGCGCTGTAATGGTGTCGGGACCGTCGGAAGGGGCGGAGGAAGCAGTTCGCCGAGCCGATAGGCGAGCACTCCGGCCGCGCGCCTCATGTCCCGAGGAAGATCGAAGGTCAGAACACGGTGGACGACATCGGCCGTAGCCCCCCGCTCGAACCAACGGACGACGCTCGGAGTCAGGGTGTTCACGTCTCGGGACGAGAGGGTGAGGCGGTCGTCGGTACGGCGCAGTCCGGTCAGGAGAGCGACTGCCTTGTCGTGGTGCCGGGACCTCCGCGACACGGAAGGAACGGCCGCCGCCGCGCTTCTGGGCATCTCCGGGGCCACGGCGGGCCGCACCCGTGCATCCACGGGCTCACCGCACCGAATCGGCGTCGGAGTCGACTCCTGGGCTTGGTCACCCTCCGGTGAGGGTTCGTGCCCTCCCTCTGACGAGCGGGGAGCCGCATCCCCGCCCTCCCGTACCACCGCCACAACGCGTCGACGCACGACGGGCGAGACCGCCCGCTCGGGCGTGTGGTGAGCGTACGTACGCGTGACCAGACGCCCCGCCTCCGAACGCTCACGCACCCGCTCCAGATAGCCGTGCTCCTCCAACTCCCGCAACCCGGAACCGATTCGCTCACGCCCTTCCGGGAAGCGCTCGGCAAGCGACCGGATGTCGACGAGCGCACCCTCCGGCAACGACAGGATGTGCGTGGCCAGCCCGATCGCGGTCAGCGACAGCTGACGGTGCTGGGCGAGGTGATTACCGATGATGACGTACTGGCCCGACTGGTACGTGCGTACGTGGGTGACACCGGAGTGGGAGGTGGACCGGCGAACGCCCTGACTCGGGCGCGCGGCAGCGTTAGTCTTCTGCTCAGCCATGGGGAAGGGTCTTTCTTCCTTGTTGGTCAGGCCCTCGCCCTGGGATTGCCGTCCCGGCGGGGGCCGATGCATGTGCGTGGGATATTCCAGAGGCATGAACCCGCCTCAAGCAGAGATTGCACGCAGCACCGACCCCTGCGCCACCCATTCGGCCGCTTTTCACCCACCAGTGTGATCGAGGCCGGGTTTGGTTGGTTGGGTAGGTAATTTCCCAGGGTTCTTAGGTCTTTTACCGCCCGAATCCCCGGCACCCGCCCCACCGAGTCCCGCCTTCCCGGGCTCCACTGTCACGCCCGCCGGGAACCGACCCCGGGCGGGCCATCGAACAGGCACTTACGAGTGGTAGGCACTCACCAGCAGGCTGTCGGCCGAGCGCGGACCACGACCGCCGGGCATCACCTCGACGCTGATCCGTGAGAATCCCGCCTCGTCGAGCAGCTTCGTCCACACCTGCTCCTGAAGCACCCAGCGACGCATCGTGGCCGCTTCCCCATCCGGCGTTCTCGCCGTGATGTCAGCGTGCCGCACATCGGGCTGCGCAGGCACGCCGTTGAGGTAGTGCCCCAGGGTGGAAAAGATCAGCCGCCCACCGGGCCGCAGCGCGGCGAACGCAGTCGGCAGCAGTTCGCGAGGCTCGGTGAAGTCCACGGCCCCGAAGACGCTGTACAGCACGTCGTACGTCTCACATCGCGCCTTCAGATGACACACCACGTCGGACCGGACGATGCGCAGCCGGGGCGCAAGATGACCGTACAGATCTGTGGCCATGTCGTACTGGGCGATCGATGCATCGACCGCGTCAACCTGTGCGGGCTGGTGATGAACGGCCAGGTGGGCGGCGTGCCGTGCAGCCCCGGCGCCCAGATCGCCGACGTACCGCCCGGTCAGATCTCCCAGGACACCCGGGCTTGGCCCGCCGACCTGCTGCCAATTCCAATGGAAGTCGTCGGGCACGGTCTGGTCCGTGGCATGGCGGGTGCGGCCGTAGTGATGCCAGAGGTCTGCGTTGGGGGTCACCCGCGCCATCCTGGCTGTCGTGCGGGGACCATGGGCCGCTTTGTCAGGGTGCAACGTCCAGCTCGGCCCATACAGTCTTGGACGGCACCGGCCCGCACCGCACACCCCAGCGGTCCGCCAGCTCCTCGACGAGGAGCAGTCCGTATCCCGACTCCGCGTCCGCGGTAGCCCGAGGGTTGACCGGCAGCCGGTCACCGCGGGTGTCGGTCAGCTCGATGCGGAGGGTGCCCGGCGGGATGACGGAGAGCGCGAGCCGGAAGCTCCGGCCGGGGACGCGCCCGTGCAAGGCGGCGTTCGTCGCGAGTTCGGCCACGATCAGCCGGGCCGGGTCCAACGGCAGCTCCCACGCGAGCAGTTTCTCGGTCGCGAGCAGCCGGACAAGTCGCGCGCCACGGCGCGTAGCCGACAGAGGTACCGAGAACTGGTGCAGCGGAACGCGCTGGGTGGAGATTCCCTGATTCATGTCACCCAGCGTGTTCATGCGTGCATACGCTGTGAAGACAGGCGGCCCGTGCGGTCGGTGTCTGTCCGTGGGGCGCCCGGTTCCGTCCGGGCTGCCCGGGGTGACCGGTCGCGGAGGCCGGAGGTTGGTCCGCGGAAGGGCTCGTGGCGGGAGGGCGGCGGCATGACCGAGTGGGAAACGGGGCTGGACGACGAAGAGGCCGGGGCGGTGATGCGGACCGTCCTACGACAACTGAAGCTGTGGCGCGAGTCCGCCGGCCTCACCCAGGCGGAGTTCGGGGTGGCCATCGGGTACGGGGAAGAACTCGTCTCCTCGGTGGAACGGGGGCGACGGATTCCTCGGCCGGAGTATCTGGACCGTGCGGATGAGGTGTTGGGCGCGGGCGGGAAGATCGCGGTGCTCAAGCAGGACGTGGCGGAGGTCCGGTACCCGAAGAAGGTACGGGATCTGAAGAGGCTGGAGGGCGAGGCGGTTGAGCTGGGGGCGTACAACAACTCGGTCGTTCACGGTTTGTTGCAGACGCAGGCGTACGCCCGAGCGGTATTCAGCGCACGTCGACCGCCCTTCACCGCAGACGAACTCGAACAACGGCTGTCGGCCAGAGTGGCCCGTCAGGAGATCGTCGGCGAGGGGGCAGCGCGTCCCCTCTTCACCTTCGTTCAGTGCGAGTCGACACTCCGCCGCCCCATGGGGGGCCAAGCGGCCATGCGCGGACAGTTGGAGCGATTGCTGGAGGCCGCCAAGTACCCCAACGTCGACCTCCAAGTCCTTCTACTGGGGCACGAGGAGAACCCGGGGCTCGCCGGGTCGTTCAGATTGCTCAGGCTGAAGGACGGCACGACGGTCGGACACGTCGAAGTGCAGCACATCAGCCGAGTCATCGCGGACCCGAAGGAAGTGCAGCTCCTCGAAATGCGTTATGGGAACATCCGGGCACAGGCTCTCAGCACACGGGAGTCAACGGCCCTCATCGAAACTGTGCTTGGAGAGACATGACCCTCAAGCCCTACTTCAGTGCCGAGCCCACGTTCGCGTGGATAAGAAGCAGCTACAGCACGGACGAGGGCCCCGACTGCGTCGAGGTGGCCACCCCGGACGAGAGCCACGTCCTCGTCCGCGACTCCAAGAACCCGGCAGGCCCCCACCTCGCCCTCACTCCCCCCGCCTGGGCAGCCTTCCTGCCGCACGCCGCCGACCGCTGACGGACTGGCCCCCGCGGGCCCGCACCGAAGCCTCGGTGCGGGCCCGTCACGCGGCATCAGGCCAAACCCTCCGCCATCTCCTCGGCCTGCTTCAGCACCCGGTCGATCGCGTCCCGCTGCTTGCCCGGCGGGTAGCCGTGCTTGCGCAGCAGACGCAGCACGCGGGCCATGATCCGGTCCCGGGCCTGCTCCTTCACCTTCCAGTCGACCGTGACGTCCTTCCGGATCTGCTCGTACAGCTCGTGTGCGATCTTGGCGAGGACGCTGTCTTCCATCTCCTCCACCACGGAAGGGTCGGCGGCGAGGGCGTCGTAGAAGGCGAGTTCGTCCTCGGACAGGCCGAGCTTTTTCGCCCTCCCCCGGTCGGCCGACACCTCGCGTGCCAGCTCCACCAGGAACTTCATGAACTCGGCGGCCGTGAGCAGGCCGTTGGTGTACCGGTTCATGGCGCGCTGCATCTTCTCCGTGAAGGTGCGCTGACGGGTGATGTTGTTCGGGTGAGCGTCCTTGATCTCCTTCATCAGCGCGCGCCGAAGTGCCGCGATGGCGAGGTTGGGGTGCCGGCTGCTCTGGAGGTCCCGCAGCACCCGGTCGTCCAGGTGGGAGAGGTCGGGCTTGGTCAGCCCGGCCGCGTCGTAGATGTCCACCACGCCGTCGGCGGCGACGACGGACTCGTTGAACTGGGCGATCACCAGCCGCAGGTCGGCGGCCGTGGCGAGTCCCTGTTCCTCCTTCTCGTCAACGGTGTACTTCTCGCGCGAGGTGCGTACGGCCTCGAAGAAGCGGATGTCGGGGAGCAGGTCCTGCACGCGCCGGTCGGTCGGGCAGAGGGAGAAGGCCTGACGCAGCAGGTTGGCGTGGTGCATGAACCGCTGCCTGCGGGTGGCCTTGCCGGGTTCCAGCCGCGGTTCCGGCGCGATCAGGAACTCAAGCGCCTCAGTCAGGGCCTCCCGGTAGGCGGAGGGCACGCCCGCGTCGCGGATGCTCCGCCAGGCGCAGTCGGCGAGGAGCGCGTCGATGTGCTGGTGGCTCTCGCGTACGAGCTTGACGGCCTCGTCGAGGTCCGCGCCCAGCATCGGGTGTTTCTGGTCCTGCTCGGAGTACTCGGCCAGGGCTTCCTTGATCTCGCGGATCACGCCCTGGAAATCGACGACCAGGCCGGACGGCTTGCCGGGCCAGGTTCGGTTGACGCGCGCGATGGCCTGCATGAGCGCCGCGCCGCGCATGCGCTTGTCGAGGTAGAGGGTGTGCAACGGCGGAGCGTCGAAGCCGGTCAGCCACAGGGACTGGACGATGACCAGTTCCAGTGGGTCCTCTTCCTTGGTCACCCGCTCCTGGATCTTCTTGAGCTGAGTGGGGGTGCGGACGTAGTCGGCGACCTCCTCGCCGTCCTTGGCGGGATTGCCGGTGAAGACAACCCTGATCCGACCCGTGTCGTCCGTCAGCAACTGGGTCTTCGGGTCACGCTCGCCCGCCCAGTCGGGTCGGCGGCGGATGATCTCCTCGAAGAGCCGCGCCGCGATGACCCGGGACGCGCAGACGATCAACCCCTTGCCCCGGTGCCCGGTGAGTTTGACCATCTCGCTGCTGCGGGCGTCCCAGTGCGCGAACAGCTTCCCTGCGAGTTCCCCGATCCGCTTCGGAGCGCCGATCAGGTTCTCGTACTCCCCGAACTGCTGACGGGCCCTGGCCTTCTCCTCCTCCGACAGCCCCTCTATCAACCCCTCGGCGCGGGCGTCGAGGTCGTCGAGGTCGACGTCGGCGGGCAGATGTACCCGGATCAGGTGCGGCTCGTAGAAGACGGGGACGGTCGCCCCGTCGTCGACGGCCTGGGTGAGGTCGTAGGTGTGGATGTCCTCGCCGAAGACGCCCCGGGTGCTGCCGACGCGGTTCTCGATGGGGGTACCGGTGAACGCGATGAAGGTGGCGTTCGGCAGGGCGTCGCGCAGGTTGCGGGCGTAGCCGTCGATGAAGTCGTAGTGACTGCGGTGGGCCTCGTCGACGACGACGATGACGTCACGGCGGGGGGAGATGAGCGGATGCCGGACCCCGGCTGCGCGCTCCTCCGGGGTGAGACGGAACTTCTGGAGAGTGGTGAAGATGACCCCACCGGCCTGCCGTGTGAGGAGTTGCCGCAGCTGGTCGGCATCGTCCGCCTTCTCCGGCGGTTCGCCGACGACCTTCTCCAGCGTGCGGCTCGTGGTGAAGGTCCTGCGGAGCTGGGTGTCCAGGTCGATGCGGTCGGTGAGGAGGACGAACGTCGGTTTGGCCAGCTCGGGACTCCGGGTCGCCTTGACGACGTAGAACAGCATCTCCTCGCTCTTGCCGGCGCCCTGCGTGTGCCAGACGACTCCGGCGCGGCCGTCGGTGGCCACGGCGGATTCAGTGGCCCGTACGGCTGCGTTGACGGCGACGTACTGGTGGGCCTTGGCGAGCTTGACCGCGTCGACGGCGCCGGATTCCGGGGCGGAGTAGGACAGGAAGTTCGCGATCAGGTCCAGAAGTCGGGTGGGCTCGAACACGCCGTAGATCATCCGCTCCAGGGCACGGCCGTCCTGGCGCTCGTCCTTGCGGAGCATGACGTCGTGCTCGTCGGCGTGCCAGGGGGCCATGTGCTGCCAGGGCGTGAACGGCGTGCCCATGCGGGCGGTGATGCCGTCGGAGACGAGAGTGACGAGGAGTGTGTGGAAGGTGCCGGTCTCTTTCAACTCGCGCCGGTAGCCCTGGACCTGGTCGTAGGCGGTACGGGCGCTGTCGTTGCTGTCGGCCTTCTTCAGCTCGATGACGGCAAGGGGGAGGCCGTTGACGTACAGGACGATGTCGAAGACGAAGGTCCGGTTCTTCGTGCTGCGCACCCGTACCTGGGAGGCGGCCACGAGGTCGTTGCCGTGCGGGTCGCTGAAGTCGACGGGGCGGATGGTGGCGTGCCGCGTCTCGCCGGTGGCGGCGTCGTCGTAGGGGACGCGGACGCCGCCGGTCAGGCGTTCGTAGAACCGGTGGTTCTCACGGAGGTCGTTCCGGGTGTGCCAGCGCAGCAGCTCGTTGGCGGCGTCGTCGGCGACGTGGTCGGGCAGACGCGGGTACCGGTTGCGGATCGCCTTGAGCAGGCGCGGACGGAGGACCAGATCGTCCCAGTCCGCACGCACCCCGTAGGCGGGACCGAGCTCCGGCCCCGGAACGTGCTGCCACCCGTACTCGGCGAGCAGCTCGAGCGTGTGCGCCTCCAACTCCTTCTCGGTGAGCCGGTCTATCGGCGGCTCACCGAGCGACGACTCGGCACCTGCGGTCATACGACCTCCTCAACGGTACGAACGGCGTCCTTCACGCGGAGCTTGCCGGAGAGTAGCTGGGGGAGAAGAGTGTCGCGGAGGTCGGCAAGGGTGCGGTTCTCATTCCTCACCGCAGCAGCCTGCGCGTGCAGTGGAGCGCACTTGCTGGTGAACTCGGCGAGTGCGGCCTCCGAAAGAAGCGTGATCCGCAAGGATTTGATGTCTCCGAGGCTCAGGTAGTCAGCCATATCGGTCTGCCCCTTCATGCCTGCCGCCTGACGCCAGAATTCCGGGCCACGCATCCAGTGGAACAGATAGACACTCGACAGCCGGGAAACAGCTCCGGGACGGAAATAGCAGACCTGGGGACTGTACACGAACTCAGGATGATCAGCAGAGATCAGCGCGACTCGACCGACAGTGCCTTTGGTGGTCAGCACGACATCTCCCGACCTTGATGTCTTCTTCCCCATGGCAGGGCGATATTCGTCACTCACATAGTCCGAGAAAGCAGGGTGAATTTCACCGTCCGCAATTTCGGCCACTCGCAGGATGGGGAGTCCAGGCTGCCCGTGCTCAGCACGCTTCGTGCGATAGCCGTCACCGAACTCTAGTTGACCTCCTGCTGCAAGCTGCGCAACCGTCACAACCGTTCCCTCGTTGCTACCCTGGTTTGCAACCTGCGAGTAGCAGTCTGCCAGCTCAAGAGAGGCAGCACAGGCCTGCTCATTGAGCGCGATCTTGTCGTCCAGGGCGCCGAGCACTTCGGCGATGGCCTGCTGCTCGCAGAGGGGCGGCAAGCTCAAGGTGATGGCTCGGAGCTGCGTGAGATTGAAACCCGGAACCGAGCTGCCGATCGCTGCCCCTTGCACCCGCGAGACCATGGCTGGTGACGACATCGCGTAGTACATAAAGAGCGGGTCGGCCAATCCCTTGTCCAGGGAGAGCTTCATCTGTTTGTTAGACACGATGTATCGGTCATATCGCGCCCTATTGCTAATCAGACCAACTTGGCCGATGCTACCCCAGCAGGTAAATACAAGGTCTCCGCCGGCGACCATACTGCGCTGAAATGCATTGGCCTTCTCAGCACTGATGAATACAACTTCGCCATCACTCAGCCGAGTACCAACGTCCAAACTGAGATTGGCACCGCGGATCACAGGTACTCCAGTATCAAGGAAGTACCGAGAAGAGATGGCAGATCCGAACGGCCCAGTTGCGAGTGAATTTTTACCGGGCGCGGCAAGCTCAGCGATCGTGTACGTCTTCCAATCACTCATCACACCCTCCCCAACTGCTCATCCACAACCTTCGCCAACCGCTCCGACTCCGCGAACTGCTCCCGAAGCAGGGCCGTCAGCCGCGCGATCTTCTCCTCCACCGGCTCCGCGTCCGGGTCCGCCTCCGCCTCCGCGACGCCCACGTACCGCCCCGGCGTCAGCGCGAAGTCGTGCTCGGTGACAGCATCCAGCGAAGCGCTCACGCAGAAGCCCGGCACGTCCTCGTAGGGACCGGCCCCCTCCACGCCCCGCCAAGCGCGCACCGTGTCGCCGATCCGGTGGACGATCTCCTCCTCCGTCAGCTTCCTCAGCGTGCGGTTCTCCATCTCACCGAACTCGCGCGCGTCGATAAACAGCACCTCCCCCTTCCGCCCCGGCGCCCACCCCGAGTGCCGCCCCTTGCCCTCCGCCAGGAACCACAGGCACGCCGGGATCTGCGTGGACCGGAACAACTGTCCCGGTAGGGCGATCATGCAGGCCACGAGGTCGGCCTCGACGATCGCGCGGCGGATGTCGCCCTCGCCCGACTGCTTGCTGCTCATCGAGCCGTTGGCCAGGACGACACCGGCCCGCCCGCCCGGGGCCAGCTTGCTGATCATGTGCTGGAGCCAGGCGTAGTTCGCGTTGCCGACCGGCGGGGTGCCGTACACCCACCGCTTGTCCATGCCGAGCAGTTCGCCGCCCCAGTCGGAGATGTTGAAGGGCGGGTTGGCCATGACCACGTCCGCCTTCAGCTCCGGGTGCTGGTCGTTGCGGAACGTGTCGGCCGGCTCGTCGCCCAGCTTGGCCTCGACGCCGTGGATCGCGAGGTTCATGTGGGCCAACTGCCACGTGGTCTGGTTGAGTTCCTGGCCATAGACGGCGACGTTCAGCGGGTTGCCGCCGTGCGTCTCGATGAACCTCTCCGCCTGGACGAACATGCCGCCCGAACCGCACGCCGGGTCGTAGACCCGCTCGCCCTGCTCCGGTTCCAGGACCTCGACCAGGAGCTTCACCACACTGTCGGGGGTGAAGTACTCACCACCCTTGCGGCCCTCCTTCAGGGCGAACTCGGCGAGGAAGTACTCGTAGACCTCGCCCATGAGGTCCCGCGCGCCCTTGCGCCTGCCGTCGTCGCCCAGCTGTTCCTGGAAGACCAGCCGGTCCAGCAGTTTCACCAGGCCGGCGAGACGCTCCTCGTCGACCTGACCGCTGTTGTAGATCTTCGGCAGGGTCCGGTTCAGCACGGGGTTGAACTTCTCGATGGCGCGCATCGCCGCGTCGATGGTCTCGCCGACGCTGTCGCCCTCCACCGTGCCCTTCGCCCGCTCCAGCACGCTCTCCCAGCGGGCGGCCGGCGGAACGTAGAAGATGCCGGAGCCGGTGTACTCGCGGCGCTCCTCCAGGGTGGCGAGGATGTCCTCCTCGCTCCAGCCGCCCTCCTCGCGCAGCTCGGCCTCCAGCTGGGCCCGCTTCTCGGCCATGGCGGCGGAGACGTACTTGAGGAAGACCAGGCCCAGAACGAAGTGCTTGTACCCGGCGGCGTCCAGGCTGCCGCGGAGCTTGTCCGCCGACGCCCAGAGCACCTTCTTCATGTCCTGGGGTTCAGCCGTCTTCTTCTTACGTGGCGGCACGGATGCCTCACTTCTTTCCTGATCGTGGTGTTCTTCGTCGTACGCCGTGGTGGACGGCGCTCTGGTGCTTGTCGTCGGCTCACCCAGCCGTGCGTCAGCCGCTGCCGGGTCTGCGGCGCAGCGCCAGGTCCCCGTCGGCGACCCCGGCCGCCAGCCGCTGGGCCAGGTTGTCCAGTGCCGCGAGTTGCCGCCGTACGTCGGCGCGCTGCCGGTCCGTCTCGGCCAGGACTGCCTCCAGCTCGGCGACCTCCTCGGGTGACAGCTCGGGCAGGTCCATGTCCCGCACGCTCACCCTGCGGACCAGCGAGCCACTGCCGCGGTGCTGGTTGCGCGGGGCGGCAAGCAGCTGAGCCAGCGGGTGCGGGCGCATCCACACCTCCCGGGGCCGCACCTCCCCGGCGAGGTACTTGCGGTACGCCGGGATGCGCAGCCCCTGAACGGGTGCGAGCAGGACGCATCCGCCCGCGTCGTCCACCCGCGTACGCACCCCGTGCTCGGTGAGCAGGAAGACGTCACCGCGCTCCGTGGTCAGCGCCTGAGGGTACGCCGCCAGGTCCTCCAGAGCGATCCGCCGCTGCCCGAGCGGCAGGGCGCCGAGCATCTCCTCACGACCGACGACCATCAACCCGGCGTCCCCTGTGTCCGACTCGCGGATCCGGTGCCCGGTCAGGAGCCTGAGCTGGCCTGCCCGCAGGTGGTCGCCGACCCTGCGGTGAGCCACCTCGCTGCCGGGGGCCCGCCTGGCGACGCCGAGATCGCCGATCCATTCCCTGAGCCGAGGCAGAGCCGTCGCGGCCTCGCGGCGGGCGTCCAGGGTGGCGGAGAAGTGGTCGAGGCCCTTCTCCTTCGTGCCGAGCCGGTGCGCGGGCAGGACCGACCGGCCGTCGAGAAGCACGCCTCCCGTGCGGCCGGCCCCCGGCGCGGGAAAGACCTCGGCTTCCTCGGCCACCGGTGACCTTCCGTCCTCCAGCACCTTCGCGACGTACGCGGGCCAGGTGTCCCCGACGCGGCGGGCGATCCGGTCGGCGTCGACCAGCAGCACCCGGCCCCGGTCCTCGGACGGCGCCCCGTCGCGCAGCACGAGCAGCGCATGCTCCGCACCTGTGCGAAACCGGTGGATACGGCGCGGCAACTGGACGATCGCCGCGACCGCGTCCCGGCGCAGCAACTCCTCCCGCATCCGTGCGTTCGGGGTGGGCGTCGCGCCACGCGGCCGGCTCAGGGTCCAGGTCGGGACGACGACCAGGCCCCGTCCGCCGGGCTTCAGGCGACGCACTGCTTCGAGGGCCCAGCTGAGCGGTCCCGTCTCTGCGCCCTCCTGTTCCCCTGCGGCGTACGGCGGGTCGGCGATGACGAGATCGGCGGACGAAACGCCTCCGGACCGGAGTTCGTCCAGTTCCCCGAGGCTCGCGCAGACGTCCACGGCGTTGCGGCGGTGAGCGAGGAGCCGATAAAAGATGATCTTGCGACGTAAGGCGTCGGGCTCCACCGCGACGGTGTGTTCGCGTTCGCGGACGTCGCCCACGGCGAACAGCAGCTCTCCGATGCCGGCGCACAGATCGATCAGAGTCGGACGGTCCGGGCCGGACCCCGGGGTGTCCACCGGACCGGCAAGGGCGCTGATCAGTTCCGCGACGGCGGCGGGAGTCGCGTCCGTGACGAGGTCCGACTCCAGGCGTTCGGCCAGGCTCAGCACCGTGTCGGCGGCGGCACCGGGCGAGCCGAGTTCCCCGACGAGGTTCCGGACGACGCCCACGACGCGGGAATCGGCGGCTTCCGCGTCCTCCAGCAGGCCAATGGGCAATGCCTCGGGGTACCGGTCGGTTCCCTCGCTTGCCGCGGCACACACAGCCAGTGCGTCAACGACGACTCGCTCCGCCGAGCCCAGTTCGTGCCGCAGGGCCACCAGTCCACGCAGCCGCAGACCTCGCCGGAACCGGTCACCGTAGGTGGGGAGCGTTCCGTCTTCCCCGGGCTCGGCGTCCGGGATCGGGCGTAGGTCCAGCCAGGACGCCACCTCCTCGGCGTCGAAAAGAGGCCTGCTGTCGCTGCCTCCCACCGGATCGGGGAAGGGAGGGCGCCTGACACCGCCCGACTGGACGGCTCCCCTGGCGAACCTGCGCCGCCAGTTGCTGACCGTGGGCCGGCCGACCTCGGCGAGCTCCTTGATCTCGCCCAGCGAGACCAGCGACGCCGCGTCCGCCTCTTCCCGCGTGCGCGTGGTCATTCCCGCTCCCATCCGATTCCCTTCCCGTCCGTAGCGGCTTTCGCCACGGGCACCCACGGCCTCACAACCGCATGGGCTCCTTGCCCGACAGCACCGCACTCCTGCGCGCCAGTACCTCCGGGGCCTGCCCGTACTTCTCGTGGCGGTCGGCCATCTCCGGCGAGACGTACCGCAGCAGCGTCAGCGCGGTCTTCAGGTCCTCCTCCAGGTGCCGCTGGAAGATGCACTCGTGGTGGGCGATCCGGTTCCGCAGCGTGAGCATGAACTGGAGCTTCTTGTATAGGTCGGGCCGCCCGCCGCGATGCTCACGGAAAAGGTGGCGGAGCGACGGGTACCAGTACTTCATCTCGTAGTTGTCGCCACCTCCGCGTCCCAGGAGGCTGACCCAGAAACCGAACGACAGCTGCGCCACGATGTCGCACGGTCCGAACGGACGGTACGGAAGCCTGTCCTCCAGAGTCTCCCGAGCCCGGTCCAGCATGTCCTGCCCCTTGTAGTTGGGCCGGGCCCTCGGAAGGTCCCACCAGTCCTCCCTTCCGTGACGCCCCGCGAGCTGACGGTGGAGCCGGTTGCGCAGGCTCACCTCGAGGTCGCGCAGGGGGCTCTGCAGCGCCCTGGCCGCCTCCGAGTCCCAGGCGTAGAGCCGCAGGGCCCGGGTGCGATCACCGCCGCACCGGTGCAAGAACGGCTGGAACCGTTCCGGAGAGATGACCTCGATTAACCGGTCGTCTTCATTCACCCCTCGCGCACTCAGCGTCATCACACGCCCTTTCCCCCGTGACCCGCCCGTGCTAGGGTCTGTCGAGTAAGCCTTGGATAACTGTCACTGCTTCGCATACAGCCCTTGGCAGTGCTTGGTTGTGACCCTCGAGTCCGCCCGCCGGTATCAGGCGGACTCGAGGGCACAACTGCTTCTGGACGCAGAGCGGTTTGAGCCGACATCACCATGACTGCGGCACCACTAAACACAGTAGTAGGCGTCAAGCCTCATGGTCAACGCTTTCGAGCTACAAACCTTTGAGAAGCCCGCTTCTCAGAAGTTACCTGGTGATTTTTAAGGCTTGAAAAGTGCCGCCCTCCGCCGGAGAACAAACAGCCCCGCCATCTCTGTGGATGGCGGGGCTACTCGCTTGTTCGGTTGTGTCCATGTGGCCCTGGGCTTCGACGACCGCTACGTTGAAGACCGCCGTCTGCGCGCCCCCGGCCGCCGTTCGCTCGGCCGGGTCACCGGGTCGCCGGCCTCCACGGCCGCCGCGCGGCGCCGGGCGCCGAAGTCGGCCAGGGCCTCCGCCAGCTTCAGCACCGACGGCTCCGGAGCCATGACGTCGACCCGCAGGCCGTGCTCCTCGGCCGTCTTGGCCGTCGCCGGGCCGATACACGCGATCACCGTGACGTTGTGCGGCTTGCCCGCGATGCCGACCAGGTTGCGGACCGTGGACGACGACGTGAAGAGCACCGCGTCGAAGCCGCCGCCCTTGATCGCCTCCCGGGTGGTGGCCGGCGGCGGCGAGGCGCGCACCGTGCGGTAGGCCGTGACGTCGTCGACCTCCCAGCCCAGCTCGATCAGCCCGGCGACCAGGGTCTCCGTGGCGATGTCGGCGCGGGGGAGGAAGACGCGGTCGATGGGGTCGAAGACCGGGTCGTAGGGGGGCCAGTCCTCCAGGAGACCGGCCGCCGACTGCTCGCCGCTCGGCACCAGGTCCGGCTTCACGCCGAAGGCGATCAGGGCGTTGGCCGTCTGCTCGCCCACCGCGGCGACCTTGATCCCGGCGAAGGCACGGGCGTCGAGCCCGTACTCCTCGAACTTCTCCCGGACCGCCTTCACCGCGTTGACCGAGGTGAACGCGATCCACTCGTAGCGGCCCGTGACCAGGCCCTTGACCGCCCGCTCCATCTGCTGCGGGGTGCGCGGCGGCTCCACCGCGATGGTCGGGACCTCGTGCGGCACGGCGCCGTAGGACGTCAGCTGGTCGGAGAGCGACGCCGCCTGCTCCTTCGTCCGCGGCACGAGGACCTTCCAGCCGAACAGCGGCTTGGACTCGAACCACGACAACTGGTCGCGCCGGGCGGCGGCGGAACGCTCGCCGACCACGGCTATCACCGGGCGGCCACCGTCCGGGGACGGCAGCACCTTCGCCTGCTTCAGCGTCTGCGCGACCGTGCCCAGCGTCGCGGTCCAGGTGCGCTGCCTGGTCGTCGTACCGGCGATCGTCACCGTCAGCGGCGTGTCCGGCTTGCGGCCCGCCGACACCAGCTCGCCGGCGGCCGCGGCCACCGAGTCCAGCGTCGTCGAGACCACGACCGTGCCGTCCGAGGCACCGACCTCGGTCCAGCAGCGGCCGGAGGCCGTACGGGCGTCCACGAACCGCACGTCGGCGCCCTCGGCGTCACGCAGCGGCACACCGGCGTACGCGGGCACACCGACGGCGTTCGCGATACCGGGGACCACCTCGAAGGGCACCCCGGCCGCGGCGCACGCCAGCATCTCCTCGGCGGCGTACGCGTCGAGCCCGGGGTCCCCGGTCACCGCACGCACGACCCGCCTGCCGCCCCGCGCGGCCTCCATGACAAGATGTGCGGCATCCCGCACAGCGGGGACGCCCGAGGTCGTTGACGCTCCGTCAACTACCTTCAGTTGGGGCGCTCCTGTGCCCGGATCCGACGGTTCGGCATCCGTGTGCACTTCGGACACGCCCTGCCGCGCGTGCGTACGTACGACGTCGAGCACCTCGTGCTCGGCGACGAGGACGTCCGCGTGCGCCAGCGCCTCCACGGCGCGCAGAGTCAGCAGTCCCGGATCTCCGGGTCCGGCACCGAGGAAGGTGACGTGCCCGTGCTCCGGACCGGCGGGAAAGGCGGTGGGGCTCAATGTGCTCGCTCCCCCATCAGACCGGCCGCGCCCTGGGCGAGCATCTCGGTGGCGAGTTCGCGACCGAATGCCAGCGCCGCCTCGTGCGTCTCGGGCACGGGACCGGTGGTGGACAGCTGCACCAGCGTCGAGCCGTCGGTCGTGCCGACGACGCCGCGCAGGCGCATTTCCTTGACAGTCTGCCCGTCGGCCAGAAGGTCGGCCAAGGCGCCCACAGGGGCGCTGCAGCCGGCCTCCAGGGCGGCGAGCAGTGACCGCTCGGCCGTTACGGCGACCCGCGTGAACGGGTCGTCGAGTTCGCCGAGCGCGGCGATCAGCGAGGCGTTGTCCGCCGCGCACTCGATCGCCAGTGCCCCCTGGCCGGGGGCGGGCAGAACCGTGTCGACCGACAGGAAGTCGGTCACCTCGTCGCTGCGGCCCACCCGGTTCAGTCCGGCGGCGGCCAGCACGACGGCGTCCAGCTCACCGCTGCGGACGTATCCGATGCGGGTGTCGACGTTGCCCCGGATCGGGACCGTCTCGATCTCCATCCCGTGGGTACGGGCGTACGCGTTGAGCTGGGCCATGCGGCGCGGTGCGCCGGTGCCTATGCGCGCCCCGCGCGGGAGGTCGGTCAGCTTGCGCGCGTCCCGGGCGACGACCACGTCCCGCGGGTCCTCGCGCTCCGGTACGGCGGCCACCACCAGGCCCTCGTGCTGCGCGGTGGGGAGGTCCTTAAGCGAGTGAACCGCGAAGTCCACCTCGCCCCGCAGCAGCGCGTCGCGCAGCGCCGCGACGAACACGCCCGTGCCGCCGATCTGCGCCAGCTGTTCCCGCGAGACGTCCCCGTACGTGGTGATCTCGACCAGCTCAACGGGCCGACCGGTCACCTGGCTCACGGCGTCCGCCACCTGCCCGGACTGGGCCATGGCGAGCTTGCTCCGCCTCGTCCCCAGCCTCAGTGCCTTCTCAGTCATGCCGGCCCTCGGTTCTTCTCAGTGCTGTTCTCGGCGCGGGAGACGGAGGCCACCGTCTCCTGGTCGAGGTCGAACAGGGTGCGCAGCGCGTCCGCGTACCCGGCGCCGCCGGGCTCGGCCGCGAGCTGCTTGACCCGTACCGTCGGCGCGTGCAGCAGCTTGTCGACCACACGCTTGACGGTCTGGGTGATCTCGGCGCGGTGCTTGCCGTCGAGGCCGGGCAGCCGCCCTTCGAGGCGGGCGATCTCACCGGCCACCACCTCGGCGGCCATGCTGCGCAGCGCGACCACGGTGGGCGTGATGTGCGCGGCGCGCTGGGCGGCGCCGAAGGCCGCGACCTCGTCGGCGACGATGCGGCGGACCATGTCGACGTCGGCGGCCATCGGTGCGTCGGCGGAGGCGTCGGCGAGGGACTCGATGTCGACCAGGCGCACCCCGGCCAGCCGGTGCACGGCGGCGTCGATGTCGCGCGGCATGGCGAGGTCGAGGAGGAAGAGCACGGGCTGCGGGCGCGGCACCTCGGCGACCGGCTCGGGCCGGCGGCGCTCGGGGATCCGGCCGACGCTCGCGGCGGTCGCGGCGAGCGCGCCGATCAGCTCGGCGTCCGCCTCCGGCCCCGGCCGCCCGGACTCGCGCGAGCGGTCCACCGCGGCACCGCCCGCGGCCCAGGCCCCGTGCTGCTCCAGCGTCGCCGCGTCCATGCCCGCCACGGCGGCCTCCCCCATGACGGAGAAGCCGGTCGGCACGGCGGACAGGTCGAGCGGACAGTTCTCGTCGCCACCGGCGCCCGCCGACGGCAGCGGCGCTTCGGCGCCCTGCGGCTCGTCGCGTACGGGGGTGGGGCCGGCCTCGGCGGCGGGGGCGCCGGTACGGCCCTCCACCGTCGCGGCGACGGAGTCGGCCGTGAGGACGAGACCGGTCGCGCCGGTGCAGGAGACGGCCACGTCGGCACGTGTCAGCTCGAACGGCACCGAGTCCATCGGTACCGCGCGGGCCAGCACGTCCGTGTCGTCGCCCTCGGAGAGGATCTGTGCGAGGCGCTCGGCACGCTCGAAGGTGCGGTTGGCGACCACGATCTCGGCGACCCCGGCCCGGGCCAGCGTCGCGGCGGCCAGCGACGACATCGAGCCGGCGCCGATGACCAGGGCCTTCTTGCCCTGCGCCCAGGTCTGGGGGTCGGCCCCCGCGGACAGCTGCTCCAGGCCGAAGGTGACCAGGGACTGCCCGGCGCGGTCGATGCCGGTCTCGGAGTGGGCGCGCTTGCCGACCCTGAGGGCCTGCTGGAACAGGTCGTTCAGGAGCCGGCCGGCGGTGTGCAGGTCCTGGGCGCGGGCCAGGGAGTCCTTTATCTGGCCGAGGATCTGCCCCTCGCCGACCACCATCGAGTCGAGCCCGCAGGCCACCGAGAACAGGTGGTGGACGGCGCGGTCCTCGTAGTGCACGTAGAGATGGGGAGTGAGCTCCTCCAGGCCGACCCCGCTGTGCTGGGCGAGCAGCGTGGACAGCTCGGCGACACCGGCGTGGAACTTGTCCACGTCGGCGTACAGCTCGATGCGGTTGCAGGTGGCCAGCACCGCGGCCTCGGCGGCCGGCTCTGCGGCGACCGTGTCCTGCAACAGCTTGAGCTGCGCGTCCTCACCGAGCGACGCCCGCTCCAGGACGCTCACGGGGGCGCTGCGGTGGCTCAGCCCGACGACGAGGAGACTCATGCCGGCATCACGGCGGGTACGTCCCCGTCGGGTCCCTGGTCGGTGGGGCGCTGCTTGCGGGCGACGGAGGGCGGTGCGACGCCGTCGGCCGCGGCCTCCTCGCCGGCCTTCCGCTGCTCGTGGAAGGCGAGGATCTGCAGCTCGATGGAGAGGTCGACCTTGCGCACGTCGACGCCCTCGGGGACGTTCAGCACGGTCGGCGCGAAGTTCAGGATGGAGGTGACACCGGCGGCCACGAGCCGGTCGCAGACCTGCTGGGCGGCGCCGGCGGGGGTCGCGATCACGCCGATCGACACACCGTCGTCGTCGATGATCTTCTCCAGCTCGTCCGTGTGCTGCACCGGGATGCCGGCCACGGGCTTTCCGGCCATCCCCGGATCGGCGTCGATGAGCGCGGCGACCCGGAATCCGCGGGAGGCGAACCCGCCGTAGTTGGCGAGGGCGGCACCGAGGTTACCGATTCCGACGATCACAACCGGCCAGTCCTGGGTGAGGCCGAGTTCACGGGAGATCTGGTAGACGAGATACTCGACGTCGTACCCGACGCCCCGGGTCCCGTAGGAGCCGAGGTAGGAGAAGTCCTTGCGGAGCTTCGCGGAGTTGACCCCGGCCGCGGCCGCCAGCTCCTCGGAGGAGACCGTGGGCACCGAACGCTCGGAGAGCGCGGTGAGGGCGCGGAGGTACAGCGGAAGCCTGGCGACGGTGGCCTCGGGAATCCCTCGGCTGCGGGTCGCCGGTCGGTGTGTTCGGCCAGTTGCCACGGTGCTCCTGCGGGTAGAGCGGGGCTGTAGGCGGTCATACGTCCCTACATGACCGCCCCGTCGAATGCAGGCTATGTCTTTGTGAACGCGTGCACAAAGATGGTGTCCGATTTGCCCGGCCAACGTGACCGGGGTCACGCGCCCCCGGCGCACGGGACGGGAACCGGCGCACACGCACCCTCGTTCCTCACTCATCGGGGGCAAAGCCGTACACGCTCCTCACGATCAACGCCCCCGAGACCTGGTCACCATCGATCCTAAGCGACCATACGGACTACTTGGACTGGTCGGTCAGTGCCTTGCGCAGCCGTTCCTCGTTCACACGCCAGAAGGTGTGCTGCCTGCCGTCGACCAGGACGACCGGGATCTGCTCCCAGTACTGGTCGTGGAGTTGGCGGTCCTGGGTGATGTCCTTCCCCTCCCAGGGGACACCCAGGTCGGCGCAGACCTTCTCCACGACGAGCTGTGCGTCATCACACAGATGACAGCCGGGTTTGCGGATGAGGGTGACGAGATGGTTCTCGGAATGCTCAGGGGACTGGGCGGAGTGCGGGGCCCCCGGGGTCTGCGGGGGCTGCGGGGCCTGCGCGGGCTTTCGGCGGAAGAGGGGACTCATGCCGGCCATTCTCCCGCGCCCTTTAACGACCCGGTCGTCCAGAGTTCACAGCGTGCGAACCTCTCGACTCCGAAGCCTCCGAACAAACTGGCTATGCTCACGGGCATGGCCGCTCTCGGATGGCTCTCTCCCCGTAGGCGCTCCGCCACGGCGCGGAGTGTGTTGGCAGGCGAGGCTTCGGCGGAGGCAGCCCGCAAGTCCGCGCGGTCCGCACCGGAGACCGCGCCCGACTCCGGCGCGGAACCGGAGTTCCCGGTCCACGGCGACGACCGGGCGGCGGCCTTCTTCGACCTCGACAACACCGTGATGCAGGGCGCCGCGATCTTCCACTTCGGCCGGGGCCTGTACAAGCGGAAGTTCTTCGAGACCCGCGACCTCGCCCGGTTCGCCTGGCAGCAGGCGTACTTCCGGCTGGCCGGGCTCGAGGACCCGGAGCACATGCAGGACGCCCGCGACTCCGCGCTGTCGATCGTCAAGGGCCACCGCGTCTCCGAGCTGAAGTCGATCGGCGAGGAGATCTACGACGAGTACATGGCCGAGCGGATCTGGCCCGGCACCCGCGCCCTCGCCCAGGCCCACCTCGACGCCGGACAGAAGGTCTGGCTGGTCACGGCGGCCCCGGTGGAGATCGCCCAGGTGATCGCCCGCCGCCTCGGCCTGACCGGCGCGCTCGGCACGGTGGCTGAGTCCATCGGCGGCGTCTACACCGGCAAGCTGGTCGGCGAGCCCCTGCACGGCCCGGCGAAGGCCGAGGCGGTACGGGCGCTGGCCGCGGCGGAGTGCCTGGACCTGTCCCGCTGCGCCGCCTACAGCGACTCGCACAACGACATCCCGATGCTGTCGCTGGTCGGACACCCGTACGCGATCAACCCCGACTCCAAGCTGCGCAAGCACGCCCGGGAGCTGGAGTGGCGCCTGCGCGACTACCGCACCGGCCGCAAGGCGGCCAAGGTCGGCATCCCCGCGGCCGCGGGCGTCGGCGCGGTGGCGGGCGGCACCGCGGCGGCCATCGCGCTGCACCGCCGCCGCCGTTGACCCAAGCCATGTGACGTACCCGCGGGACGCCGTCTCCAGTCCCGGTTCCTCACACTTCCTCACATCGGCCACAACACGCTCTGTAGCAACAAGGAACCCGAACCGTTTCGGTCATTTACTGATCACTCTGCCGCATCCGATCGAGCGTCAATCGGGCACAGAAGCGACGTAATCGATGATTTGAGCAACTGGGCGTAGCAGTGCCTGCACGAAGCGTTATTCTCCTCAGACGCATTCCGGTACCCCACCTTCGCTACGACGGGTGACAGGTTCCGAACTGCACGTGATGGAAGCTCTGCCTCTGGGAGTCCCGTGTACCCACACGTCGGGGTTGACGCCTCGGGCCTGGCTACGCTGCGCGCAACGGTCAAATCAGCCCAAGACCTGTTGCGCGGCTTCGTCCCCACCGCGTATGCCGTCCCCGCCGTCTCCGCCCTCGCCGCCGCCGCCGCGCCCGCCGGTCCGTGCTACGCACTGGCCGAAGGGAGCGCCGCCGTCGGCAGACGCGCGCGGTCGTCCTCGTCCGGGACCGCCGCCACCACCCACCGCCGCCCCGCCGCGGACAGCGACAGCGCCCGCATGATGGACCTGGTCGAACGGGCCCAGGCCGGTGAGGCCGACGCCTTCGGCCGGCTCTACGACCAGTACAGCGACACCGTCTACCGCTACATCTACTACCGCGTGGGCGGCAAGGCGACCGCCGAGGACCTCACCAGCGAGACCTTTCTGCGGGCCCTGCGGCGCATCGGCACCTTCACCTGGCAGGGCCGTGACTTCGGCGCCTGGCTGGTGACCATCGCCCGCAACCTGGTCGCCGACCACTTCAAGTCCAGCCGCTTCCGGCTGGAGGTCACCACCGGCGAGATGCTCGACGCCAACGAGGTCGAGCGGTCCCCCGAGGACTCCGTCCTCGAGTCGCTCTCCAACGCCGCCCTGCTGGAGGCGGTACGACGGCTCAACCCGCAGCAGCAGGAGTGCGTCACGCTGCGCTTCCTGCAGGGCCTCTCGGTCGCCGAGACCGCCCGCGTCATGGGCAAGAACGAGGGCGCCATCAAGACGCTCCAGTACCGCGCCGTGCGCACCCTCGCGCGGCTGCTCCCGGAAGACGCCCGCTGACCCTCCGCGTTTTTCAAATCACCATCGGTGAAAGTCGGTTGGGACAGCGGTCCGATCATCCACCGTCCGTAACCCAAGTGCCGCGCCGCTCGTTGTGCGGGATGCAGGCTCCCTGTGGTCACTCCCCGGCCGACTCCGATCACCCGATCGGATGGTTCCGATCGGGGCGTGCAACCCTCAGGACCCCCTGGGGAGTCGACCGTCATGACGAGAGGAGGTGCCGCCAGTGATCGCGAACGTATCGGCACACCGGCGGGCGAACGCCTTCGCCCAGGCTCTGGAGGAGCAGTCCGATCCCGGGACGGCCGCCGAGCAGTCCGGAGGACCGGCGACCGCCGGGGCCACCGCGGATCCGACCGAGCAGGGTCACCTGGTGACCCTCGCGCAGGGTCTGGAGACGCTGCCCCGGCCGCAGCTGGATCCCGAGGTCAAGGTCGTCCAGCGGGCCCAGCTGGTGGCCGCGTTCGAGGCCATGCTGCAGGAGGGCACCGCGGGCGGTGGGGCGGGGGACACGTCGGTCCCGGAGCAACGCCGGGCGCGCGGCAGCCACCGGGCGGCCCCGCTGAGCAGGTTCCGGCCCCGTTCGCGGCTGGCCAAGAGCCTCACCGCGGGCGGACTGAGCGTGAGCGTGGCCGCGGGAGCCTTCGGCGGAGTCGCCGCCGCCAGTTCGGACGCCCTGCCCGGCGACTCGCTGTACGGCCTCAAGCGCGGCATAGAGGACTTCCGCCTCGGCCTGGCCGATGGGAACGACGAGCGCGGCCGCGCCTACCTGGACCGGGCCTCGACCCGGCTCGGCGAGGCCCGACGGCTGATGGAGCGCGGCCGCAGCGGCCCCCTCGACCACGAGTCGCTCGGCGAGATCCGCCGCGCCCTCTCCGGCATGCAGCACGACGCCGCCGAGGGACACCGCCTGCTCAGCGCGGCCTACGCCCACGACCCCGACTCATTGGCCCCCATGCAGGCCCTCTCCTCCTTCTCCCGTTCCCATCGGGAGACCTGGGGAGCGCTGCGCGAGCGGCTGCCCGTGCAGCTGGGGGACGTCAGTGAGCAGGTGTCGTCGGTGTTCGACGCCATAGACGACGACGTGGCCCCGCTGCAGTCCATGCTGCCCCGGCCGCCCTCCCAGGACGAGGACCGCGGCACCGGCGGCCGTCCGGGCGGCTCAGGACCGGCGACCACGGACACGCCCGGCACCGACCGCTCGTCGGCCCCCGGCACCGGCGACTCCGGCACGTCCGACCGCGGCCGCACCGACAGCCGCGGTCCCAGCGAGTCGTCCGACTCCGGCCGCGAGGACGACGGGCTCCTCGGCGGCGGCACCGGCGGCCTGCTCGACCCGCCCAAGGAGGACTCCGGCCCCGCCTCCCCGTCGACGGGCGACAACACGCCGCCCACCGAGCCGGACGTCACCCTCCCGCCCCTCCTCCCGGGCCTCCTGCCCGGCCTGGGCATCGAGGCGGAGGACGCGGACTGACACGCGTGGGGTGCTCCCTGGAAACAGGGGGCACCCCACCGCCGCTCAGAAGAACACCGACCGCCGCTGCACCAGCAGCTTGTAGAGCGTGTGCTGGATCTGTTCCCTCACCTGGTCCGTCAGGTTGAACATCAGCATCGGATCCTCCGCCGCCTCCGGCGCGTACCCGTCCGTCGGGATCGGTTCGCCGAACTGGATCGTCCACTTCGTCGGCAGGGGGACCGCGCCCAACGGGCCCAGCCACGGGAACGTCGGCGTGAGCGGGAAGTACGGGAAGCCCAGCAGCCGCGCCAGGGTCTTGGAGTTGCCGATCATCGGGTAGATCTCCTCCGCCCCGACGATCGAGCACGGAATGATCGGCGCCCCCTGCCGCAGGGCCGTGGAGACGAAACCGCCCCGCCCGAACCGCTGCAGCTTGTAGCGCTCGCCGAACGGCTTGCCGATGCCCTTGAAGCCCTCCGGCATCACCCCGACCAGCTCGCCCTGAGCCAGCAGCCGTTCGGCGTCCTCCGCGCAGGCCAGCGTGTGCCCCAGCTTGCGCGCCAGCTCGTTGACCACCGGCAGCACGAACACCAGGTCCGCCGCCAGCAGCCGCAGATGCCGGTCCGCCGGATGGTGGTCGTGCACGGCGACCTGCATCATCAGCCCGTCCAGCGGCAACGTCCCGGAGTGGTTCGCGACGATCAGCGCACCGCCCTCGGCCGGGATGTTCTCGACGCCCTTCACCTCGACCCGGAAGTATTTCTCGTACACCGGCCGCAGCAGCGACATCAGCACCTGGTCGGTCAGTTCGGCGTCGTACCCGAAGTCGTCGACCTCGTACTCCCCGGTGAGACGGCGACGCAGGAAGGCCAGCCCACCCGCGATCCGCTGCTCCAGGCCGCCGTCCGCGTCCTGCTCCCGCTCCACGGGGACGTCGTCCTCCGCGGCGCCCCGCACCGGCAGCGGCCGCACCTCCCGCACCGGCGCCGGCTCCGCCGTACCCTTGCGCCGGCTTCCCGCACCGCGGCGCCGCGCCGGACGCGGTACCGCGTTACCGCCGCTCGCACCTCCCGCACCGCTCCCCCGCGACCGGTCGTCGTCGAACGGAATGACCTTGGCGTCCGCCATTGTTGATGCGCTCCTCAGTTGGCGCTCTGCGTCGGAAGGTGGCCGTTGTCCCGGCGGGACAACTCCGCGATCCGGTCGACGGCCCCCGCGAGGGCCTCCGGCGGCAGCAGCCCGGCACCGCGGCTGCGCGCGAAGTCCGCGAACGCTCCGGCCGTCGTGTACTTCGGCCGAAAACCCAGCGTCTCGCGCATCTGCGTGGTGTCCACCACCCGCCCGTGGGTGAGCAGCCGGATCTGCTCGGGGGAGAAGTCCGTCATCCCCAGCGTACGCACGAGCGTGCCCGCCCAGGTGACCGCCGGCAGCAGCAGCGGCACCGTGGGGCGCCCCAGCCGCCGCGAGCACTGGGACAGCAGCAGCACGCCGTCGCCGGCGATGTTGAAGGTCCCGCTGTTCAGCGTGGACCGCCGCGGCTCGTGCGAGGAGATCCGCAGCACCTCGATCACGTCGTCCTCGTGCACGAACTGCAGCCGGGGGTCGTACCCGAACACCGTCGGCAGCACCGGCAGCCCGAGGTACGAGGCGAGCGGCGTACCCGCGTCCGGGCCGAGGATGTTGGCGAACCGCAGCACGGTCACCGACACGTCCGGCCGACGGCGCGCGAAGCCCCGCACATACCCCTCGACCTCGACCGCGTCCTTGGCGAAGCCGCCGCTGGGCAGGGACTTGGGCGCGGTGGTCTCGGTGCAGACGGCCGGGTCGCGCGGCGCGGACCCGTAGACGTTGGTACTGGACTTCACCACCAGGCGCTGCACGGTCGGCGACTTCTGGCAGGCACCGAGCAGCTGCATCGTGCCGATGACGTTGGTCTCCTTGACCGACGTACGGCTGCCGCTGACCAGCGGCGTGCCCGTGACGTCCATGTGCACGACCGTGTCGGCACCCGTCTCGGCCAGCACCCGGCCGATCGCCGACTGCCGGATGTCGGCCTGCACGAAGTCCGCGCCGCCCAGATGGTGCTCCGGCGGGACGGCGTCCACGCCCACGACCCGGTCCACGTCGGGATCACGCTGGATACGCCGGACGAACCGGCCCCCGAGTTGCCGGGCCACTCCGGTCACGAGCACGACCTTGCCCAAGATCAGCGCCTTCCTTCCGCCCTACTGCGTACCCTGCCGCGTTCCCCGCCCGCCGGCCAACTTAGCCGGTCGGTGTTGCGCTGTGATGACCGCCGGATGCAGCAGGTGACGAGAAATCGCGGTCCCGTCCCGCGCCGGGTACCCGGGATACCGGAATACGACTGTGGCCCCCCACCGGAGGCGGTGGGGGGCCACAGGACACGCTGACGGCGCAGCGTCGCTTACTTCTTGTTGCGACGCTGAACGCGCGTGCGCTTGAGCAGCTTGCGGTGCTTCTTCTTGGCCATCCGCTTGCGCCGCTTCTTGATAACAGAGCCCACGACTACCCTCGCTCACTTCTCATCACTCGGTTGGTGAGCGCCATGGGCCCACACGACCTACGAGGGGCCAGCCTACCCGCCCGAGCGCTGAGGTCGTAATCGAGGCCGTCAGGCCGTTTCCACCCCCACGTAGCTCTCGCGGAGGTACTCGTGAACCGCTTGCTCCGGGACGCGGAACGACCGTCCCACCCGGATCGCGGGCAGATGACCGCTGTGCACCAACCGGTACACGGTCATCTTGGACACGCGCATCACCGAGGCGACTTCCGCCACGGTAAGGAACTGAACCTCGTTCAGAGGCCTTTCGCCAGCTGCAGCCATGACACACCTGAACCTTCCGCACTCGACGGCCACCGGCTTCCCCTTCCGGTGACTCTTCGTCGCTGCGTGCTCACTCCCCAATGTAGGGGCGGGTGATGCGAATGGGGAAGAGGTGCACCCATCGCTTCCCTACCGTGACAGACACGCCCGTTTGAGTACGTAGCGGGTGAGCGGTCTGTAGTACTCGGAGCGCACAGCGTCATCAAGTGGAACGACGACGGACACGAACCCCTCGGCCTCCCCGACGAAGAGCGCGGGATCGTCCGTATCGGCCGGCCCGATGGCCTCGAACCCCAGCTGACCTGCTCCGCAGACCCACCCGTGATCGCCGATCACCAACTCGGGCAGCGGCCCGCCCGCCTCGGCCGCGGCGGCCAGCGCGGTACGAACCGGGAGCGGCGAGTGGGTGTGTGCGCCCGGCTCACCACAGGCGCGACCGCCGCCGTCCGCTCGCAGCAGGGCGACGCCCCGGACGTAGTCGAGGCGGTACGTGCGTAGACCGAACCGGGTCGTTATGTCGACACAGCGACCCTGCGCCGGGGTGAGGACAGTACATCCCGCCGCCGACAACGCCTCGGCCAAGGCGGCGTAGAAACCGAGCAGTCGATGCGGATGCCCGGTGCCGAGGAGGACCGGGCCACGACGCTGAGCGACGGCGGCGAGCCTGCCCGCGAAGGCGTCCAGCGCCGCGAGGGTCCGCTCGGGGTCGATCACGTCCTGGCCCGAAGTATCCCGCGGATCGGCCGAGACCCCACACCTCTCCGCCATCAAGGCGACCAGTTCCCGGTGCCCCCAGTCCCCCACCGGGTCGATCCCGATCAGCACCCGGGGATCCCGCGCGGCGAACAGCCGGTAACTCCGCAGACTCACCTCCCGAGCAGTCGCCACCACCCCGGCAAGCCGCACCTCCACCAAATGAGCCCGAAGAGCCCCACGCGTCACCACCCACCCGATGCTGCCGGGTCCGCCGCGCCGGGAACCGAGGAACCCCGAAACTACGCACGGTCGGCGTAACCCCACAGCCTCCTAGCTGCGGGCAATCGTGCCGCTGGGGCGGCACGGGTGGGCGCAGCGGCACCCGGCCAGCGCCGGCCCGCGACACCCACCCCCGGCCCACACCGACGCAGGCCCACCGATCAACGAACCCCCGTACCAACCCCCGTCACGCCAACAACCCCCGCAACGGAAACACCGCCCGCCGAGCTGCCACCACCGCCTGATCCAACCGATCCCCGGGGTCGTACCCCTCCTCCCACGACGCCCACCCCACCGGCCACCGCCCATCAGTCATCCGCACCGGCCCCAACTGCCGCGTCCGCGCGAACACCTCCTGCCGCCACCCCTCCGGAATCACCGTCTCCGGCTCCACCGGCCGCCCCGCCGCGATCCCCACCAGATGCGCCCACGACCGAGGCACCACATCCACCACGGCGTACCCGCCCCCACCCAGGGCCACCCACCGCCCCCCGGCGTACTCGTGCGCCAGCTCGTGGCACGCCACCTGCACCGCCCGCTGCGCGTCCAGCGACACCGCGAGATGCGCCAGCGGATCCTCGAAGTGCGTGTCCGCCCCGTGCTGCGTCACCAGCACCTGCGGCCGGAAGTCCGCGAGCACCTCCGGCACCACCGCGTGGAACGCCCGCACCCACCCCGCGTCCCCCGTCCCCGCCGGCAGGGCGATGTTCACCGCCGACCCCTCGGCGCACTCCGCGCCCGTCTCCTCGGGCCACCCGGTCTGCGGGAACAGCGTCCGCGGATGCTCGTGCAGCGACACCGTCAGAACGCGCGGGTCCTCCCAGAACGCCGCCTGCACCCCGTCCCCGTGGTGCACGTCCACATCGACGTACGCGACCCGCTCGGCCCCCAGCTCCAGCAGCCGCGCGATCGCCAGCGCCGCGTCGTTGTAGACGCAGAACCCGGAGGCCGCGCCCGGCATCGCGTGGTGCAGCCCGCCCGCGAAGTTCACCGCGTGCAGCACCTGGCCGCGCCAGACCGACTCCGCCGCACCCACCGACTGCCCGGCGATCAGCGCCGACACCTCGTGCATCCCAGCGAAGGCGGGGTCGTCGATGGTCCCCAGCCCGTACGACATGTCCGCCGCGCCCGGATCCACCGACGCCGCCTTCACCGCGTCGATGTAGTCCTGCCGGTGCACGAGCCGCAGCGTTGACTCGCCGGCCGACCGCGCCGCGACGACCTCCACCTCCCGGTCGAGCCCGAGGGCACCGACCAGACTTCGCGTCAGGGCCAGCCGGACCGGATCCATCGGATGCTCCGGCCCGAAGTCATAGCCCGTTACTGCCTCGTCCCACATCAGCTGTGCGCGGCCGCTCATGCCCGCCACCGTATCGGTCCGGTTGAGTCTCGAACGACCGGGCGTACACGACCGTCACCAGCACCAACACCATCGGTACGAGCATCGCCCCGCGGTAGCTCCAGGCGTCCCCGAGCGCTCCCACCAACGGCGAACCGATCAGGAAGCCGACGTAGTTGAACACGTTGAGCCGCGCCACCGCCGCGTCCGACGCCCCGGGACCGTACTTCTCGGTGGCGAGCCGCCCCGCCGCGGCGAACGTCTGCGGCACCAGCACACACAACCCCAGCCCCAGCAGCGTGAACCCGAGCATCCCCACCCAGGCCCCCGGCGCCCCCGCCACCACCGCGAACCCCACCGCCGCGACGACCGACCCGCTCCGCACCACCGCCACGGCCCCGAACCGCCGCACCCCGAAGTCCCCGACCGCCCGCCCGACCAGCGTGGTCACCATGTACACGTTGTACGGCACGGTCGCGAGCTGCTCCGAACTCCCCAGCACGTCCTGGAGGTACTTCGCACTCCAGTTGGAGACGGTCGAGTCCCCGATGTACGCGAACGTCATCACCAGACACAGCGGCAGCAGCAGCTTGAAGCCGATCCCCGCACCGCCCCCGCCCGGCCCAGCCGCCCGCGCCGCTCCACTCCGATCCCCGTCGACGTACCACCGGCTCCCCACCAGCGCGGCCGGCAACAGCAGGACGACGACCGGCAGATACGACACCCACAGCGCCAGATCCCAGTGCGCCCCCACCCACGCCAGCGAGGCCCCGAGAATCCCGCCGAGGCTGTACGCCGCGTGGAACCCGAGCATGATGCTGCGCGCGTACGCCCGTTGCAGACTGACCCCGAGCATGTTCATCGACGCGTCCAGCGCTCCCACGGCCAGCCCGAAGACGCCCAGCGCCACGGCCAGCACCACCATCCGGTCCCCCGCCCCGACGCCGAGCAGGGACAGCAGCACCACCGGCTGGGACCAGCGGAGCACCCGGCTCGGCCGCACCCGGCGCACCAGACGCTCGGTCGCCACACTCCCGGCGCCGGCCAGGATCGGCACCGCGGCGAGGAACACCGGCAGCAGCGCGTCGGAGACGCCGTACCGGTCCTGAATGGCCGGAATCCGGGTCACCAGCAGGGCGAAGGCGACGCCCTGGGCGAAGAAACCGAACGCGAGCGAAGCCCTACCGCGCCGCAGCACATCAGTCATGGCGGCGAGCGTAGGGCCCCGGCCTACCCGTGGGTAGATCCAGCCAAAGATGAATTCCCCTCAGCTTCACGGAAGATGTCAGCCCGCCAGCAGGTCGGCCAGCTCCCCCATGTCGCCGAACAGCCGCCCGGCTCCGGTCAGCTTCGAGGCCGGGGTCATCGCGGTGAACCCGTACACGTCCATCCCGGCGGCGACGGCGGCGCGTACGCCCAGTGGACTGTCCTCGATCACGACACACCGCTCCGGCGCCACCCCCATCCGCTCCGCCGCGTGCAGGAACAGATCCGGCGCCGGCTTCCCCCGCCCCACGTCCTGCGAACTGAAGATCCGCTCGTCGTCGAACCACCGGTCCAGCCCGGTCTTCCGGTGCCCGACCCGAATCCGCTCATGGCTCCCGGACGAGGCCACGCAGTACGCCACCCCGTCCGCGGCAAGCTTCTCCAGCACTCCGACGGCCCCGGGCACGGGCTCCAGCTCCTGCTCGAAGGCGGCGAAGACCCGCCCGTGGAACACGTCGTCGAAGTCCCCGGGCAGCCGCCGACCCGTCCGCTCCAAGATGAGTTCATGGATCCGGTGCATCGCGGAGCCCATGTAGTCCCGAATGGAGTCGTCGTACGACGTCGGGTGGCCCAGCTCCGTCAGATAGCCGGCCAGCAGCCGATTGGAGATCGGCTCACTGTCGACGAGGACGCCGTCGTTGTCGAAGATAACCAGGTCGTAGCGCATGGAAAGACCCTAAACGCAGAAAGCCCCGCACCGTTCCCCGTGCGGGGCTTTCATACAATGATTGTTCGGCGGCGTCCTACTCTCCCACAGGGTCCCCCCTGCAGTACCATCGGCGCTGTAAGGCTTAGCTTCCGGGTTCGGAATGTAACCGGGCGTTTCCCCTACGCTATGACCACCGAAACACTATGAAACAGACAACCAGCCGCCCCTGTGACCGGGAGCGGGTTGTTCGTGGTTTCAGAACCAACACAGTGGACGCGAGCAACTGAGGACAAGCCCTCGGCCTATTAGTACCGGTCACCTCCACACCTTGCGGTGCTTCCAGATCCGGCCTATCAAC